>URJY01000054.1 GCA_900548275.1 uncultured Opitutales bacterium | reverse complement strand
CGTTTGTAATTTCCATAGACAACTCGCTCATTCCCGAAATGCCCACCGAAGGCGAAGGTGTCGGCTTTGGGCACAATACATATAAATTCAATTTAACGCTCACGGGCACGGCAGTT
Source organism: uncultured Opitutales bacterium (assembly GCA_900548275.1). GTDB lineage: Bacteria > Verrucomicrobiota > Verrucomicrobiia > Opitutales > Intestinicryptomonadaceae > Merdousia. Next base: position 2,662 of record URJY01000054.1, on the reverse strand, counting down.
CCCGAACCCGCCGAATGGGCGGCGATTTTCGGCGCAATCGCGATTGCTTTTGCCGCATATCGCAGAAGAAAGTAAACATTGTACAATCTAAAGCTTCGGGGTAAATATCCCCGAAGCTTTTTTTATGGGTTCGAAAAATATGCAACCGCAAGCCGTTCCGACACGGGAAGCGGTCGGAAGCTTTATCAAAAAACGGCGACTCGGCGGAAAAAAACTTGCGCGGCGATTCATTTTGGACTTGCAAAAAATCGGAAAGTACGGTTTATACCGAACATGCAAAGGGCATTCGTTTTGCCGTCTTTCAGCTTCTACTTTACAATATGACAACTATGAAAAACGTAAAAAAATCAAAAGGTTTCACCCTCGTCGAACTGCTCATCGTTATCGCCATCATCGGCGTTCTCGCCAGTTTGATTTATCCCGCCCTCTCGCAGGCGATGGGCGCGGGCAGCAAAGTTAAGTCGATGAACAGCGCAAGCAACATCGCAAAAACTTGGCTCTCGTATGTAAAAACGGGCACGAAAACGCGCATCGTAAAGGGTCAGACAATCTACGACTGGGCTGCGGCTCTCGCGCGCGGCGTAGACGACTTCAACGACCCCAAGCTCTGGATTCTCGACTTCGACCTGCCCGTTATCGAAAAGATTTCCGAAGGCGTCGCAATGCCCAAGTTCGTCATCGACCGCAAAGGCTCGACGACGCGCATCGACCCCGAATTCAAGTCGTTCCCCATCAGCTGGGCGGTCGCAAACCGCACCGACCCCAACGCGCCCTCGGGCACTCCGCTCGTCTGGACGCGCGGTCTTAAGCCCAACGGCGAATGGGACGCAAACGAAGGCGTATTCAAACGCGAAGGCGGGCACATCGCATTCACCGACGCGCACGTTGAATGGTTCTCGTCGCTCAAAGACGAAAATACGGGCGAAGGTATGTTGACCGTCTACGGCGAAACCGTAAGAACTTCGAACATCGCGCAGGCAATCCGCGGCGGTTCGGCGAACATCCTCAAAAGCTCGGTCGGCTTCGAAGAATAGTTCGAAAAAAGCATTTCAACCCGCAAAAAATCGGACGGTTTCACCCGCCCGATTTTTTTTGTTTTCGGGCGTCCCGCAGACGTTTTTGAACAAAAAAAAAAAAATGATTCAACTTTTCGTGTGACAGCATTATATGCAAATAAAATGCTTGATTTAAATAAAAGGGAGTATTAGCTTTCCGTCATTCTAAAAAAATCCGCTAACACAGGACAGAACTATGAAGAAAACGACAATCGTATTATTGGCAACCCTCTGCGCTCTCTCGGCTCAGGCAGTCGAAGTTGCGGGCGGCACGGGCGGTGAAAAGTTGCGTGCAATAATCCCCAACGACGCTTGGCAGGACATCGTACTTGCGCCCCGCACGGATAACCCTTCGGGCTTAGCCTACTTCAACGCAAACGGCGCAACGGTAAAATCCCTGACGACAACGGCAACCCCGAATGCGTGGAACGTTGCCTTCGAGATGACAATCGACACGCGGGCTACGGGTTCGGACGCGGTGGATGCGTTGGTCAACAACGGCGGCGCGATGGTTTGGAATTTCTCGAGCAAATACACCCTCAAAATCGAGAACACTGCGGGCACGGAATCGACAGCAAACGTAAAGTTGGGCGACTTCACCGCGATGACGAACAACTCGCGCGAAAATGGAACAATCGACATTGCCACAAAGGCAAACGTTTCGGGCACTTCGTTCAAGACGCAAACCGGCGTGCTCACACTGAAGATTTCGAACAATGCAAATGTAGATTGGACCGTTTCAAATTCGGAATTCGGAAATCTTTCGATTCTGCAAATCGACAAGGGCGCAACCCTCAAAGCCCAAAACGCGGTTTTCAACTTCGGAGGAAGCACACAGAACATCGCGGGTACGTTCGAATACGTTTCCACCCAAAGCAGAAATCTTACGCTCAACAACGCGGCAATCTCGGGCAAGCTCATCACAAACATCGCAAATACACAGGGACAGGGTAATGCGCAGGTGATTTTCACGGGCACAAACAACGTCATTGGCGACGGCGGGCAGGTAGACTCTATCGGCGCGTTGAGGCTCAACAACGGCAGCAAGCTGACAATCGAAAGCACTGCGGGTACAATCAACCTCAAGAAAATCAAGGAAAATACTACCCAATACTACGGCAGAATCCTCTTCGGCGGCGGCGGCGAACTTGTGCTCAACAAAAAGGACGCTTTCGTAACCGACAACACGCTCGGGCTGTGCCAGCTGACGGTAATCGGCGGAACGAATGCGAACACGCTCAGACTTAACGCCGACAACAAATTCGAACAGCTCTATTTCCAGAACGACTCGATTCTCAACATCGTTCTCGGAGACGGCGTAAAGATGAACATCGACAACATCGCGGGCGCGGCGACGAGCGCAACGCTCTTTATCGAAAACTTCGCCGAAGACAGAGTGTTCTTCAACAAAAACGACTGGTTCGCCGACGACAGGTTCGACATCTCGGTAAGCGACGGCTCGAAAACGTACACGAAAGACCAGTTGAAGCTGGTTGAGGTGGAAGGCGGCTACGGCAACTACGCCCTGACGGCAGTTCCCGAACCTGCGGAATACGCCGCTATTTTGGGGGCGATTGCGATTGCTTTCGCATTGAAGCGTCGTTGCT
>URJY01000053.1 GCA_900548275.1 uncultured Opitutales bacterium | reverse complement strand
AAAGCCCAACGCAATCGCGCCGAAAATCATAGCATAAGTGGACGGTTCGGGAACTACCGCATTCAGCCAGTAGCCGCTTGTGCCGTCGATGTACCTTCCCGCAACAAGTTTCAGCTCGTCTTTCGTGAAAGTTTTGCCGTTTTTGTCGGTTGCGGAAATCGAGATTGCGCCCCAATTATCGCTGCTTGCAAAGAAAATGCGCTCGTCGCCGAAGTTTTCGATTAGGAGCGTACCGCCGCCGCCGGAGCCGATGCCGATTTGCTCGAAAAATACCGTTGCGTCTTCGGCAACGTCGAGCGTTATGTCGTGGTTCGACTGGAAGAACAAGAGGCGGAATTTGTTGTCTTCGTTGACGATGACTTTGCTCCCGTTGCCGCCGTAGATTACGATGTTGGCAAGATTGTAGCGCGTGCTGTTCACCTGCACGGCGTTTTCTGCGTTCAACGTCAGCGTGCCGCCGCCCATTCTGATTCGCGGGTCGTAGGTTTTGTCGTCGACAATCGAAATTTTGCCGTTGTCGGAAACCGTCAGCGAGCCCGAATCAATTATGATTGCGCCGTTTGCGTTTATTATACCGTTGCCCGAAAGAGTCGTCGCGCCCGCAAGTGTTAAGTTCGACCCGACTCCTCCTTTTGTGATGAGCGTACCTGTAATGGACGCATCGCGCAAGGTCAAGCTCTGCCCCGCCGCCGCCGCGTCGTACGACATCGTGCCGCCGAGTATTAGTTTCGACCCTGCGCCGTTGAAAGTAAGTTTGCCCTTTACGTTTAACGTGGAACCGCCGTCGACTTTGAGTCTGCCCATAGGTCCGAAGGCCGTCTCGGAAACGTTGTAGGTTACGTCGGCATTATTGGTAATGCAAATACCGCGCTGTTCTGTGCCTCCTTCCCAAGTGTTTACGAGTATACCCGAAACTTTTGCGCGCGTGCCGATTGTCAGCCACGTTTCGAGACCGTCGGCATTTGTTCTGAGCGAAAGCGTGCCCAAATCGAGCAGTGCGGTAGCGTCCGAACCCGCGGAATTTACAACATCGAATTTAACGACATTCCACGACATAGTGCCGTTGTTGGCAAACGCCACAAACTCGCCGCCGCCCGACTGGGCGATGTCTATCGTTGCCTTGCCCAAGGCGATATTCCAAAGGCTCGGATTGCCCGTTGTGGTTATGGAACGGAATGTTTTGTAAGAGTCGGCAGAGAAGAGCGCCTCCGCAGTGGGATCTTCCCGATTGGGATTGAGAACGAGGTCGGGCTTGCCCGCTTCGGATACAAGCTGCACGCGTTTTGAAGTTCCGCCGTAGACGTTGGAAACCGTGTCTTCCTGCGCCTGCGCGAACGCCGCAAATGCGAATACCGACGCAATCGCGGCACAATATTTGGCTTTTGTTTTCATATGGATTTTATGATTGTTAAATTAAAGCAGATACAAACCCACTGGGGCTCATCTACGCGGAAATCTACCGCAGAATCGCAATATATTCAACACGAAATAACGGAAATTCATTCAACGGTTTACCAACGTTATCATACTAAAATAAAGCATATTACAAAATCAACCACAAAACCGAACGTCCGCAAAACGAACAAAAACGCTTGACAAAAAAAAAGCTCCGCACCTCGCGTTTTTTATATCTGTGATTATGCGGCGCGTTTCTTATATTTGTGATTATGCGCGGCAACTATAGTTGCCGCTTTCCTGCATTCTCCGAATTACCTGCGGTAATCGCTTGCTTGGGATTATCACACAAAAAAAGACACCGCAAGTTCGCGATGTCTTCAAGAGTTCGTTTTTTATATCTGTGTGTACTCGGCGCGGCTATAACCGCGCCTTTCCTGTCTCTTCCGCATTGGGCGTTTTAAAAACGCCCAATCGCTACTTATTTTCCCCTCCTCGCCGTCAAGGCTGCAGCCTTGCGCTTCAATGCAAAAAGCAATCTTCTAAAAAGGTTCGAGCCTCCTCTCGGACTCGTCCCTTTTGGGGGCGAGTGTGCATTGATTTTGCCATTGAAGGTAGGCGCGGAGGAAAATGAGGGTGCGAATTGTAGTAGACCTACATTCGCAGTCTCATTTTTTGGAGCAACGACGCTTCAATGCAAAAGCAATCGCAATCGCCCCCAAAATAGCGGCGTATTCCGCAGGTTCTGGGACTGATGAAGTCGAGAGCCAATAGCCTTTTGTTCCGTCGAGGTATGTTCCCTCAATCAGATAAAGTTGGTCTTTTGTGTACTGCTGACCGTCGACGGCGGTAAGGGTTACGCTCTTGATGTTATCCCATCCGTCAATGTCTTTGAAGAACACCAACTGCTCGTCGAACTTTTCGATTGCAAGCTTGCCGCCGTAGTTCGGATACTTGAACGTAATGCCGTCGAAATAAACGTGCGAGCCGTTCAGTTGAATGGTGAGCGTGTTTGCAGCACTATCCAAATACGCGAGATTGCCGAACATATTGTCGGCTCTAAGAATCAACTTTCCGCCACTGTAGTTTACGCCCAGATCTACGCGGGAAGTAGAGCCGCCCTCCATAGAAATTGCGTTTTCCGATTCCAACTCGAGCGTATTATAGCTGCCGATAATGATTTTCGAAGTCGCGGTTTTTTCGGGGTCTTGCTTGACGACAATTCGACCGCCGCTTTCCACTGTTAAAGTGCCCGTAAAATTGATATCGCCCGTCGATTCCAACACGCCCGTCTTGGAAATCTGCGATGTGCCCCAAAGCGAAATGCCGCCGCCCGTGGTTGTAAGAGTGCCCGAAAGTTTGAGTTTCGATACAGACAAGCCTGCATCCGCCGCAACGCGGTCGAAAACCAACTTGCCGCCAACTTCCAAAACCGAACCGTTCGAAAAGTTGATGGGCTTTTTGATGGTAAGAGTCGAACCCTTGTTTACGAGAATGCCCGTGTTCAATTCAAACTCGGAATTATCGACCGCCCACACGACATTCGAATTGTTCGAAATCCGAACCGAATACTCGCCGCCCGAATCGAGCCCGCTGGCGTTGAACTCGGTGCCCGTGATATTGGCGTTTGTTTTCACATCCAAGCCGTATGCCGAACCGTATGCATTCGAACCGGGGTTGAGTCTCATCGAGCCCAAGTCGATGTTTGCCACAGCCGAAGAGCCTGCGAAGTTTACGACTTCGAAGCGCGCCCTGCCGAGATTTATTCTGCCGTTGTTTTCAAACGCCGAAAATTCGCCGTCTCCCACCTGTGCGATGTCGATTGTGGTTGTCGAGCCGTTCGTTTCGTCGCCTATGACGTTGAAGATGGATTCGCTCGAAGTGGAAACCGAGCTTACCGTGTTGTTGTTCGCCTTAAAGTACGAGTCCGACGAGGGGGCGGACGCGTTCGGATTGAGGACTACGTCGGTATTTGTTCCGTCCGAAACGATTTCCGTTGCGGAGGCTGCGTCGAGCCCGCCGTAGATATTTGTTGCGTCGGCGCGCGCCGTGTAGGCGAGTGCGCAAAGTGCCGCAAGTGTTGGATAAATACAGTGTTTCATTTTCAATCTCCCTGAGGAATCTTTCCCAGATTCTGAATCCTCCGATTCTGCGAGCCCCCCCCAAAAACTTCAACACAAAATTTCGAATTTTTTTATATCTGTGGTTATGCGCGGCAACTATAGTTGCCTCTTTCCCATTTCTTCCGCATTGCCTGCGGCAATCGCTTGTTCTGACACTACACA
>URJY01000052.1 GCA_900548275.1 uncultured Opitutales bacterium | reverse complement strand
CGGCGTCTATCATAAACGCCGAAATTCATTCTTTTGGCGTTATAAAATGTACGCCAAAATTCATTCTTGCGTCGCTATGAATGTACGCCGCAATTCATTATTCATTATTCATTTTTCATTAACAGCTCCTATCGTCGCGATTCTTGTTTCTTGTCGCAAAATATTGCGGATATAAAAAGTTGATTTTTGGGGAGATGTTTGGCATAGTGTTTGTTGTAGCTTGCTATGTATATGAAGAACATTCTCAAGATGATGATTTTGACGGGGGTTGCGGTTTGTTCCGCCAACCTGTTCGGCGCGGGCGGAAAGATATTTTCGTATCGTTCGTTTAATCCCGAGTTTGCGGCGATGAAGCGTTTTGCCGACGCGGGGGTTGATATGGTCGCGTTTCTGCCTGCCAACACAACAAATTCGCTCGGCGACAGGTATAGTCAGTATCCGAACATTTGGACTTGGTTTGACGAGTATCATTTCGAGGTTCTCGACAAACAGTTCGACGACATTTTGGCGGTAAATCCGAATGCAAAATTCGTCTGCATTGTGGATTTGAATTCGCCGCATTGGTTCACGCGTCAGGAGTCTTGGAACTCGTTGGAAAGCGACAGTTTCACGCAGCTTTCCAATGCCGTTTCGAATCCGCGTTGGCGCAAAGAGACCGCAAAATATTTGAAGGCGTTTCTCGAGCACACCGAGAAAAAGTACGGCGACAAAATCAAGGCGTATCTGCTCGCGTGCGGGCAGACCGACGAGTGGATGGACTACAGCCGTTTCGGCGCGGGCAGAAACAAGACAAAGGCTTGGAAAAAGTGGCAGTCGGAGCGCGGGCAAAAGGTGCTTCCCGTGCCGACTTTCGACCGTCTCGACCACGCGTCGTTTGAAGACTTTATCCGCGATCCGCAAACCGAGCGCGACGTAATCGACTATTGCGAATTTTCGAGCGACATCATCGTCGATACCATCAACGAATTTTCGGGCATAACGCGCAGTATGGTTTCGCCCGACAAGGAAATCGGGATGTTCTTCGGCTACATTGTGCAGCTTGCGCGCGGTCGGATGGTCTCGTGCGGGCATCTCAGCTACGAGCGCATTTTCTCGTCTCCCAACATCGACTTTTTCGTCTCCCCCGGAACGTACTACGACAGAAAGATGGGGCAGGGCAGCGGCTTTATGTGCCCCAACGGTTCGCGTCTGCGCAGCGGCAAGGGATGGCTGCACGAAATCGACCACCGCACGCCCACGACAAAAGTTCCGCGCATGAACGTTGCGGGCTTCGATTCCGACTGGAAAAATCAGGCTGAGGTCGACGCGGGTATGAAGCGCGAATTTGCGCTGACGATGGTCAACGGAACGTCGCTGTGGTGCTTCGATATGTGGGGCGGCTTTTACGACTCGCCCGATACTATGAAGCTCATTGCCCAAAGCAAAAAACTTTGGGACAAATACGCCACGAAGCCCGAGCGCAGCATGGCTGAAGTCGCGCTTGTCGTCGACCCGCAGAGCGCGCTCTACATCAACGAGACGAACAAAAAGTGCCAGAAGCTTTTCGTCGATATGCGCACAAAGCTCAACGCGCTCGGCGCGCCGTTCGAGGTGTATTCGTTCAACGACATCGGCAAAACGGATATGTCGAAAATCAAGCTCTTCGTGTTCCCCGCAATGTTCCATCTTACGCCCGAACGCGCCGAAATCCTGAAAAAGCACGTTTTCACCGACGGCAAGACGGCTTTGTTTATGGACGTTGCGGGCATATCCGACGGCAGGACGCTCGACCCCTCGCGAACCGAAAAACTTACGGGATTCGCCTACAAGACCGCGGGCGTTAACGTGCGCAAATACTCCGACCACACGCGCGCGTACATTTGCGACTACGACGACGTAAGCCCCGCCGTTTTGCGCGACCTCGCCGCAAAGGCGGGCGCAACCCTGTACACCGATTTCGAAACGCCAGTGTTCGCCAACGAGCGGCTCGTTGCAATCCACACGGCGAAGGGCGGCAAAAAGACAATCACCCTACCGAAAAAATATGCAAAGGTAGTTGAAATTTACAGCGGCAAAATCGCGGCGGAAAATACCGACAAGTTCGTGTACGACTTCAAAACGCCCGACACCGCCGTCTTCGAACTCTTCGAAAAATAAGGAAAGAAAAAATCATGGCAGACAAAGTATACCTTGCAGTAGACTTGGGCGCGGGCAGCGGACGCCTTATGGCGGCGCGTTTCGACTCGAAAACGATAACCCTTGAAGAAGTCTCGCGTTGGGCGAGCGCGCCCGTAAAGGTCGGCGCGTCGTACCACTGGGACGCAAAGGCAATATTCGGCGAAATCGTTTCGGCGGTCAAAAAGGCGCGCAGTCTTTACGGCGATTCCATCGTGTCGCTGGGAATCGACACTTGGGGCGTAGACTACGGGCTTCTCGACGCTTCCGACAACCTTATGAATATGCCCTACATCTACCGCGATTCGCGCACCGACGGTATGATGGACAAGGTATTCGCAAAAATTTCCAAGCAGGAAATCTACTCGCTTACGGGTATACAGTTTATGTTCTTCAACACCGTCTTCCAGATGATGGCGGAACTCGAGCGGGGCGGCAATCTCGGCAGGGCGAAAAGCTTTTTGATGATGCCCGACCTCTTCGCATTTATGCTCACGGGCGAAAAGGTCAACGAGCGCACGAACGCCTCGACGACCCAAATGTACAACCCGTTCAAGCGCGACTGGGCTTGGGACATCATCGAAAAAATCGGCGCGCCTGCCGACGTTTTCAAAAACGGCTTTGCCGAATGCGGCGATGTAATCGGCAATCTTCGCGCCGAGTTGCGCGCCGAATTGGGAGACCTCAAGGTTGTCGCCGTGGCAAGCCACGACACCGCTTCGGCGGTTGCCGCAACGCCCGCGCGTACGGCTTTGCCCGCATACATCAACAGCGGCACTTGGTCGCTCCCGGGGGTCGAGCTTCCGTCGCCGATTGCTACCGACGCCTCGTTTGCCGAAAACTTCACCAACGAAGTCGGCGCGGAAAACACGGTGCGATTCCTCAAGAACATCACTGGAATGTGGCTCGTGCAGAAGTCGAAGGAAGTCTGGAAGGCAAAGGGCTGCGACAAGTCGTATCCCGAGCTTGAAAAGGCGGCTGCCGAAAGCGAGGAAATGCGCACGCTCATCAACCCCGACGCGCCCGACTTCGTTATGCCCGCCGATATGCCGCAGGCTATTGCCGACTTCGCGCGCAAAAATTCGCTTCCCGTGCCCGACACACACGGACGCATTTTCCGCACGATTCAGGAGAGCATTGCCCTCAAATACGCCTGTGTTTTCGAGACAATCGAAAAGCTTGCGGGTGTAAAGGTGTCGGAAATCAACGTGATGGGCGGCGGCTCGAAAGACGCGATGTTGAACCAGTTCACCGCCAACGCCACTGGGCGCACGATTCTTGCCGGGCCGACCGAATCGACCGCACTCGGCAACGTTGCAATGCAGATGAAAGCCGACGGCATGGTAAAGAATCTTGCCGAAGCCCGCGCGATAATTTCGGCGAGCTGCCAGCCCAAGATTTTCGAACCGCAAAAAGAATCGGCGGCAAAATGGGCGGACGCGCTCGGCAAATTCAAGTTTTTATATCTGTGATTACACGGCGCGGCTATAGCCGCGCCTTTCCTGTTTTCACCCGCATTAGCAGGCTGGAGCCTGCTCGCCATTGTGGGGGCTTCGCCCCCAAGTGGGCATTTTGCTTCGCAAAATAATCAC
>URJY01000051.1 GCA_900548275.1 uncultured Opitutales bacterium | reverse complement strand
CTTTGCGAATGGCTCAGGGTTCGCAGCGTACTTGGCGTACGCGCGAAGTCTGAGACATTCGTGAAACGCCGCATCAACGGCGCTTTCACGCGCCGTCTAAAAGAGGACAAGCGTCGCTCCCCACGTTAGACCTGCGCCGAAACTTACAAACAATACATAGTCCCCACGCTTTATCCTGCCGCCGCGCATCGCCTCGTCCAACGCAATCGGTATCGACGCAGACGACGTGTTCGCATAGTTCTCGATGTTCACATAGACCTTCTCGGACGGAATGTTCAGACGCTTCGCAACACTCTGAATTATGCGAGTATTCGCCTGATGGGGAATCAAAAGCGAAACCTGCTCGGCGGAAACCCCGCACCTGTCGAGAACCTCGAGCGCCTTCTCCTGCATTATCTTTACGGCGTGCTTGAAGACCTCCCTGCCGTCCATACGAACAAAGTGAAGCCGCTTTTCGACCGTCTCGGCGGATGTCGGCAAAAGCGAACCGCCCGCAGGCATACAAAGCATAGCGGTATCCGAACCGTCCGCACCCAACACCGTGCCGACTATCCCGACGTTCTCGTCGTCGGACGCGCGCAAGACAACCGCGCCCGCGCCGTCGCCGAAAAGCACGCAGGTCGACCTGTCCTGCCAGTCGACAATGCTGCTCATTTTTTCGGAGCTCACCACGAGCGCGTTTTTGTACATTCCGCTTTGCATCATACGCGTTGCCACTTCGACGCCGTATACAAAACCCGAACACGCCGCGCTTAGGTCGAAACACGGAATGTTGTTTCTGATTCCGAGCTTTGCCTGAAGCAGACATGCCGTCGACGGGAACGCCATATCGGGGTTGACGGTTGTCAACACGACCAAATCTATCTGCGATGCGTCTATGCCAGCCATTTCGAGCGCGTTGCGCGACGCGTGCAACGCCATATCCGAAGCCGCCTCGCCGTCGGCCGCAATGTGGCGGCGGCGGATGCCCGAGCGTTCGAAAATCCATTCGTCGGAAGTGTCGAGAAATTTCGAGAGGTCGTCGTTTGTCAAAACCTTTTCGGGAACATACCTGCCCGTCCCAGAAATGACGATTGAGTTTGGCTTTTTAAAATCCATTTTTCAGATAAAAATTTGTTCTGTTTTATATGCGGAATCGGGTGGAATGCCCGAAACGACAAAACGGGACGGCTTAAAAACAGTCCAACCGCCCCGTGAATTTTACGAAGCCGAAGCGCGTTCCTGCGCGGCTTTCTTCTCGCGCTCCAACGCCGCCGCCTTGTTTTGGGCAACGATGTCTTTCAGACGCGAAACGTCCTCCTTAATCCGCTCCTGCATATGCTTGCGCAGACAGCGTAAAGTTATCTCGATTGCGCCCGCAATCTGCTTGCGGTTGCTCGAACCGTGGGCTTTTACGACAAGACCGTTCAAACCCAAGAGCGGCGCGCCCGAATATTTGTCAATCGGCAGACGTTTTTTAAGGCTCCTGAACGCGCCGCTTGCAATCAAAATGCCGAGCTTGTAGACCCACGAACGCATAATTTCCTCTTTGAGGATTGTCTTGAACATCCTTATCGAGCTTTCGAGCGACTTCAGCACGACATTTCCCGTGAAACCGTCGCACACAACAACGTCGAACTCGCCGTCGAAAAGGTTGAAGCCCTCGATTAGCCCGCCGTAGTTTATTACACCCTCCTGCGCCTTGAAAAGCCTGTGCGCGGTCTGGACAAGACTGTTGCCCTTGCAGTCTTCCGTGCCGTTGCTAAGAAGCCCCACGCGCGGATTTTTTATGCCGAGGGCGACGTGCGCATAGTTCGCGCCCAAAATTGCGTTGTCGACAAGACTTTCGGGCTTTGGGTCGGGCGCGGCACCCACGTCAATCATAATGAAACTCTTGAGCTTTCCGGGGATGACCGTACCCAGCGCGGGACGTTCGATTCCGTCCATCGTGCGCAGCCTGATTGTGCCGCCCGCCATCAGCGCGCCCGTGTTGCCGCAGCTCAAAACGGCGTCGGCAGTGCCTATTTTCACGAGGTCAATCGAACGCATCATCGACGAGTCGCGCTTTGTTTTCATCGCCTGAATGGGTTTTTCGTCCATCTCGATGACCTCTGAGGCGTTGTAGATTTTGACGCGGTTGTCCTTCATCACGCCGTGTCGCACGAGGAGCGGCGAAACTACTTTGTCGTCGCCGACAACGATAATGCGGTAGTCGCTTTTATCGGAGGAGAGTGCCTGACGGATGCCGATAATGAGTTCTTCGGGTCCCATATCGGAACCCATAACATCGACGGCTATAGTCGGAATGGGATTACTCATCGTGCGAAAATTGGAGTTTTGCGGCAAAGCAATCTGCCACCGCGTAAAAGAAAAACGCGGGAGTTATTACAAAAATAATCCCGCATTACAATTAAAAAAGACCGAAAGGAAGCACAAGAATCTTTACGCGGCGACCCGCAAAAAACCCGAAAGCCCCGCACACGACCCTGCCGCGCCGTCGGAGCAATCAAGCACACCCCCTAATCGGGCTATAGTTATATCTTTACGCTGATAACCTGCTTGCCGCGGTACATCCCGTTCGAGGGATTGACCCTGTGCGACATGCAGATAGAACCGTCCGTCGGGTCTTTCGCGAACTGGGGAAGTTCGTAGTGGTTTGCCGCGCGACGAATGCGGGTGCGTTGCTTAGACTGTTTGCGTTTTGGTTGTCCCATGGTTAAATACCTCTTTCAAATTTAATAAAAAGCAGAACTTTACCCTACGAAGAAGTTTTGTCAAGAAGCTTTTTTCATCAAAAAAAATCGCCGAAGAGGAAAGCCGCCCCGTAAAGCCCGATGTCCTTTTTCTTAGGCAGGGCTTGTCAAATCGGGATTCAGACGGTGGCTTTGCGTTTGGGGCGGCGATGTAAGCGTATTAAACATACGTGTCATTGCCGCCTCAAACGCGAAACGCCCGAATTGGACGATTTGCGCCTTTGCGCCAATCTCCCGTTGGAACGATTTGCGCCTTTGCTTCGCAAAAACGCCAATCGTGCCGTATCAAGCCCGATTTCACAAGCCCAAGAGGGATTTTTGGTTCACCACGATACCCACCGGAATAAATTTGCCGTCCTTTATCTTCACCACCACATACCCCTTTCGCTCTTTTTGTTTTATCGTCTTCAGATAATTGTCGATTCTTTCGAGCTGTTTTTTAGAGAACGTCATTTCGAAACTCGGCATATCGAAACGCAACCGCGGCTTTTCGAGTTTAACCCACTTATCCCCCTCGAGAACGGCTGTTTCATAATGGTCGGTTTCCGTAGCGATATACGCGCCGTCCTTGGGCGGCTTTTCGGAATACGACTTCGCGGCAGCAAAGCCCTCGGAATCGCGCGCCAAAGCAACGTAAACTTTGGGGTTTATCGAAAAAAATAGATTTTTCAGAGGTTCTTTTTCGGCGGCATTATCCTTGATGTATTTTTCGACAAGCGGAATTTTCCGCGTATACGGCGCGTAAAGCGTCGCAATATCGGGCGTATAACAACGTCCGTCGTAACTGTGATACCCTATATCGTCGATTTTCTCCAATTTAAAGCGGAACTCCTGCCCGTTTTTTACGATGTTGTCGGCATCCCGAATCATATACATCCCCGCGAACGCCCCGACGACGACAACGCAGGCAAACACAAACGCGCGCAATTTATTTTTCATTGCAAAGCCTCCTTTTCAGAAAATAGTTCGCGCCGATGAGCACAAACCCGCACACGCCGAAGAACGCCGCGCGGAAGAATATTGCCGAATCCATCGCTACCAAACGAATAAAACCCTGCCAGACAATCATTGCCACACCGATATTCAAAAGCAGAAAACTGCGCCGCCGTATTCCCGAAAACGCAAACGCCGCAGCCGACGCAAAGAATACCGCATTCGAAAGAACGACAAAAAGAAAATATCCGCCGCGTCCGAACAACGCCGCAAAATAGAACGGAAACATAAGCCCCGCAATCAACGCGCCCCAGATTTTTTCGCGTCCGCACAAAGCCCGAACCAACGACAGAATCCAGACAACAAAAACCGCAACGAGGACGAAATCGAGCACCAACGCCGCAGGAATCGAAACAGAATGAAGTTTTGCGATTTTTTCCGCAGACTCGAAAAATATGCCGCTTTTAAAACAACCCGAATTGTTGAGAGCCATCATCGCGCCGCACATCAACACAAGCCCCACATACAGCTGCGGAACTTTCCAAAGAGGCAAACCGCCCCAACGCGACGCCCACGATAACATAACCGCCGCCGCGCCGAACATCGCACAGGAGTAAAAGGCGTAGAGATTCGGCAAGTCGGGCTGGGCAAGCAACGGACAAAATCCGCGCACGAACATTTCGGGCACATTGTACGAAAGCGACGCAAGATATCCACAAACAACAAGCCCCAAAACGAAATTCGGAATACCCGCATCGCGCCAGTTTTTAAAAGTATAGACGAAGACGACCGCAAAAACCGCCGCGGCAAAGAACGCGTCGCCCACACCCCAAAGATTGTCGCGGTATCCAAAATCCGCAACAATCGAACACCAAATTGCGACAACCATCGCCGCCGCGCGCGAATCGAAAACGAACACGAGCGGCAGCGAAAGGCAAATCATAAGCACGGAGTAATCGTGAAAATTGTCCTCGATATTCAACACACCCGCCACGAGACAAAACAGCGTGCCGAACGAAACAATGGCAGCAACCGCCGCAAGCTCGCGCATAAACGCGCCGCGCCCGAACAACAAAGCCCAAAGCCCCAATATAAAAGAAACCGCAAGCGGCACAAACGCAAGCCCCAGACGCACGCCGACCGAAAGCCCGTCCCAAACATTGTTGACGAAAAGACAAACGGAAACAATCAGGAGAATCGCCCCCGCAAAATAGATTGCATTGAAAAACGGCGACGTTCCGCGATTGAGAACAGCCGACAAATGGGCGGTAAGCCGAACCGCCGAATCGGAATCAAGCAAACCGTCAGCCTGATAACGTGGAATGCGTTTTAATAATTCGCGTTCAAATAACATACCCGCAAACTAAGGGGAAAGACGCGAGATGGCAAGGTTTTTAATGAATAATGAATGAATTTTGGCGTACATTTTATAACGCCAAAAGAACCCACGCGACGATAGGAGCTGTAGAATTAAGAATGAATAATGAAAAAT
>URJY01000050.1 GCA_900548275.1 uncultured Opitutales bacterium | reverse complement strand
AAGGGTGCGAATTGTAGTTAGCCTACATTCGCAGTCTTATTTTCTGGAGCAACGACGCTTCAATGCAAAAGCAATCGCAATCGCCCCCAAAATCATAGCCCATTCGGCAGGTTCGGGGACGGGGACTATGTAGTTCAAGTAGCCGTCCTGAATCACCCAGTTGCCGCCTGTCAGTTCTTTGCCGTTTTTGTCGTAGGCTTTCAGCTTTACGTTGGCGCCTTCGACTGCGAACGTTTCCATCGCAACCATCGATTCGTCCAAGTTGGCAATCTTTACGACATTGTTCACGAAATCGGTGAATATGAGCGTGCCGCCCGTTTGCTCCGTTCCGTTGCCGTAGAGTCTTTGGATTGTCAGAGAATTTGCGCCGTTGAGGTCGAATGTTATGTCGTTCCAAGAACCAGAAACACGGTTAACCCAGCCGTGGAACTTGACCGCGCCGAACACGTAGTCTTCGCCCGAAGCGAGAGCAACGGTATTGCCGCTTGTGCGCAACGCCCAAAATTCGCCGCCAAACACATTGCCGTCGCCGAGTGTAATGCTCTTTGCCGCACTCGCGCCGTCGAGCGTATCGAAAATAATGTACTGTGTGTCGATTTTCGAAGTCTTGTCGGCAACCAAGTCCGCGCCCGCAACCAAACCGACGAAATTGCCGCTGAGCGTCCTCATCGTGCCGCCGTTTTTGAGGGTGAGGTTGCCGCGGACAACGGAATTTATCGCCTGCGCATTACCTTCAATCGAGAGCGTGCCGCCGTCCACGGTAATCTTCGCCAAGCGCGTTGCATTGACGCTTCCCCACGCACCTACAAGATTGTTGACAACCTTGAGCGAGCCGCCGTTTGCGATTGTGATGTCGCCAGCCAATCCGATGATCGCGTACTTGTCGGTTGCGGCAGTTCCCGCGACAACCGAACCGTTGATTGTAAGGTTGCCGTAGTTGTGCATATATTCGGCGAACTCGTAGTTGCCGTTGAGGGTAACCGCGCTGCCCTCCTTGAAGTTGGTCTTGTTAGCCTTGAATGTGAAACCGTCGGCGACGGTTGCGTTCGAGATGTTCGTACTGTACGTGCGGAGAACGTCAACGGAAACGTCGGATGCGAAGGTAAACGAACCAGTCCTCATTTCGATTGCATTAAGCTTGGATACGTCGGCATTCGCGCCGATAGTCAGCGTGCCCGACTCCATAGCGAGCGCTATTGCATTGCCGCTCGCGTCGGAATACCCGCCGTTGAGCGTGAACGAACCGCCGCGCAAAACAGCCATTCCCATCCACGCGCCCGTTTCTTCGACGACCACATTCGCACCGCTATAAATGTACATACCCGCCGAACTTTTTACGGTGCCCGCGATCGCCGCATCGACCGCGCCGAAGCCCATTGTCTTCGACGTACCCGTATACGCAAGAGTTGCTCCGTTTTCGACCGTAAGCGCACTGCGCCCGTCCGCGGAACTGCCCGCGAAAGACGCATATCCGCCCACGTTCACGCTGCCGCCAGACTTGATAACGAGGTTTGAATCGACTACCGAAAAATCGTTTTCGGCATTGAGCGTACCCGAGACGATTACCGCCGAATCCTCCGTTTCGCTTGAGGGAAGTTCCGAATTCAGCCTGCCATTCATTTCAAGGGCTTTGACGTTGAACGTCACGTTGTTGCCGATGCCGAAAATATTGCCGCGCTTCCCGTAGACAACGTTGTCTCCGAGACAGGTAGCGTCTGCGGAAGTCAGGTTTAACGAAACCTTGTCGGCGGTGGAGGTCAGGCTGACAGCCGCGCCGTCCCTTGATTCCAGATAGTACGCCGCCGAACTGCGCTTGCCGTTTGCGTCCGGATTAGTGTTGAACCCAATCGGGTCGCCCCTCGACGTTGTGGCATTGGCATTCGCCGAGTCGAGGTAAACGTGGTAGTTTGCGTGCGCGCCCCTGCTGCCCGTGGAGTACATAAGCCCTCCGAACGTGGGCTGGTCGATGTAGAGGTAATAGTCAGTCCACCCCTCCATTTGTTCGTTGCTTCTGTTTGAAGTGAGGACGTTGTATGCCGTTCCGAGAGCGAGGGGGCTGTCTGCAGATGTCGCACTTGAAACGTCGAGCGAAAACGCGCTCGAGGCAAACGCCGATATTGACAGGGTAAAGAGCAATTTTTTCATAGCTTGCGTACTCCTTTGTGATGTTAACTTGCTGATGTAAACAGTCGTAAAATAAAAAAACGACAAAAGCAAGGGTAAAAATGCGCTTTTTTGGTAAACTGTCAACCACAAGCGGCGGAACGGAATTGCGCAAAAAAAAACGCGGCTTTCGCCGCGTCTGAAAAATTTAGAAATAGCCTTTCAACGAAAGCGTCCAAAACATATGGACTGGATGGCGTTGCGTATTGAATTCGGCGGAACGCAAAGTCCAGTTCAAATCGGCTTGGAAAAATTTGTAGCGGGCTGAAATCCCCGCCAACGCCTCGCCGACGAGCCACTTTGGAACAACCGAACTGCCCCCGCGGTACGTGTTGCCGTCGAGCGTGATGTCGTAGCCGACAAACCGCGCAGCCCCGCCGCCGTACGCAAACAAGTGCCAATCGGGCGAAGCATCGGTGGGCCGCCACTGCACGTCGTTGCCGTCGGACGAATCTATGCGGTTGGGCATAAACGAGTACGGCATATTGAAACCCAAACGCAAAAGCAGACGCGCCCGCGCCTGCGTCATCGCATTGCCAAGCTCGCCGCCGACACTCCCCAAAACGTCGGTCGAAAGCCCGTCCGCAATCTCCGCGCGGTAGAGCCTTTCGACGTGCTCGTAGGCGAGGATAATTGCGGGCTCGTTCTTAATCTGGTTGTGCCAGCCCTCGGGCCAGTCCGCGTCTATAATGCTGTGGAAAAGTTTTTGGGCGTCTTCCGCAAGCGACATCGGTCCGACAACGCCCAAATTTACCGCAAACGAATCGAGCCTGTCGCGCGAAGCCAAGTGCGAACCGAACGACGCATATAGCCAACCCGCATACGGGCGGTCGTCCGCGGGCGGATTGGGAATGTGGATGTCGCTCGAAACACACATCTTCTGCCCTATCGAAACGGTCTCGAACGACTGCCTGCCGTCGGGCACAAAGAGCCTAAGCGCGGCGAACTGCAGGCGGCTTGTCAGGAAGTCGTCGCCCTCCTGCGTGTACGAAAGCTTTAGCCCGTTGGTGTAGTAGCGGTCGGAAAAATAGATGTCGTTTTCAATCCGAAGCGAGAACGTCGCCTGCGGCTCGCGCGGCTGCTCCGCAACCTGCGCCGCCGCGCCCGAACACAAAGTTAGCATAATAATTGACAGAACCGATATGCGTTTCATACTCTGCCGACACTATGAGAATTACATCGGGCATTGCAAGAGGAATCGCCCTCGACTCCCCGAAAGGCGACACCACCCGCCCCGCAACCGACGCCGCGCGGCAGGCTATTTTCTCGTCGCTCGGCGAAACCGTGCAGGGCGCGACGATACTCGATATGTTCGCGGGAACGGGCGCGTACGGACTGGAGGCGGCAAGCAGGGGGGCGGCAAGAGTCGTCTTCGCGGAAATCGACCGCCGCGCGTTTGCGTGTCTGAAAAAAAACGCCGCAAACGTGCTCGGGGCACTCCGCGCAAACGGGGCGTTCGCGACGCTCGAAACCCTTTCGACCGACTGTATGCGCCTGCCGAAAATTCTCGAAAACGCAAAGTTCGACATCGTATTCGCCGACCCGCCCTACCGAATGCTCCTCGCCCCCGACACGCTCGGGCGGATACTTGAAACGTTCTCGGCATTCGCGGACGAAGACACGCTCTTCGTGCTCGAAGCCCCCGCCGATTTCGAGCCGCCCGCAGAAACTTCCGACGGAAAATTCGCGTTGGACATCGTCAAACGCCTCGGGAAAAAATCGAAAGGCAAACCCTCGCAACTAATCTTCAAAATGGCACGCAAATGATAGACATCGACATACTCATAGAAGGCGCAATCGCAAAGAGGGCAACCGACATCCACCTGCGGACGAACGACTGCCCGCGCCTGCGCATCGACACCGTTCTCAAGCCCGACGAAAGCCTGCCGTACATCGCCCCAGAAATCGCCGCCGAACGCATAATCCTCAAACAGCAAAACCCAGAAAGGCTGAGGCAGAAACTGCAGGAAAACCGCGAAATCGACGTGGCGTTTTCGAGCGCAAGCGGCACGCGCGTCAGGGCGAACATCTACAAATGCGAGTCGGGGCTGCAAATCGCACTGCGAATCATACCCGCAAAACGCCTTACCGCCGAACAAATCGGACTGCCCTTCCCCATCGCCGACATCTGCCGAAGCAAAAGCGGACTCTTTCTGATAACGGGCGCAAACGGCTCGGGCAAAACGTCCACACTCGCCAGCATGATAGACATCATAAACGCCTCGCGCAACGTGCACATCCTGACAATCGAAGACCCGATTGAATACGTCTTCAAAAATGGGAAGTCGCTGGTCTCGCAAAGGGAAATCGGGCGCGACAGCAGCTCGTTCTACGAGGCGTTGAGGATGTCGGTGCGCGAAAACCCCGACGTCGTCGTACTCGGCGAAATGCGCGACCTCGAAACCACACGCACCGCAATCGAACTTTCCGAAACGGGACACCTCGTCTTCGCCACGCTCCACACGCGTACCGCAACATCGGCAATCGACAGACTAATCGGACAATTTCCCGCCGCCGAACAACAGCAAATCAGACTGATGATAGCCGACAACCTCATTGGCGTGCTCTCGCAGACACTCATGCCGAAACGCACCGGCGGGCTCGTAGCCGCATTCGAATTTCTGAGCGCAACCCCCGCCGTCCGCCACCTGATAAGGGAACAGAAAGTGCCGCAGATTTTCAGCATAATCCAAACGGGCGCAAAACAGGGAATGTGTACAATGGAAGACTCCATCACAAACCTGAAAAACCGCGGAATAATTTAGCAGGCTGCAAAGGCGAAACCCGAAACGCAAAGGTGAAGCCCTTGACGGCAGGCTGCAGCCTGCACGACTACGGAACTTCGGGCGCGAACCGCGCCAGTCGTCGGAACTTCGTTCCTTTTTGTGATACCTCGGCGCGGCTATAACCGCGCCTTTTGTGTATAAGTTCGCATTGGCAAGTTGCCAATCTCTTCAGGCTTACGAACTTATTTTTGTTGGTTTCCGAAACCGAATAAAAAACACAAAGAAATTACAGAGTAATTTTTCAAGTAGAATGATAACCGACGAAGTGAAGCGATTGCTTCACGAAGTGTTAAACAAAACAAGGTATCCCCAATTTTTTTCTTAACGAAATTTTATTCCTTTTGACGCTATCACGATGCGAACATTCCGCCCTTTTTCATATAATTACGCATTGGTAGGTTGCCAATCGCTTCGGTTGTTCGAACTTAGCTTTGTGGGTTTCCGAAACCGTAGATTCGGTTAGGTTAATGAAAATGAATTTTGGC
>URJY01000049.1 GCA_900548275.1 uncultured Opitutales bacterium | reverse complement strand
ACTCGACCGAAGCCGAACAAGCGAAACGCCCTTATTTGCCCGATTTCACGCGCCCAATGGAAGCTCTCGGCAATCCGCAACCCTACAGAATAGAGTAGCTGACGGTTAGACCCGCCATTACTATCGCTACCATACTCATCAGCTTGATGAGGATGTTCAGCGACGGGCCCGATGTGTCCTTGAACGGATCGCCCACCGTATCGCCGATGACCGCCGCCTTGTGCGCATCCGAACCCTTACCGCCGAAATTGCCCTGCTCAATGTACTTCTTCGCATTGTCCCACGCGCCGCCGCTGTTTGCCATAAACACCGCAAGCACAAAGCCCGAAGCCAACGCGCCGCCGAGCAAGCCCAACACGCCCGTTACTCCGAAAATCAAGCCCATCAACACGGGAGCCGCAACCGCAAGCAGCGCGGGGAAAAGCATTTCCTTCTGAGCCGCCTTCGTCGAAATCGACACACAACGCGCATAGTCGGGATCGGCCTTGCCCTCCATAATTCCCGAATTTTCGCGGAACTGGCGACGCACCTCGTTGACCATCTGATTTGCGGCGCGTCCGACCGCATTCATCGTCAGACCGCAGAAAAGGAACGACATCATCGAACCGACAAACATACCGAGCAAAACTTTCGGGTTCATCAAATTGACTTGATAGACCTGCATAAATTCGGAGAGCGACGCCGTTTCGATTTTCGAACCGAGCGCGGCAAAACCGTCAATCGTGTTCTTTGCATAGTCGGTAAGCTCGGGATTGTCCTTGATTCGGACAAGACCGATACGCAATTCTTCGACATACGAAGCCAAAAGCGCGAGCGCAGTCAGCGCCGCCGAACCGATTGCAAAGCCCTTGCCCGTCGCGGCGGTCGTGTTGCCGAGCGAGTCGAGCATGTCGGTTCGCAGGCGAACTTCCTTGCCAAGCCCCGACATTTCGGCGTTGCCGCCCGCATTGTCGGCAATCGGCCCGTACGCGTCGGTCGCAAGCGTGATGCCGAGGGTCGAAAGCATACCGACCGCGGCAATACCGATACCGTAAAGCCCCTGACTCATATTCGAGAAGTCGCCGCCCGCCGCAAAGACGTAAGCCAAAGCCGTACCGACAACAATCGCAACGACGGGGAAGAATGTCGAAATCATACCCGTGCCCATTCCCGCAATGATGACGGTTGCGGGGCCCGTCTTGGACTGTTCCGCAATCCCACGCGTGGGCGAGTACGCCTCCGAGGTATAATACTCGGTGATTTTACCGATGAAAATGCCCGTACCCAAACCTACGATAATCGCACCCCAGTTGCCGAGCCAGTTGTCAAGCTTCATCGAATAGAGAACCGCCGCCGACAACAGCGCAATGAGAACCGAGCTGAGATTTACGCCGCGCCCGAGCGCGTTGAGAAGCTCTTTGCTCGACGCGCCTTTCTTGACGCGCACAAAGTAGATACCCACAACCGAAAGCACTACGCCGATTGCGCCGATAACCATCGGGGCGAGAATCGCCTTCATCTGCGAGACGGGGTCGGTCATATACGCCGCCGCGCCGAGAGCCGCAGTCGCAAGAATCGAACCGCAATATGATTCGTACAAGTCCGCGCCCATTCCCGCAACGTCGCCCACATTGTCGCCCACGTTGTCGGCGATTGTCGCGGGATTGCGGGGGTCGTCTTCGGGAATGCCCGCTTCGACCTTGCCGACGAGGTCGGCACCCACGTCCGCCGCCTTTGTGAATATGCCGCCGCCGACGCGCGCAAAGAGAGCCTGCAAACTCGCGCCCATTCCGAACGTGAGCATTGTGGTTGTTATGACAACCATCTTGTGCGCCTGACTTGCGTCTTCAATGAAGTAGTTCAAGACGACGAACCAAACGGATATGTCGAGAAGAGCCAAACCGACTACGACAAGCCCCATCACCGCGCCCGAACGGAACGCCACGCGCAAACCGTGGTCGAGCGAATTTTTAGCAGCGTTCGCCGCGCGGTTCGACGCGTATGTTGCCGTCTTCATACCGAAGAAACCCGCCAGCCCCGAGAAAAAGCCGCCCGTGATGAACGCAAACGGCACCCAAGAATTCTGGACATTCAAACCGTACGCCAAGAACGAGAAAAACAGAAACAAAATGAGGAACACAATCGCGACCATCTTGTATTGCTGGCGCAAATACGCAATCGCCCCGTGCCTTACGTGGAGAGCGATTTTCTTCATAATCTCTGTGCCCTCCTCCTCTTTTTTCATACCTTTATAGAACATAAAGGCGAACGCCAGAGCGATTATGGAGGCCGTCGGCACAAGCCAGAAGACCGGATTTATCTGAACCGCCGCCCCCGAAGAAAGCGACGCCAACACGTTTATGTATTCCGTATTCATACTGCTGCGATAGTAAAGAATTCGTGGAAATCCGAAGAAATCCAGTCCGCCGCAAAAAGTTAAATCGGCGAACAAAATTTTTCACTCGCTAACATATTGCAGACGAAAAATAAAATCGCCACTCTTTTTTGACAAAAAAAACGCCCCGAGCATCCTCGGAGCGTCCAGAAAAACAGTATCGGCGCAACCGCCCTATTTCGCGACCCTATAACGCCACATACCGAACGAGTTTTCGCGCGGCAGCGAAAATTCGACCCTGCCGTCGACATCGACCGTTGTATCGAACGCTTTTGCGTCTCCAAGCACAGGCTCGAACTTAACTTTCGCGCCCGCGTCGAAATACGTCTTCAGCTTGCCCGCAGTCGATTTGTTCATCTCGCGGTAGACAATAACAAAGCCCGAATCGGCGGAAGAAATCGACTGGAAGCCCGTCCACGCGCGCCCGTCAGGCTCGTCGCCAATCGGCAGAATCGCGCCCGAGTGGAATTTGTGGGCGACTTTTTTATACTCGGCAATAAGCGGCGCGAGCTTTTCAATCTGCGCGTCCGAAAGCCCTGTCGCCTCGAACCACGCAAGAGGCTGCGCCGCCATCGTTATGACGAACAGATAGCGGATGTCGTACTTCGACGGCGCAAAGGGGTCGTCGCCGTACTTTTCGACATTGCGGGCGTTGTTGAGAAATTCGATTTGCAGGCGTTCGGCGGGGAAGTATTTGGAAATCGACCACAGGTTGCGGAGCGTCCAGTAGGGATAGTAGTTCTGCCAGTCGGTGTAGCGGTTTTCCAAAAAGATGTTGCCGTATTTTCCGTACGAGAAATAGCCGCCGCGCCTACCCGCCGTTACGTCCAAATTGAAAACGGCACGGTTTTCGGTGTGCTCCAAGACCGAATCGAAAATCTGGCGCACGCGCTCTTCGGCGGTCTTGCTGCCGATTTTCATCCCGTCGATTTTGAACGTGCGGATTCCGTAGTCGTCGTAAAGCTTGTTGAGGGCGGCGACATCCTTCCGCCAGTCGGCAAAATCGTTCTGCCAACTCGGGTTGAACCACAGACAGAGTTCGATACCCGCCTTTTTTGCGGCTTCGAAAACGGGCTTGAGCCCCTGCGGATACTTCTTCGGGTCGGGATTCCAGTAATTCGGGTTCGACCAAATATTCAGAAACGACCCGCCGTACGCCGAGTTGCCGCTCTTGCCTATCTGCCAACCGTCGTCGATTTGGAAGTGGGTGATGCCCAAGCGCGCCCCGCGCTCGATTTCGGCTTTACAGAAGCTTTCGTTTACCTTCGTGTCGCGCCCGCGGTCGCCCCAAGTGTTGAGCATAACCATTTCGTCGCGCCCCTCTTCGAGATAACGCCAGTTTTTCTGGTATTGACGCAACGCAAGCAGACTTTCGCGCTCGCCGCCGTGCCAGACACCGAAGACGTAGCCGTAGGCGGGCGTCCATTCGCCCTCCCTGATGTCCGAAACATTCAGCCCCGAGCCGACGAGCCAGAACTTGCCCTTGTCCGAGAAGAAGTCGGTATCGGGATACGCAAGCTGTACCGACGAAACGGGCGATTCCTTGAGCCAGAAAAAGCCCGCCCCCGAAACCGTATTTTCGAAAAACAGAATGTTGCCGCGCGTCGGGGTCTTGCGATACGAGAGCGATTTCACCTCGCGCACGAGCGTGTTGTGGTGGTCGGTTACGTCGAAGAATTCGACCGCCGTCTGCTTCCAGTGGCGACCCTCGAACGCGAGCGAATCGAGTGCCAAGGTTGTCTGTTTCGAGCGCGCAGCCGCAAGACTTTCGATGTTTTGCAAGTTCGGCGCGGAATCGGCAAGCCCCACCCAGTCGGCGGCTTTCGGCTTGCCCGAAATGTAGACGCGACAGGCGATTGCGGGGGATTTTTCGGGTATTGCAAACACGCGCTTTACCTTGATGCCGCCGCGACTGTACCCGACTTCGCACTCGAGCCACCCGCTGCGGATTTCCGAATCGGGCACGATGCGGGTTTTAAAGTAGCCGTCGAAAACACTGTCTTTTTCGGCGGGAATGAATATGTCGGCAGACTTGCCGTCCGAGAGCGTAGTTATGCCCGCTTTTTTGTCGGTTATCGACAGCGTTATCAGATTGCCGCCGTTGTAGTTGAAGACGCGCTCGATTTGATCGTTGCCGATTTTCAGCTTTCCGCCGTCAAGAACGGCATAGGGCTGCGCGGCAAACGCACAAAGCGCGGAAACGGCGATTGCGTTGAAGAATGCGAATTTTCCCATAGTGTAAGTTAATAACAATGCAAAACTCAATACACACAAGTACGCATAAGTAAAGCACAAATGCAGGCATGCAGGCTGCCTTTTGTGATACTGCGGCGCGGCTATAACCGCGCCTTTTGTGTATAAGCTCGCATTGAGCGGCGGAATGCCGCTCAATCGCTTTGTTGATTCGAACTTATTTTGGTGATTTTCGAAACTTTTGATTCGTTTAATGAATAATGAATTGTGCCGTACATTTCATAGCGGCACAAGAATGAATTTTTGCGTACATTTATAACGCAAAAAGAACCCACGCGACGGTAGGAGCTGTAGAATGAATAATGAAAAATGAATAATGAATAATTGGGGTTTGCTCCGCTTTGCGGGCAAACCCTATTGTCTCACTGGTGTTGTACCTTGTTGCGGTGGTTTTCTTTGAAATTACGGATTATCTACGTGTCAATTTATCTCAACTGACAACACATAAAAAAATCGCGGAGCAATTTTTAAGTAGAAGACTAACCGACGTAGTGAAGCAAAGGCGAAGCCCTTGACGGGCGGAACTTCGTTCCTTTCTGTGTTGCCTCGCGGCAACTATAGTTGCCGCTTTTGTGGATAAGTCCGCATCGGCTTTGCCAATGGCTTCGGATGTTCGAACTTATCGTTGTACTTTCCGAAACCGAATTTAAAAATACAAAAAAAATTGCGAAGTAATTTTTAAGTAGAATGATAACCGACGAAGTGAAGCGGTAGCTTCACGGAGTGCCAAGCGGAAGCAAGGCAAACGCCAAGCTTCCCTGCCCGCCCAAGAAAAAGAGCGCAAGCGATTTTTTCGAGGGCGTGTAGAATGACTCCGAACGAAGTGAAGCAAAGCTTCACGAAGTGGGCAACTACTCTTTGCAGTAGAATTAAAAATCGGCAATCCGCAAACAAGTTTAAAAAACTCCGCGTTCGGCGCAGCCGAACTGCTTAGGCGCGTCGCTCCGAAAGGGGGCTTAACCGTCGCTAACGCAATTTGCGTTTTTACTCTGTAAAAACGCTAAATGCCCCCTTTGGCATTTTCGACAAGCGAAGGTCGGCAATCCCCTCCCAATCGCACTTTGTCTTGGGAAGGCGGCTTTGCGAAGGGAGGCGACGGGAGTGTACTCAAGTACTCGACCGAAGCCGAACAAGCGAAACAAAGCAAAGTCATCAACCCCCGATTTCCGCAAGCAAGGCGAGCGGAAATCCACATCGCACGCTGTTGCGTGCACTATTATTTTATACACATAGGAACAAAAACAACTCGCAAAACATACATCCTAAAAAAAACACCC
>URJY01000048.1 GCA_900548275.1 uncultured Opitutales bacterium | reverse complement strand
ATTGATTTTGCCATTGAAGGTAGGCGCGGAGGAAAATAAGGGTGCGAATTGTAGTTAGCCTACATTCGCAGTCTTATTTTCTGGAGCAACGAAGCTTCAATGCAAAAGCAATCGCAATCGCCCCCAAAATAGCGGCATATTCGGCTGGTTCTGGGACTACGTTCAGGAAGCCTTCCGACGTAATCGTCCAGTACTGTCCCGCCTCCAACGCCGTATCCTTAATCAGCGCGATGTCCGTGTACGACGTGCTGTTTGCAACGCGCAATGTCGCGCCGTCTACAATCGACAGGTTCGAGTAATCCTTGATTTGGAAAATGTCGTTTTTGAAATCTTCAAAAGTCAAACTTTCCGCCGTCGCATCGGCGTTCAACTTTTCCAAACTTACAACGTTGTCGCCGAGAATGAACCCGAAAGCCGAGCCTTTCTGAAGCGTCATTGTCGCGAAATTCACCGCGTCGGCGGTCGAGAGGTCTATTTTACTCCCTTTCGAATTGGAGCCGACCGTTATGTAAACGTTGCCGCCGCTTGCCGTTCTCTGGAACACGGCATTGCCGCCGATTTTCAGCACCGCACCGCTTGTGCCGCCGCCGTTGAAAACGACTTTGTTGACGGTCGTCGTCGAGCCGCTGTGCAGATTTACCCTGCCGCCCGTCGTGTTCGCAACGCTCAGCGACATCGCGCCGTTTTCGTAAGTCAGCGTGCCGTAGACATTGATTGTCTTGTCGGCGTTGACGGCGAGGTTGTAGCCGTTGTACATTCCGCTGCCCGACTTTTCGCCGTATTTTGTAACGAGCGTGCCGTAGATGTCGATGTTGCCCGCAACCGAAGCCGAAGCCCACTCGACGAAATCGTTGCGGATGACGTTGAACGTGCTGCCTTTCGAAACGATGATTTTGCCGTTGTTTGCGAGCGGCTTGTCGCCCGTGTTTTCGATGGTCAGTGTCGTATTCGAAACGCCGTCGCCCACGGTCAGGGTAACGCCGTTGTTGATTGCGAACTTTTCGCCCGATACGGTTTCGTCGCTTATTATTGTTGTGTCCGCAGTCAGCGGGGATGTCAGGGCACTTGCCGACAGTGCAGAGCAGAGCAGAGCCGCGCCCGCGAACAGAGTATTTGTTAACTTCGTCATAATAGTATTTTTTTGTGTGTGATATGGTCAAAAGCGGGAGACGGAATTGGCATTCTCCACGGTTTTGTTATAGTGCAGTATGTAGTATTTGAAATACTATATGATTTTTGCTTTTGCAATATGTTGCAGCCTACTAAGATATAAATACCGATGTTCCGATTTCCCGATTTCGAAGCGGATTTTGCGGTATGCGCGGAAAATCGAATCTAACTGACATTGCGGTTGTTGCGGCTCTACAATAAAAAAACATTTGACAATAGTATTTCAAATACTGTTGCACTTTTGTTATGTGCTTATATTCCGCAAGTTGCGAAGTCGAAATTTCCGTGGCGGTGGTGTGTGTGGGGTTTCGGTATTCCCCGAAGTTGTGCGGGCGCAAAAAAAGACGCGGGGGGTTGCCGCGTCTTCAAATTTTCCTAAACCGAATGTTTCCGATTTATTTCGAGTAGAAATCCGTGATTTGGTTGAGCAGGTAGCTGTGCTCTTCGGACGAAATCTTGCCGTCCTTTTTCATCTGGTCTACCTTGACGATGTTCGCCGCCATATCGCCGAAAGCGTTCAGACCCTTTGTTGCGGGGAGGAACGAGGGCTTGAGCGATTCGTTGACGGGAGCGGGCGTGAGTTCCTTGTAATAACCCATATCCGAGAGAGGCCCGAACTTTACGAGCGGGTTTGTGCGGATGGAAGCCAAGCTGACCGTCTGGTCTTTATAGCCTTCCTTTACAAGCTTGATTTCGTATACGCTGCTGCTGTCGAGCGAAACAACCATCGGGGTCTTGCCGACCACTTCGCCGTTTACGAAAACATCTGCGCCGCTCGGCATGGAGTCGACCGTTACGTCTTCGCTGAATTTTACGCTCGAGCACGCCGAGAGAAGGGCTGCCGCTATCGAAAGAAGGAGTATTTTTTTCATAATAAAGAGAAACTGTGTAGTATTTGCCTTTGTTTGTTCGATAATGTGCCAACTATTTTTGTTTCAGTCAAGCATATTACGAAATTTTTTTCGCAACGTCGTCCGCAAGCGCGGAAAACGCTGCGAACTTGTTTGCGTTTAGAGTTTTGAAAGTTCCTGCGAGCGGTCTCTCGCCGCGACGAGCGCGTCGGCGACGGTCTTGCGGAAGTTGCTTTTTGCGAAAACGTCGAGAGCTGCGAGCGTCGTGCCCCCGGGGCTCGAGACTGCGATTCTCAGTTCGTCGGCGGAGAGCGGCGACTTCTCGAGAAGCACCGCCGAGCCAGTCAGCGTGCGTTCGACGAGCTTCTTCGCCTCCGCTTCGGTAAAGCCGATTTGTTTTGCGCCCTCAATCATCGCCGCCGCAAATTCGAAGATGTACCCAGGGCCGCTGCCCGAAAGTGCCGTTACCGCGTCGAGGCGCGCCTCTTCGATTTCCATATATTCGCCGATTGACGAAAGCACGGTGTCGACGATTTTTCTTTCGGCGTCGGTCAGCGGCGATTCGGGGGCGTAGCACGAAATGCCCATCGAAATTTGGGCGGGCATATTGGGCATAACCCTTACGATTTTTCCGACGTTCGGGAAGCACTCGCGAAGTCTCGCTATCGACGTTCCCGCGAGAATCGATACGAGCACTGCGCACTTTGCCGACTTCCCCGCAAGGGCGACGTCTTTGAGCTGTTGCGGCTTGCACGCCGCCACGACCGTTTCGGACTGCGCGAAGAGCGATTCAAGCGAGTCTGCAAGCGCGATTCCCGTGGCTTGCGAGAGTTTTTTGCCCGTGTCGTCGTTGCCGCACGAGCACATTATCTCGGCGGGTTTTACCGACCCGCCCGCGAGCATGCCGTGAATTATTGCGCCTGCCATTTTGCCTGCGCCGATAAATCCGAATTTTTTCATATAATATATAGTTGTTGGAAAAGTTCCGTTAGAGCTTTTGGACGAACTCGCGCGCGAGGTGCGAGATGAATTTCGGTGCCCTGTTTTGCGCCTCCACGAGGTTCGGCGCGAGCGGCAGAATCTGCCCGATTTTTACGTTCGGGATGCCCATCTTTTCGATTTCCGCAGACGTCAGCGGCGACGACCCGCAGAAAATCCACACGGGTTTTTTGTATTTCGCCGCGAGCTTTGCCAATGCGTACGGGCCTTTGCCCTGCATATCGGTTTGGTCGAAGATTCCCTCGCCCGTGATTACCACGTTGCAGCTTTTAATCGCCGCTTCGAGGTTTGCGTATTTTGCGAAAAGTTCGAAACCGCTTACGCGTTTTGCGTCGAGGAACGTCATCAGACCGTAGCCGCAGCCGCCCGCCGAGCCTGCGCCCGCGGATTCGTGCTCGCTTTTGCCGAAGCATTTTTTAGCCACTTCGACGAGCCTTTTCATATTCTGTTCGAGCTTTTCCGCCTCTTCGGCGGTTGCGCCCTTTTGCTGCGCGTACGCCAGAGCCGCGCCCGTCTTGCCCAGAAGCGGGTTTGCAACGTCGGTTGCGACGACGAACTTCGTGTTGAATTTCCTTTCGGGCGCGACGATTTTGTCGAGCTTTGCAAGACCTTCGCCCGTGGGTTCGATGTCGTTGCCGTCTTTGTCCAAAAATTTGAAGCCGAGCGGCACGAGCAAGCCTATTCCGCCGTCGTTTGTCGCGCTGCCGCCAACGCCGACGATGATGGTTTTATAGCCGCGTTCGACGAGCTTTTCCAGAATCTGCCCCGTGCCGATATTTGTGAGTTTTGCGGGATTGCGTTCGGGTTCGGATACGAGATTGATTCCCGAAGCTTCGGTAAGACCCACGAGCGCGGTGGATTCGTCGAGCAGGGCGCATTTGGCGGTCAGCACCTGCCCCGTGGGGTCGATTGTTTTCAGGCGGATGACTTTCGCGCCCTTGATTGATTTTGAAATTGTATCGACAAAGCCGTCTCCGCCGTCGGTGAGCGTGTATTCCATTATCTGGACATCTTTAGTCTCGGCGAGTATGCCCATTTTGATTGCGTGGGCAGCTTGGCTCGCCGACAGCGAGCCGCGGAATTTGTCGGGGGCGACCAGAAATTTAAGTGTTTTGCTCATAGTTGATTTATCTTTGTTTATTGTAATTTCAAGAAACTACAAGTAACCGCCATTATCGTTATGATTTCAAAAAAATCACCAAAAGGCAACAACTTTTTTGCGGTGCGGGTGCGGATTGCCGAATTTCGGTTTCGCACAGACTCCGCTTCCGTTTCTTTTATCGGACATCGATTTGGGATTTCTTCCGTTTTTGTTTAGTATTTTTAAAAATATGCTTGCAAACCGTTCCGCCGAACTTAATGGTTTGTTTCATATGGCAAACACTTATAAAGACGCAAAAGAGATGTACGCCAAGTTCGGCGTAGACACCGAAAAGGCAATCAAGATTCTCGACGCAATTCCGTTGTCGATGCACTGCTGGCAGGGCGACGACGTTTGCGGTTTCGAAACCCCCGATTCGGGGCTTGCGGGCGACGGCATTCAGACCACGGGCAACTACCCCGGAAAGGCGCGCAACCCCGAAGAGCTCCGCGCCGACATCGACGAAGCCCTAAAATACATCCCCGGCAAAACCCGTTTGAATCTGCACGCAATCTACGGCGAGTTTGGCGGCAAAAAGGTTGAGCGCAACAAAATCGGCTACGAAAATTTCAAGGGCTGGGTAGACTGGTGCAAAGCCAGAAATATGGGCATCGACTTCAATCCTACCTATTTCTCGCACCCGCTCGTCAAGGACGGTCAGACGCTTTCAAGCCCCGACAAGGGCGTGCGCCAGTACTGGATTGAACACGGTATCGCGTGCCGCAAAATCGCCGAAAAAATCGGCAAGGAACTCGGCGAAACCGTCATCACGAACTTCTGGATGCCCGACGGCATGAAGGATATGCCCGCCGACAGGCTCGCCCCGCGCGAACGCATGGCGGACTCGCTCGACAAAATCTTCAAGGTAAAGGTCGCAAAGAAGTTCAACAAGGACTCGCTCGAATGCAAACTTTTCGGTATCGGCAGCGAAAGCTATGTCGTAGGCTCGCACGAGTTCGTGATGGGCTACACCGTCAAGAACGGCATGCTGATGACTCTCGATTCGGGGCACTTCCACCCCACCGAAACGATTTCCGACAAGATTCCGTCGGCTCTGATGTTCGTTCCCGAAGTGTTGCTGCACGTCTCGCGCGGCGTAAGATGGGACAGCGACCACGTCGTTCTCTTCGACGACAACACGACGGCGATTATGCAGGAAATCGTCCGCGCGGGCGCAATCGACAGGGTTCACGTGGGCATGGACTTCTTCGACGCGTCGATTAACCGCATTTTCGCTTGGGCACTCGGTATGAGAGCCGCCAGAAAGGCGTTCCTCTACGCTCTGCTCGAACCGCTGGCGCTCATGCGCAAGGCGGAAAACGACGTCGATTTCGGCTTGAGGCTCGCCCTTATGGAAGAGGCTCGCACGCTGCCGTTTGCCGATGTCTGGGCGGAATACTGCCGCCGCACGAACAAGCCCTGCGGGCTGAAGATGTTCGAAGGCATCAAGAAGTACGAACAGAAAGTGCTTTCGAAGCGTTAATATCCAAAACGCAAAACCGCCCGAATCCACGGGCGGTTTTTTGTCGGAACTACAACCCTCGGAAAATCGGAATATACAATGGAATCTTTTTACGGAATTATGCTTTTCGCCCTCGCGGGCTTCGTCTCCGCCGCGTTCTACACGCCGCTCAAATACGTCAAGTGGAAATGGGAGCTGATGTGGATATTTTGGTCGTTCTCGGCACTCGTTGTGTGCCCCGCGGTCATCGCTTCTGTCGCAATCCCCAGTTGCTGGAGCGCAATCGACGCGGTCGAGTTCGACGTAATCGTCAAGACATTCGTCTACGGCGCGCTTTGGGGCGTGGGCGGTTTGACGTTCGGGCTTTCGATGCGCTACTTGGGCATCGGTTTGGGAACGGCGGTCGCGCTCGGTTTTTGCGCGCTTGTCGGCACGCTCATTCCGCCGATTAAGTCGGGCAAGATTCTTGAAATCGCATCCGACCGCGCGGGGCTTCTGGTGCTCGTGGGCGTGTTCATTTGCGCCCTCGGCATTGCCATCAACGGCGTTGCGGGCATGATGAAAGAGCGCGACGCAAAGCTTTCGGGCGCGGCGGCGGACTCGTCGTCCGAGTTCAGCCTTGCAAAGGGTTTTGCGGTTGCGATTGTCGCGGGTTTTCTCAGCGCGTGCATGTCGCTTTCGATGGACGCGGGCAAGCCCATCGCGGAAAAGGCGAAGTCGCTTGCGACAATCGACGCGGCGCAGGCTGAGCTTTTCAAGAACAGCGCAATTCTCATCGTAACGCTCTTGGGCGGATTTATGACGAACTTCCTCTGGTGTCTGTTCTTGGTGCTCAAAAACAAGAGTGCCGTCGACATCAAGGCGAACGGTGCGGTGAGGAATTTTTGGTATATGGTATTGTGCTCGATAGGCGGTCTGCTCTGGTACTGCCAGTTCTTCCTCTACGGGATGGGGCAGACGAAGCTCGACGAGAAGTACGCCTTTGCAAGTTGGGCGATTCTGATGGCGTTTGTAATCGTCTTTGCGGGCGTAATCGGGCTTGTAATAGGCGAGTGGAAGGGGTCGTCGAAGCTGACGAAAGCCGTTCTCTGGCTCGGGATATTGGTGCTCGCCGCCTCGACGTTCGTGATGTCGATATAGGCGGGTTTGTAATGAATAATGAATGAATTTTTGCGTTTATAAATAGACGCAAAAAGAACAACACT
>URJY01000047.1 GCA_900548275.1 uncultured Opitutales bacterium | reverse complement strand
AAGAAACGGAAAAGCGGCAACTATAGTTGCCGCGTATAATCACAGATATAAAAAAGTTTGACAGTTTGGAGGGCTTATCGGATTATTTACGATTTTATGAGCGATATTTCAAAAGCATACAATCCTTCGGAAGTGGAGGATAAATGGTATAAAACTTGGGTCGAATCGGGCTGCTTCAAGGGAAAGGTGGACCCGAACAAGGAGGCGTACTCAATCGTCATTCCGCCGCCGAACGTAACGGGCGTGCTGACAATGGGGCACGTGCTCAACAACACAATCCAAGATATCCTCATACGCCGCGCACGCCAGACGGGCAAGTCGGCAATCTGGATTCCGGGGACGGACCACGCGGGCGTGGCGACCCAGACAAAGGTCGAATCGTACCTGCGCAAGGAAAAGAAAACCTGCGCGCGCGAACTCGGACGCGACAAATTCATAGAAGTCGCAAAACAGTGGCGCGACAAACACGGCGGCATAATCATAGAGCAGCTCAAGAAGCTCGGTGCATCGTGCGACTGGTCGCGGCTCGTCCACACGCTCGACGACGACTACTCGCGCGGCGTCCTGACCGCCTTCGTAAAACTTTTCAAACAGGGCTACATTTACCGCGGCAAGCGAATGGTTAACTGGTGCCCCGTAAACCTCACCGCCCTTTCCGACGAAGAGGTCATAATGAAGCCCCAAAAGAGCAAGCTCTTCAAAATGAAATACGAGCTTGTCGAAGAGCCGGGGGTGTTCCTCGAAATTTCCACAACACGCCCCGAAACGATTATGGGCGACTCCGCCGTGGCTGTAAACCCCAACGACGAACGCTATAAGAAATACGTGGGAATGCACGTCTGGAGGCCGTTCCCCAAAGCCCCCATTCCGATTATCGGCGACGAATACGTCGATATGAAATTCGGTACGGGCGTGCTCAAGGTAACCCCCGCGCACGACGTCGCCGACTTCGAAATCGGTCAACGCCACAACCTGCCGATTATCGACGTTATGAACCCCGACGCGACGATGAACGCGCTCGCGGGCGAGGATTTCTGCGGGCTCGACCGCTTCGCCGCACGCGAAAAGGCGGTGAAAAAGCTCGACGAACTCGGGCAGCTCGTGGCGATTGAAGACTACGACAACAACGTCGGCTTTTCGGAACGCGGCGGCGTGCCGATTGAGCCGCGCCTTTCCGACCAGTGGTTTATGCGCTATCCGAAAGTCGCCGAAGCAAAGGCGGCGGTGGAATCGGGCGCAATCAAGTTCTGGCCGAAACGCTGGGAAAAGACCTACGAACACTGGCTCGACAACATCCGCGACTGGTGCATAAGCCGTCAGATTTGGTGGGGACACCGCATTCCCGTGTGGTATCGCAAAGGCGTTGAAAACCCCGACATCCACAACCCCGAAGAGGTCTATGTGGGCGTAGACGCTCCCGCCGACCCCGAAAATTGGGTGCAAGACCCCGACTCGCTCGACACTTGGGCAAGCTCGTGGATTTGGCCGTTCGGCACGATGGGCTGGCCGAATCCCGAAAAAATGAAAGAGGAGGGGATGGACTACTTCTACCCGACCTCCGTCTTGGTGACGGGTCCCGACATCATCTTCTTCTGGGTCGCCAGAATGATTATGGCGGGTCTCGAATTTCTCGACGGCACGCCGAGCGAACGCATTCCCTTTAGAAACGTATATTTTACGGGCATCATCCGCGATATGCAGGGGCGCAAAATGTCGAAGAGCCTCGGCAACTCGCCCGACCCGCTCGACATCATCGCCCGCTACGGCGCGGACGGTCTGCGCTTCGGCGTTATGAACTGCGCGCCGCAGGGGCAGGACATCCTGTTCAGCGAAGAGCGCGTGGAGCTTGGCAGAAACTTCTGCAACAAACTTTGGAACGCCTGCCGCTTCCGCCAAATGTCGGGCGAAATGGGCGACAACTCGTCCCTCAAGGCGATTGTCGACCGTATCGACGTTTCGAAGCTCGACTCCGACGACCACTCCATTCTCGCCAACTTGGCGAAGTGCTACGACGCCGTCGAAAAGGATTACGACGCGTACCAGTTCAACTCCATTACGCAAAACCTCTACGCATTTTTCTGGAACGATTTCTGCGGATGGTATCTCGAAGTGTCGAAGTCGCGCCTCGCAGACGAATCGGCAAAGTCCACGGTTCTGGCGGTCCAAGACCTCTGCCTGCGCCAGACGCTGCTTATGCTCCATCCGTTTATGCCGTTCATCACCGAGGAACTTTGGCACTCGATGGGCTACGGCGACGCAACTTCGTTCATCCAAAACGTCTCGCCCGCATTCGTCGACGAAATCGACAACTGCGGGCTGTCGATTGACGAAAACGCGGCGGCGGACACCGAAAAGCTCAAGGACTTTGTCGCAAAATCGCGCGCGCTGAAAGCGCAATGCAAAGTGGGCACAAAGCGCGACTCGAAAATGTCGCTGCTGCCCGCCGACACGCAGTGCGCGGATGTCTTCGCAAAGAACGTCGAAAAACTCAAGAAGCTTGTCGGCGCGGCGGAAATATCGGTACTTTCGGCTGAGTGCGACTCTCCCGCAACGCTTTCGGCTCTCGGCACGGTATACTTGGATATGACGGGCGAAGTCGATATGGCGGCGGAAGTAAAGCGTCTGGAAAAGGAGCTTGCAAAACTCAAGGGCTTCGAAAACGCCACGGTCGCGCGCCTTTCGAACGAGGCGTTCACTTCGAAAGCCCCCGCAAAGGTCATCGAAGGCGCGAAGAAACAGCTCGAAGACTGCCGCGTGAAAATGGCGGAAATCGAAAAACTCCTCAAGGCATACAAGGCGTAGCTTCGGATACATCCCGATTTTCGAAAGAGCCTGCGGAAAAAATCCGCGGGCTTTCTTTGCGCCCGCGCCGTCGGGAGACGCTTCGCCTTTCTGCTTGAAATATCGGTAAACGCTTTTAGGCTTCGTACCGATAGAATAAATTATTATGCCGCACAAATCAGAAGCAACCCCACGATATTTCAACCGCGAGCTCAGTTGGCTGGCGTTCAACCGCCGCGTGCTCAACCTCTGCACCGAGCCGACTTTCCCCGTGCTCGAACAAATGCGTTTCCTGTCGATTGTCAGCAGCAACCTCGACGAGTTTTTCGAAATACGCGTTGCGGGCTTGGAGCAGCAGCTCGAATCGGGCGTGCTCGACGTCGGCTTCGACGGGCTGGGCCCGCGCGAGCAGCTGCGCCGCATAAGCGTAATCACCGCCGCAATGACCGCCGACGAATACGCCTGCTGGACCGACAACCTCATTCCCGCGCTCCGCAAAAACAGGATATTCTTCAAAACCCCGCGCGAGTGCACCGCCGCCGAAAAGGAATGGCTCAAAAAATATTTCGAGGACGACGTGTACCCCGCGCTCACGCCGCTCGCCGTCGACCCCGCGCACCCGTTTCCGCACCTGCGCAACAAGGGCTTGTATGTGCTGCTTTCGATAGCCGACACAAAAATAAAGCGCGCGCCGTCGGACATCGCAATCATTCCCGTTCCGCCGATTCTCTCGCGCGTAATCAGAATGGAGAGCAGGAACCCCGACGAAACGCATCTGGTCTATCTTAGCGACACCATAAAATACTACGCCGAACGCCTGTTTCCGGGGTACAAAGTGCGCAATTCCGCGATTTTCAGAATCACCCGCAACTCCGATTTGTACATCGACGAGGAGGAAACCGAAAACCTTTTGCAGACAATCGAAAACGAGCTTCACAACAGGCGCAAGGGCGCGGCGGTAAGGCTCGAAATCGAAGACTGCGTTTCGGATTCCGCGCTGAAGACGCTCGTCGACGCGCTCGACATCGACGAAAGCTTCATCTACCGCATTCCCGCGAGTCCGCTGAATCTGGCGCGTCTTGCGGTGGCGTACGATATGATAGACCGCCCCGACCTCAAATTTCCGCCGTACCGCCCGTCCGTCCCCGACGTGTTCAGGAACTGCGATGACTACTTTGCGGCAATCACCAAAAAAGACATCCTTCTGCACCACCCTTACGAGAGTTTTTCGCCCGTCGAAGAGTTCATCTCGCGGGCTGCGAAAGACCCCGACGTTCTGGCGATAAAACTTACGCTCTACCGCACAAGTCAGGGCTCGCCGATTGTAAAGGCGTTGAAGGAGGCGGCTACAAACGGCAAACAGGTAACGGTGCTCGTGGAACTCAAGGCGCGCTTCGACGAGGAAAACAACATCCAGTGGGCGCGGGAACTCGAGGAGCGCGGCGTGCACGTCGTGTACGGAATCGTCGGCTTCAAAACGCACTGCAAAACCTGTCTTATCGCCCGCAGGGAATCGGGCGGGGCGTTGCGCCGATACATCCACTTGGGCACGGGCAACTACAATTCCAAAACCGCGAAAATCTACACCGACCTTTCGTTTTTCAGCGCGCGCGAAGACTTGTCCGAGGAGGTCGCAAACCTCTTCAACACTCTTACGGGCAAGGTCTCCGAGCCGAAGTTCGAAAAGCTGATGGTCGCCCCGTTCTGCTTCCATTCGAAATTCCTCGAGCTTGTAAAACGCGAAACGGAAAACGCGCGCGCGGGCAAAAAGGCGCG
Source organism: uncultured Opitutales bacterium (assembly GCA_900548275.1). Lineage (GTDB taxonomy): Bacteria > Verrucomicrobiota > Verrucomicrobiia > Opitutales > Intestinicryptomonadaceae > Merdousia. Next base: position 2,570 of record URJY01000047.1, on the reverse strand, counting down.
GATTATAATCAAGGTGAACTCGGTCGTGGAGCAGTCGTCGATTGACGCGCTATACGAGGCTTCGCAGGCGGGCGTGAAAATCGATATGATTGTCCGCGGCATCTGCGCGCTCGTTCCGGGGGTGAAGGGCTTGAGCGAAAACATAACCGTAAAAAGCATTGTGGGCGTGTACCTCGAACACAGCCGCATATACTATTTCGAAAACGGCGGCGACTCCGTCGTCTACGCGGGCAGCGGCGATATTATGACGCGCAATATGTTCAAGCGAATCGAGTGCCTTTTCCCGATTGAAGACCCCGACATCAAGGAGCGCATTGTCGGCGACATACTTCCCGCAATGCTGCGCGACAACCAATTCTCGAACATTCTCCATCCCAACGGCGCATATTACAAGACCGAAGATATGAAAAAATCGGAGCAATTCTCGTGTCAGCGGTATTTTATGTCTAAGGAATAGTATTGCAGTAATTCGAAATATCAAAACACAACACGAATGGATAGAAGGAATTTTTTGAAAAACGCGCTGTCGGCGACCGCGGGCGCGTTTGCGGTCTCGAACTTCGGCTGCTCTTCGGGAGGCGGCACGGCTTCGGCGGAATCGGCTTCCGACGCGGAATTTTACGCGCGCTGCCAAGCCCTGCTGAAACGTTGGGGCGGCGCGCTCGCAGACTTGCAGATAAAAAGCGGCGCGCACGCCGGCGCGATAAAATGCCCCGCCTGCGACATCCTCCACGGGCGCGTGGGCGACGCCGAATATCCGTTCCTTTACCTCGCAAAAATGACGGGCGACGAACGCTACATTGCCGCCGCCAAGGGAGTCTTCGACTGGCAGGAAAGACATATGACCCTGCCCGACGGAGCGTGGCGCAACGACTTCAGAAACTCTTGGCGCGGCACAACCGCATTCCGCGCAGTCGCGCTCGCAGAATCGATTTCGAAATTCGGCGACATAGTCGAGCCTAAGCACCTTCGGAAAATGCACGACCGCCTTGCCGTCGCCGCCGAATTTATCTACAACTACCGATGGCTCGGCAAGCCCAACGCAAACTACGTAATCGGCGCGGCGTACTCGCTCGCCGTCTTGGGGTACGCGCTCGACTGCCGCCGTTATACCCAACGCGCCGAGTACTACGCGCAGGCGTTCCGCCGACTCGTTTCGCCCAACGACAACCTCGTATTCGGCGAAATCCATCCGCTCGACCGCAAAAGCGCAAAGGGCTTGTACGGAATCGACATCGGCTACAACATCGCCGAAACTCTTCCGTCGATAGAGGCGTACGCGCTTCTGGCGGGCGACGCGGAACTTCGCGACTACGCCGCAAAAATCGCGGCGGCGCACCTCGAATTCATGCTGCCCGATGGCGGAATGGACAACAGCTTCGGCACGCGCAGCTTCAAGTGGTCGTACTGGGGGAGCAGAACTTCCGACGGCTGCGTCTCGGTGCTCGAGAGCCTTTCCGACAAAGATCCGCGCTTCTTCAAGGCGGCGGTCGCAAACCTCGATTTGCTCGAAAAATGCACGACGCAAAATCTGCTCGCGGGCGGGCTGCACTACGCATCGCACGGAGTTCCTCCGTGCATACACCATTCGTTCGTGCAGATGAAGGTTCTGACCGACATACTCACGCGCCCGCGCCGCACGCATCCCGCAATCGACGGCGTAAAACTGCCGTGCGAGGAACGCCGCGGACTCAAACACTTTGCCGACCTCGACACGTCGCTTGTGTCCGTCGGCGACTGGCGCGCAACCGTCACCGCCTACGACAGCGTTTACTACCCGAAAAAACCGCAGGGACACCCGAGCGGCGCATCGCTTTCGCTGCTCTGGCACGGCGCAGTCGGCGCGATAACAAGCTCTAGTATGACCGAATACGCGCTCTTCGAAATCGACAATATGCAGCCCGAGACCGACGCAAGCTATATGACGCTGACCCCGCGCATCGAGGTTGTCGAAGACGGCGTAAACTATTCGTCGGACAAGTGCCTTAAATGCAAAATCGATTCGCGCAAGTCGGGCGGGACGGTCGAAATTTCGGGCGAATCCGAACTTGCCGACATCAACCAAAACGCGCCGAAATCGGGCGCGGTAAAGTGCCGAATGAACTACGCTTTCGCGGAGGACGGCGTGCGGATGTCGTTTGCCTGCGACACTTCGGCAAAGTCGCCGCGAATCTGCGTGCCGATTGTGTGTTCGTCGGACGACTCATACAAAATGCTTTCGCCAACTGTTGCGGAAATCAGCCGCAACGGACACACCGTGAGAGTGTCGGCGGACAGGCCGCTGAAAATCGCCGTAACCCCGAAAGGCAGGGCGTTCAACCACGTCTCGGGCTTCGAGGCGATACCGTTTTACGCAGAATCGAACAAACTCGAAATCTGCGTGGAGGTTGGGTGATGAATTTCGGCGTACATTTTATAACGCCAAAAGAATGAATTTCGGCGTTTATGATAGACGCCGAAAGAACAACAAGAATCGCGACGATAGGAGCTGTTGAATTAAGAATGAATAATTAAGAATGAAAAATGAATAATTGGGGTTTGCACCGCTTTGCGGGCAAACCCTATTGTCT
>URJY01000046.1 GCA_900548275.1 uncultured Opitutales bacterium | reverse complement strand
GTGGGCATTTTGCTTCGCAAAATAACCGCCCACATTCCCCCTCCGAACTTCATTTATTTCATCGAACAAGTATAATTAACTGGTTTCGAATATTCACAAAATAAGTTCGAAATAACAAAGCGATTGAGCGACGTTCCGCCGCTCAATGCGAACTTATAAACAAAAGGCGCGACTATAGTCGCGCCGATGTATCACAACTCCCGAACGGAGTTCGGGCGTCAAGGGCTTCGCCTTTGCTAATAGGGGATGGATGTTGTTATTTGCTTTTCGGACGAGCCGTTGGCTTCGTAGGGAAGCGCGGGGATGTCGCTGCCGATTTGCCAGAGGTGCTTTAACAGCGGATACGCGTGGCGCACGGCTTGCGTGTTGCGCACTGCACCGCCGCCGTTCCACGCCGCGTCGCCCGACACATAGAAGAACGAGAAGAAACGGTTGTTGCCCGCCAAATGGTGCCACGTGGTCTCGAGAAACCCGAAGAGGTTGTCGCGCTTGGCGGTGTTCGCAAGGGCGACAATGCCCGTATTGACCTCCCACGGACAGACCAAAACATCGTAGCCTGCATCCTTAAAATGCTTGGGCGTTGCAAACTCGGTCATCTTTTTGTCCTGATAACTGTACTGCCAGTCGGCGATTACAATGTTCTTTGGGAGAGCCTCGAGAGCCTTTGCAATTTCGGCAGTGCCGCCCGCAACGTGGTTTTTCCAACGCGGGTCTTTGGAATCGAGAAGCATATCGTGCCAAATAATCGACCGCGCACCGAGATTGTTCACATAGGCGTTGAACTTCTTGAGGTGGTCGGCGAGCAGCTCGGCAATGCCGTACTGCCTGCACGAGTGGCACGAACCCATATCGTAGGCTTCGTCGCAACCGAGATGGACAAACGGCGGACGTCCGTAAAAGTCGTAGATTTCGGCGATTAAATCCTTGAGAATTTTTTCGGCCTTGGGGTTTGTCATGCAATAACTCCAACCGTAGATTTCGAAGACATCCTCAAGCTCGGGATGGTTTGCAAGCACGGCATTTTTCGCCGTGCTTATGCGGCTTTGTGTTCCGTGCCCGAGAATGCTCACCTGCGGAATCGGCGTAATGCCCAACTCATAGCAGAGATTTATAAGCTTCTTGAACTTCGCACGGTCGAGCTTTTTCTGCGCATAGCCGAATTCTGGATGCGATTGATACGGGAACACCCCCCACGGCTCGATTACCAAGTAGTTGAACTTGTAGTATGCCGCAAGACGGATGTACTTTTCGAGCTGTTCCATCGTCGTTTCGGGGAATATGCAAAGGTGCATTCCGCGGAACTTGAGCGAGGCAAAGTCTTTGATTCGGGCGTTCTGGAAAATGAAGCCGTCGGCGTTTTTGCGGGCTTCGGCGAACTGGCGCAGCGTCTTCAACGCCTGCCTTGCGCCGATTGCGTCCTTCGCGTCGATTGAAATCGTGCCGCCTATTTTCACGAGCGAGCCCTCAAGCCCGAGCTGCCCGTTTGCCTTGTTTTCGGCGAACGCAATGTTGAGCGGCACACGCCAGTAGCGCGCGATGTCGCCGGTTATCGTCGCCTTTTCGGCGTCGGAAAGCGCGTTTTCGGTGGAAACCAAAAGGGGCGAACCGCGCTCGAGAACGGTTATTCCCTCGAAAAATTCAAGCTCTTTGGGCTGCGGGCAGATTCTGTCGCGCAGCGATTCGTCGAGCTTTGCGTCGATAGGTTTTGCCGAAAGCGCGGAAAATGCGCCGAAGACCGCGAAAATGTAGACAAGCAAACGTTTCATGCTCGGAACATTAAGCGACAACTGCACTCGGGGCAAGCTTTTTCGCCCCGCCCCATTGCGGCGATGCGGACACAAAAAACGCCCGACTCCATTATACGGAATCGGCCGTTTCGTATTTCGGAAAAATTTTCGCCGTTATTTGCGTCTGCGGCAGACTGCCGCCGCGAGCGCGATTGCGCCGAAAATCGCCGCCCATTCGGCGGGTTCGGGAACGGCGGTGGTGGAAAGCCAGCCGTTGTTGCAGTAGATTGTGTCGATTTTCGTTTCCACTCCGTCGATGGTTTTGTAGGCTTCGAAAATCGTCGAAAGGTCGGCAATGCTCTCGTAGTTTTTGACGAATACCGAGTTGTCAACAAAGTCGTGGAGAATAATCAAACCGCCGTCGCTTGCGGCAAAGTCTGCGCTGAGAATCGAACCGTCGGCAACGAAAACATCGAGATTGTTTTTGAGCGCGGTAATCGTGGCAAAGTCGTTCGAGGCGTTGAGCCTGAGTTCGGCTTTCGTCGTGTCGTTGCGAGTGGAGATGGAAACCAAGCCGCCGTTTGCGTCGCGGATTGCCTGCGCCTTGCCGAGCAGAATCGTGCCGCGTTGGATGTCGATTTTCGCGTTTTCCGAACCTACCACGAAAGACTTGTTCGCCGCGCCTATCGAAAGCGTCGTGTACGCCGCGTCTACCGTGCCCGCCTGTATTCTCACATAGTTCGAAGCAGTTTTGAACGCCGAGCCCGCTTTAAAACTTGCCGCGCGGTTGAAAACCGTCTGGTCGCCCGCCGTCTGCTCGAGAGTGCCCGAAACCGTGAGGTTGTTGTATGTTGTGTTTTGGCTCGTCTTCAACGAGCCCGCAACATCGAGGAGAAAGCCCGCGCCCGTCGAGATTGCACGGATGTCCACGCTCGCGCCCTCGTTGATGTTCGTTACGGTGGACATATCGAAAAGTCCCCCGCCGCTGACAACCGTATCCGCCTTGAGCGTTATCGTCTTTTTCTTCGCTGCGGAGAACGAGCCGTCGAGGGTCATCGAAACCCTGTCGAGCACGACCGAGCCGTCCGACGAGAACTGTCCCGCAATAACGATGTCCGAATTTATGAGCGACGCGGACGCGACCTTGAGCTTTGCGTCCTGCGCAATGTTGATTTTGCTGCGCTTTTCGGCATTGCCGCTCGAGGTAAAAGCTCCGCCCACATCGAGCGTTGACGTTCCGTTTACATTGAGAATCGATGCGGAGTTGAGGTTTACCGCCGCCGTCGTGTTTGTGGAGGTTATTCTTGTCGATGTGTTGACGTTCAGTGTCGGGTTTTGGTCGGAGACTCCGCCGCCCATCAGGCGCAGAAAGCCGCCGCCGAGGTCGACTAACGCGGTCGCCTTCGACGCGCTGTCGGCATTGCCTATCGTAAGCTCGCCCATCTGGTAGTGGATGTTTTTCTCGGTTTCGTTCTTCAAAACCGTGTATTCGCCCGAGGCGGTCGGAATATTGAGCGTGAAGCATCCGAGCAGATTCCATTCCGACGGGGTCTGTGATGTTGAGCCGTCGCCCGCCTTCAGCGTCAGCGAGCGAACAGTGTATCCTTTGGCGGGTTCCGCATTTGCGATACCCAAACGCGCACGGGTATTCGCCGTGCCGCTGTAGTAAATGTTGTAGTCGTAGTCTCCGCTTTCGAAGTTTACGATGGTATTGGTTTTGTTGATTGTGAAGTCTTTCGAGTCGGCGAAAACCGACGATGCGGCAGCCGCAGCGACGGCAAGCCCGAGTAGTAGCCTGTTTCTCATTGTGTTTGCTTTCTTTCGAGGTTAATAAACTCGAAGCGTTTCAATGCTTCTGGTTTATTTATAAATACATAGGGAGGACGCCTGTCAAGTTTTTTCCGCATTTTGCGGAATGCGGGCGTTCCCCCGTCGCCGCCGTTTGCTCTATATATAATAGAGGGCGAATTTGCGCCGCGCCGAACCGCCCGCCTATGCGGTCTTTCAAAAAATTCTTGCGCCGCGCCGCAATGCGTGGAAAACTGCCCGAATGCTGAACTTAAGTAAAGATTCGCCGTACGACGTAATCGTCTGCGGCGCGGGACACGCGGGCTGCGAGGCGGCTCTGGCGGCAGCCAGAATGGGCGCAAACACGCTGCTGCTTTCGGGCAACATCGACACCGTCGCCCAGATGAGCTGCAACCCCGCAATCGGCGGGCTGGCAAAGGGGCACATCGTCCGCGAAATCGACGCGTTGGGCGGCGAAATGGCGGTCAACGCCGACGCAACGGGAATCCAGTTTCGGGTTTTGAACTCGTCGAAGGGCCCCGCCGTGCAGTCGCCGAGGGCGCAGTGCGACAAAAAGGCGTACCAGTTCAGAATGAAGAACGTTCTCGAGTCCACGCCGAACCTTTCGCTGTTTCAGGCGGTCGTAACCGAAATCCTGTGCAACGGCGGCGCAATCGAGGGGGTAAAGACCAACCTCGGGGTCGAGTTTTACGGCAAAACGGTCGTGCTGACCACGGGCACGTTCCTCAAGGGGCTTATGCACGTGGGTTCGTCGAAGACCGTCGGCGGACGCATGGGCGACTTCTCCGCCCAGACCCTTTCCGACAGCCTCGCCGCGGCGGGCATCGAAATCGGCAGGCTCAAGACGGGCACGCCCGCGCGCATAGCGGGCTCTTCGATAGATTTTTCCAAGTGCGCCGTCCAGTACGGCGACAATCCCCCCACCCTCTTCGGCTTTTACGACACGCGCGAGTTTTCCGAAACCGCGCGCAACGGCTTCAACTGCCCGCGTTCCCCTTCCGACGCCCCCTCCCCGCTTTTCGGGCGGCCGTGCGGCGGAACGCCGTCGGACGAAAAAATGTTCCACGTGGAACAGTCCCTTTCTTGGGCGGGCTTCGTCGGCTTCGGGCGCGAACAGCTCGCCTGTTACGAAACGTCCACAAACGAAAAGACCGCCGAAATCATCCGCGCCAACCTCCACCGCTCCGCAATGTACGGCGGCGAAATCAGGGGCATCGGACCGCGCTACTGCCCGAGTATCGAAGACAAAATCGTCCGATTCTCCCACAAGGACGGGCACAGGCTCTTTCTCGAACCCGAGGGGCGCAATACCGACGAATGGTACATCAACGGGCTTTCCACTTCAATGCCGCTCGACGTGCAGCTTGAAATAATCCGCAGCGTGGCGGGTTTGGAAAACGCCAAGGTGCTCCGCCCCGCCTACGCCGTCGAGTACGACTTTGCCCCGCCCACGCAGCTCTTCCCGTCGCTCGAATCGCGAATCGTCGAGGGGCTTTTCTGCGCTGGGCAGATAAACGGCACGAGCGGTTACGAGGAGGCTGCGGGACAGGGGCTTGTCGCGGGCGCGAATGCCGCCGCAAAGGTTTTCGGCAAAGACCCGATTGTTCTCAAACGCCACGAAAGCTACATCGGCGTGCTTATCGACGACCTCATAACAAAGGGCACTAAAGAGCCCTACCGAATGTTCACGAGCCGTGCCGAATACAGACTTTTGCTGAACCACTCGAGCGCGGAATGCCGCCTGTTCGCCCATGCCAAGCGGCTCGGGCTGCTGCCCGAGGGCAGGGCGCGGAACGTCGAAAGGAAAATCGCCGACATCGAAAAGTGGGTTGCCGAATTTGAGTCCGACGGAACCGCGCAGAAAATGCGCCGCGCGGGCGGAATCGACGGCGTTCCGCTGCCGAACGATTTCCGCGCTCTCTCGTCGAATGCCGTCGAAGAGGTCGTCTACCGCGTCGTCTACCGCGGGTATCTCGAGCGCGATTTGCGGCAGATTGAAAAGTCGGCGTCGTTCGAAAACGTGAAAATCCCCGCTGATTTCGACTTTGCGCGCGCGATAGGGCTTCGTCTCGAGGCGGCGCAAAAACTCGCCGCGGTAAAACCCGCGACCGTTGCGCAGGCTTCGCGCATCTCGGGGGTGTCGCCCGCCGACATAAACGTTCTGCTTGTCGCCCTGAAGTCGCATTCGGTTTCGGCAAAATAGGGTGGCGGATAGTCGCTCTTTGTAGGGCGGGGTTGCGGTTTTTTGTTCCGCGCCCCGCTTTTTTTGTCGAATCGGCAAATTTTTGCCCGATGTCGCAGAAAATCGACCTTCAAAACCGCCCCAATTTCGCCGTTTTGCGGCTTTGTGTATATTGGGTGTCGCCCAAAGGGGTAAAATGGCAAATTCGGCGGATTTTTGGTGTTTGCTGCGATTTTTGTCTTTTGGGGCTTTTTTCGCTCTGCTTTTGCGCGGGGTAGGGTAGGGCGGAGTGGGTTGGTCTTTGTTGGCGACTTTTTTTGCGTATGGGAGTAGGGTGGGGTAGAGGACTTGCTCTTTTTTTACGCCATACTGCTTTGCCCTGTTGTATCGACGTGCGGTTTTATGTAATAGTTTTTTGTGAGTGCGGTTGATGTTGTTTTTACTTACTGCGGCATTGCCTCCGCCGCCCTCTTTTTTTGTCCGCTGTGTTGTCGTCCTTTTTTTTTTGCGACGGGATGTGGCTTTTTTGTCTCGTCCGAATGTTCCACGTAGAACATTCGCTAATTGTCGGACTATAATCTGCGCGCAAATGCAAACGCCGAAACGTGTTTAAACCCCGCACGCTTGAGCGTTTTCGCGCATTCCGAAAGCGTCGCGCCGCTCGTCATAACATCGTCGATGATTACAATGTTCGCCTCTTTGGAAATTTCGTCGGCTTTCTTTGTCGCCGCAAATGCGCCCTTTATGTTTGCCGCGCGCTCCTGTTTGTCGAAAGAAGTTTGCGTGGATGTCCGCCGCGTTCTGCGGATAAGTTTCGCGATTTTTGCGTTCGCCGTCGGATATGTTTTTGTGACCGCTTTTGCGATTAGCTCGCTTTGATTGTAGTGCCGCTTCATCGTCCGCGTTATGTGCAGCGGCACGGGAACGAGAATTGCGTCCTTTAAAAACGTTTCCGTCTCGGGAATTTTTGCCGCAATTTTCGATATGTCGCCGAGAACGTATACGCCCGTTTTGTATTTCAGCGCGTGGACTATTTCGCGCCCCGCTCCGTCGAACGCACACAGGCAAAGGCTTTTGTCGAATGCGAATTTTCTGTCAATGCACTTCGCGCAGCCGTTGATATTCGGCAGTGTCGCAGGGCCTATCGGCTCGGAACATTTTGTACACCTTGCGCCCGTCAAGAGCCTAAGCGTTTCCCTGCAGTCGTCGCAAATATGTTCGTACTCGCCGTCGGGATTCGTCTTCCCGCAACAAAGACAATGCCGCGGAAAAATAAAGTCCGCAATTTTGTCGATAGTGCGCTTTGTGAATGTCCAATCCATCTGCAGTTTTTTTTGCTTCTACATTTGCATATTCTTTGCTTTTGCCCGTAAAAATCAAGCTTTATGGGCGTTGATATTTTATAATAGTTTGTGATTGTCTGTGTTTTAGCGGTTTTTTTTGCGCGCGGTTTCTTCTGACTGAAAAAAATCTTAAAAAAAGTATTGACAGAAGCGGAGAGGTTCGCCTTAATGG
>URJY01000045.1 GCA_900548275.1 uncultured Opitutales bacterium | reverse complement strand
TGGGCGTTTGAAAAACGCCCAATGCGGAAGAGGCGGGAAAGGCGCGGCTATAGCCGCGCCGAGTAATTACAAAAATAAAAAACGAAAAATTTATTTGCTAAATTGGGGTAGGGATTTATTCTTCTTTGAAAATTTTTAATTAACAACAACTATGTCTTGGGAACGTTATAAGAAATACTATCTCGGTTTGAACAACCTCGGCTTCGGCATCGACGTAAGCAGGGTCGATTTTGACGACGCATATCTGTCGTCGATGAGCGGCAAAATGAAGGCGGCTTTGGCTTCCATGCAGGCTCTCGAGGGCGGCGCAATCGCAAATCCCGACGAAAACAGAATGGTCGGACACTACTGGCTCCGCAATCCCGCGCTCGCTCCCACCGAGGAAATCAAAAACGAAATCGTAAGCACCGTCGAAAAAATCAAGGACTTCGCCAAGAAAATCCACAAGGGCGAAATCGTCGGCGCGGACGGCAAATTTAAGTACGTTCTCTGCATCGGTATCGGCGGCTCGGCTCTCGGCCCGCAGTTCGTAAGCGAAGCCCTCTGCTCGCCCCGCACCGACAAAATGCAGGTTTTCTTCCTCGACAATACCGACCCCGAAGGCTACGACGTGGTCTTCGACAAACTCCGCGGCAAACTCGGCAAAACCCTTGCCGTCATCGCGTCGAAGTCGGGCGGCACTCCCGAACCGCGCAATGCGATGATGGAAGCCATCGCGCGTTGGGAAGCGGCGGGGCTCGACTTCGCAAAACACGCAGTCGTAACGACCGGCGTAGGCAGCAAGCTCTACAATTTCGCAAAGGAAAAGGGCTACCTCGAATTCTTCCCGATGTGGGACTGGGTCGGCGGCAGAACGAGCGAATTTGCGGCGGTCGGCTTGCTCCCCGCGGCTTTGCAGGGCATCAAAATCGACAAAATGCTCGCGGGCGCGGCGGCGATGGACAAGGCTACGCGCGTTGCGAAAATCACGCGCAACCCTGCGGCTCTCTTGGCTCTGATGTGGTACAAGTGCACGGGCGGAAAGGGTCTGAAGGATATGGTTATCCTGCCCTACAAAGACCGTCTGCTTCTGCTCTCGCGCTATCTGCAACAGCTGATTATGGAATCGCTCGGCAAGGAGCTTGACCTCGACGGCAACAAGGTGGAGCAGGGCATTTCGGTCTACGGCAACAAGGGCTCGACCGACCAACACGCCTACGTTCAGCAGCTGCGCGACGGCGTGAACAACTTCTTCGTAACGTTTATCGAAGTGCTTTCCGACCGCAAGGGCGACAGCCCCGAAGTCGCAAAGGGCGAAACTGCGGGCGACTACCTGCAGGCGTTCCTGCTCGGCACGCGCGAAGCACTTTCGGCAAAGGGCAGGGAAAGCATTACGCTCACCGTTAAAGACTGCTCGCCGCAGACAATCGGTATGCTCATTGCGCTCTACGACAGAACCGTGGGCTTCTACGCGTCGCTTGTGAACATCAACGCATACCACCAACCCGGTGTCGAAGCGGGCAAAAAGGCGGCGGGGCACATCCTCGAAATCAAGGCGAAGATTATGGCCGCCCTTTCCGACGCGGAAAAATCTGTGGACGAAATTGCGCGTGAAATAAATCTTGAAAACGAGACGGAATTAGTGTTTAAAGTACTCATTCATCTGGTATCCAATCCGTCGAACGGCGTGCAAGTTGCGTCGGGAACGGGTTTCGACAGGAAATTTATAAAATCGAAATAACAAAATGAAAGCAGTATCCCTATCTCTCAAAATCATCGCCCTGCTGGCGGCGGCGTTCTGTGTCTACGCGTGGATTGATACCCGCGGAAAAATCAGCACCGCCGAAACGCATATGAAGGGCGTCCCCGGTGAAACCCTCGTCGAAAAAGCCCCGAAAGTTCCGGGGTTGCTCAAGACAATCGCCGAAAACAAGGAGAAAATCGCCGCGTTGCAGAGTAGCCTCCGCTCTTCCGAACAGCGCAATCAGGACGTAAACGCCGAACTCGAATCGGAACGCGTCAAGAGCGTTCAGGCTAACGCCGAAATCGTAAAGAAGAACGCGGAAATCCGCTCGCTCAACGCGAACGTAGCCTCTTCCAAAAAGCGCATCGCCGAAAAGGATTCCCTCATCGAAAGCCTCAAAAAGGAAATCGTTTCGACAAAGGCTCTGCTTTCGCAAACAAACGAAGCCGACGCACTCAAGGACAAGGTTGCGACTCTCGAATCGCAACTTGGCGTAAAGACAAAGGCTCTCGAAGAAGCCGAAGCGAAAATCAAGACTCTCGAAGCTTCCGAGGTTGTCGAAGTCGTGGAAACCGACGCATCGGGCAAGAAGATTGTCAAGAAGGTCGTCAAAGTTCCCTACGAACCCAAGGGCGATATCGCAACGGTCATTTCCGCAAGCCCGAAAGACGCAATCGTAGTAATCAATAAGGGTGAAGCTGACGGCGTGAAGGCTTCGCAGAAGATTGCACTCAAGCGCGAAGGCACTTTCGTTTCGGAAATCGTGATTGTCGAAACCCGCCAGAACGAGGCGCTTGGCTACATCAACCCGAACCGCGGCATTCCCGAAACAATCGAAGCGGGCGACCTGCTCGAACTCGCGGCGGTTGCCGAAAAGACGGTTGAGGAAAAGCCCGCCGAAAAGCCTGCGGCAGCTCCCGCCGAGAAAGCGGAAGACGCAGACAATCAGGCGTAGTTTTCGAATCATTTTGCAAGCGGTATGAAAAAAATATTGTTTTTGACGGTTCTGGCTTTGTTCTCGATGTTTATGGTCGGGTGCGAGTCCACGGAAAGTAAAAAACAATTACCGTCGCGGGCGACCGACGGCGGCGACCTCCCGTGGGGCAAACCCGCCCAATGGGAAGGCGGCTTGCCTGGGATGGGCGGAATAGGAAACCCGACCCGCTACTGATAAACGACTCTTCGCCGAACAAAGTTCGGAATTTACAAGGGCGCGACTATGACAGTCGCGCCCTTGTCGTATATTTGCGCGCTTGTGTTTGCGGTTGTTCAAACGGGGCGCGGCGTTGTTTGCGGATACAGGTTTGTAGATTTTAACTGTATTCGCAATTCGGATAACGGGTAGGGTAGCGGCAAGAAATCAACGTCCGATTTCGGCGGAATGCAGGTCGAAGGAACGAAACACCGCAACTAATGAAGTTCTCATCATCTCTATTGCTTGCGGCGAATCGTCGTATTGCGCTATTCGAAAAAGCTTCGACTTCACTCCCTGACGAGTTCGTAGGCGAATATTGTGCCGTTTTTGTTGTGCACGGAAAGGTTTAAAATCGACTGCCGATTTACTCGGCGTATCGGCACGTCGAAGAGCCGTTCGCCTGCGGTGTCGACGGCGTAGAGTTTATAGCCGTCGAGCGGCGAGTTTACCGTTATCCGCACTTTTCCCGCCTTTGCGAGCAGAGGGAGGTTGCCCCAGTTCAGGATTACGTCGCGCTTTTGCGTGGCGAATTTTTGGCGCGAGTTCATTATGTCGGTCAGGTGCAGAATCAGTATGCGTCCGCTGTCGGCAAGTGGTTTGCCGTCGCGCGAAGTCAGCAGAATCGACGCCTGCGACTGCACCGATTTCACCGAAGCGAAACCGCCTTTGAGCGACTGCCCCTCCTCGAGCGCGAACGCCTCCGTCTTCGGCGAAACGGCTTTCCAACTGTTCGTTTTCGTGTCCATCGAAAGTTCGCCAGTGCTGCTTACGTAGACTCCGTTTTGCGTGTCGATTTTTCCTCTGTCGAGTTTCAGCTTTGCCGCTTGCCCAATCAAATCCTTCGCGAAAATGTCGATTTTCGGAACGTCGAAAGCGACGGACTTCCACGCGGGTTCGGACTCGAACACAGCCGCCGCGTTTTCGGGAAGTTTCAGAGAACCGATTTTGTCGGAAAGCAGGTGTCCGACCCTGCCGACAAGTCCGAGTTTTCCGTATTGCCAGACGCCGTAATTCCACCGTTTTGTCGAGCCGTTGCGGAAGAAGTCTGTCGACAGGGCAATCGGGAACGAGACGCTTGCCGACTGGATGTCGCCGCGCAGGTACATCGCGACCGCCGCGCGTTGGGCGAGCGAAAGAATCGGGTTCATCGAGAAGTCGAAGCCCTGCGCGGGCTTGTTCTTTGAAATCAGTTCCGACGAGTGGGCGAACGCGAAGTAGCACAACGCCCCGACATCGTTGAGCGCGCCGTACGCGCCCACGAGAAACGCGCCCTGTGCGCAATAGGGATTGGGGCTCATATAATTCCATTCCGAAATCATCAGCGGTTTTCCGAATATGCACGCGTCGAACGAGAGCACGGTGTCGCCGCCGAAGTTTGCGACGGGCGGGTCGCTGCGGATGTGCATCGGAACGCGGTATTTTGTCTCGATGTAATTCGGGTGTCCGTAGTAGGCGTTCGTGCAGGCGTAGTCGTAGTCTTTCGACATCGCCTTGAGCAGGAAGCCGCCCATATGGTTTTGGTCGGTAAGGAGAAGGTCGGGCGCGACCGATTTTATGTGTTTTACGAGCTTGCCGTGCGTGCGCTCGTAGCAGTCGAGCAGAAAGAGCTGTTTGAGCTCCATCTCGGGGCGACCCTGCCATTTCGCGCCGTTTTCGGCGAGCCACTTCTCGAATTTCGGCTTGACAACTTCGCGCTCCATCGGGGTGCGAATCATAAAGTTGAACGGCATAAGATATGTCGATTCGTTGCGCACGCACGCCGAAAACAACGCGGGGTCGTCCTTGTAGGCAAGCCCCGTGTATTTGTTCTCGCGCGTCAATACGTTCGATACGAAGCGGCGGAAATTGTCGGTTGCCATATCGGAGAAGGCGAAGACGAATTTCATATTGTCGCCGTTGTAGTCCAAGTCGGAATACTCGCTGCGCAGGAGTTTGCGCGTTGTGTAGAAATCGATTGTAACGTAAATTCCGCGTTTCTTGAATTCGTTGAAGAGGAAGTCGAACCGCTCCATTTTCGCCTCGTCGAGCTGCGCGGAATCGCCGTTTGCCGACGTCGTGCAGAGACTGTCGTAGTGGTGGATTCTGACGATGTTAAACCCCAATGCCGCGAACTGGTCGGCGAGCCTTACGGCGTCTTCGTGCGTCGGCGTGTTTGCCGTAAAGCAGATGTTTGCCCCGTAGAAGCGCACGTGCCTGTCGGCGGCTTTTTCGAATGTGAACGAACCGTCGGCGGGCTTTACCCTGCCGTACTTTCCCGCGGGCGCGTCGAGCATTTCGGAGAAGTCGAGAACCGAGCCTTTGAGCGCGGGGCGTCTGTTCTCGATTGGTTGGTACATATCGCTCGGCATAACGTAGTATTCCTCGTTGCCGATTGCGCCGAACTTGTTCGCGCTGTACGAGATTGCCGCGATTTTCCATTTCGCGCCGCTTGAATTGACAAGCTTTACGCCCGAAATCGGCTTGCCCGAAAGCGGAATTTCGGTTGTGTACATCGCGACCTTTTCGCCCTTCCAATCGCCGTGCCACGCAACGGTTGCGCCTGCGGGACGCACATCGCCCGCGATTGCCCCCGAGTTCGACTTTGTTATTTCGAATGTTTCCGACTTCCCCGAGGCGTAGTTTACGACAACTTTTCCGAGAACGTTCGACTCCGCCGAAAGTGGTTCGAAACCGTTGAGGATTTCGAGATATTTCGCCCTTTTTTGTACTCCGTTGAAAACCGCACTTTTCCCGCTCTCGATTACGATTCCCTTTGCGCCGCGCGCAATTTTATAGCCGACCGCCGCAAAAACCGCGTCGCCGTCGGGCATGGGCAAATCGAGGGGGACAAGATTCGATTCCCTGAATGCGCACTTCCCGACGATGTTGTCGACGGAACACATTTTCAGCCTGAGCGAAGCCGATTTCCCGTCGCCGCTTTTCAGGTAGCGGACGGCGATTTTTATGTTGTCGGAAATCCCCCAGATTCGCCGCGACCCCGCCTTGACGCGGGAGACGACGCATTCGAATTCTCCCGAAATTTCGAGCGTGTCGCGCTCTCCAATCACGCGGATTTTCTTCGCAAGATAGCTTTTCGGCTCGGGCGAATCGAATTGCTCCGAGTCTATCCAGATTCTGTTTTTGTAAAGCGGCGTGGGCATATAAAAGACGAACGCGAAATCGTCGGGCACGTCGCCGCGCTCCGAAGAAACGTTGTATTCGAGGTTTATTCCCGACTTCGTTTTCGAAACATTCTGCGAAAATTTCAGGCGGGTTTCGCCGAGAACATAGTCGCCCGCAAGCGAATAGGAATCGGCGGTCTTCCCAATCTGCGGCGACTTCAAATCGTTCTGCTGATAACCGCGCCCGACCTCGGTCTGCATATAGTGCGAATTGTAGTCAACAACCCCCTTTTCGAGCATCGTAAACCGCCCGAACTGTTGGGCAAAGCCCGAAACGCAAACCGCAAAAGCGGCGGACAAGACAAATGCAACCCTTTTCATATGGGTCGGTATTCTACCGAAAGGTTGTCGTCCCATCAAGAAGAAAACGCGGCGGAGAAAACAAAAAGGGCCGCCCCTTTCGGAGCGACCCCGTTCTATCTGATGAAATTGCCGATTAACCTTCGGCGTTGCCGCCGCGCGGTTTTCCGCCGTTCGGTCGGCGGTCGTTGTAGCGGCGTTTGTTGTAGCCGCCCTTGTTCCCTCCGTTGCGGTTCCCGCCGTGGTGGTGGAAATGCTTGCCGTCGCGGTTGTTGCTCCAATTCTTTTTGCCGCCTTTTTTATTGTAGCGTTTCTTGGAGTTTTCCTTTTTGCCGAAAATCGACTTCAAAATGTTCTTGATTCTGTCGAACAGCGAAATCGAACATTTGCTGTCTTCGGGCGTGTACGAAACCACGCCGTCGTTCGCGTCGGAAACGGGCATACCCTTGGGACGCCTGTCGGACAGACCCACTTCCACCGCGCGGGGCGTGAACTTCCTGCTTTCGAAAGAAGGGCCTGTATGTTCGGGCTTTTCTTCCGCGGCGGGTTCGGATGTCGCAGCCGATTCGGCGGCTTCGGACGCTTCCGCGTTTTCGGGCTTTTCGTCCTTAAACTGGCGTTCCGAACGGCGGTCGCGACGATCGCCGCGACGCTCGCGCTTCTGGCGTTGCCCGTCCGAAGAATTTTCGCCGTAGCCCGATACGTTCGAGCCGCTGAGCTTTTCGTGGAATTCGGACGGGTTTTCAAGCTCGCCGCAGGATTCCGCCGACTGGGCGGAACCGCCTGACGTACCGCCGCGCTTAGAGCTGCGGTTTCTGCCGTTTTTGCGGTGCTTGTTCATTTCGGGAGCAGACTGATTTTCAACAACTTCCTGCGCGGGAGTCGAAGTCTCTGCTTGGACTGTCTCCGACTCCGCTTCTTGAGCGTTGGCTTCGGGTTCGATGTTTTGATTTTCTTCCATATTGTTGTATTTTTGGACTGTCTCTTATACACATCTCCGAGCCCACGAGACA
>URJY01000044.1 GCA_900548275.1 uncultured Opitutales bacterium | reverse complement strand
GCGATTCTTGTTGTTCTTTCGGCGTCTATCGTAAACGCCGAAATTCATTCTTGCGGCGTTATAAAATGTACTCCGCAATTCATTATTCATTAAAATATACTTGCGGGCAGTTAATAAAACAAGTACCTGTAAACGTATGAGGCGTTCGAAATTGTATACGGCGTATCTTCCCGCGCTATTTTCGTTTCTCGGGCTTTTGTATTTTCAAATATTTTGTTTGCGAGAATATCCCGATATATTCGTATTTTTTGCCGCGTATCTTGCCTTGTCTTATTGGCTGATAGTTCGCAGAAATTACAAATGCGAAAATTTTTCCGCGGTTTGCCTGCGGGCGTATCTTTTGCAGCTGGCGATGGTATATATCTCGTATCTTGTCGTTTTGGTATTGTACATTTTTACCCGCGATATTCCCTCAGAACCGTCGCTGTTGGTAAATATCAAATTTCTTTTCGGCGGTGCGTGGATATTTACCATCTGGAATTTTGCGATACCTGCGTATCTCATGGGGGCGTATTTTGTCGTTTACGGGGCGGTGGTTCTCTTTTCAAAACTGCGGCGCAAATAGGCTGTTCGGCTTTTTTTTTTCGGAAAGTATTTGTCGATTTTCGGGACATCGCGCGCCGCTTCTATTACTTCGTCAAATTCTTCGCCGTTGTGTGCGTCGAGGCGGATTGCGCTTTTTATGAAAAGCATTGCGTCGGCAAAATCGGGATGGCTTTTAAGCCGTTTCATATCGGATATTCCGACAACGTACGAGAAATTGCGGTCGGCAATCCAAGTGTCTGCGTCGGCGGGGTATATGATGTAGTGGGCAAGAACTATGAGTTTTGCCAGTTCAATCGGGTCGGAAATCCTAAGTATCTTTTGGCGTATGTCGTTGTATTCGTAGGTCAAATTGTCGTTCGAATCGCGCTGCGTCGATTTTTTGAAATCGACGCCGTTCATTTCCGAAAGCACTTTCAGTATGCGGTCGGTTTGCGCTTTTTTTGCCGAACTTTCGGGAATGTCGGCAAGTGCCGCCGCCGTTGCCGCAAGTATGCAAAGCGTTATCTTTAGAACCCGTCCCATCGGTTTTTTTATCCGATGTATTTTGTGAGTTCCTCCAAAATTTCCTGTGCGGCGGCGATTCGGCGTTTGAGTTCCGTAGCGTACTCTGGGATGTCGCAGGCGTGGCGGCGCGGCGGGAAGCCCTTGTCTTCGCATCCGCATTTTTCGCTGACAAAAAAGCCGTCTTCGTCTTGGTAGATTGTTACAAAAATTTCCTGTTTGCAGAGGCGGCATTTGCGCCCCATCGACATCGTTGCCTTTTCCTTCTTCATATCGCTTGCCTTTCTGGGGTGAAATTAAAAGAACATTGGGGGATGATTTCAATTCTTTTATTATTTTTTATCTCGGTGTGTCCGTGAAATCGTCTGCGAATCGGACAAAAAAAAGACGGCAAAATCTGCCGTCTCTGAAGATAAAAAACTGTTGTCGCCCGATTTGCGTTTCTTGGAAAAGTGCGGTTTGCAAAGGCAATGTACACGAACAAGAAAAGCGGCAACAGTTGTTGCCGCGCAATGCGGACGTTGCGAAACAAACGGCATAGTGCGCCGCCCGTTCCGCCCGTCGATGACCGCCGTTTCCGACGGCTTTCGCCTGCTTATTGAGCCAAGCGGGCTTCTTTAACCTTGGAGGCTTCCTTGCCGATACGGTCGCGAAGGTAGTAGAGGCGCGCGCGCATCGGAACGGATTCGCGGTCGACTTCGATTTTCGCGATGTTGGGCGAATTTACGGGGAAGACACGTTCTACGCCTTCGCCGTAGGAAATGCGGCGAACCGTGAAAGTTTCGTGGATACCGCTGCCCTTGCGTGCGATTACGATACCGGCGAAAATCTGGATACGTTCCTTGTCGCCTTCGCGTACTTTTGTGTGTACCTTTACACCGTCTCCGACCTTGAACTTAACCGTGTCGGTCTTGATTTGGTCTTTTGTGATTTCTTTCAACAAGTCTTGGTTCATTGTATTTCTTCTTTCTGATTTAAAATGTCGCTTCTGCGTTTTTTTGTTTTGTCGATTTGCTGTTGCCGCCGCCATTTCGCGATTTTCTCGTGGTCGCCCGACATCAGGACATCGGGAACTCCCATCCCTCGGAACACTGCGGGACGCGTGTATTGGGGAAACGAGAGGAGATTGTCGTTAAACGAGTCGTAGGTTAGGGAGTTTTCCTCGCCGAGAACGCCTTTTACGTACCTTGCGGTTGCGTCGGCTATGACTGCGGCAGGGAGAGTCCCGTTAGTGAGAACGTAGTCGCCAATCGAAATTTCCCTGTCGATAAGGCAATCGCGTACCCGTTGGTCTATACCCTCGTAATGACCGCTCAGAATTATCAGATGACCCGCTTCGGAAAACTCCGCCGCGTGTTGCGGCGAGAATTTCTCTCCGTCGGGGCACATATAGATTCTTGTGCAGTTCGGCGTTTGCAATTCTTCGATAGCGGCGAATATCGGTTCGGGCTTCATCAACATCCCCGGACCGCCTCCGAAAGGGCGGTCGTCGGTGTTTTTGTGTTTTGAAGTTGCCCAATCGCGGATGTCGTAGACGTTGATGTCGAGGATTCCCGCCTGACGGGCGCGCCCGAGCATACTTTCGCTCAAAAAGCCCTCCAACATTTTGGGAAAGAGTGTCAGAAAGTCTATCTTGAGGTGCTCAGCCATATTAGAGAGTGTTCAAAAAGCAAAATCGCCTGCGGATTCTGCGGATTTCAAAAAAACGCCGAGTTTGACTTATTCGGCTTTCGCCTTTGCCAAACGAGCCTTCTTGATGACGGTTTTAGCCGTGTCGCTCGGGAGTGCGCCTACGCTGAGCCAGTAGTCAACGCGGTCGAGGTTGACCTGAGTTTCGACATCCTTGCCGCGCGGCTTCGGGTTGTAGAGACCGAGGTTTTCTACGAATTTACCGTTGCGGCGCGATGCGCTTTCCGCCACGACCATACGGTACATCGGATTGTGTACCGAACCGTGTCTTTGTAATCTAATTCTGAGTGCCATATTGTTGGATTTTTAATTTTGAAAGCGTTTCATTTCATCTCGTTTTTTTGTTTTGTAAAGCTTATTTTTTCAATTTTTTACGAAAAAACCCATCTCGGGTTTTTCGGGGGCGTAAATTGCTTTCTTTCGGGCGGTTTGCACGCAAAAATTTTTCCCGAAAATCCGCAAAAAAAGGCACTGCGGAAGTCCGAAGTGCCCTTTGAAAATCGGAAAAACGGCTTTCGTCCGCCGACTATTTCGAAACCGAAACGCCTTTCGGTGCGTCGACGGTCGAGGTGAATTTGCCGTCGGCGTTTTTGCGCCACGAAACCTTGATGTCGCCCTGCGGGGTTGGGTAGACGATTTCGGCGAAGTCTTCGAAGAAGTTCGGCTTGAACGAAACTTCCGTCCACGCGGGGGCTTTCTGCCTTATGCCGCCGAGAATGCGCGGCAGCAGGAACGCGGGGTGCGCGCTCCACGCGTGCGAGTGCGACGCCTTGCCGTCGAAGTTTTCGAAAGCCGTGCCGTATTCGGCGAACTCGCGCCAGTTGCGCTTGATGTAGTCGTAGACTTGCGCGCTGTATCCTTCGTCCGCCATCAGCTCGAGTACGTAAACCACCCAGAACGACGACGGCATTGCCTTGAATTTCTTTTCGCCCCTGAGGAACGGCAGGAGCATTTCGCGCTTCGCCTTTTCGAAATCGAGCCCCTTGATTGACGTCATTTTTCCGAGCACCTGCGCGTGTATGCTCGATGCGGGGTTTTGCCTGCCGTCGGGCAGGATTCCGTCGGAAATCAGCCCGTCCTTTTTGACGAGATTTTTTTCGATGGCCGCGCGAACCTTTGCGGCGCGGTCGGCGTACATTTTTGCGTCGCCCGATATTGCGTTGTCGGCGCAGAGTTTCCGCATCTTCTCGAGTGCTTCGAGCAGCCAGAGATTGAGGATTGCGGGCTGACCGCTCTTCTGGATGTTTGTCCAGTCGAGGAATAGCCAGTAGCGGTTGTCGGCGTTTACAAGCCCCGTCTTGGGGTCGGTCATACCGTCGAAGTAGGAGAGAATGGACTCAACTGTATCGCGGTGCGAAAGGTACGCCTCAATGCTGCCAGTCTGCCAGTAGTAGTCGTAGAGCGTGAGCATCCACGTCAGCGAGAAGTCGGGCAGAATGCAGTGGTGCGAGGATGTCGGCGCGTGCCCGTATGTCAGCCCGTTGGGAACTTTCTGCATCGAAATCGAGCGGATTCCGCGGCGCAAAAGGCGCGCGTCGCCCGAGATGAAGAACGTGTTCCAGCTTTGTACGCGCGCGTCGCCCCACCACTGTGCCTGTTCGCGGTAGGGGGTGTCGACGTACGCGTCGAGGGCGCAGATTTTCTGGGTCTGCTTGCACGCCTGCCAGATTTTGTCGACATACGCATTGGAGGTTTTGAACTTGCCCCTGTCGGCGAGCGGATACGCGCTCCACATCAGCGACGGCTTTACCCTGATTGTAGAATCGGGATTGTTGCGCACGCGCACCGTGATGTAGCGAACCCCGAACGGATTGAAGAACATATGCCTTTGCTTGCCCGCGCGGCAGATTATGCGGTTTGCCGCCGAAATCTGGCTGCCGCCTACGGGATTGCCCGTGCCGTCCTTGAGAAGCTCGGTTGCGAGCATATCGACAATTTCGCCGCCCTTTGCGCCGTCGATTTCGAGAATCGGCATACCCACGCACATTCTGCCCATATCGAATACGAAAGAGCTTACGCCGTCCTTCGAGGGCTTTGCCTCGACTTCGAACACGCTTTCGGTCTTCATCGTGTGCGGGATGTTTTCGGCTACGAAAAGCTTCGCGACGTCGAAAACACGTTCGCCGTTCGAGACGGATTTGCCCGAGCCGCGCGAGACGAGAGCCTCGGGTTTCATTTCGAATTCCTCGAGCATCGGAATCATTCGCGACTCCATCGAATAATAGGGCATTGCGTTGTACGGACGCGAGGAGGGCTTGCCCCAAGACGAATCGTCGAAACCCGCCTTTACCCAGTCGGGATTTTCAACGCGCAGGTCGATGTGCTCCTGATTGTTCATCTGGATTGAAAGCTGCGCCGTGTTCCTGTCGCAGCCCTCCTGCGTGCGGACTTTCGTCGTAATGTCGGAGACGATGTTTCTGCCGTTTCCAAGCTCGAGCGCGAAAATGAAACCCGCATAGCCCTGCGTCAGATACGAGAACGTGCTTCGTCCCGCATTGTACGCGCGCACGGCGATTACGTTTTTGCCCTTTTGCAGATATTTTGCGACGTCGATTTCGTCGAACGGCTGCGAGAACTGGTAGCCGCGCGCGGGGCCCGAGCAGACGAATTTGCCGTTGATGAAAAGCCTGTACGACTGGTCGGCGGTGATGAAAATCGGTGCTTTTTTCGGCACGCTTTCGAGGTCGAACGTCTTGCGACCGAGGCAGTAGACGTTGACGATTTCGTACGCTTCGTACGGGGACGCGCGCCAAAGCCACCTTGCCGATTTGAGCGACTGCGGCACGTTCGCCCAAATCGCGGGCGACTCCCTGACAGGCGTAAATTTGTTTTCCGCCGCCGTTGCGGTAGTTGCTACAAGCGAAACGGCGAGGGCGGTTATGATTGCGAATTTTTTCATATAGTGTTTTGTTTCCTCCGTGTATTTGTGTTTGATTTGATTCGTATTGAAAAGTGGGTGTCGGGCAAGTCAAAAAAAATCGGTTTGGGGTTGACAAATTCGCGATTGAAAAAAGCATCGGTTGTATGGCATCCAAGGCGGTACATTTCATTACGGCGGACGACGATTTCATTGCGGCAAACAGGGCGCGCGAAATCTTCGAGGAACTGTCGGCGGATGTCGTCGACGATATGTCGAAAGAGGTAATCGACGGCGCGGCTGGCAAGGTCGACGAAGCCGTTTCCGCCTGCGCAAAGACCATTGAAGCGGCGGCGACCGTGTCGATGTTCGGCGGCGGAAAAGTCGTGTGGCTCAAGGGGCTGAATTTTGTGGGCTACGGCGTTGTTGGCAAATCGGCGAGCGTAAAGGAGGCTCTCGAAAAGCTCGCCGACTTTCTCGAAACGCTCACGCCCGACGTTGCTTCGGTCGTGATAAGCGCGTATCCCGTCGACCGCCGCAAGCCGTTCTACAAAAAGCTCCAGACCTTTGCCGACTGCGAGGACTTCAAAAGCAAAGACCCTCTTTCGGGGTGCGTCGATTTGATTCTGCGCGAAAGCCGCATAAAAAAAATCGCAATGGAAAGCGGCGCGGCCGAAACGCTCGCCTCCATAGTTGCGGGCAATCCGCGAATGGCGTTGTCGGAACTTGAAAAGCTTGCCGTGTACGTCAACGGCGAACGCCCGATTTCCGAGCGCGACGTTGTCGAAATGGTGCCGATTTTCGGCGAAGGCTCGCCTTTCGACCTATCGAACGCGTTTTATTCGGGCGATTTGGACACCGCGCTTGCGGCAATCAAACGCTATTTCTTCGCGAACAAAAAGGCTTCGGCACGCCCGATTATCTCGATGCTGCAAAACCAGAATTCGATTCTCATTCAACTGCGCTCGCTGATGGACGGCGGGGTTCTGGCGAAATCCACATATCCGCAGCCGCGCGGGGCAATAGAGGAGGCCGCGCCGCGCTTTGCCGAGTATTTCGACGACGCGCAGGACAAGAGCAATTTCAACGTCTTCACCCAGAATCCGTGGTATGTCGGCTCGAAGCTCGCGCCGATAGCGGGGGCGACGACGCTTAAAAAACTTATCGACAGACAAATGTATCTGGCAAAGGCTTTCGAAGACCTCATCAGCCGACCCAATTCGGACGAAACGGTCATCCGCGATATGTTCGTTCTGTGTATGTCGAAATAGATTTTTGCATATGCGCCGACTTGCGAAAAAACTCCTGAAAATAGCCCTCGTGCCGTTTCTGCTGTGCGCGGGGTTTCTGCTGTTTTCGAACGGTCTGATTCTTTCGTACGGCGCGGCGGATACGCCCGACAAAGTGCCGCCGCGCGAGTACGCACTGCTCTTGGGCACTTCCAAATTTACATACAGCGGAATGGTGAACCCCTACTACCGCTACCGCATTGTAGCCGCCGCCGAACTCTACAAGGCGGGCAAGGTGAAGAAGATAATCGCAAGCGGCGACAACTCCACAAAATACTATAACGAACCCGCGACAATGCGCGCCGACCTCGTGGCTTCGGGCGTTGCGGAGCGCGACATAATAATGGACTTCGCGGGGCTGCGCACGCTCGATTCAGTCGTGCGGTGCAGGGACAAATTCGGCGTATCCGCGCCCGTAATCATAACGCAAAAATACCACGCCCACAGGGCATTGTTTCTGTCGAAAAAATTCGGACTCGACGGCGCGGTTGCATACGCGGCGAAATCGCCCGACACACTGACATACCGCCTGCGCAACGAACTGAGGGAGTCGCTGGCAAGGGCAAAAGCCGTGCTCGATTTCTACGTTCTGAAAACCACCCCGAAGTACTCGAAATAGCCGCGAGGGGCGTAGGGTTTAATGAATAATGAAAAATGAAAAATGAATAATTGGGGTTTGCTCCGCTTTGCGGGCAAACCCTATTGTCTCACTGGT
>URJY01000043.1 GCA_900548275.1 uncultured Opitutales bacterium | reverse complement strand
TTCGGAGGGGGAATGTGGGCGGTTATTTTGCGAAGCAAAATGCCCACTCGGGGGCGAAACCCCCGCACTGGCGTACAGGCTCCAGCCTGTCTGTTTTTATTACTTGTTTGAATCGGAATTGTTGTCAGAATGGCGGGTATGAAAATTCGGATTTTGGCATTGTTTCTTTGTGCTGTTTTTGTCGGCTGCTCTTCTGAGAAAGCCCGCGAAACCTCGTATCCAATCGGGGTTATGCTGCCGCTCGAGGGGAATTGCGCGGAGGCGTCGAACGAGGTCGTCCGCGGAATGGAAATCGCCTGCGAAAAAATCAACGCGTCGGGCGGGCTCGACGGAATCCCCGTGCGTCTCGACGTGCGCAACGTCGGGGAGAACGGTCGTTCTTTTCTCGAAACGTTCGACTCTATGCGGTCGGCGGGCGTAAAGGTTTTCAATGCGGGCTTCGGCGCGGAGTGTATAACGAAGAAAAACATCGTCGCAAAGTGCGATGACGTTTTCGTAAATTTTATGTGCCAGTATCCGCCGATGACATTGGATATGCCCAACTGCACGCGCATATTCGTAAACGGCGCGCAGGTCGGCGACTTGATGGCGTCGGCTGTCAAGCGTTCGGACGAAAGCGGCGTGCAGCTTGTGGTGATGAACGTGGACAATTTCTTCGGCAAGGCGGACGGCGACTATCTTTCGTTCGATTTGCGCCGCGAGAAAACCAAGCTTTATCGCGATGTCTTCGGCGTCGGGGAAAACAGGTTCGACATTTTCGCATCGCAGATTATGCGCCTGAACGCCGACTACGTTTTCTATGTGGGCTACGGTGCGGAGCTGCCCGATTTCGCCGCCTCGCTTTCGCGCGCGGGCTTCGGCAAAACCGTCGTGGCAAACTGCGCGTTCAACGGCGGAGATTTTCCTGTGCCGTCGGGCGTTTCGCTCTACCGCGTGAGGACGGCGTTCGAGCTCGGGAAAACGGGCGGCGCGGAGTCCGTCGAATTTGCGGCGGCGTACAAGCGCAAGTTCGGCGTTGCGCCCACGTGGAAGTCGGCGTACGGCTACGACAGCATTGTTCTGCTTTCGCGGGCGTTGCGCAAGGCGCGTTTCAACCCGTCGAAGATGCGCGACTGTTTCAAGAACGCGAAGTATGAGGGCGCGGTCGGGAAAATCGAATTCGATTCGCAGGCGGATTCGACTTCCGAACTTTCGCTTGTCAAAATGTAATGGGCGAGCCGTCCGAGATTCGGCGTTCCGTCCGCGCGTATTTTTTCACGCCGCTTCTGCCGTATTTGGTTGCGGCGGCGGGCGCGTTTTTTTTCGCGGGCACGTCGGATTTTCGCGGATATTACGGACTGTTTTTGCGCGTCGGGCTCGCCGCGGTTCTGCTCGAAATCACACTTCGATTTTTTTGGTCGTGTTGCGGATTCCCTGCGCGCGGATTTTCGAATTCCGCATTTCTTGCGCTCCGATTTGCAGGCGTGTTTTTTATTTGCGCTTGGTATTTTTATTTGAGAGTGCCCGAAAATCCGTATCCGAATTTCGCGCCGCGCTATGCCGAATTGACGCTGCGCTTGGACGAAGTTTCGCGCGGTATGAACGATTCGCGCTACGGAATTGCCACCGTTCTTTCCGCGCCCGATTTCGCCGAAAGAACGGTCGGGCGGAAAATTTGGTACACGATTTCGGACGGCAAAAAGGCGGTTGCGCCGAACAAGAATTTCACCGCTTCGGAAACGGTGCGCGTTAGCGGAGCCCTTGCGGGAACGTATCCCGACGAGCCGAAGTCGCGCGGGTTTTCCGCGTCCAAGCCCGAGGGGCGTGCGTTCGAAAAATACCTCCGCGACAAAGGCGTACACTTCAAGATTTCGGCGCGATCCGCGGGGGCTGTGAGTCTGGCGAAACCCGAGAGTCGGTACGCGTTTTTCGAGGCGGTGCGCGGTTATATGGAGCGTTCGCTGTCGGCGTACTGGTTCGGCGCGTTCGACGGAAGCGGTGCGGCGGCGACCTACAAGGCGATGATTTTGGGCGACAAGAGTCTGCTCACGCCCGAGCAAAAGCTTGCGTTTGCCGACACGGGCACGATGCACGTTTTTGCGATAAGCGGGCTGCACATCGGGTTTGCGGCTGCGGTGCTTTTCGGTGCGCTTTCGCTTTTGCGTGTAGACTGGCGCGTTCAGCCGTTTGCGGCGTTGCCGATTTTGTATTTGTATGTTTGCGCGTGCGGCTCGCGCCCGTCGGCTATGAGGGCGTTCGGGATGATTGCGCTGATGTGGGTTGCTCTTGCATTTTCGCGCGGTGCGGGCGCGTTCGGCGCGTTGGTTGTGGCTGCTTTCGTCGCGGTCGTGGCGTCGCCGTCGATTGTTTTCGACGCGGGCTTTTGTCTTTCGTATGCGATTGTCGCTTCGATTTTCGTCTATTCGCTTCCTCTTTATTCGTACGTTATGCGTGCTACTTCGTCGGGGCTGCCCGCGCCCGACACATTGCGCGCGCGCGTTTCGGCTTGGGTGAAGGCGTATTTTGTGGGCGGCTTTTGCATATCGCTCGGGGCGATGTTTGCGTGTGCGCCGCTTAGCTCGTATTTCTTTTCGTACTTTGCGCCGCTGTCGGTTTTGTATTCGCCGCTTTTCGTGAGCGGCGCGGGGCTTGCGGTGGGGCTCGGCTTTGTCGGATTTGCGCTGCCAGCGTTTCTTGCGGGCGGTTTGAATTGCGTTGCCGCCTCGGTAGTCGGCGCGATGTCGGAATGCGCCTCTTTTGCGGCGCACACGTTTAGCGGGCGCGTCGATTTCCAGATGCCGAGTCTTGCGCTTTCGTATGCGGCGGTTTTCGGATTTTTGTTTTTGTCGGCGTTTTTTGCGGATTCGCGGAGTGTATTTTTGCGTTTCGCGCTTGCGCCGATTTTCGTTGCGTCGATAATGCTTGTGTCGCTTTTTGAAAATGGTTGAACGGATTTCATTTGGAGGGAATTTTGCCGCCGATTTCGATTTCGAGGATTCGGCGTGGGCGCGCTTGCGCTCGATTTTTTCGGCGGGCGGTCGCGTGGGCGTTGCGTGTTCTGGCGGCGCGGATTCGGTATTCCTTTTACATTGCGTTGCGTGTCTATTTTCGGAAAAGGCGGAAAACGTTTTCGTATTGCATTTCAACCACAAGGTGAGGGCGGCGGCGGAGCTTGACGAGCGGCACGTCGAGTCGGAATGCGCGCGGTTGGGGCTTTCGTTCGTACGCGGTCAGCCCGAGAGGTTGCCCGAAAAGATTTCGGAAAGTTCGCTGCGCAAGTTGCGGCTCGGGTTTTTTGCGGAGAGTTCGCGCAGGCTCGGTCTCGAGGCAATCGCGCAGGGGCACCACTGCGGCGACGCGCTCGAGTCTTTGCTGATGCGCATATCGCGCGGCGCGGGGCTTGACGGGCTTTGCTCGCCGCGCGCGGTTTCGCGGATTGCGGGGACGGAATTTTTGCGTCCGCTTTTGCGTCTGAAAAAATCGCAAATCACTTCCGCGCTCTCCGCCGCGCGCATTGCGTGGCGCGAAGACGAGTCGAACGCGGGCACGGACTATTTCAGAAACAGAATCCGCAACATCGTTCTGCCCGAGCTGCGCAGAGCCGTGCCGACCGATTTGGACGCGTGCGTATTGCGCACGCGCAAGCTGCTTTTCGAAGACGCCTGCGCGCTTTCGGAAATTTTCGACGCCGAATTTTCGCGCGAAAACGGAGCTTGGGGCGACAGGTCTCGCGCGGTGCTTTCGCCGCTTTTGCGCTCGCATGCGGCGTTCGCTCGCAGGGCGGTGGAAAAGTTTGCGGCGGCAAACGGGCTTTCGTTCCGTTCGGGCGGAACGGACGAGGCTGTCGTAAAAATTTTGCGCGGCGCGGATTTTTCGCTCCGTGCGGGCGCGGGATTTCTCGATTTCGACGCGGAACGTTCGGCATTGACCGTCCGTTTCGAAAGGCGTATCGACTCTTTTGAATGCGTTCTTTCGCTCGGCGAAAACATTCTGCCCGACTCGTCGCGCATTTGCGTGCGCAGGGTTGTGCTCGATTCCGCGGCGTTGGAATCGCTTGCGGGCAACGACGATTCGAAGCGCGCGTATCTCGACATTTCTGCGTTCGGCGTGAACGGTTGTTCTCTCGTCGCGCGGACGCGGCGCGTCGGCGATATGTACGCGCCCGTCGGCTGCGGCGGGGCGAAGAAAATAGGCGAGCTTTTTTGCGCCAAAAAAACGCCCGTTTCGAAACGAAAGTTTCTGCCCGTTGTCTGTAATAATGCGGGCGAAATTCTCTGGATTCCGACTCTCGCGCCCGCGCGGAAATACAAAATAGGCGGGGCGGGCGAGGCATTAGAATTGACCTTTTCGTCGGAGGGCTATTAACTGCAAATTTTTAAGATGGACAATAAAGACAAAAATTCAGCTTTTTCAAAACTGCCGAACAAGCCCTATTTCGTGTGGCTGTTGATTGTTTGCGCGGTCGTGTTCTTGGTGTCGCTGCCGCGCGGCGCGGCTGCGGGGCGCACTCAGGATTTCGACGTGCGCAAGTTGATGCAGGCGGTCGAAAACGACTCGCTCGTTTCCCTTTCGCTGCGCAACGACCCCGCCGCGGGCAAGGACTGGTACTCCGTCGAGGGCAAAATCAAAAACCCGATGTTCGGTCGCGAGGGCGCGCCCGCCGACGAGCCGCGCACGCTGCCGTTCGTATTCAACGGGCGCATAACCGACGATATGTACAAAAAACTTTCCGACCCCGCCTCGCCGTGGGAGATACGCGAAACCCCCGCGAACACTTTCTGGAGCAATATGCTCGCTTCGGTTCTGCCGTTCGTGCTCATTGTGGGGCTACTGTATTTTCTGTTTATGCGCCAGATGAGGGCTTCGGGCAGGGGCGCGATGTCGTTCGGCAAGAGCAGGGCGCGTCTGCTCACCCCCGATAAAGACAGGGTTACGTTCGACGACGTTGCGGGCTGCGACGAGTCGAAGGAGGAGGTCTCCGAGATTGTCGAATTTCTGAAAAATCCGCAGCGTTTCAACGAAATCGGCGCGCGCATTCCCAAGGGCATTTTGATGGTGGGTCCCCCCGGAACGGGCAAGACGCTCTTGGCTCGCGCGGTCGCGGGCGAGGCGGACGTTCCGTTCTATTCGATAAGCGGTTCGGACTTCGTTGAAATGTTCGTCGGCGTTGGCGCGGCGCGTGTGCGCGATATGTTCGAGCAGGCGAGGAAGTCGGCTCCGTGTCTTGTGTTCATCGACGAAATCGACGCCGTGGGGCGTCAGCGCGGCGCGGGGCTCGGCGGCGGCAACGACGAACGCGAGCAGACGCTCAATTCGCTTCTCGTTGAAATGGACGGCTTCGACGCGCACACGGGCATTATCATCATTGCCGCAACGAACCGCCCCGACGTTCTCGACAGCGCGCTTCTGCGCCCCGGTCGTTTCGACCGCCAAGTTGTAATCGACCTGCCCGACGTAAAGGGGCGCGAGGAGATTCTGAAAATCCACGCCAAGAAAATCAAGCTTTCCGATACTGTGGACTTGTCGAAAATCGCCCGTATGACCCCTGGGTGTTCGGGCGCGGACTTGGCGAACCTGCTCAACGAAAGCGCGATTGTCGCCGCCCGCCACGGCGAAAAAACCGTCTTCGAAAGCGACATCGACGAAGCCCGCGACAAAATCTTCTTCGGGCGCGAACGCAAAAAACTTATGGACGACGACGAAAAGCGTCTTACCGCCTATCACGAAGCGGGGCACGCGCTCATTCAGGCGGCAATCGACGACGGCAAGCTGCCCGTCCACAAGGTTACAATCATCCCGCGCGGTCAGAGCCTCGGCTCGACGATGTTCATCCCCGCAAAGGACATCCGCACCGAAAGCAAACGCTCGCTGCTCAACAATATCTGCACGAGTCTTGGCGGGCGCGTCGCCGAGGAACTTGTAATCGGCGACATCACAAACGGCGCGGCGGCGGACATCAAGCAGGCGACGAAAGTGGCCCGCAAAATGGTCTGCGACTGGGGTATGAGCGATTTGGGTCCCATCTCGTTCGGCGAAAATCAGGACCACATTTTCATCGGGCGCGAAATCGCACGCGAAGAACGCGTAAGCGAGCGTATCGCGCAGGAAATCGACGAGCGTGTGATGGCAATCATCGACGGTCAGCTTGAACGCGCCCGCAAGATTGTTTCGGAAAACCGCCAAAAGCTCGACACCATCGCCGACGAACTTCTCATCCGCGAAACGATAGACGGCGCGGATGTCTACAAGATTCTCGACGGCTCGTTTGTTCCCACAAACAGGGAGCAGTGGGAACGGGAACAGGCGGAAAAAGCGGCTAAAAAGCGCACGGCGGAAAGTCCCGCGACAGCTGAAACGTCCGATTCCGCCGAAAGCTCGGAAAAATCCGCCCCCGCCGAAACGGAAGCGGGTGTGGAATCTTAACCTGCTTTCAATGGGAAAGTTGCAAAGCCCTTTGCCGAACGGCGGAGGGCTTTTTGCGTGGTATCGTATTACAAATACTGTAGTCAACACAAAAATACATTACTTTCAGAGAGAGCGCAAATTGGGGAAAAATCTGGGGGCGGATTTTTGTTCGTTTTTTCGTAAAATCGAAAATGCCGTTTTTGCAATACATTGATACAAAACAAATAACAACTTCAAAAATACTACAGTATTTGTAATACTGTATCTTAATTGCCAATCAGAATCGGGGGAGTGTGCTTTTTACTTCCCAAAATTCAAACTATATCGCAAACAAAGGACACTATATGAGAAAATTCTCAAACTCACTGTTCGCGGGGGCGGCTTTAATCGGCTCGGCTCTCTCGGCAAGCGCGTTGACTTCCCCCGTTTCGGCGGATGAAATCTTCACGGGCGAAGAAACCGTTTCGGGCGTGAAGTTTACCATCGACAGCGGTGCCACCCTGACTGTCGGCGACGGCGTTTCCGCCTCCACGCTGACCATCGAAAATTCGGGTCGTAATTCCAAGGGGGAAATTACCCTGGAGGGCGAGCCTCTTGCAAACAACGGCAAAATCATCGTTTCCAAGGGCAGCACGCTCAATGTAATCCGCAACGACTACGTTCAGTGGGCGTCGGCTTCGGTTGCGGGCAACATCGACATCTACGGCACACTCAACACGAAGTATAGCGATAGCACCACAGGCGCAGGAAACTACGACGGCTACAACCTTTCGGTTACCGCCGACAAAACGATGAATGTTTACGGCGCGCTCAACTATAAGAACGGCGCGATGGCGATTACCACTGGGTATGGTTCCAGCAATGGCGGCATTGTAAACTTGTACGACGGTTCAACGACGACCGTTTACAAGGTCGTTTTCAACGGTTCCAGTGCGAATGGTGCAACGCTGAAAATCGACGGCAATGCGGTGTTTAAGAAAGCCGATGGCGGCAATGTAGGCATAGTAGTGGGTAGCTCTACTCGGGGAAGTAAAATCGACCTTTCCACGGCGGATGCCGTTGCGTTCGGCACAATGTCATTGCAGAATAAATCGAATTTCACTTTCGTCTTGGGTAATAATGTGGTCGCCATCGACAAGTTGGTCGTAGTAGGGACGCCGGAAAGCCTGATTTTCGAAGACTTTAAAAACAACATCTTCCAGATTAAGGACGCTTCGAACCTTTCGATTATCGGCGGTGAAACCCTGCGCGTTACAAGCGGCTCTACCTTTGTAGACATTGCTCTTGCCAAGGACACTGCGTTGGCTGAAGGCGAAAACTGGACGATTACGTCGGAAGGTTTCCTGAACGTAGTCCCCGAGCCAGCGGAATACGCCGCTATTTTGGGGGCGATTGCGATTGCTTTTGCCCTGAAGCGTCGTTGCTCCAGAAAATAGAGACTGCGAATGTAGGTCTACTACAATTCGCACCCTCATTTTCCTCCGCGCCTA
>URJY01000042.1 GCA_900548275.1 uncultured Opitutales bacterium | reverse complement strand
CCATTAAGGCGAACCTCTCCGCTTCTGTCAATACTTTTTTTAAGATTTTTTTCAGAAGCATCGGATTTTTTCAAACCCGTTTTGAGGTCAATTCTCATATTGGCGATAGACTCGCATTTTGAAAATTGTGATTCGCATCATCGTATATTTTTTTCGAAATGCAAGCACTTTTTTAGAAAATTTTTAGGATTCCGTTAGACTGAATTGAAATTCAGCAAGTTAAATTAAAATTTTTTCGCAAAAAAAAACGTCGCAAGCCGTAAAAAGCCGCGACGTTTTCAGAAAATGCAACCGTTATTTTGCCACTTTTGCGTTGCGGATTCCCTCGATATAAACAATTCCGCCGTCGGCTGTAAGCCTTATTTTGCCGTCGGATACGCGGTAGGAAACATCTTTGCCGAGGTAGTCGATTGCCGATTTCACTTCGCCCTCGAATGAGATTGAAACGCCGCGCTTGTACATCCCCGTCCAGACGGCGAACACGGGCGTTCCGTCGGCTCGCGTCCACGACGCGGTGTGAAAAAGCCCCGCCTTTTCGTATTTCGGGACGGCTGTGCCGAGCATTTTCGTCAGCGTTTTGTAGGCGATGTATGCGGGCTTCGGCTCGAGATTTTTATGGACGATACCGAAGTGCGATTCCCTCATATGGTTTTCCTCGAAGCTTCTGAAATTGTATTTGTAGACGCGCTCGACGCCCGCGGCGCGCGCAAGGATGTATTCGCGCGGAATCATTTTGCCCTGCACTTCTTCGGTCGCGTTTTCGCCGCCGCTTGTGAAGATTGCCACGAACGCGCCTTTCATATCGCCGCCGTATTTCAGCGTTGCGCCGACGGGAATTTTTTTGTCGCCGAAGACCGCGTAGAGGAACGGTTCGAACTTGTCTTCGGGGGCTGCGGCGTCGCCCGAGATGTAGAGTCTGCCGTGATAGAAGCCGTCGGGCTTGATGTCTTCGAAACCCTTGCCCGACTCTTTTTTCAGAATCGCCTTCCGATACGGGCGTTTATTGCCGAGTGCGGGTTTTACGAATTTCATATCGGCGTCGTTCCACGTTTTCGACGAGAGTCGGAAAATTTTCATCGTTTTTCTGTCGCCGCCGCAGCGCATAACATTGCCGTTTTTGTCGAGCTTCGTGTTGAAGTAGAACGGCAGTCCGCCCGAGTGCACTGCGATTCCGCCGTCCCTGACGTAGTTGTAAAGCGGCTCGATAAATTCGTACGGATACGACTCGTTTCCGCCCAGATAGAGCACGGGATATTTTTCGGGAGAGAGTTTTTCGAGCTTGTCGAAAGTTATCCGTTTGTATTTTTTTGCATTGGGAAATATCCGTTTTACACTTCCCGTAAAGGCGTCGGAAAAGAAGTTGTATTTGTCGTCGCCGATGTAGCAGACAGTGGTTTTCGAGACGTCCACGCCGAGCCTTTCGACCGCCCTTTTGATGTACGCCTTCAGGCACGGATTGATGTCCGACGAGAAGTAGCCGAATTCGGTAATCCAGATGGGCTTGTCGCCGATGCCGTATTTTTTCATCAGCGCGCGGAGTTTTTCGATGCGCGGAATCAGCACGCCCTCCTGCACGCCGCCCCAGTTGTAGGGGTGGACATTCATAATGTCGAAATATTTTCCGCAGCCCTGTTTGAGCGTTTCCTCGATGAACTCGAACGGAATGCCCGAGACGCCGCCGTAGAGAACGACCGCGTCGGGATTGTTTTTTCTGACGGCCTCGGAAGTTTTTTTCAGAAGCACGGAGTACTCGCCCGGGTTCGGTTCGAGACCGCCCCAGAAGCTGATGTGGTCTGGCTCGTTTACGATTTCCCAAAACCTGAGTTTGCCCTTGTAGCGGGCGACCGCCTTGCCGTACGCTTCGGCGAACTCGTCGGGATGGTGCGGGAACGGGCGCATACGCGCGGGAACCGCCCCCGAAATAATCGGCAGAAGTTCGACGCCGCCATCTTTTGCGTATTCGACAAGCTTGTCCCATCGCGAAAAGTCGAGCTCGCCGTTTTTATTTTCGACGGCAGACCAATCGAAGTCGGTGCGGAAACTGCCGATTCCCGCTTCGCGCATCAGGCGGATTTCGTCGGGCGCGATGTCGAATTCCCAGCGCGACAAGTGCGCACAGACCCCGTACGGATTTTCAACGTCCGTCTTTTTTGAATCCGCCGCAAAGAGCGGATTTCCCCCGACGCCGCATAACGCAGCCATAGCATATAACAGATATTCCTTCATAGCAAAATTGAATCGGAACGCGGGGCTTTCGGCAAGAAAAAAAACGGGCAACGCCAACTCGCAGGCGATTTCGGGCAAATATCCCTTTGAATCATTTTGCATTACGGAACGGTACGAAACATCCGAAAATAATTTGCAAAAAACCCGAATCGATTCGCTTTTTTGCATTTTCTCGCATAATATTTTACAATAAAACGTATTCCGATTTACCAGAAAGCATCCGCCTACACTTTCAGGGATTTTAAGCGGAAATCGGGAACAACCGAGAAAATTTCCGCCGAGAATCCGCAGCCCACCAACCCCGTTTATTCGGCGGCGAACGGGAAGTATGCAAACAAAAAATCCGCCGTTTGTGCGGCGGATTTTTGCGCGGGGAAATTCCCGTTATTTTTCGAACTACGAATGCTTGGGCGCGTCTTCGTCGAGACCCTTGTTTTCGGGCTCTTTCGACTTGCCTTCGCCGCCGACTTCAGGCGGAGTCGCGTAGTAGTTCTGGTAGCTCTTGTCGTAGTAATTCAGGCTGTACGTCGAGGACACGCCCGAAGTTACCATGTTCATAATCGCGCCGAGAACGGGAACGTTCGACTCCATCATTCTGCGGACGTAATTTCTCACAACCTTGCGCTTTGCCACGTTGAACTTGATGACGTATATAATGCCGTCCATATTCGGCAACAGCGAAATTGCGTCGCTTACCGCGCCGATAGGCGGCGAGTCTACAAAGATTCTGTCGTACTTTTCGCGCAGTGTTGCAATCAGCGAAATGAACTCTTCCGAATTGAGCATTTGCGTGGGGTTCGACGCGCGCTTTTCGCAGACGAGAACGTCGAGATTCGGGAAGTAGTCGTGGATGATTGCGTCTTCGAGAGGCTTGCCCTCTTCGATGTGTCCGACGAGCCCGTCCTTGACGTTTATGTCGAGAAGTTTTGCGAGCGCGGGCAGACGGAGGTCTGCGTCGATGATAATCACCTTTTCGCCGTGGAGCGCGCAGGTGAATGCGAGGTTTGTTACCACGAAAGATTTGCCTTCCGAGGGCGTCGTACTCGTAAAGAGAACTGCCTTTGCGTTCTTGCTGAGCGCGTTGACCTTGAGCGTGGAGTGCAACGAGCGGAACGCTTCGGTCGTCGCGCGGTCGGCGTTCGACGCGGCAACCTGCGCCTTTTCAGAGGAGTTCAGACGCTTGATTCTGGGGATTACGCCCAAGAGCGGAACGCCGATTACCGATTCGACGTCGTACGCGCTCTTTGCGCGGTCGTCGAAGAACGCCACGAGGAACGCCATGCCCACGCCGCCGACGAGACCCGCGAACAGACCGAGCACGATGTTGAGCACGTAGTTCGGGCTTGACGGACGCGGCGAGATGCCCGCCCTGTCGACGATGTTCGCGCCTTCGTTGATGAGGCTGACCTGCGCCGTGCGGACGTTGAGCGACGAAATCAGCGACTGGTGCATACCTTCGGCGACCTGTCTTTCGCGCTCGATTGACTTGTATACAATCGCCTTTTGACCGAGTTGCAAAATCTCCTCTTTCTTGACCGCCAGACGCTTTTGCGACTGCTCGTAGTTCTGCTTTGCGTTTTCGTACGCCGCCTGAACTTTTGCGCACGCCGATTCGACAGCCGATTCAAGCTCCTTCTCGATTTGGTCGAGGGTCTTGCGGGCTTCAATCATCTTGGGGTGCTTTTCCTTGTAGCGTTTTTCGAGAGTCGCAACGACGACCTGTTGCGTCGATTTGTCGGTAACGAGCTTTGCCACCGACGGAATTTCGGCGATGAACGGCAGCGTGCAAAGATCCTTGGCGTCGCGCTTGTATTCGCGAACCAAGTCCCACTGGGTCGACATGGAGTCGAACAGGCGTTTGTCGTTTGTGAGAATCGCGTTGATGTCGCGCAGTTCGTTGCGGTCAACGTCGTCGATTTGGTCGAGCGAAACCGCGCCGTTTATCTTTCTGTATTCGACAAGCTTTTTGTCGAGCTCCTTGACCTTCGCCTCCTGTTGCGAAACCTTCGTGCGCAGTTCGTCGATTGAATTCATCAGCTTCTGAACCCTGACTTGGTGCGTGTAGGCGATGTATTCGCTCGCGAAAAGGTTTGCGATTTTGGCGGCGATATTCGCGTCGGGGTGGCTGTACATTACGCGGACGATGAGCGAAAGTCTTTCGGGAATGATTTTCCTGTTTTCCTGCAGAATTTCCGCCTCGGTGAGTTTCGGCCCGAACGTAATCATATCGTTGTAGGGGTTCATCAAACGCTTGATGTCCTCCTCCTTGAGCCTCGACTTGACCGCGTTGATGACCTCGAAACTCTCCATCAGCTTGACCTGCGTGTTGAAGTCTTCGGTCGTGGCGATAAGTTCGTTTCGGCTTCGCTGAACGCCCCCTGGGCCGTCAATCGGAATGTCGGCGTCGCGGAGAATCTGGACGGTCGCAACCGAAGTGTAGATGGGAGTCATTCTGAACGTATAGAGCAGGATGCCCGCAAAAATCACGAAGAACGTTACGATGATGTACCAAATTCTTTCGCGCAAAATCATCATATAGTCGCGAAGCGTGCGGTTGGGCATACCGTTGCCCATTCCCATATCGGGGGCTTTCGCGCCGTATCCGCCGTAGTAGCCGCCGTACCCGCCGCCGACGATGACCTTCGTCTTCTTGACGGACTTGTTTTTGTTGGGCTGTGCGGAGGCATCCGCGCCCGCCTGCGGTTTTTGCTGATTGTTTTCGTTGTTGTCCATAACGGAAAAATTCCTTGCTTAAAGTTTTGAAAATTTGAATTCCGCCGATTCGGGAAAGCCGACAACGGCGGGATGACGGTTAGAACATCGCCTCGGGGACTTCGATTGTGTCTCCCTCGTAAATCGGGAAGTCCTTGGCGTTTGCTTTCGTAAGAATCGCCTTTAGATCTACCTCAAACACTTTCACCTCTCCATTGGGCAAAACTCTCTTGACGTTGATTGAACGGTTGTTGGCAAGACGCGTCGTGCCCATTGCCCCCGTAATCGCCTTTGAAAGAGTCATCGTTTCCTCAGGCGGGAAAACTACTTCGCCGGGGCGGTTGACCTGTCCGATTACATAGACGCGCTGCGGCGAGTAT
Organism: uncultured Opitutales bacterium; assembly: GCA_900548275.1. Lineage (GTDB taxonomy): Bacteria > Verrucomicrobiota > Verrucomicrobiia > Opitutales > Intestinicryptomonadaceae > Merdousia. The sequence continues at coordinate 2,624 of URJY01000042.1, read as the reverse complement.
TCCGAAATGAAAATCGACACATCCGCATTTACAAGATAGTCTTTTTCATAGAGTTGCTTGATAAGCTTCTGGGTCTCCTGAAGTGTGAGCCCCGCGACTTTCACCGCGTTGATAAGCGGCAAGACAATCATTCCGTTTTGCCCAACCTTGTAGACCGTATCCAAATCGGGCTCCTGAAACACTTTGATTGTGAGGACGTCGAGCGGACGCAGTTTGTAAAGGGAATTTTGAACGGACGAAGAAACGCCCGTTTCGGCCGCAGACGCCGAAAGCGCGGCAAAAAACATAGCCGCCACCGAAACCAACTTTGTAAATTTAATCATATAATTCGTTTTAGCATAAATTCCGACGGTATTTCAACACTATTTTTGCCAAAAATGGGGCGGTTTGGGAAAGGCATATTGAAACAAGAGCGCGAACAAAAAAACGGAAACGCATTTCGGCCGATGCGCGAAAATAGTTGAAATTTTTTGCAAAAAACGCTAAGCCTTTGACGAAAATTTTAAACCTAAAAAGTCAACAGGAACATCTACAATGGGAAACGAAATCCTCCAAAACGCCGCAAACGAAGCCAGAGGTCTGGCAATAGACGCAATCAACGCGTGTTCTTCGGGACACCTCGGGCTTCCGCTCGGATGCGCAGAAATCGGCGCGGTTCTCTTCGGCGAAATTCTGAAGATAGATCCCCAAACGCCGTCGTGGCCCAACCGCGACAAGTTCGTTCTCAGCGCGGGACACGGCAGTATGTTCCTCTACTCGTGGCTGCACATTTCGGGCTACGATTTGAGCATTGAAGACATCAAAAACTTCCGCCAAAAAGGCTCGAAGACCCCCGGACACCCCGAATTCGGCGAAACGGTCGGAGTCGAAGCCACAAGCGGCCCGCTCGGACAGGGCATAGGCAACGCGGTCGGCATGGCGGTTTCCGAAAAGATGTCGGAAGCTGCGTTCAACACGCCCGACTTCAAAATTTTCGACCACAAAATCTGGTGCTTGGCTGGCGACGGCTGCATGCAGGAGGGCATCTCCGCCGAAGCCGCGGCGTTCGCGGGCGTGCAGAAGCTCGGCAACCTCGTTCTGATGTACGACTCCAACGACGTAACGCTCGACGCAATGGCGGACAAGACGATGACCGAAGACACCGTAAAACGCTTCGAAGCCTACGGTTGGGAAGTGTCGAAGTGCGACGGGCACGACATCGACGCAATCCGCAAAGCCCTGACCGCCGCGCGCGACTCGGCTTCCGACAAGCCCAAGCTCGTCATCTTCAAAACGACAATAGCAAAGGGCATTCCCGAAGTGGAAAATTCCGCCAAGGGGCACGGCGAAGGCGGCGCGAAATTCGCCGACGCCGCAAGAAAGGGTCTGGGACTGCCCGAAGAAAAATTCTTCGTCTCGAAGGCGACGTACGAATACTTCGGCAAGGCTCTCGAACGCCGCGCGCAGGTTCGCAAGGAATGGGACGAACTTTTCGCGAAATGGCAAAAGGCAAACCCCGAACTCGCCGCAAAGCTCGACAAGTGCGTAAATAAAAAGAAAGACGCGCCCTCCGCCGAAGAGCTGCTCAAGCTCGTTCCCGAATTTCCCGCCGACGACAAGAGCGCGACCCGCGCTTCGGGCGGCAAGATTATGAACGCGCTCGCAAAAGCCCTGCCCTATATGGTAACGGGCGCGGCAGACCTCTTCGGCTCGACCAAAAACAAGCTCGACGGCGCGGGCGACTTCTCGCCCTCCGACAGGGGCGGACGCAACATCTGGTTCGGCATCCGCGAGCACGCAATGGGCGCGATTTCAAACGGCATTGCATACTGCGGAATCTTCGAACCGTCGTGCGCAACGTTCCTTACATTCGCGGGCTATATGCTCGGCTCGATTCGCGTTTCGGCACTTTCGAGACTGCAAATGCAATACATTTTCACGCACGATTCAATCGGCGTGGGGATGGACGGGCCCACACACCAACCCGTCGAAATGGTCTCGATTCTGCGCTGCATACCGCGCCTCGACGTAATCCGCCCCGCCGACTCCGAAGAGTGCGCGGCGGCTTGGGCGGCGGCACTGGCTCGCAAGGACGGACCGACCGCGCTGATTCTCTCGCGTCAAAACCTGCCGCTTCTTTCGAAAGTTCCCGCCCAGACAAAACGCCTCGGCACGCTCAGGGGCGCGTACATCGCAAAGAGGGAAATCGGCAAGCTCGAAAAGATTGTAATCGCCACAGGCTCCGAAGTTCAGTGGGCGATGAAAGCGGGCGAAATAGAAGCCACAACGCGCGTGGTCTCGATGCCGTCGATGGAAATTTTCGAACGCCAAAGCGCGGAATACAAAGAGGAGGTTCTGCCGTCGTCGTGCACGAACAGAATCGCAATCGAAGCGGGCGTATCGCTGCCGTGGTACAAATACGCAAAGAAAGTCGTCGCAACCGACGACTTCGGCTTCTCCGCCGACGCCCCCTACCTCTTCGAAGCGTTCAATATCGGCGAAAAGCCGTTGCTCGGTTAATTTCGAATCAGACACAAACAAACTACACAAACAGACTATGAAAAAAGCAATCATAAGCCTGCTCGTCGCAGGCGCGGCAATCGCCGCAAACGCGCAAGACAAGGCGCTTCTCGAAACCCTCGTAA
>URJY01000041.1 GCA_900548275.1 uncultured Opitutales bacterium | reverse complement strand
AGTTCCGTAGCCGTGCAGGCTGCAGCCTGCCGTCAAGGGCTTCGCCTTTGCCTGCTTGTTAGAGTTTTTTGAAGAGCAGTGCTCCGTTGTGTCCGCCGAAGCCCAAGTTGGTGCTTATGGCAACCTTTACATCGGCTTCGCGGGCTACATTGGGAACGTAGTCAAGATCGCAGTCGGGGTCGGGATGCTCGTAGTTGATTGTGGGAGCAACCACGCCGTCTTCGATTGTCTTGGCGCAAACGGCAGCCTCAATCGCGCCCGCCGCGCCGAGCATATGACCTGTCATACTCTTGGTGGAACTTACCATCAACTTGTCCGCCTTTTCGCCGAAGACCTTGCGGATTGCGGCAGTCTCGAACTTGTCGTTGTAGGGCGTGGACGTGCCGTGCGCGTTGATGTAGTCGACGGAATCGAGCGGCAAGCCCGCAGTCTCGAGCGTGCGGATAAGGCACTGCGCCAGACCGCGCCCCTCGATGTCGGGACTTGTGATGTGGTACGCGTCGCAGGTCGCCCCGTAGCCCGAAATTTCGCAGTATATGTGCGCACCGCGCGCAATGGCGTGGTCGTAGCGTTCGAGAACGAGAACGCCAGCACCCTCGCCCATTACGAATCCGCAGCGGTCGGCGTCGAACGGACGCGAAGCGCGCTGCGGCTCGTCGTTGAAGTTGGTCGCCATCGCCTTCATCGCGCAGAAGCCCGCAAAGCTAAGCGGCGTTACGGCGGCTTCGCTGCCGCCCGCAAGAATTACGTCTTCGCGCCCCGCCTGCAAGTGGAGCATAGCCTCGCCGATTGCGTGCGTGCCGGTTGCGCACGCACTGACAACGCTGAAGTTTACGCCCTTCGCGCCGAGGTCGATTGCAACCACGCCCGACGACATATTCGCCAAGAGGTTGGGAATCATAAACGGCGAAACGCGGCGCGGCCCGCGCTCGATGAACGCCCGCGACTGCTTTTCGATGGTGTCCATACCGCCCACGCCCGAGCCGATAATCACGCCGAAGCGTTCGGGTTTGACGTTCACGCCCGACTCAAGCCCCGCGTCTTTCATCGCCAACTTCGAAGCGGCAACGGCAAAGTGCGTGTAGCGGTCGCTGCGCTTGGCTTCCTTGGGGTCCATATATTTCGTCGCGTCGAAATTTTTGCATTCGGCGGCGACTTGGCAGTTGAGCTGGCTTGCGTCGAAAAGGGAAACTTTGTCGATGCCGTTTTTGCCGTTTTTGAGGGCATCCCAAAATACTTCCACACCGTCCCCGAAGGGAGAGATGACACCGATACCCGTGATTACAATGCGTTCTTTCATATAAATCCTTTTTTAGATGACGACTGCGGACGCGCCCGAAAAGCCGAAGCACACGTCCGATTTTCCCGCAAAAAAAAAAAACGACCCGTTCACAAACAAAAATTTGTCGCAAACGGGTCGGTACAAAAAGGAGTCTACGACCTACTTAGCCTTCGATTCGATGTATTCGATGACTTTGCCGACCGTCGTGAGCTTTTCGGCATCAGATTCGGGAATTTCAGCTCCGCCCATCTGATCCTTGAACTCTTCTTCAAAAGCCATAATGAGTTCAACGGTGTCGAGCGAATCGGCGCCGAGGTCATCTATAAAGCTGGCCTCGGGGGTGATTTGCTCTTCGTTTACGTTGAGCTGTTTGACAATGATATCCTTTACTCTTTGTTCTATGTCTGACATTGTTTAGTCCTTTTGAGTTTGTCTCATTCAAGAATGAATCTGAATCATTTCAGAATGGAAGATTTTGTAAAGCTTTTTTTCCGCACCCGCCAGCCGCGCATTTTGCGGCGTCGGATACGCGGAACTACCAACTTATGCCCGCCTGAAAAGAGATGACATCCGCGCGCCCCGTGTAGTAGCCCTTGAGCGTGCCCATCGCCGAGGCACTGCTTGTTTCGGGGTCTTCGAGGAAGAAGATGTGCGTGTAGCCGACGTTCAGCGTGATGTTCTCGTACTGGTAGCCGATGCCGAACGAAGCCCACATTCTGTCGGTGCAGGGAATGCGCGCCGTTCTGAACGCAGAGCCGCGCACGGGAGATTCGTCCCAAGCAACGCCCGCGCGGAGAACCAAGCATTCGTCGAATTCGGGATGGTAGTTTATGCCGAACGCCACGCGCGAAGTGTCCTTCCAGTTTTCGTGAACCTTGCCTACGGATACGCCGTTCATATACTGGATGTCGAGATATTCGAATGCGCTCCATCCCGTCCAAGCGTAGTCGAGCATAACGGCGAAGCGGTCGAGGTCGCCCCACAGACGCTGGTAGATGCCCGCGTTCACGGTCTGGGGCAAAGTAAGGTCGCACTTAATGGGCGTAAGCTGCGAGCCCATAAATGTGGTCAATTTCGAATTTCCGCGCAAATCGTGGCTGACTTCGCTGCGCCAGCTTGCCGAAAATCTGCCGCCTTCGGCGTACTTGATTGTAAAGCCCACGTTTGCGCCCGCGCTCCAACTGTCGCCCGAGAAACGTATTTTACCGTCGGGAGTGTAGGGGCTTGTGTAGACGTTCTGTGTAAGGTGCGCGTGCATCCAGTTGAGCGACGCGCCCGCCGAGACCGAAAGCCAGTCGTTTATCTTGTATGCCAAGCTCGGATTTACGTCTATTGCGGTAAGGTCGGAATTTAGGGCGTGGTAGCGTCCAATCCATCCGTCGTCGTAGTCCGTTTCGAGTCCGTACGTAGAGGTCATCGAGAAAGTGAACGCGAAATCTTCGTGGAAGCGGTATACGCTGAAGAAATTGGGAACGTATGCAACCTCGCCCGCATTGCCGCCGTTGCCGCCAGTGGGAATCGGGGATGTAGTACCCTCGTCGTGGAATTCGAAACTGGGAACTACAAAACTTATGCCCGATTCGAAGTCGACCTCGCCGACCTTTATTTTTTCGGAGAATATCGAAGCCGACGGATTCCAGAATGCCGCCGAAGCGTCGCCCGAAGCGTTTGCGGTAGCTCCCGCCAAGGCGGAACCTATGTTTGACGCGCCCTGCTCCAAAACTTGGAAACCCGCGCCGTAGGAAAGACAGGCGACAATCAGTGCGCCCGCGTTCACAATTTGCTTTTTCATAATTAGTAAGATTTAGCTGTGGCTTTCCATAATAAAAAGAAAGCTGTCGCCCATTATGCACTTTTCCAATCAGAAAAAAAGCATTTTTTACAAAAAAACGCCCTCTTTTAGCAAAGGGCGTTCAAACGGATATTCGCAACTTATTGATTACTAAGCGCGTCGGCGGCGAACGACGGCAGTTTTATGTCGCGATTTTTTAGAATATCATTTAGAACAGAGTTCAGCCATTTGCGGTCGGACGAAACCTCCGTAATGCGCAGACACTTACAGTTTTCGCCGTCGACGACGTCGAAGTGCGCTATGTTGACGGACACGGGCTGTGTTTCGCCCGCAAGGGTCGCCCTGATTGAGCAGGTTGCATCGCCCACTTTGAGGTCTACGCTGATGTCGCCGTTTTCCAGATACTGCGGAAACTTGTTTTTAATGTACCCCTCGAGGGCTATCGATTTGAATCTATCCAACATTGTTTTTATCTTTTTCTGTGTTTCTGTATTAAAGCGTACGCGTCGTTGACGCGGCAGAGTTCGTTCTGAATCGCCTTGATGGCGAACTCGCCGATTCCCTTGCTCCGCAGGGTGTCGGGATGAAGCTCCTTGCATTTTTGGCGGTAGACTTTTTTCACTTCGTCGTCGGACGCGGCGGGGGCAACCCCCAAGACGGCGTACGCCTCGGCAAGCTCCACGCCGCCAGAACCGTATGAGCCGCCGTACGAACCGCTTCCGTTCGAGCAGTCAGCCGAGCCTTGCGAATCGCCGCCACTTTCGTGCGAACCGCCGTATGTGCCGCGCCAGTCCACGCCGAGCGCGGTTGCGGCAAGACGCAGGGCGTTTTCGACCTCGGGCTTCAAATAGCCGTCGGCGATTGCCACGCGCATAAGGATTGCGAACACCGCTTCGCGCGCGTCGGGGGCGGAAAAGTCGGCGGCGAGTTGCGGCAGAATTTCGGCGAATGTGTGCGGGTCCGACTTCGCGCGGCGAAAACAGTCTATCGCCTGCGAACGCATTTCCGACGAAAAGTTCAGGTCTTTGAAAATGCGCTCGATTGCGTCGATTTCGGCTTCGCTTATCTGACCGTCGATTTTCGCGAGCTTCGAGATTGCGCTGAAAAGCGAAAGCGGTATGCGCCCCGCCTCCGTTCCGTTGCCCTTCGCCGCGCCCGAGACTGCCGAAGCCGCCGAATCGAAGATGTGCCCCGCGGCAAGCCCCAACGCCGCCCCCCACGGGCCTGCGGCGAGTCCGCCCAAAATTGCGCCTATCAATTTGCCTTTCATCGTATACGGCGGCGGAATTATTTTTTCAGACCGCAGTCTTCCAAGAACTTCACGGACGGCGCAACCTTGTCAATCTGCGAGCGGTCGTTTGCTACGTTGAACATCACGATGCAGTAGCCGTCGAATTTCTGGCGTTTGAGCTCTTCGACGAACTCCTTCAGCGGAAGCCTGCCCTTGGAATACTCCTCGCAGTTGTTGTCGGGCGCGAGATTCTGGATGTTGATTGCAACGAATTTGCCCTGCATTTGTTTCAGGCATTTTACGATGTCGAAGCCCGAACGCCCCCAGTGTCCGCAGTCGGGGAACGCCTTGAGGGCGGCTCTGCCGTCGATTGCCGCGAGCATTTTTTCGGGCAGCATATAGGGATATTTCTTCAAAGCCTTCGGCGATTCGGGCATATAGGGGTGGTTGTAAAGCCCCGCGCCGATTCCGTATTCCTTTGCGTAGCGGTCGTATATCGGCAGTGCTTCGGGCTGGGCTTCGACGGTCATAACCTCGATTCCGAAGTCCTTTGCGAAGTCGAAAAGCTGCTTGATTCTCGCTTCGTCGCCCGCGTAGATGTGCCCTATCGAAACGACGCGCACGCCCGCCTCCGCGAACATTTTCTTTGCCTCCGCTTTCGCGCCGTCCGACATCCAGTAGCAGAACAGTTCGTTTGCGTATTTCGAGTTGCCGCCGAGTTTCATATTCTGGAACATCGACACCTTGTCGAAACCCGACTTCCTGAAATCGACAAGCATATTTGCGACCGTCGTCTTCTGCCACGGATACGAGCTTACTACGATTCCGCCCGCCAAAACCGAGATTTGCGCGGCGGCAAGCACGAGAAACAAAAAGATTTTTTTCATATCCCGAACGCTATTTCGTGCGGCGGCGGCGGGCAAGAAAAATCCCGCGAAAATACTTGCCTATCGGCGGGCGGCGGTGCATTTGTTTTGCCCTTTGAAATGCAGATTTTCGGAGACAGAATTTTCCGCAACCCCGTCGAAACGATTGCAGCCGATTCGCCCGAATCGCTCGCGGAGGCGTTCGGCAAAATCGACGCGCTGCGCGAAAAAAAATTCGTGCTCGGGTATGTAGAATACGAGGCGTGGAAGCTTTTCGAAAAAATCCGCGCGGGGAAATCGGTCGGGGAAAACGCGTCGGCGGACGGGCGCGGCGCAAAACATCCGCTTGCGTATTTCGAGGTCTTCGACTCGTGCGAAAAGTACGAACCCGCCGCGCATTGCGGAGAAATCGAAACGTCGCTCGTTCCCGACATTTCGCGCGCCGAGTATTGCGCGGCAATCGGCGAAATAAAGAAACGCCTCGCCGCGGGCGACACCTACGAAGTAAATTTCACATACCCCAACACGCTCTTTACCGACTGCCCCAACGACTTCGAACTTTTCGAAAGGCTCGCCGCGCGCCAGCCCACCCCCTACCGCGCGTTCATAAAAAACGAATATCTGACCGTGCTTTCGTTTTCGCCCGAGCTGTTTTTCGAAATCGAAAACGGCAAAATTACGGCGTTGCCGATGAAGGGCACAGCCCCGCGCGGAACTTCGCCCGAAGAGGACGCGCTCAACGCGCAAAGCCTGAGGCTCGACGAAAAAAACCGCGCCGAAAATCTGATGATTGTAGACCTTACGCGCAACGACCTAAGCCGCATATCGAAGCCCGCGAGCGTGCGCGTGGAAAGCATGTTCGACGTGCAGGCGTTGCCGACGGTTCACCAGATGACCTCGAAAATTTCGGCCAAATTGCGCGAAAACGTCTCGACCCTCGACGTGTTCGCCGCCCTCTTCCCGTGCGGTTCGATAACGGGCGCGCCGAAGCTTTCGACTATGCGCATTATCGAAGAACTCGAAACATCGCCGCGCGGCGTGTACTGCGGCGCAATCTGCCTGTTCTCTCCCGAAAAAACCGTTTGCAGCGTGCCGATTCGCACGCTCCAGAAACGCGCGGGCTGCGGGCGTTTCGAATACCGCGTCGGCGGGGCTGTCGTCTGGGACTCGACCGCCGACGGCGAATGGCTCGAGACGCTCCACAAGCGCAGTTTTATCGACGGCGATTTTTCGCTAATCGAAACCGCGCGGGTCGAGAACGGGAAAATCGCGCTGTGGGATTTGCACCTTGCGAGAATGGAAAATTCGGCACGCGAACTCGGGTTTGCCTTTCCGCGCCGAGAGCTTGAAAACATCGTGCCCGAGCGCGACGGCATTGTGCGCGCGGCACTTTCGCGCAACGGCAAACTTGCGATTTCATACCGCGACCTCGTGCCGCCCGCCTCCGATTTCGTCGAAATTTCGCCCGACAGAATCGACGCGCAAAACCCGCTGTTCCGCCACAAGACGACGAAGCGCGGACGTTTCGAAAACGCCTCAAAAAGAATCGCCGAAGCGGAACTTTACGACGTGCTTTTTCTCAACACGCGCGGAGAGGTGGCTGAGGGGTCGCGGACGAATGTAGTCGTGGAAAAGGACGGCGGACTGTTTACGCCGCCGCTCGAATCGGGCGCGCTCGACGGAGTTTTCCGCCGCTCGGTGCTCGGCAAAATGCGCGAGAAAACACTGACGCTGCGCGACCTCGAAACCGCCGACAAAATTTTCTGCGTAAATTCGGTGCGCGGAATGCGGCGCGTTTATTTAAGGAATTCATAAAAAAACGGAACGCCTTGCGTGCGCTCCGTTTCGCAAAAATCGGAAAAATCTTCGGGGCTATTTCCCTGCGGGCTTCGCCTGTCCGCTGTCGCCGAAAACCCTCGCGACCGCGTTCAGATAGGCATAGCCGAACTCCTTCGACGGTTCGAGATAACAACCTTCAGTCCATTCGTTCCACGCGTTCAACGTTATGAGCTTGGGCATATCGGGGCGGATATGTTCGTCCGCCCACGCCTTTGCAAGGCGCAGCGCACGTTCGAACTCGCGCGGGTCCTGCCCGTCGATTCGCGGAGAATAGTCCGTTGCGGGAAAGCGCGGGTTGTTGTCCCAACCAATCGAAACGTGCGGAAAGAACTGCCCCTCGGGATAACGTTCGGCGATGGTCTTAAAGTGGTTCACCGAAATATCGACAAAATCGCCGTATTTAAGCTCGGGTTTTGCATTCACCATCATATTCCAACGCTCGCCCACCCAGTTGTATGTTGTGAACGATTCAAAGCCCAGATACTTCACGATTTCGCGCGGAGTGGGTTTGGGGTTGTCCGGAATCGACCAACTCTTTCCCGTACCGTAGTCGGTAATCGGGCAGATTGCCATATAGTGCACGCCCTTCATACCCGCGTCGACCGCCGCCCTGTCGAGCGCGGCAAACGCCTTTTTGACGTTCTCACAGCCGCCCATTCCGCGAATTAGCACTTTCACGCTATAGACGGAGAACACGGGCTTGCCGTTGATTTTATAGTAGTTTGGCTTTTTGAAATATTCGACGAAACGCGGAACGAGCTTTTCGACGAACTCCTCGTACGAAACGTCGGCACTCCAGACGATGTCGTACTTGTGCTTTTCGCCGACTTTGTTGTCCCAAAGTTTCGGAACATCGTGGTTTGCCCACATCAGACAGAACTTCATTCGCTCGTTATTGGGAGCTTTCAAAAAGCCGTCGTTGAGCGCGCCCTCGAGGAACGGTCTGCCGCCGTACCAGTACCAGTCGTAGATGAACACGTTCACGCCCGCCGCGAGCGCGGCGTCTATCTTACGGGCGACCGCCACGGGGTTTGCCTCGTTCTCGTAGCCCCAGAGCGGCACTATCGGCTGCTTGTGTCCCTTGAACTTGGGAGTTGCCTCGTAGACGTTCTGCCATTCGCCGCAGCCGTGCGGGAAGATTCCGAGTTCCTTCCAACGCGGTTCGGGATGATACGCAGGCC
>URJY01000040.1 GCA_900548275.1 uncultured Opitutales bacterium | reverse complement strand
GGTTTTGATTTTAAAGATTCGGATTTTTTCACGTTTTTTGCCGTCGCGTTTGCGACTTTGCCTGACGCCTTTTTGGGCGTCGAAATTTTTTTCGGCGCGGCTTTTGCGTTCACCGCCGCGCGCAGTTTTTTGAGGTCGGGCTTTGCCGACTTCGCTTTTTGTTGCGCCTTTGCGGGCGCGGATTTCTTCGGGGTAGCGGGCATTTTAGCCTTTTTTGTGTTTTTCGAATTTGAAACCGTCTGCGTCTTCGGCTTCGCGCCTTTCGTCTGAACCGATTTTGCGTTTTTTGCGGAAGAGCCGTTCTGCCGAACTTTCGTCTGTGTGGATTTACCCGTCTGTTTTTTCGGGGCGGTCTGTTTCTTCGACGGTTTTTTTGCGGACGATTTGCCCGCAACAGCCTTGACTGCGGTTTTTTTCGACACGGCCTTGACCGCTCCGCCGCCTTTGCCTTTCGGCTTCGACGCGGGCTTTGAAGCCGCCGCCGTTTTCTTCGGCGACGGTTTGGAGATTTTCTTTACTGCCTTTTTGGGAGCGGTCTTTTTTGCCATATTTTTATTTCTTTGTTGAAGCAATCGCCTCGTTGCAGCGCGGGCACACGCCGTGTTCGTCGAGATTCTTCAGAATCCTCCAACAACGCACGCATCTTTCGCCCTCTGCCTTACGCGCCTGAATTGCCATATTTTCGAAATTGCCCTCGAGCACTTTCACCGAAGAGACGATGAAAATTTCGGGGAGTTTGTCCGCAAATTCCGCAAGGATTGCCGCGTCCGCGCTCTTGCCGTCGATTGCGATTTCCACTTCCGCCTCGAGGCTCTTGCCGATTGTCTTGTCTTTGCGGAGCTTTTCCAGCTCCTCGTTGACGCGGTCGCGGATTTCGAGAATGCGGTCGATTTTTTCGGCGACCGCGCTGTCGTCGTACTGCGCGCCGTAGTTCGGCCAGTCCTGCAGGTGGATTGAGTTATCGGAAAATTCCGCGCCCGTTTTAAAGTCGAACGCCTCGTCCGCCGTGAATGTGAGGATGGGCGAAGCCACTTTCAGCAGGATGTCGTTTACGATGTCGATTGCCGTCTGCGACGACCTGCGTTCGAACGAATCCGCCGCGCAGGTGTAGAGCCTGTCCTTGAGGATGTCGTGGTAGATGCGCGAGAGCGTTACGCCGCAGAAGTTGTCGATGAGCTTGTAGACCTTGTGGAATTCGTAGGCTTCGTACGCCTTGTCGGCTTCGCGGGCGAACGCGATTGCCTTCGAAACAGCCCACTTGTCGATTGCGTCGAGCTTTTCGGGCGCGACGGCGTTCTTTGTGCAGTCGAAGTCGTAGAGGTTGCCGAGTTGGTACATCACGGTGTTTCTGAAGCCGCGGTAGGCGTTTGCAACGTGCGCGAGAATGTCGTCGGAAATCGGGATGTCGTTCTGGTAGTCTACCGAGCTAATCCACATTCTGATGATGTCCGCGCCCCATTTGCCGACGTACATATCGGCGGTGTGGGGTTTGCCGTCGCTCTTCGAAATTTTCTTTCTGTTCTGGTCGACGATGAAGCCGTGCGTGATGACCTTTTTGTACGGAGCTTTTCCGCGCGTTGCCACGGCCGTCCAGAGCGAGCTTTGAAACCACCCTCTGTGTTGGTCGGAGCCTTCGAAATAGAGATCCGCAGGCCAAGCCAAATCGGGATTGCGCGCCAGAACCGCCGCGTGGCTCGAGCCGGAGTCAATCCAGACGTCGAGCGTGTCCGTGCCCTTGCGGAGCTTGGATGCGTCCCAACCTTCGGGAAGGGAAATGCCGTCGAGAATTTCGGTCTCGCTTGCGTTGTACCAGAAGTTCGTGCCGAGCTTTTCAACCTTGTCGGCGATTGCGCGGATTACGCCCGCGTCGATGTACGCCCTGCCGCTTTCGTCGTAGAACGCGGGAATCGGCACGCCCCACGAGCGTTGGCGCGAAATGCACCAGTCGGGACGCGATTCCACAGCCCCGCGGATTCTGTTTTCGCCGCGTTCGGGAACCCATTTTACGTTCGAAATTTCGTCGAGAACGTGCCTGCGCAAGCCGTCCTTGTCGAGCGCGACAAACCACTGGTCCATCGCGCGGAAGATTACGGGAGTCTTCGAACGCCAGCAGTGCGGATATTGGTGCGAAATTTTCGCGATTTTCAGCAGCGCGCCGCAGCGGTCGAGAATTTCGAGAACCTTGCCGTTGGCCGCGCTTCTGCCGCTTTCGTTTTCGAGAACGCTCAAGCCCACAAGCTCTGCGGGAATCTGCCCGTCGTCCACATAACAGCCGTTGTCGTCGAGCGGCGAGTAGATGTCGAGCTTGTAGTCAAGCCCGACCTGATAGTCTTCGAGACCGTGACCGGGGGCGATGTGCACAATGCCCGTACCCGAATCGGTGGTTACGTAGCGCGCACAGACAATCGGGCTTTTGCGGTTCATAAACGGGTGGTAGCCCTTTGCGCCCTCGAGTTCCGAACCCTTGCAAAGCTTCTTGATTTCGGCGTTTTCAAGACCGACCGACGATACGAAGTTTTCGGCAAGAGCCTCGCACACGATGAACGTTCTGCCGTTCGCCGAAACCGTGACGTATTCGATGTCGGGGTTCACCGCCATCGCAAGGTTGGAGGGCATCGTCCACGGAGTTGTCGTCCAGATTACGGCTTCGGCGTTTTCGAGACCGAGCTTTTTGTTGGACTCGTCGTCGAGCTTGAACGCAACCCAAATCGAAGAGCTTGTGTGGTCTTTGTACTCGATTTCCGCCTCAGCCAGAGCCGTCGCGCAGGGAATCGACCAGTACACGGGCTTCTTGCTGCGGTAGACCATTCCCTTTTCGACGAACGCCGAAAACGTGCGCAGAATGTCGGCTTCGTACGCGGGATTCTTCGTTTTGTACTCGTGCTCCCAGTCGGCGAGAATGCCGAGGCGCAGGAACTGCTTGCGCTGTTTTTCGATGAAGTCGGACGAAAACTTTGCGCACTCTTCGCGCAGCTGCGCGGTGTCGACCGTGCGCTTCTGCTCGCGGAGCATTTTCACAACCTTGTGTTCGATAGGCAACCCGTGGCAGTCCCACCCCGGGACATACGGAGTTTCGAAGCCCTTGAGCGACTTGTAGCGCAGGATTACGTCTTTGAGAATTTTGTTAAGAGCCGTACCGATGTGCACGTCGCCGTTCGTGAAGGGCGGGCCGTCGTGCAAAACGAACTTCGGGTGCCCCGCGTTTTTCTTTTGGATGCGCCCGTAGAGGTCGGTCTTTTTCCAGTGCTCGATTCTTGCGGGCTCGCGCTTTACGAGGTCGCCGCGCATCGGGAACTTGGTGTTGGGAAGATTGAGAGTGTCTTTGAAGTCTTTTTCCGACATTGTTGTGTTTTTTGCAAATTGTTAGAACGGGAACATATTGTCCCAGACGCTCGACGACGCGGGGCGTTCGGCTTCGGATTGGTCGATTTTTTCGACTTTCGAACGCGAGGAGGCGTTTACCGCGCTTTCGTACGATTCCGCCGAAGTTGCGCGCTTTTGCGCCTTGCGCGCTTCGGGCTTTTCCGAAACCTGTTTTGCGTCGGCGGACACGGACGAAGCTATCTGTTGGCGTTTGAGCTTGCGAACCTGTTTTTTCAACGCCCTGTTTTCGGCGCGGAGCGCGGAAATGACTTCGGCATCCACCTTCAGCTGCGATTCGAGCTTGGCGACTTTCGCCTTCAAATCGGCCGCGGATTCGCCGTCTGCGTATGCGCCCTGAAACGGCAGCGCGAGTGCGAGCAGACAAATAATTGACGCAATTTTTTTCATATCCGTCGATTTAAGCAAAACGGCGCAGGCATTGCAAATTATTTCTGTATACAAACGGACAAAAAAAGCCCCCGAATTTCGGGCGGAAAATCGGGGGGATTAGGGCGGGCAAAAAAACGCGCTACTTCAGTAGCAGCCTTACAGCCACGGGGAAGTGGTCCGACGGATATTCGGGAATCTTTTTCTGCGGATTCGCCTTTTTCTTCGCGTCGAAATCCGAAGCCTTGTCGGAGACGACTTCGTACGAGAGCACGTCGATGCCATTCGTAACGAAAACGTAGTCGATTCTGTCGTTGTGGTAGGGCGTGCCCGTCATATTGTGCCACGTTCCGCGCGGTCCGTAGGGCGGGGTTTTGGAAAGCTTTTTGGAGTCGAGCAACACACCGTCGGCGAAAAGAATTTTCATCGGCTCTTCGTCGGGCGTTGCGTTGAAGTCGCCAACGCAGACGGCGGGCGAACCGCCCGCGATTTCGCGGATTTTTTCCGCAAGCAGTTTCGAAGATTCGGCGCGGGCAACCCTGCCCTTGTGGTCGTAGTGCAGGCTGAAGAAATAGAATTTTTTGCCCGAGATTTTGTCGAGAAATTCGCCCCACGAACAGACGCGCTTGCACATCGCATCCCAACCCTTGACGGGCTTGTCGGGCGTCTCGGCGAACCAGAAATCGCCCGATTTCAGAAGTTCGAAACGCACGGGATTGTAGAAAATCGCCGAATGTTCGCCGCCGTGCTTTCCGTCGTCGCGCCCCGCACCGACAAACTTGTAGCCGGTCGCTTTCGAGATGTCCTCGAGCTGGTAAAGAAAGCCCTCCTGCGTGCCGAAAATGTCGAAGTTGCGGGCGAGCACGAGTGCCGAAACGGCGTCCTTGCGCTCGTTCCAGAAATTCTTTTCGGGCGTAGGCGCCATAAAGATGTTGAAAGTTGCCGCAGTGATTGCGGGAACGGGTTTTTTGTCCGCAAACGGACAGTGATTGCACGCGGAAAGCAACAAAGCCGCGAACAACGAAAGGGAAAGGAACAACTTTTTCATACGGAAAAAGTAAACGCCGAACGCGGAGAAGAGTCAACAAAAACCGCCGCACTCCCGAAGAAGCGCGGCGGCTCGACCGAACTAAACAAACTACTACAAACTAAAGGGTTCAGTCTATGATTCGCCGTTTTCGGACATCCTCCTGATGTCCTTCAAGCTCGGCAAAGCCGAGCTGCTTAGGCTTGTCGCTTCAAAAGGGGGCTTAACCGTCGCCCCTTTTATCGTTTTCGGCAATCCCCTCCCAATCGCACTTTGTTTGGGGTAGACGGCTTTGCATTTCGGAGGCGATGTAAGCGTATTAAACATACGTGTCATTGCCTACGAAATGCGAAACGCCCTTATTTGCCTGATTTCACAAGCCCCAAAAAAAACATTGCGATGTCTCATAACATCCTCCTGATTTCCTCGGCGGCGGCTTTCAAATTGTGGCGCACTATTATGCTGTGCTTCATGTAGATTACGTCTTCGGCGATGTTCGTGCACAGGTCGGCTATGCGCTCGAACAATTTCGAAACGAGCAGATAGTTGACTTCCGCCATCGCCGTGTCGGGCGTATTCTTTATCTCCGATTCCACCCTGCAAAAACATTTGCGGTTTTCGCCGTCGACAATTTCGTCGTCCTCGCAGACGCCTATCGCGAGAAGCTCGTCGCCGCGCAGGAACGCGTCGATACCGCTGCGCAGCATATACAGCGTGCGCGATGTTACGGTGTCCAAGTCGAACGGGATTTCAATCTTGGGCTGCTCGCGGATGAACGAGACGCGGCGCGCAATGTTCGCGGCGATGTCGCCGATGTGCTCGAGCTCGTTGTTGATTTTCAAAACCGTTACGACGAAGCGCAAATCGCCCGCGACGGGCTGATGGAGCGCGAGAATTTTCAGGCACTCCTCCTCGGTGTCGACCTCCATTTTGTCGATTTCGAGGTCTTTCGAAATTACCTCTTTTGCGAGCGGCTCGGAGAGGTCGCAAAGGGCGCGGACGCTCCTGCGGACGTTCTCCTCGACGGCGATGGCGACTTTCAATACGCGCTCCTTGAGCTTTTCCAAGTCGCGTCTGAGATGACTGTTCATATCAACCGAACCTCCCTGTGATGTAGTCGTTTGTGGCTTTGTTTTGCGGGTTTGTGAAGATTTTGTCGGTCGCGCCGAACTCGACGAGATTACCCTCGTAGAAGAACGCGGTGTAGTCGGAAACGCGCGCCGCCTGCTGCATATTGTGCGTTACGATTGCGATTGTGTAGTCGCCCGCAAGCTCGCCGATGAGGTCTTCGATGCGCGATGTTGACTTCGGGTCGAGCGCACTGCACGGTTCGTCCATCAGAAGCACCTCGGGGCTAATCGCGAGCGCGCGGGCTATGCAAAGCCTCTGCTGCTGACCGCCCGACATCCCGAGCGCATTCGAATCGAGCCTGTCCTTGACCTCGCTCCACAACGCCGCGCGTTTGAGCGAAGTTTCGACTATCGCGTCGAGCTCGCCCTTCGACACGCCGCCTTTAAGGCGCACGCCGTATGCCACGTTGTCGTAAATGCTTTTCGGGAACGGATTCGGACGCTGGAACACCATTCCCACGCGCCTGCGAAGCTCGACGACATCGAGACGCTTGTGGTAGATGTCGATTCCGTCGAGGCTCAAAAGCCCCTCGGTTCGGCAGCCGTCAACGAGGTCGTTCATTCGGTTGATACAGCGCAGAAACGTGCTCTTTCCGCATCCGCTCGGCCCGATTATCGCGGTGACCTTGCCGCGCTTGAATTCGACGTCGACGTTCTTCACGGCGTGGAAGTTTCCGTAGAACACCGAAAAATTCTTCGCCGCAACGACGGATTCGGATTGTGATTTTACATCGTCTGTCATCTGTTTTTCGCTTTCGGTATTATTTTGTACTTTTCCCTTTTCGGATAGTGTGCAGACCATTTTTTCGCTATGATTTAAGTTTGTTTTGCAGGCGCGCGCGCAGCCATATCGCAACGGCGTTGAGCGCGAGCACGATTCCCACGAGAGTGAGCACCATTCCGTACTGGACGTGCGAAACGCGCTCCGCCATTTCGTGCTCCGAGCAGATATTGTAGATGTTCCACGGCAGAGCGGGGGTTGCCTGAGTAAAAATTTCGTTCAACGCCAACGCCGCGCCGGTGCTCGTTGCGGCGGTGAAAATAATCGGGGCGGTCTCGCCCGCGGCGCGCCCCATCGAAATGATTATGCCCGTTAGCATTGACGGCAGCGCGGCGGGAAGAATGACAGTGCAAATCGACGTCCATTTGCCCGCGCCCAGCCCCAACGCCGCCTCGCGGTACGACTGCGGAACGGCTTTCAACGCCTCCTGACAGCTTCTGATAATCGTGGGCAGAATCAGCAGCGCAAGGGTCATCGCACCCGCGAGAACGCTTTTGCTGTCGGAAATTTTCACGGTGTTGATAAGGAACGCCAAGCCGAACAAACCGAAGACAATCGACGGCACTCCCGCAAGCGTTCCCACGCACATATCGAGTATGCCCGTGATTTTGCCGCCGCGCGCATATTCGGCGAAATATATCGCCGCGATAATCCCGAGCGGCGCGGCGATTAACATCGCGCCGAACGTGAGGTAGAACGTGCCCAAAATCATCGGAAATATTCCGCCGAATATGTTTGCGTCGCAGGGGTTGTCGGTGAAAAAGCCGAGGTAGACGGTCATATGCGCGCCGAGCATTTTTTCGAAATTTTCGGAGATGTACGAAACCATTTTTTCGACGGGCGTGCCGCGGAAATATTCCGCCGAATCGACCCTGCGCTGGAACTCCGCGCCGTTGGAATCGCGTCCGTAGACGACGATTTGCATAACGGAGTTTCGGAGAACCCGCTCCGCGCCGTCCATTCGGGTCTGACCGTATTTCTGGCGCATCAGTTTGAGGCTTTCGCGCTCCATCGGCGAGCGCGCGCCGAGCAGTTCGGCGACGCCCGCGCAGAACGTTTCGTACGCCCTGTTGCGAACTTCGAGAGACTCGACGGACGCGGCGATTTTCTCCGAAACGACCTCGCCGATATTGCGGCGCAGCGCGCTTTTCTGCGAGAAGCCGAGCTTTTTGATTTTCGAAAGTTCCGCGATTTCAGTACGAGAAACGCCGCCCAGACGTTCGCCCTGCCGCTTCAAAATATCGACAAGCACAATCGAAGTGCCGTCGGAAGCCGACCTGTCGACCGCCGCGCCGAGGGCGTCGAGATAGGGTTTCCAGAAGTCGAGCGAAACTTTGCGCAACGCCTCCGCGCGCGCCGCGCCGCCCAGTTCGAGAGCCGCAAAGATTTTGTCCGAATAGCCGCCCATCGACTTTACGGAGGAGTCGAAAGCGGCGTCGAGCTTTTCCGCCAGAACCGCCGCGCCCGCGGGGTTTTCGTATTCCGCCATCATTGCGTAGAGCGGCTTGCGCGCGTCGTCCGCCGCCGTTATCCGCGCCGCCTGCGATTCCGAAAGCTCCGCGTCGAGATTTTCGCGCAGGAACTTTTCGTGTTCGACGGTTGCGTTGAAGACGACCGCGCCGACGCCGTTGTAGATTATCGGCGCAAGGAAAAGTATGACGGCGACTGCCATCGCCGCGAGCGAAGCGTACGCAAGCGCGGTGAACGACCTGTCCAAAATGTTTCTCATTGAAGTGTTCATTTTCCCTTTGATTTAAATCCCGAACCGACCCACTGTCCTATGCCGTTGAGGAACAAACCTCCGAGCAACAGACACAGACTCATCGCGAACAAAACGTGGTATCGCGCCGAACCCGTGCTCTGGTCGGCTTCGCCCATTTCGCCCGCGATTGTCGCGGTGAGCGTGCGCACGGGTTCGAGAAAATTGTAGAAGGGTTCGGGAATTTTGAGCGAATTGCCGCTCGCCATCCACACGACCATCGTTTCGCCGACAACGCGCATAAGCCCGAGAATCACGGCGACCGCTATGCCGCTTTTCGCGCACGGCAGAAGAACCTTGAAAACCGTCTCGAAGCGCGTCGCCCCGAGCGCAAGCGAGCCCTCGCGCATATCGCGCCCCACCGATGAAAGGGCGTCCTGCGAAATGCTCACGATTGTCGGCAACGCCATCACGGCGAGGATTATCGAGGCGTTGAGCGCGTTCGTGCCGCTCGAAATTTCGAGCGAAAGAAGCGGATAGGCTATTGCCGCAACGCCGAGAACCGCCGCCGCCGACATCGAAATTTCGACCGTCCTGCGCACTCCGCCGTTCTTTATGAAACGCCCGAAAAGCACGTCCGCAAGCGGGAGCGCGACAATCGCCGCAACGGGCGCGCCCGCAAAAAATACGGCGGATGCAATCAGCGCGCCGCCGTGGTTTTGGAGAATCGGCGCGAACACGACAATCGCGAAAAAGCCGTATGCCACCGACGGCACGGCGGCGAGAAGCTCAACGACGGGCTTGAAAAACTGAGCCGTCTTGCGCCCCACGATTTCGGTGAGGCAAACGGCGGCGAGAACGCCGAGCGGAACGGCGACCGCGCACGAGCCCACGGTTACCATCAGAGTGCCGTAGAAAATGGAAAGCGCGCCGAAGTGCGGGTCGGCGTCGCGAGAGGGTGCCCAGTTGGTGCTCGTGAAAAATTCCCTCAAATTTGCGAGGTTCTCGAAGAACGGGAGAGCCTCTTTTGCTATGAAAAATATTATGAACACAACAGCCGCGGTCGGAATGGCGGTTATCGCCAGAAGAACGGCGCGTCCGAGGCGCGCAAGCACCGCCTGTGCCGCGCAGTTGCGCACGTCCATTATCAGATTTTTTTCGCTTTTCATTTCGGTTGCTGCAGTTGTCGGATTTCGATTTTTGTCTGCCGATTCGGGACATTTTCGGGCTTGTCAAATCGGGCGGAGAAACGCCGAGTGCCGCTTCCCGCCCGATTTTTACAAGTCAATCTGCCGTCTATTCGCAAACGGGTATGTATCCGAGGTCGGAGACGATTTCCCTACCCTCTTTCGAAAGGTGGATTGTCACGAAGTTGTAGACATCCGAACCCATTTTCGGGTAGCCGTCGGTGAACATAAACAGCGGGCGGGCAATGGGATATTTGCCGCTCGAAACGCTCTTTGCATTCGGGAGGATTCCGTTTACCGAAAGCGTCTTTACCGAGTCGTCGGCAAAGCCGAGCCCCACGTAGGCAATCGCGTTCTTTGTGGTGTTCACGCGCGTGCGCGCCTGACCGTTCGAGCCGACATATTCGGCGTCCTTTGCGACGGGAGCCTTTTTGAGGACAAGCTCGTTGAAGGTTTCGTACGTGCCGCTGTTTGTGTCGCGCGAGACAATCACGATTTTCGCGTCTTCGCCGCCGAGCTCCTTCCAGTTGGAGATTTTGCCCGTGTAGATGTCGGAAATCTGCTGCATCGAGAGAGCCTTTACGGGGTTCTTCGGGTTGACGATTACCGCCAGACCGTCGAAGGCAACGACGTGCGCCACGGGGCGGATGCCCTTGTCTACGCAGCTTTTAAATTCGGCGTCCTTCATAAAGCGCGACATATTCGCGATGTCGCAGGCCTTGTTCATAAGGCTCTTTACGCCGTTGCCGCTGCCCGATTCGCTGATGGTGATGTTGACGTTCGGGTGCCCCTCTTTGTAGAAGTCGGCGAACGCCTTCGAGATTGGTCCGACCGTAGTCGAGCCGTCGATTACGATTTTCGTTTCAGCCCAAGCGGCCGCCCCGCAAAGGGCGAGAGCCGCAACGGCAGTTGTCTTCAAAATGTTCGATATTGTGTTTTTCATATTCCGTTATTCCTTTCGAATTGAAATTGGATTTTAGAAAAGAACCTGCATTTGCGCGCGTACCGCATTCGCTTCGGAGTGTTGCGCAACCGCCGTTCTGCCCGATTGCACGCCGTCGAGTTGCGCCCATTCGTAGCCGAGCTGGAACTTGAGCGCGTCGCCGTTGATGTACCAGTTCAGACCGACATAGATGCCCTGACCGGATGCGAACGTCGTGTTGGCGTTGGCGTTTCTTATGCCGTCGGACATCTTCACGCCGCGTCCGTCGGTATCGAGCCAGCTGTAGCGGGCGACGGGAGCGAGCTTGCCGAAGTCTCCGATGTCGAACTTGTATTCGGCTGCGACGTTCACGCCCATCGGGGTTGCGTCTTCGGAGTACGAATTTCTGCCGTTCTGAACCTGCGCGAGCATAAAGTCGGCGTACGCGGTCAAGCCGAGATAGGAGGCCGTCAAATAGGGGTTGACGCCCATCACTTCGCAGTGCGCCGCGTTGTTGTTTACGTTCATGCCGTTCGTGTAGGCGAAGTTCGTGCCGACCTTCAGCGATACGTCTTCGATGTTCGTCTTATACGAAACGCTCGCGCCGTAGAGCAGATTGTTGTCGGCGTTGCCCGCAAGCTTCGTGGGGCTGTTGTTGTACGAGTTCGTAACCGACACGCCGTATTCCAGACCCTTGACCTGCGGAATTTTTCCCGCCCAGAAAACGCCAGTGTGTCTGCCGCCGAGCCCGAGCCTTCTGCCGTTTACGCCTTCGGTGAAGTAGCGCGTGGCGAGCGAGCGTTCAACGGTCAGCAGTTTCGACGACGAAGTGTTTTCCTCCAAGCCGAAGTTGATCTTCTGGTAGCCGAGAATCAGCTTGCCCTGAAGCGAGTCCCAATCGACTTTCTTGGAAATGAGAGCCTTGTCGATGTAGCCCGCATCGTCGCGAGCAAAGTCGGCGATAAGTTCCGCCTCCCAGCCCGAGCCGAGGTCGGCAGCCGCGCCGAGGAACATACGCCTCATTATGAAATCGTTCTTTGCCGTCAGCGAACTTTCAACGCCGTTTACGGTTTCGTCGGTGTTGATGTTTTCGTACTGCATCTGCAGTCTGCCGATGAGCTTTATCGACTTTGTCGTCTTTTCCTTGGGCGCTACGGCGACCGACTTCTTAGCGACCGACGCAGCCTCCTCTTTTGTTATAATCCCCTTGCTCACGAGCAAGTCGAGGGTTTGTTTGTCCTGTGCATTGAGAACCGAAGCCGCAGCCAGAAGCAGCGTTCCGATTACCGTCGATGTGATTTTGCAGTTCATTGTTTTTTCGATGTTTCGCCGAAAGCCCTTTCCGACCTTCGACGCCGAACACCTTCGCACAGTCCTGTTTCGATTTTATTCGCCCCCGATTAGGTTTGCATTTTTTATGCGTTAAAGTATTGCAAAGACACGTTAGCGTTTTATGCGCCCATTGTTAGAAGTTTGTTAGAGCCGAAAACATCGTTGACCCGCCGCTTCCGCCGCGCGTAGAAACGGCGCATCAAACGCAAAAACAACGATATGAAAAAAAGACAAAAAAGCGTATTTTTTATGATTTTCGCGTCGTCGGCAATAGTCGGCACTGCGATTATCGCACTGCTTGCAACCGCCGCGCACGGAATCATCGAACGGACGTACCGCTCGAACGTCGAACGGCTGCTGGCGAACTCGGCGGACTTCGTGGCGTCGGCGATAGAGCAGAATATGCCGTCCGAAAAGCTCGCCGAAATATGCCGGCGCAACGACAGAAACGCGGGAATCCGCACAACTGTAATCAACAGGGACGGCAAGATAGCCGCGGACTCGCGCGCCGACAAGAACACGATGTCGAACCACCTCAACAGAGCGGAAATCAAAAAGGCTCTCGACGGCGAGAAAAACTTTTCCGCGCACTACTCGGCAACGCTCGGCTCGCGCATGCTCTACGTCGCCGTACCCGCGGGAAAAAAGACCGACAACGGCTACGAATACTGCGTGCGGCAGTCGGTGTCGATGAAGAGCCTCGGCGAGACGAAAAAACTTTTCACGTTCGAGATTGCGGCACTCGCGGCGGCGGCAATCCTGCTTTCGGCGCACTTCTCCTACAGGCTCGCAAGGCGCATATCCGAGCCGCTCAAAAGGCTGTCGACGGCGGCGGCGGAATGCGCGGGCGGCAATTTCGACTCGCCCATACCCGAAAGCGGAATCAGGGAAATCGGCGCGCTCGGCTCGACGCTTCAGGCGATGTCGAAGACGCTCAAAAAGCGCGTCAACTCGCTCCGCAAGCGCAACTGCGAGCTTGACGAAATCTTCGGGTATATGACCGACTGCGTGTTCATCTGCTCGCGCAAGGGCACGCTCAAAAACTACAACAAGGCGTGCGCAAAACTTTTCGGACTGCCCGAGGAAGCCGAAAAAATCGGCATCGCCGAGGCGTTCCGCAATTCCGAAGTGCTCGCGGCAATCGACGAAACCTTCAACGCCGACGGCGAAGTTCTGCGCGAAATCGAGATGTCGCCCGAAAAAACCTACGCGCTCGTGGGCGTGCAACTGCCCTACGAATCGGCGACGCCCCGCGCGCTGTTCGTCATGCGCGACGTTTCCTACGCCAAGAAAAACGAATCCCTGCGGCGCGAGTTCGTAGCGGGCGTTTCGCACGAGCTCAAAACGCCGATTACCGCAATCAAGATGGCGGCGGAAACGCTCGAGCTTACGCCCGACGACCCCGAATCCGCAAAGCGTTTCATCGCCATAATAGAGCGCGAAGCCGAGCGGATGGACACGCTCGTAAACGACATGCTGCTGCTTTCGAAAATCGAGTTCGCGAAAAAGTTCGACGCCGAAAATTTCGAATATTTTCCGCTTCGCTCGGCGATTGAAGACGCCGTTTCGGCGCACGAGGCGCAGGCGCGCGACAACGCCGATTCGATAGATATAGAATGCCCCGAAGACCTCGAAGTAAAGGGCGATTTCAGACTGATTCAAATCGCGGTAAGCAACCTCGTGGGCAACGCAGTAAAGTACGGCGGGCACGGCGCGAAAATCGGAATCGAGGCGCACAAGGGCGAACGCGGCGGCGCAAAAATCACGGTGTCGGACAACGGCGCGGGAATACCGCCCGACGACCTCCCGCACGTCTTCGAACGCTTCTACCGCGTCGACAAGGGACGCTCGCGCGCGCAGGGCGGAACGGGGCTCGGTCTTGCAATCGTAAAGCACGTCGCACTGCTGCACAACGGCGGTGTCAGTGCCAGAAGCGGGCTCGGGAAGGGCTCGGAATTTTCAATCACAATCGGATAGCATTTATGACGGACAAGCACATTCTGATAATCGAAGACGAAGAGAGCATAGGCGAACTGATAGAGTTCAACCTTGCGAAAAACGGCTACAAGTGCACGCGTACCGACGCCGCCGAAAAGGCGTTGAAGATGTTCGACGGAGGCTCGCGCTTCGACCTGATTCTGCTCGACCTGATGTTGACGGGAATGGACGGAACCGAGTTCTGCAAAATCTTTCGCGCAAACAAAGGCTATCCGCAAATTCCGATAATTATGCTGACCGCGCGGAGCGAGGAGGCGGACATTGTAAGCGGGCTCGACTACGGCGCGAACGACTACATCACAAAACCGTTCAGCCCGCGCGTGCTGCTCGCGAGGATAAGGGCGCAGCTGCGCGACGCCTCGGGCGCGGCGCAAGACCCGTCCGAGACGCTCTCGCGCGACGGAATCGAGCTGAACTCGGAATTCCACGAGGTGAAAATAGGCGGAAAGCCCGTCGATTTGACCGCCAACGAATTCGCGATTCTCGAAATGTTTTTGAAGGCGCAGGGCAGGGTTTTCACCCGCGAGACCATCATAAAAAACCTGCACGGCGACGGCTACCCCGTAACCGACAGGGCGATAGACGTGTCGATTGTCAACCTGCGCAAAAAGCTCGGCAAAAAGTCCGCGCTGATTGAAACGGTGCGCGGCGTAGGCTACAAAATGCCGCGCTGACCGCGCAGCCGAAATTCGCGCAAAAAAAAGCCCCGAGCGTCGTTCATGAACCGTACCCCGAAAGTGGGACAATAAAAAAAGCGCGAATAGGAGATTGCCAA
>URJY01000039.1 GCA_900548275.1 uncultured Opitutales bacterium | reverse complement strand
GGTTCTGCGGGGTACGGTTTGGCGCACAGGCAAGGCTCGCACAGAAAACGAAGGGGGGCTGTACTTTAGTACTGCTCCCCTTTGCTTTTCGCGCAAGACTTGGCTGTGCGTCAAACAAGTCCTGCAGGTTCCCGCTTACTTAACCTCGAGAACGTAGTCGTTTGCTTTCGATTTGTCGAGCGTGTCCAACTTGATAGTCAAATCCTGCCCGTTAGCCGCAAAAGGCGTGCCCAACGAAACCGACTTGCCGTTAATCGAGAACGAACGCGGCTTGCCGACAATCGTCGCCGACTTCGAAGTTACCTCAATGAGCGGATAAACACCCTTCTTCAACTTCGACTTCACATTGACCTGAATGTCAATACCGCCCAAATTCGCATTCTTGACCGAAACGGAAGGCATCTTGCCGCCCTTTTCGTTGAAGACAAAACGGAAGTGCATATTGGGAAATTCCATCAAAGTGGAGTCGATGAGCATATCGCCCTTGCACTTGATTTTCGACGCACCCGTAAGATTTATCTCGCAACCCGAACGGTTCTTCTGGGGCGTCATATAGAGCGCAGGCATGGTGAAGATGATTCCGCCCGTGGCGTCGAAATTCGAATCTTCGAGATATAGCGTGCACATACCCATACTTTTGCACTTTTCCCAAATCGAGAACGTCAAACCGCCCTTGATGTCGAAGACACACTTTGTAGCCTTGACGTGGTTGTCGGCACCCGCCGCACCCGAAAGCTCGAGGTGGAGAGAACCCGCACTCGTGGAAATCTTCTTGCCGTTGACCTTTACGCGCGAGTCGTAGAGAAAGGAAATCTGCTTCACATCGACATTGGTGTCGATTGTGAAATCCTTGCCGTGAGTGTAAACCCACACATTGTCGCGCTTGCCGGGTTTGCCCTTGAGGGGAACCTTGTTCAGGTGCGGGTCGGACTCCCAACCGCAGGACGAATACTTCGCCGTTGACGCATCCTTTACGACGGTGGAAAAGCCCATCGCAAAAACCGAGGAAGCCGCACAGAAAGAAAGCGCGGCAAGGGCAATAAATAATCTCTTCATATCTGAACTGTATTTTACGATTGCAAGAAATGTCAAATTTATATTCATCTAATGTTCGAAATAGCCCGAGTTTTTCGCGAGGGCTTGCGAACACCAACCCGACAATGAAAAGAAAAGCGGCAACAATCGTCTGCATACTCTGCACAATCGCCAACGCATTCGCCGACGGGGCGAAAAAAATCGACGCAACATCGAACGAAAAATTGCAGGAATCGTTTTTCGCCGTGATGACGTCGATTGAAAACGACGACAAACAACAGAAATTCGCGTCGGCAATGGCGACAATCGGCGTGGTGCTCTCGCAGAAACACTCCGAAAGCGCGGCACACGAAAAATACGTGGAACTTGTGAACGGCAAAACCGCCGACGAAATCATAGAGACGGCAAAAAAGATGACCCCGCAAATACGCGGTACAATCGTGAAGGTCGACGGCTCTTCGGCGGAGGCGTTCAATAAAAGCGTCGGAAGAATGCTTCTGGGAATATCGCTCGACAAACAGCGCAGATTCTCGGCGGCACTGGCAAGGATTATGTACGACGCCGAACAGACGAAAAAAGACGAAACACAAGTCGCGAAAATGCTCGACGGCAAAACGGTCGACGAAGTTATAGAATTCGCCCGCCCGATAAAGTCGCCGTTTCCGAGCGACGAAAATCGGGAGTTCTACCTGTCGCCGCTGACGAAAGAGGAACTGGAGGCGGGGGGAATCATCCCGAAAGAGGAAAAGCGGGAGGAAAGGGAAAGCCTCTCGAAATCGCTCGTCCCGCGCGGATAAAAAAAAATCCCCGAACAAAACGCTCGGGGATTCTTCATTTTTTCGGGGCGGACGAAACTACTTTATAATCTGCGGACGCAACAGAATGCGGTATGTCCCGCCCGACACATTCCTGAGCGCGGGATAGCCGCCCTCGAACGAGAACGCACTTTCGGCGAGCGGATTGCCGTTCACGCGGATGCTGCCCAAATTTTTCGTGGGGAAGACAATCGTGCCCGCAGCATTCTGCGGAACTACAACCGTCCACTCCATCACGCCGTCGGAAACCCTCCACGACGACGAAGCACTGCCGTAGGGCGTTTCGTGCGAACCCGCCGCAAAAGTAAGCCCGCCGCCGATTTTCGGAGCATAGACGACATTCCTGTAGCCCGCATTGTTTTCGTCGTACCAAATGCCGGCAACGTCTTTGTAGAGCCACTGCCCGATTGCGCCGTACGCATAGTGGTTGAACGAATTCATCCTCGCACTGCCGAAACCGTTTTCGTGCGAGTAGCTGTTCCAACGCTCCCACATCGTCGTCGCGCCCTGATTGAGCGGATAGAGCCAAGACGGATAACACTCGTTGAGAATCAGCCGATACGCCAAATCGGTTCTGCCGAAACGCGTGAGAACGGGATTGAGAAGCGGCGTCCCCACAAAGCCCGTATTGAGCTTGCAGCCGTCGCGCTTGAGGGCGGCGAGGAACTTCTCGAAAATCTTTGCGCGCATATTTTCGGGGGCGATGTCGAAGCCGAGCGTCAGAAGATACGCCGTCTGAGAGTCGCTTTTTACAGTGCCGTCGGGCGAAACATACGCCTTCATAAACGCCGCGCGGACATCGCCCGCGAGGGTGGCAAGCTGCTTTGCGTCGCCGTCTTTTCCGAGCACGATTGCCATTTTCGAAGCCAAGTCGGCGGAACGCACAAAATAGGCAGTGCCGATTAAATCCTTGGGCGAGTCCGACGCGGAACTGTCCGCCTTTCCGTTGGGCTGAAGCCAGTCGCCGTAGCCCGTTGCGGGGCGGACGAGATTCTTCGACGTGCGCTTCATATACTCAACCCACGACTTCGCGTACGGATAGTAGTTTTCGAGAACCTTTTTGTCGCCGTACGCCATATACATCTCCCACGGACAGACCGCGATTGCGTCGGCCCACGCCGCCTTGCCGAAACCCGTCGGATAGTACGGCGCGACATCGGCGGGCGCACCGTGCAAATCGGCGGTGTCGGCAAGGTCGCGAAGCCACTTTTCGAAGAACGCCGAAACGTCCATATTGAACGCGGCGGTCGGACAAAATACCTGCGCGTCGCCCGACCATCCGAGACGCTCGTTGCGCTGCGGGCAGTCGGTCGGCACGGAAAGGAAGTTGCCGCGCTGCCCCCACTGTATACAGCTTTGCAGCCTGTTTATTTTCGGATTCGAGCACACAAACGAACCCGTCTGCGGCATATCGTTGTAAACGACAACGCCCGTGAGCCAGTCGGGTCGAGCCTCGATATTTTCGGGAAGCCCGCTTACCTCGACATACCTGAAGCCGTGATAGGTGAATGTCGGCTCCCACTCGTCGGGACGCACGCCGCCCGCGCTCGTGTAGTAATCCTCGCTGAGGGCGGAGCGGTAATTGGCGACGTAAAGCGTGCCGTCTTTGTTGAGCATTTCGGCAAAGCGCAACTTCACTGTTTTGTTGCGCTGGGCGGGAATTTTTATGCGCGCCCATCCTACCATATTCTGCCCCAAGTCGAAGATGTACGTTCCACGCGCGATTTTGCGCACCGACAGCGGCGTAAGCTCGTCCCTGACCGTCGCCATTCTGTTTCGGCGCGGCTCGAGAAGCGGCTTGGGCTCTACGTTCTTCTCGGCGGGAGTCCTCCACTGCGAATCGTCGAAATCGTTCGCATTCCAGCCGTCCATTTCGAGGCGCGCATCGTAAATTTCGCCGTCCATAATGTCGGAAACGACAATCGCGCCGTACGAATATTTCCACGAACAATCCGTCGCAACGACCTTTTTCGAACCGTCCTTAAAGACAATCTCGACCTGCGCGAGAAGCTCGGGGCGGTCGCCGTACCGCCCGCGCCGATTGACATCCCAGCCGACTTTGCCGCTGTACCACCCGTCGCCGATAATCGCGGCGAAAGTGTTTTTGCCCGAGCGCAGCATTTTCGTGATGTCGTACGTATTGGTCTGAATGCGGATGTTGTAGTCGGTCCACCCCGTGCCGAAGCAGTCGCCGCCCACGCGCCTGCCGTTGACGAAAAAGCGGAATACGCCCCTGCTCGCGACATACAAGCGCGCCGACGCAATGCCGCCGCCGAGTTCGGTCTCTTTGCGGAAATACGCGGGCGGAACGTAGTCGCCGACGGGTTCGTTCCTGAACGGCGGGCGGTCGATTTTGAGGGTCTTTTTCACGCGCGGCTCGGGCGAAAAAATCCACTTGCCGCTCCAGTCGGAATTGCGCAAAAGCCCCGCCTCCGCAAACGCGACATCCGACCAAGCCGACGGTCTGCCGTCGGCGTTCCAGAAGCGCACGCACCAATAAATGCGCTCGCGCGAATCGAGCGCCTTGCCGCCGTACGGAACGTGCACCGACTGGTCGGAAAGCACTTTGCCGCTGTCCCAGACGACGCTTGAAAACACGTCGGGCGTCCTGCCCGTAACAATTCGGTACGCCGTCTGTTTGGCGTTCTCCGCGCCGTCGGGAAGACGCCACGAGAACGACAACTTGTCGAGGTTATAGCCTATCGGGTTTTCGAAAAATTCGCCCGCCGTCAAACGCTCGGGCTTCGCCGACGCGCCGTCCGACGCAAACACGCCACACGCAAAAAGCGCGGCACAGAAAAAGGAAACCAGTTTTTTCATACGATGGAAATCGGATTCGTTAAAATCTGACTTCGGAGCGAAAAACCGCCCCGAAGACACAGCGACAATCGACAAAAAACCCAAGTCATACAAGAAAAAAGCGCATAAAACTGGTGAAACTTGAAAAAAAGTGTGCTGTCGAATTTTTTCGGGCGGTTTTTGGTTTACAAATCCAAGCCGAAAGCTACAAACCAAGTAAATAAAAAATCGCCCCGAATACGCGGACGAAATCGCCGTAAAAAAAAACGCTTTCGGACTCCCCCGAACGGCTCGAAATCCGCAGAATTTAAAACCGCACACTATGAAAATCGAAAGTACAAACAACGCTTGGGACGGCTTCAAAACCGGTAAATGGTCGCAGTCGGTAGATGTTATCGACTTCATCAAGCAAAACTACACGCCCTACACGGGCGACGGCGCGTTCCTCGCGCCCGCAACCGACCGCACGAAAGGCATCTGGGACAAAGTTCTCGTCCTTATGAAAAAGGAAATCGAGAAAAACGGCTGCCTCGACGCCGATGTTTCCACGCCCTCGATGGTAGACTCGCACAAGGCGGGCTACATCGACAAAGACGCGGAAATCATCGTGGGTCTGCAAACCGACGCGCCGCTCAAACGCGCTATAATGCCTTTCGGCGGCTACAGAATGATACAGTCGTCGTGCGAAGCGTACGGGCTTAAGGAAGACCCGCAGGTTCGCGAAATCTTCACGAAATACAGAAAGACGCACAATCAGGGCGTGTTCGACGCATACACGCCCGACATCAAGGCGGCGCGCCACTCGGCAATCATCACGGGGCTTCCCGACGCGTACGGACGCGGCAGAATCATAGGCGACTACCGCCGCCTCGCCCTCTACGGAATCGACATTCTCGTCGAAGACAAGAAGCGCGAAAAGGCGGAATCGGACGACGCAATGATGGACGCGGAAATCATCCGCCAGCGCGAAGAGCTTTCGGAGCAAATCGGTGCGCTCGAAGCAATCCGCAGAATGGCTTCGTTCTACGGAATCGACATTTCCAAACCCGCCACGAACTTCCGCGAAGCCGTCCAGTGGACGTACTTTGCGTACCTTGCGGCGGTTAAAGACCAAAACGGCGCGGCGATGTCGCTCGGACGCACGACGACTTTCCTCGACATCTACGCCGAGCGCGACTTGGCTCGCGGCGTTCTCGACGA
Source organism: uncultured Opitutales bacterium (assembly GCA_900548275.1). Classification (GTDB taxonomy): domain Bacteria; phylum Verrucomicrobiota; class Verrucomicrobiia; order Opitutales; family Intestinicryptomonadaceae; genus Merdousia. The sequence goes on along the minus strand of URJY01000039.1, from coordinate 9,105 downwards.
AAGCGCGGTGCAGGAAATCGTTGACGACTTCGTAATCAAGCTCCGTATGGTGCGCTTCCTCCGTACGCCCGAATACAACGACCTGTTCAGCGGCGACCCCGTCTGGGTTACGGAATCGCTCGGCGGAATGAACAACGACGGCAGAACATTCGTTACGAAAAACTCGTTCAGAATGCTCCATACGCTTTCGAACCTCGGTCCCGCGCCCGAGCCGAACCTCACGGTGCTCTGGTCGGCAAACCTGCCCGAAGGCTTCAAGAAATTCTGCGCGCAAACCTCGATTAAGACCTCGGCAATCCAGTACGAAAACGACGACCTTATGCGCCCGCTCTTCGGCGACGACTACGGCATCGCCTGCTGCGTATCGCCTATGGTTATCGGCAAGGAAATGCAGTTCTTCGGCGCGCGCGCAAACCTCGCAAAGGCGTTGCTCTACGCAATCAACGGCGGTGTGGACGAACGCACGGGGCAGCTCGTGGCAAAGGGCATGACGCCCATCACCTCGGAATACCTCGACTACGACGAAGTGTGCCAAAAGCTCGACAAAATGATGGATTGGCTCAGCCGCACATACGTAAACGCGCTGAACATAATCCACTATATGCACGACAAGTACTACTACGAGAAGGCGCAGATGGCGTTTATGGACAGGGACGCAGTGCGCAAGCTCGGCTGCGGCATCGCGGGCTTCTCGGTTGTGACCGACTCGCTTTCGGCAATCAAGTATGCAAAGGTAAAGCCGATTCGCAACGAAAACGGAATCGCAGTCGACTTCGAAATCGAGGGCGACTACCCCAAGTACGGCAACAACGACGACCGCGTAGACTCGATTGCAACGGGCTTGGTAAAGCAGTTTATGGACAAAATCCGCAAGCTGCCCACATACCGCAACGCAATCCAGACGCAGTCGATTCTCACAATCACTTCGAACGTCGTATACGGCAAAAAGACGGGCAACACGCCCGACGGCAGAAAGGCGGGCGTTCCGTTCGCTCCGGGGGCGAATCCGTTCCACGGGCGCGACTCGAGCGGCGCACTTGCTTCGCTCTGTTCGGTTGCGAAGCTGCCCTTCGAGCACGCAAAAGACGGCATTTCGAACACGTTCTCGATTCTGCCGAACTCGCTCGGCAAGACCGACGACGAAAAGGTCGTAAACCTCTGCGGACTCATCGACGGCTATATGGCAAAGCACGGACAGCACCTGAACGTAAACGTTCTTATGCGCGAAGTTCTGCTCGACGCAATGGACCATCCCGAAAAATACCCGCAGCTTACAATCCGCGTTTCGGGCTATGCGGTAAACTTCATCAAGCTGACAAAACCGCAGCAGATGGACGTTATCTCGCGTACGTTCCACACAAAATTCTAAAGCGAAAATCGATTCAAGAAGAGCCGTCCGACCTATGGACGGTTCTTTTTTTTGCGGAAATTTCGAGCGGCAGGTATCGTATTCGAAATACTGTAGTATTTCGGAATTTGCAACTATTGAAGAATTAACTTGTTGCAAAAATCGCTTTTCGGAATCGCGATTTTTTGCGCTAAAAAAATCCGCCGAAAAAATGCGGATGTATTTGATAAATATATAAATTAAAAAAAAAGTACTTGACTACAGTATTTCGAATACGATACTTAGTATCCCGAACTAAATTATACTTACTATGAAAAAGTTTATCATCTCTTCATTTGCCGCAGTGCTGGCTTCGGCGGCGTTCGCGGGTATCACGGAAACGACGGGAACGGATGCCAACGGCAATGCCTACACGCAGTTCGACATCGTGGGCGAAGCAAGCTCTTCGGAACTCGCCTCCAACACCTACAATTCCGTCTGGCTCAACGGCACGCTCAACTTCGACGGCGACCGCAACATTACCGTCTCGGGTACGTCCAAAATGGGTTGGGGTGACTACGGTTTCGGTTCGAAGGGCAATTCCGTCCTAAACTTCACGGGCAAGGGCATCCTGACCGTATCGGCGGTAAATTCGCTCACGTCGGCGGGCGGTACGCTCACGATAAACATCGCAAAGGGTGCGGGCGGTATCGTAGCCCCCAAGGTCGGCGCGTTTACCTCGAATGCGCACAAGGTTGTGCTGAACCTCGACGAAGAATACGCAATCCGCTCGAAAGACGGCGGCGATTACGGAAGTAGCTTCTATGTTTCGGTATTCTCTCCCTTCGAACTGAATATGTCGGAAGACCAACGCGTAAAGTTCGACTTCCGCGTATCGACGGGGCCGACGGTTAAAATTACGGACAGTGCGCTCCTTATCGTGGACACAATCGACGTATCCTCGATAAGCGCCAAAGATGTCGTGCTTACGCTCGACGGCGGGCTCGAAAACGGCGCAATGCTTTTCTACAAAATGTCGGGACTGACGTACGATGCCGACGAAGCGAGCATTACGAGAACGGTCGGCGAAAATTCGCAGGTCATCCGCTTCGTGGACACAAACGGCGACAAGCTCCTAAATCTCGACATCAAGGAAATCGATATGAACGGCAGAACGTACATCGCGATGACACAAGTTCCCGAACCCGCCGAATGGGCGGCGATTTTCGGGGCAATCGCCCTCGCCGCGGCAGCCTACCGCCGCCGCAAATAAGGCAAATTTCCCGAACTTTCAAACCGCCAAGCCCGCAAGGCAAGGCGGTTTTTTGTGCGCAAAAAAACGGAAACTCCCGCCCGAAACCTCCGCCGATTTTTGACGATTTTTATTGCGGGGAAACGCGATTTTCAAAATTATCGCGACAATGAAAGGCAAAATACATTCGGTCGAAACGATGGGCGCGGTCGACGGACCAGGGTTGCGCTATGTGCTCTTCCTGAAAGGCTGCCCGTTGCGTTGCGCCTTTTGCCACAATCCCGACACTTGGGCTGTGCCCGATTCCCTCGAACGCACCGCCGAAGATGTCGCGGCGGACGTGCTAAAATACAGGGAATTTTTTGCGGCATCGCACGGCGGTTTCACAGTATCGGGCGGCGAGCCGTTGCTACAGAGCGGATTTCTTGCCGAACTTTTCAAGATTTTGAAGGCAAACAACGTCCACATCGCAGTCGATACCTGCGGTTGCGTGGACATCACAGAGCAAGTCGCCGAAGCGGTGGAACTCGCCGACCTGTTTCTGCTCGACATAAAACACCTCGACCCCGAAACACACCAAGATTTGACGGGCAGGACGAACGAAAAAATTCTCGAATTTCTCGACTATTTGACGGCGAAGAACAAGCCGATACACATTAGAATAGTGCTCGTAAGCGGCTACTCCGCCGCGCCCGAGTATCTGGAGCGGCTCGCGGAGTTCCTGAAGGGCATTCCGACAATCAAACGCATAGACTTGCTGCCCTACCACACGCTCGGAGTCAAAAAATGGGAATCGCTGAAGATTCCGTACCGACTGACCGACGCGGCAATCCCCACCCCGCAACAGTGCGAAGCTGCGCGCGAAATCTTCGGAAAGCGCGGCTTCGAGACAACCCTGCAATAACGGCGCACTTCGTTGGGCAATACGCCAAGAATTTGCCGCGTCCGCCGTATCCCGCGCCCGTCAACCTATCCGAAATAAACCCGAATAAGCCGCGGCGTGCCAGTCCGCCGAAGTGTGTCCGATTCGGACGCAACATATTCCGTCCGCCCGCGACGTACCGCGATTGCGCCGACGCCGCGCGGCGGCTACCGCTGCTCGCTCTTGTATTTCAGCGTGCCGCCCGCCGACTTGTAGTACTTTTTGAAACGTTCCCAAAGCGCGTTGTCGGTCGGGCGTTTTGAAAATTCGGACGTGTCGGAAACGACCATCACAAGGTTGCCGTCGAGGCGCGCGTTGCGCTTTCTGCCAAGCTCTATCGTGTAAACGCCGTGCCTGTAGTAGTCTTTTTTGAAGCGTTTCGACGGCGCGTAGCCCTCCCTGCCCGCGTCCATCGTAAGCCAGCGGTAGACAAGCTCGAGCGGCACTACGGCGACCCCGCTTGAGTCGGTCGAAACCACAAAATCCTTGACGGAAAACGCCGAAACGCGCTGCTGAACGAGAATCATTGCGTTGGCGATGGGGCGTTTCGTCTGGCGGTCGCGCACGAAAATCTTTGCGTCGATGACGGTCGATTCGCCAGAAATCGCCATAATAGTGTTTCGGCGGATGAAATAGGAGCGCATTTCGTCGAGAATCGACTGGCTTTTTTCGTCCGTCGGAAACGGCTTGAAGACCTCAACGCGCGCCTCGCGCCTTACATTTTGACGCTCTTTCCTGAGCGAAATTTGCGTTTCAAGCGTGCCGTCGCGCAAAACGCCCTCCGAAATCGCGGAAACGTCGGCATAGCCCTCCTTCCCCGCAACTATCGAAATGACAGGCACATACTTGTCGATTTTAACTTCGCCTTTCGAGTCGGTCTTGTAAAGCCCCGAAGTGCCGAAGCGTTCGGTAATGTCGGCGGACGAAGCGCACACAAACGCTCCCGAAATGGGAGCACCCGTTTCGGCATCCGACACGCGCACAACCCGCTGTACGCTCTCACACCCGCAAAGAAGCGCGGACAAAAACACAAACGCAATTATCTTTTCCATCAAAAAAATCTCCCAAGTATATAGATTAAAGACAAAAAAGCCGCCGTTGCTGCGCGGCGGCTCTTCGAAACCTTTTGTAATACGCAGGAACTACATCGACACTTCGACGTGCTTCTTCACGCCGTTAATCGTAATATCAAAGCTCTGCTTGCCGCCGTTTGTCGACTTCTTTTCCGCGGGAGTCTTCAGCCTGTACGCCTCGCGCGGCTTCTTGTAGAGGTCTTCAAGCTGCTGCGGGAACATCGCGTAGATTACGCAGTGCTCGTCGTCGTCCTTGATTCCCTTTTCGCGAAGCTGTTTGCGCAAGTCTTCCATACCCGCAGGCTTGAGGTCGGCGGGGCGACAGGTTATCGGCTCTTTGCCCGAAATCTTCTGCGCCAACGCGCGCACTTCGGGGTCGACGGGCGCAGGCGTTCTGCCGTAGTAGCCGAGCGCAATGTCCATCGCCTGCGGCGTGAACATCTTCCAACGCCCGAACTTTACGTTCATCATGGCCTGCGTGCCGACAATCTGCGAAGTCGGCGTTACGAGCGGAATCCAACCGAGCTTTTCGCGCACGTACGGAACTTCGGCGAAAACCTCCTCGAACTTGTCCTCCATCTTCTGCTCCTTGAGCTGTACGCGGAAGTTCGAAAGCATCCCCCCGGGAACTTGGTAGATGAGCGCGTCGGTGTCGATAACCTCGTTCTTCGGGTTTTCGTAGAAGCCGAGCTTTTCGTACACGCCCTGAAAATACTGGCGAAGTTCGGAGAGCTTCTTGAGGTCGTAGTCGGGCTTGCGGCTGTGGTCTTCGAGCATCGCAAGCATGCGGGCGGTGTCGGGCTGACCCGTGCCGTTTGCGAAAGGCGAAATCGAAACGTCAACCGCGTCGACGCCCGCGTCGATTGCCGCATAGTACGAAACCGCGCCCATTCCCGCAGTGTCGTGCGTGTGCAGAAGCACCGAAGCCTTCTTGAGGTTCTTCTTCAGCCCCTTGACGATTTCGTAGGTGACGTACGGCGGAATCAAACCCGCCATATCCTTGATGACAACCGCCGAACAGCCCATTTCTTCAAGCTGGCAACCCAACTTTACGAAGCTTTCAACCGTGTGCACGGGGCTTTTCGTGTAGCAAATAGTGCCGTGAGCCTCTTTGCCCGCGGCGTTGACCGCGTTGATTGCGCATTCGAGGTTGCGCGGGTCGTTGAGCGCGTCGAAAATGCGGAATATGTCCATCCCGTGCTTTGCGGACGCGTTGACGAACGCCTGAACAACGTCGTCGGGATAGTGCGCGTATGCTACGATGTTCTGCCCTCTAAAGAGCATCATATGCTTCGTCTTCGGACACGCCTTTTTTAGCGCGTCGAGCCTGTCGAACGGAAATTCGCCCAGAAAGCGCAGCCCCGAGTCTATCGTTGCGCCGCCCCAAGTTTCCAATGCGCCGAAACCCATACTGTCGAGAGTCGAGCAGACGGGAAGCATCATGTCGGTTGTCATACGGGTTGCCGCCAACGACTGGTGGCCGTCGCGCAATACCGTGTTGTTGAATACTACCGGTTTCATATTTTTTAAATATTTTAGACTTTTACTTTTTTCTAAAGTTTGCAATATCCCATAAATTATACGGCAGCTTTCGCCTTTCCGTAAATTAACATATAGAGAAAGCGACATTTGCCCGACTATTTCAAGGAAAAAAACTCTCCAAACGTGAAAGCCTACATACGCACATACGGTTGTCAGATGAACGACCGCGATTCCGAAAACATCGCCGCCCAATTTATCGAACGCGGCTGGGAGATTACCGACGACGAAAACCAAGCCGACGTCGCAGTCGTAAATACTTGCTCCGTAAGGGAACAGGCGGAACAAAAGGCAATCGGCAAGCTCGGACACCTCATCTGGTTGCGCAAACCGTTCGGCAAAGATTTCCCCGTTGTGGGCGTTACGGGCTGCATGGCGCAAAACAAGGGCGAAGACCTCGTCAAGTTGCTGCCCGACATCGACTTTGTTGCGGGCGCACGCCAGACATACAAGGTCGCCGACATCGCAATAGACATCTACAACAAGCGCAAGAACGGCATCACCCACCCGCCGATTCCCAAGGGCGGCAAGCGCACGCCGAAAACAAGCGCGGCGTTCGTGGACATCTCGGACGATACAAAATCGCACCTGTACATCAACAAACACCTTCCCGCTTTGGGAGCAAAGCGCGCCTGCGCGTTCATCTCGATTATGCAGGGCTGCCAGATGAACTGCTCATATTGCATAGTCCCGAAAGTGCGCGGCGCACAACGCTCGCGCCCGACGCAAGACATTGTGGACGAAGCAAAAAGACTCGCCGACGAGGGCGTGCGCGAAATCACCCTGCTGGGGCAGGTCGTCAACGCATTCGGACGCGAATTGGGCAAAACCGACGGCATAACCGAATTCGTCCGCCTGCTCCGCGCAATAAACGACATCGACGGAATCGAAAGAATCCGCTTCACGTCGCCGCACCCCGCCTACTTCGGCGACGACCTCATTTCGTCGTACGCCGACCTGCCGAAACTTTGCGAATATGTCCACCTGCCCCTGCAGTCGGGCAGCGACGAAATCCTCAAAAAAATGCGCCGCCCCTACAAGACGGCTAACTTCCTGAAAATCGTCGAAAAACTCCGCGCCGCAAAGCCGAATATCTCGATTTCAACCGACATAATCGTCGGCTACCCCGACGAAACCGACGAAGATTTCAACCAAACCCGCGCGGCATTCAAGGCGGCTGACTTCGATATGGCGTTCATATTCAAATACAGTCCCAGAATGGGAACAGAGTCGGCAAAACTGCCCGATTCGATTCCCGAAGAGGTCAAGGAACAGCGCAACCAAATTCTGCTCGCCGACCTCGCCGAACAGTCGATGCGCTACCACGACAAATTCGTGGGCACAACGCAGGAAATTCTCGTCGAAGCCCCCGCGAAACGCGGCGAAAACCTTTTTATGGGACGCACCCGCACCCACAGAAAGGCGATTTTCAAGGCGACGCCCGAAGACATCGCAACCCTCGTTAACGTAAAAATAGAATCGGCAACCGTTACCGCCCTCGAAGGCGAAATTGTGCGTTGAGCCGAACCCGAATTTGCCGATTCACAAAACCGTATGATGAATTTTAAACCGATATCGCTCGCAGACAAACCCGCGTTCGACGCCGCCGAAACGGAAAATCCGTCCGAAAGCAGCGAACGAACGTTTGCCGTAAATTACGCATACGCCGAAGATTATAAAACACTCGTCGCACCGTGGCGTGGGCGCATCGCAGTTCTCCACCCAGAAAAGCGCATTCTGCACTACCCGATAGGCAAGACGGTTTCGCCCCGAGAACTGCTCGAATACGCAACAGACGTTGCCGCAAGCGGTTATGCTTTCGAGTACATCTACGATACCCCGCCCGAATTTCCGCAAACCTACCCCGACGCCGAAAAACTTTTCGACATAATGGAGAACGAGGGCGAATTCGACTACATCTTCGACCTTTCGAACCTCGAGGAGATGAAGGGCGCGGTTTTGCGCAAGAAACGCAACCTAATCAAACACTTCGAAACCGAACACCCCGACTGGACAACCGAAGACATCGATGGCGGCAACATCGCCCAAGCACGAGAATTTGCGCTCGAGACCGCCGCCGACTTCGATATCTCGGCAATAACAAGGTGCTTCGACGCATTCGAACAAATGAGGCTTTCGGGACTTCTTCTGCGCGACGAAAACGGGAAAATCGTCGGGCTTTCCGTGTTCTCGCAAATAACCGCCGATATGTTCGACGTGCTTTTCGAGAAGTCGGACAAAACCGAAAAGGGCGCGGCTCAAATGCTCGTAAAGCTTGAGACCGAATTTCTTATAAAACAAAACGCCCTCTATATGAACCGCGAACAAGATTTGGGCGAACCCAACTTGCGTCAGGCGAAAAAATCGCTCGACCCGTCGCGAATGTACAAGCGGCTGTCGGTCGTTCCGAAAACGCTATGAATACGGAAATCCGCCAACTGTTCCCAGAGCGGGAACACATAGAAGCCGACGTTGCCCGTCTCTATAAAATGGCGGGCTGGCTCGACGAAGGGGAGACCGACTTCGCGCCGATAGCAATGGCGTTGAAAAACTCATATTGCTGCTTCGGAGCATATTGCGACGGCAAACTTGCGGGGTTCTTCCGCGCGCTTTCGGACGGAGTTTCGGACGCATACCTGCTCGACCTATTCGTAGACCCGAAATTTCGGAAACAGGGAATAGGCGAAAAACTGTGCCGCGAAATAGTCGGAAAACTGAAAGCCGACGGAATAGAGTGGATAACCTGCATATCAACCCCCGAAGGCGAATCCGTATACAAAAAAATAACGTCCCCAATGCAAGACCACACCCCGTTTAGATTTTAGAGGAAGACGGAACTGTACGCGGTAAGAACCGACAATCAACCCATCCATCCCGATTTCCGCAAGCAAAGCGAGCGGAAATCCATATCGCACGCTGTTGCGTGCACTATTGTTCTATACACATAGGAACAAAAACAACTCGCAAAACATACATCCTAAAAAAAACACCC
>URJY01000038.1 GCA_900548275.1 uncultured Opitutales bacterium | reverse complement strand
CGCCGCCGCCAAGCCGAGTGCCGCCGACGCCGCCGTGCCCGCGTGTCCCGCCCCGAACGCGTCGTGTTCCGACTCGAAGCGGTTGCAGAATCCGCTGATTCCGCCCGTTTGGCGGAGTGTTTTGAATTTGTCGTTGTTTCTGCCCGTCAGCAGTTTGTGTGTGTAGCACTGGTGCGATACGTCGAAGAGTATTTTGTCTTTTGGCGTGTCGAAGACCCTGTGCAGGGCTATCGAAAGTTCGACTATCCCGAGGTTCGGGCTGACGTGTCCGCCTTTTTGCGATGTTACGTCGATGATTTCGCGCCTGATTTCGCTTGCCAGTTCGGGCAGCGATTCGGGCGGAAGTTTTTTCAAATCGGCGGGTGATGAAATTTCGCTTAGCAATGACATTTCTTCGAATTTTAAATTACACTTTCGGCAGGTTGCGTTGTTGCGTTATTCGCTCTCAAGTTTGAAGTCTTCGACGGAATCGCCCGAGAGCTTCTTTATGGCAAGTTCGGCTTCGTCGAGTTTTTTGCGGCAGTTGGCAAGGCACGCCTGTGCGCGACTGTATTTTTCGACGAGGTCGGACAACGGTAATTGCGGATTTTCCAGTTGGTCGAGAATGTCTTCAAGCTCTTTCAGCGAGGACTCAAACGGGACATCCGATTTTGAATTTAACTTTGCTGCCATTGTCCACACTTTCGCACGTTAATATCGCATTGTCAAAAAAAATCGTTTTCCCCGAAAGCCGCCGCGTGCGCCCCCGCTTCGCCGCCGATTTTGTCCGCCCGCGCCGCACTCTTGTTTTGTTCAAATTGACCGCCCGAAGTTCGGGAGAATCAATTCTTAATATTTTGCAAAAAAAGCTCGACATTTTCCATAAAATATACACTGTGAGAATGTACAGGCATTATGCACATCGCGCCCGCCCGTTTTTAGGATTGGCGCGGAAAATTGTATTTTAAGGAGAATCAGTAATATGGCAATAAAGAGAACCTCGGGAAAAGTACCTCTTAAACCGTCTTATGCGTATCTCATCGAAAAGAAACGCGACGGTCACGAATTTACGGAGGACGAAGTGCGCAATATCGTCGACTCAATTCTCGACGACGAAATGCCCGATTTCCAGATGGCTGCCCTCATTATGGCTATCTTCTTCAAGGATATGGCGGCTCAGGAAACCGCCGTCTTCGCCGACGAAATGATTCTCACGGGCGAAACAATCGAGCTTTCCGACATCTCGCGCCCGAAGGTCGCAAAGTACTCCACGGGCGGCGTGGGCGACAAAACTTCAATCATACTTTCCGCAATCGGCGCGGCGTGCGGCGTTGTCGTCCCCGGAATGTCCAGCCCCGACGAAGACTTTGTGCTGACTGTCCACAACAAGCTCTCGTCCATATCGGGTTTCAAAACAAAGCTCTCCCTTTCCGATTTCCACAAGCAGCTTTCGTCCGTCGGTTGCGCGATTTGCGAGCACGACGACTCCATCGCGCCTGTCGATGCCAAAATCTACAAAATGCGCCACGCCACGGCGACGATTCCCAGTCTGCCGCTCATCACCGCAAGCGTTCTCAGCAAAAAGTTCGCCGTGGGTTCGGACGGCTTGGTTGTCGATGTAAAGTGGGGCAACGGCTCGTTCCTGCGCGACATCGAGCAGGCAAAGCAGCTCGCCCGCACGATTACGCGTGTGGCGCGCGTTATGAAGCACCGCTGTGTGGCTCTCGTAACCGATATGAATCAGCCTCTCGGCAACTGTGTGGGTATGGGGCTCGAAGTTATGGAGGCTCTCGACTTCCTCCGCGGCGGCGGCACTGAAGATATGAAAGAGCTTGTGCTCAAGCTCGGAATGGAAATTCTCCGCTTGGCGGGCGTTGCGGGTTCGACGCTTTCGGCGAAGCAGTCGGTCGAGCGCGTCATTGAGGACGGTTCGGCGTACAAGAAGCTTCTCGAGATGATTAAGGCGCAGGGCGGTTCGGCTCCGTGGCTTGAAGACCCTGCGAAGTATCCCATGCCCAAGCACACGCGCAAGCTTCCCGCGCCCAAGCGCGGTTATGTGCACAACATCAATGCGGGTCAGATTGCCCGCGGTGTGCAGATTCTTTCGACGCTCAAGAACGGCAAGTTTGACCCGTATGTCGGGGTTACGGAAATCAAGAAGGTCGGTACGCAGGTAAAGCAGGGTGAGCCGCTTTTGATGATTCAGTACAATGACGAGACGAATTTGGATGCGGCTATGGACTATTTCAGGAGTGCGTACAGGCTTGCGCCGCGTCGTCCCACTCCCCCCCCTATAGTAGTGGAGCGCGTTGCGTAGGGGAACGGGAACCTGCGGGACTTATTTGGCGCACAGCCAAGTCTTGCGCGAAAAGCAAAGGGGGGCAGTACTTTAGTACAGCCCCCCTTCGTTTTCTGTGCGAGCCTTACCTGTGCGCCAAACCGTACCCCGCAGAACCCCGCTGTGATATTTGCGGATTGCTGAGAGGTTTTTTATTTTAGAGCGCGACTGGCGTCGCGCTTGGTGTTTTTGATTTTGTTTTTTTAGGGTTGCCTATCGGAGTGTGGGTGGTTTGGGGTGGTGATGTTGGGTTTGGTTTTCTCCGTGTGCCGCAGTTGTGCGCCAAACCGTACCCCGCAGAACCCCGCTGTATTATTTGCGGATTGCCGAGAGGTTTTTTTATTTTAGGGCGCGACTGTGGTCGCGCTTGGTGTTTTAGATTTTGTTTTTTAGGTTACCTATCGGAGTGTGGGTGGTTTGGGGTGGTGATGTTGGGTTTTGTTTTTTTAGGTTTGCCGTTCGGTATTAGCTTGTTTGCGGATTTTTCCGAAAGGAAAGTTATTGCCGCAGGCAATGCGGACTTGTCGGGGAAAGGCGCGACTATAGTCGCGCCGAAGTATCACAAGTAGGAACGGAGTTCCGTTGCCGTGCAGGCTGCAGCCTGCTTTTTTAGGTATCCGTTCGGTATTGCTTTGTTTTCGGTTGCTATCGAGGCAACGGGCTGCACTTGTGGGTGTATAGGGTTTGCCTGCAAAGCAGAGCAAACCCCAATTATTCATTTTTCATTATTCATTTTTCATTCTACAGCTCCTACCGTCGCGGCTCGCGCCCGAAGTTCCGACGCCGTGCAGGCTGTAGCCTGCTTCATTTCTTCATTACAGCGCAGCTTTGTTTTACTTCTTCGATTTTTTGTTTTAGTGTGTTTTTCCACCAACCGCCGTATTCCAACAGAAGCCAGCCGTTATAGTTTTGGCGGTCGAGTTCTTTTAGCATTTTATCGACTTGCATTTCGCCTTTGCCGAACGGCACGTCGTAGGCGGAGAGGTCGTCGAATTTGCTCATATCTCTGAAGTGCACGATTCCTATTTTGTTTTCGAGTGTTTTGAAGCCGTCCACTGCGTTTATGCCCGAGCGTCCCCAGTGTCCCGTGTCGGGGCATGCGTAGACGTGCGGGTATTTTGCTATCATATTGGCTACGACTTTCGGGTCGTGGTATGCCGCGTTGCGTTTTGCGTCTTTGCCGTGGTTGTGTACGGCAACTTTCATATCGTATTCGGCGCAGAGCTTTTCCCAGAGCGGCAGTTTGTCGGCGGCGGGCTCGGCTATGATTGTGTCCGCGCCGAGTTCTTTCACCCATTCGAAGAGTTTGCGCATCGCCTTTTCGGTCGTCGGCTATCTTACGGCGACGCCGCCGAAACTCGCGCCCACGTTTCCCGTCGCAAACTTGAAGTGCAGCACGGGCGAGTTTTTGATTTTTTCGGGAAGGTTGAATACGTGATAAAACTGTTTTTCCCTGCCTGCGGGTTTGAGCGCAAACCAATCCTTGCCGTCGGCCGATACGTTAAATTGGGTTTCCCCGCGTTTGCCGTCGAGATTGGCGGCCATTAAAATTGCCTGCGAATATTTGCCGATTTTCGAGAGGTCGAGCCTGAATTCTATCTCTTTCAAATAAAAATAAAAATATATGCACTTTGCCGAATTGAACCAGCCTTTGACCGAAATTTCGCTGTATTCGGGCGAAAGGGGGTTGAACGAGGCCTTGACCCCAAGCCCTTCAAAAGGCGTTTCCCATTTCTTTGCGGGCAAATCGAAATCGAACGTTTCAAATTTTCCGTCTTTGTTGCGGAACACGGCCTTGGCGATTTTTCCGTCTTCGACGCAGAACAGCCAATATACCGGAGCCTTGTTGTGGCGCGGGGCTTCGAGCGCGAATTGCGCCACTTTTTTGCCGTTCGGCGTTTCAAGCAGCTCCTGACGGTTGACGTGTATGTGTCCGCAAATGATTTTCACGTCGCCTTTGCAGGAGTCGAGAAGCCCGCGCAGTTCTCTGCTTGCGTCCGATTCTGTGGCTATCGAGCCCATCGGCTGGTGTATGAAAATTGCGATGTTTCTTTCGCCTGCCTGCCTGATTTCCCCTTTCAGCCACTCGAACTGTTTTTTGCCGAGTATGGCGCAGTGGTGTCCGTTGAGAACGATGCAGCGAAGTTTGCCGAGGTCGAATGCGTAATATGTTTTTTGTTTCGGCATTTTCTTTTTAAAAACCTCGTTTTCAAAATCGTCGGGCGATACGGTGTCGTGGTTGCCGAAGACGAGTTTGGCGGGAATCGGTTTTAAATATTCGGCGCATTCGTTGAAAATGTCGATTTCCTTCAATGCCTGTTTGTGGTTTTTGGAGATGTCGGCAAAGCATTTTGTGCCGTTTGAAATTATGTCGCCGAGCATCGCCAGAAATGCGGGCGCGGTTTTCATCGATTTCAATTCGTCGGAAATTTTCTTGAAGAGAACGGTGTTTTCGTCCTTTTCGCAATTAAAGTGGGGGTCTCCGACCGCGGCAAAATAGGCGTTGCCCGAAACGTCGGGATTGAAGCCGAGCGACTTCAACGCCGCGTCGAGCGTATCGAATTCGCCGAGTTTTTTGGCGAACGCATTTTGCGCGAAAAGGGACAAAAAGCCCAGTGCGCCGACGGATTTTATAAAATTTCTTCTTTTCATAGTGCTAATAATTTTGCGGATGTTGAGAGTGCGGATTGTCTTTGATTTCGCAATTCTTTGTTTTGCCGAGCGTCTTCACGGGGGCTTCGGTGTAGCCGTGGTGCATTGTGTTGGCGATTGCCACACAGCTTTCTGAATCGGCGAAAAGTATGCCGAAGCGCGGCGTGTAGAAGTCTTTCTTTCCGTCTGTGTGCCCCGCCATAAATGTGTTGCCCGACACGGATACGCCCTTCGATTTCACAAGCAAGTTCGCCGAGTTTTCGCCTTCGAAAAGTTTCGCCGAATTTCTGCCGTTGCGCCTGAACGCGTTGCCGTTTATCGCAACCGACCACACGCCGTCGATAAATACGCCCGCGCCGTGGTTGTGGTCGAACTGGTTGCCGACGATGTTCCAGTAGTTGCCGCCCTTACCCAAGTATAAACCGTACGACTCGTTCCATTCAACTCGATTGTGCGTGAACATTCCAGACGAGACGCGCCCGCCGAAGCCGTATTTGCCGTTCGCGCCGAACACGTTGTCGATTACGTAGAAGTCGCAGCCGCTGCACTCTACGCCGCTGCCGAGATTTTTGTTTATCATACAGCGGCGCATAATCAGCACAAACACACCGCGCAGATAAACGCCGTGCCCCGAAAATCCGCGGATTTTACAGTCTTCGATTGTTACCGTGTCGGTGTCGGAATTGCGCGGTTTGCCTTTCCTGTCGAACATAATTCCGTGCGTCTTCGAGTTCGGATTGCGATTCGCATTGAGGTTTAGCCCCGAAATGTGGATATTCCGCGCGTCGGTGATGTCGATGAGACATTCGGCGGAATAGTCGTCGAGAATCAAATTCGCGCCGTGCGAAACGGAATACCCCCACTTCGGCTCGCCCTTTAATTTTATGTTCGGATAAGCCTTCAACCCCGAACAACGATAGCGACCGTCGGGGAAAAACACAGTACCGTTGACCTTGGCGGCGGCGTCAATGGTCTTTTGAATCGCGACAGTATCGGAAACAACCCCGTCGCCGACCGCTCCGAAATTGCGTACATTGAAAACATCAAAAGAAGCAAACGCAACCCCGACACCGAAAAGATAAAACAATGCAATACGGAACATAGCGGAAAGATAAAAACCGAAGAAAACGAAGTCAATTAAATTAATTTAGAATGAATAATGAAAAATGAATGAATTTCAGCGTTTATGATACACGCTGAAAGAACAACAAGAATCGCGACGGTAGGAGCTGTAGAATGAAAAATGAATAATTGGGGTTTGCACTGCTTTGCAGGTAAACCCTATACACTCACAGGTGTAGCCCGTTGCTTCGATAGTTATATTTGAAATTAGACATCACCTGCGGCAATAACTTTCCTTTCGGAAAAATCCGCAAACAAACCAATACCGAACGGATACCTAAAAAAGCAGGCTGCAGCCTGCACGGCGACGGAACTCCGTTCCTACTTGTGATACTTCGGCGCGACTTTTTTAATGAAAAATGAATAATGAAAAATGAATAATTGGGGTTTGCTCTGCTTTGCAGGCAAACCCTATACCCCCACAGGTGCAGCCCGTTGCCTCGATAGTTATATTTGAAATTAGACATCACCTGCGGCAATAACTTTCCTTTCGGGAAAATCCGCAAACAAACCAATACCGAACGGCAACCTAATAAAAGAACCCCAACATCACCGTCCCAAACCATCCACACTCCGAACGGTAAACCTAAAAAAGAAAATCAAAAAAACACAAAGCGCGACATCAGTCGCGCTCTAAAATAAAAAAACTCTCAACAATCCGCAAACTCTACAGCGGGGTTCTGCGGGGAACGGTTTGCTTCCGTAACAGAGGCACACGGAGAAAAAGGAAGGGGGCTGTACTGAAGTACTGCCCCCTTTCGTTTTCGAGTATGACTCTGCTACGGAACAAACAAGTCCCGCAGGTTCCCGCTACCTATTAGCGAGATATTTGTACTTCTGCCAGCGGAAGTTTACAAATTCCTGAGCCTCGGCATCCAATATAGCCGCACGCTCGGGATTCTGACGCTGCAACATCTTGAAGCGGTTTTCCACCTTCATATAATCCGCAACGGGAATCTTCGGATCCTTCGAATCGAGCTTGAACGGATTCTTGCCCAACGCGATTTCACGCGGATCATATCTGTAAAGCGGCCAGTAGCCAGAATCAACCGCCGCTTTCTGCTGCGCGGGACCGTTGACGAGATTGTAGCCGTGCGAGATACAGTGGCAGTAGGCAATGATCAGCGAAGTGCCTTCGTAGCTGTTAGCTTCGTTGAACGCCTTGATAGCCTGAGCGTCGTTCGCGCCGATTGCAATCTGCGCAACATAGACATTGCCGTAGTCGACCGCGAGCATACCGAGGTCTTTCTTCGGGGTAGCCTTACCCTGAGAAGCGAACTTTGCAACCGCACCGATAGGCGTGGATTTGCTCATCTGACCGCCCGTGTTCGAGTAAACTTCGGTGTCCATCACCATAATGTTGACGTTCTTACCGCTCGCCAAAACGTGGTCGAGACCGCCGTAGCCGATGTCGTACGCCCAACCGTCGCCGCCGAGAATCCAGACGGACTTCTTGACGAGGCTGTCGGAGAGGACTTCGAGCGATTTCGCTTCCGCGGAGTTGTCGCCCGCCAGCTTCTGCTTGAGGGCTTCGACCCTTTCGCGCTGCGCGGCAATGCCCGCTTCGGTTGTCTGATCCGCTTCGACAATGCCCTTTACGAGGTCGTCGCCGAGCGTGGGAGCGAACTTCTTGACCAGTTCCTTTGCCATCTCTTCCTTTTTGTCGAGCGAGATGCGGAAGCCGTAGCCGAATTCGGCGTTGTCTTCAAACAGCGAGTTCGCCCAAGCGGGACCTCTGCCCTCCTGATTTACGCAGTAGGGGGTCGTCGGGAGGTTGCCGCCGTAAATCGACGAGCAGCCCGTTGCGTTTGCGATGAAGAGCCTGTCGCCGAAGAGCTGCGTGAGCGTCTTGACATAGGGCGTTTCGCCGCAACCGGCACACGAGCCCGAGAACTCGAACAGCGGCTGGCGGAACTGTACGTCCTTGACGGTGTCGCCGAGCTTGAGCCTGTCGGGATTGGGGATGGAGAGGAAGAACTCGAAGTTCTTTTCTTCCCTGTCGCGGATGGGTTCCTGCGCGGTCATCATCAGAGCCTTTACGCCCTCTTCGGTCTTGCTCTTTGCGGGGCAGACCGTTGCGCACAGACCGCAACCCGTGCAGTCTTCGGGGGCTACTTGGATTGTGAACGAGCAGTCGCCGAACTTGTCCTTGTCCTTCGGCAGTACGCGGAACGCCACGTGCTTGAAGTCGGCGGGCGCGTTTTCGAGAACCGAGTTCGGATAGAACTTTGCGCGAATCGCCGCATGGGGGCAGATTGTCGCGCACTTTGCGCACTGGATACAAAGTTCGGGATTCCATTCGGGAATGTCGATGGCGATGTTGCGCTTTTCCCACTGCGTTGTTGCAGCCGGCCAAGTGCCGTCGACGGGCATAGCCGAGACGGGGAGCTTGTCGCCCTGATCGCTCATCATAATGGCGGTTACGCGCTTTACGAAATCGGGAGCCTTGTCGGAGACCGCGGGCGGGAAGCCGTATTCGGCGGTCGCTTCTGCGGGAACTTCGACCTGTTCGAGGTTTTCGACCGAAGCGTCGACGGCCGCAAAGTTCTTTTCGACAATCTGCGGGCCCTTCTTGCCGTAGGTCTTTTCGATTGCCGCCTTAATCTTGGCGATTGCTTCGTCTTTCGGGAGAACGCCCGAGATTGCGAAGTAGCAAGTCTGCATAATCGTGTTGATTCTGCCGCTCATTCCCATCGACTTCGCCACGCGGTACGCGTCGATGACGTAGAACTTGAGCTTCTTGTCGATGATTGTCTGCTGGACTTCGCGGTTGAGGTGGTTCCAAACCGTCTTTGCGTCGTAGATGGAGTTGAGCAGGAATACCGCACCCTCCGCGGCGCAGTCGAGAACCCTGTACTTCTGCATAAACGAGAACTGGTGGCAGCCCACAAACTGCGCGTGGCGCACGAGGTACGGCGCGCGGATGGGGTTGGGGCCGAAACGCAGGTGCGAAACGGTGATACCGCCGCTCTTCTTCGAGTCGTATACGAAATACGCCTGAGCGAAGTTCGGGGTCTCGTGCCCGATGATTTTGATGGTGTTCTTGTTCGCGCCGACCGTGCCGTCCGAACCGAGACCGTAGAATACCGCGCTGAGAACGGTGGGGTCGTCGAGCTTGAACGATTCGTCGTAGGAAATGGAGTTGTTGGTAACGTCGTCGATGATGCCTACCGAGAAGTGGTTCTTGGGGGTCGCCGCCGACATATTGTCGAACACGCCCTTTGCCATCGCGGGGGTGTAGTCTTTCGAACCGAGAGCGTATCTGCCGCCGATGACGACGGGGTCGAACGAACGGGGCAGGAGGCCGCTGTTGCGCGCTTCGGCGATGGATGCGGAAACTTCTTCGTAAAGGGGTTCGCCCATTGCGCCGAGTTCCTTTGTTCTGTCGAGAACGGTGATGACTTTCGCCGTCTGCGGAATCGCCTCGGCGAACATCTTTACGCTGAACGGACGGAACATTCTGATTGTCAGAACGCCGACCTTTTCGCCGCTCTTATTGAGGTAGTCGGCGACTTCTTCGGTCGTTTCCGCGCCGCTGCCCATCATTACGACGACCTTTTCGGCGTCGGGCGCGCCCACATACTGGTAGGGCTTGTAGTATCTGCCCGTGAGCTTGCCGAACTTTTCCATGTTGGCGGCGACGATTTCGGCGCACTTTGTGTAGAACGGATTGCGCGCTTCCCAGCCTTGGAAGTATACGTCGGGGTTTTGCGCCGTGCCGCGGATGAACGGGTCTTCGTTGCGGAGCGAACGCTTGCGGAATTCGAGAATCTTTTCGTCGGAAATCATCTGCTTGATGATGTCGTCGGAAATGGGTTCATAGGTGTTGATTTCGTGCGAAGTGCGGAAACCGTCGAAGAAGTGCAGGAACGGAACGCGCGATTCAAGCGTCGAAGCGTGGGCGATGAGAGCCATATCGTGCGCTTCCTGAACGCTGTTCGAGCAGAGCATTGCAAAGCCTGTCTGGCGGCACGCCATAACGTCTGTCTGGTCGCCGAAAATCGAAAGCCCGTGGTGGGCGAGGGCGCGCGCGGAAACGTGCATTACAAAGCTCGTCAGTTCGCCCGCGATTTTGTACATATTCGGAATCATCAGCAGCAGACCCTGCGATGCCGTGAAAGTCGTCATCAGCGTGCCCGTCTGGAGCGCGCCGTGGACCGCGCCCGCAACGCCGCCTTCGCTCTGGAGCTGGCTGATGGAGGGCGTTACGCCCCAGATGTTCTTCTTGCCTTTAACCGCCCATTCTTCGCAAGACTCCGCCATCGGCGACGACGGGGTGATGGGATAAATCGCGATTGTTTCACTCACGCGAAACGCCACGGATGCCACCGCTTCGTTCCCGTCCGTAATTACGCTATTATTCTTCTTCATAGTTTATGGTGTTATTTATAAATGCGAAAACGGCAATATGCGGACGCAATCCGCCCACTGCCGAAATTTTCCCAATAATTTAGCTCCCAAAATTCCGTTTCGTCAACATAATTCGCGTTAAAAGCGACGAAAGCGGGCGCATATGCGCTTGTCTGTGGGTGTCAATAAGATATGTTTGCAAAATGCGAAAAAAGCGCGATTTCTCAATCGAATGAGGAGATGTCAAGGGCTACAAAATTGTGCATATCGGCAAATCCGACTTTATTTTTTACAAATTCTTGACCTTTTGCGGTTCGCTTCTTAAGTGTTCTCTTCGACGCGGAGGAACTTAGGTTCTTCCCCGTTCCCGACAACAAACAAAATTCACTATCATATGGAAAGACGCAGTCTTCTGAAAAACGTCGGCATTTCCGCCGCCGCGCCGTTCTTCTTTTCGAACGGACTCTTTGCGGCGGGGTCGCCGAACGACAAAATCAACGTGGGGCTTATCGGTCTGGGCAAGATGATGAGCGGGCACATCGGCGGACTTCTCGCCGACAAGTCCGTACGCATCACCGCAATCTGCGATGTCGAGGACGAACGCATTGCATACAACAAAAACAGAATCGAAAGCCACTACAAGGGCAGGGGCGAATCGGTATCGGTCAAAACCCACAAGGACTTCAGAAATCTCCTCGCCGACAAATCGGTCGACGCGGTGTTCATCGTAACGCCCGACCACTGGCACGCGATTATTTCGGTGCTCGCGGCGCGCGCGGGCAAGCACATCTACTGCGAAAAGCCCCTGACTTTCACGGTCGAAGAGGGGCAGAAGATTGTGGATGCGGTCAACGCAAGCGGGGTCGTGTTCCAGACGGGCTCGCAACAGCGCAGCGAAAAGTCGTTCCGCGAGGCGGTACGCCTTGCGCAAAGCGGTATGCTCGGCGAAATCAAACAGGTTTGGTGCAACATAGGCAGAAAATTCCCCGTGGTCTACAACTGGGAAGCCGAACCGCTTCCGAAGGGCGTCGATTGGGAAATGTGGGTGGGGCCCACGCCTATGCGCCCGTTCTCGAGCCATCTGCTACCGTTCCTCGCCAAGACGGGCTACAAATACAACCACCAGTGGGGCGAGTGGCGTTGGCACTACGACTACGGCAACGGCATGCAGGCCGACTGGGGCGCGCACCATTTCGACATCGCCCAATGGGGACTTGGGATGGACGGCAAGGGCCCGAAGTTCGTCCACGTTTTCGAAGACCAGAACAAGAACATCAAGAGCGACACCCGCAACATCTGCTACGAGTACGAAAACGGCGTCATGGTCTACTACGGGCAGCCGCAGGCGTTGCGCGAAAAGGGCTATCCGAACGGACACGCGATGGTAACGTTCGTCGGAACGGAGGGAATGGCGACGGCTTCGCGCGGCGGAATTTTCTGGGCGGACAGCCCCGCACTCCGCTCGGGCAAAGTCGCGCCGATGAAAGAGCCGACCTATGTCAGCGAGGGGCACAAGGACAATTTCTTCAACGCAATCCGCACGGGGCGTCCGACGATTTGTCCGCCCGAGGTGGGCGCGTCGAGCTGCAATATGTGCATAATCGGCAACATCGCCTACAAGCTCGGGCGCAGGCTCGAGTGGGACTGGAAGACCCGCACTTTCGCGGGCGACTCCGAAGCCAACAAGTACCTCAGACGCGAATACCGCGGCGAATGGGCGAATATCATCTAACATTTGAAAGGGACATTTTACGATGAAAAAAATCATCCCGATTCTTTCGGTTTTCGCGCTTTCGGCGCAGGCGGTTCTGTTCGCCGCCGATATGCAAATCAAGGGCAAAAATCTTGAGCGGCTCGAGGCGGCGACCCCGAAGACCGCCGCCGCAAAACCGCAGAAGCAGCGCAACATTCTCGTGTTCTCGCGCACCTGCGGCTTCAGGCACGAGCAGGGCATTCCCGCGGCGAAACTGGCGTTCTCGCTGATGGGCGAAAAGCTCGGCGTGTGGAATGCGAAAATCTCCGAAGACCTCGCCGACATCTCGCCCGACAAGCTTTCGCAGTACGACTGTATCGTGCTCAACAACACCACGGGCATGTGCTTCGGCGAGCCGCAGCCTAAAATGCGCAAGCTTCCGCAAGCCGAACGCGCGGCGGTTCAAAAGCGTTCCGACGAAATCTGCAAGGCTCTCGTCGAATACGTCCGCAACGGCGGCGGCATTCTGGCAATCCACGCGGCGGTGGACAGCTACAACTACGACCCGTTCCGCAACCGCGAATATACCGATATGCTCGGCGGCGAGTTCGTGGCGCACCCGTGGTATCTTTCGAACGCGCCCGTAACGATGGTAATCGACGACACAAAGTCGCCCTTGGTAAAGGGCGTCTGGGACGGCGAGGCGTTCAAGCTGCGCGAGGAAATCTATATGCTCGGCAAGTCGTACGACCGCCAAAAATGCCGCGTGCTGATTCGCTTGGACAAGTCGCGCAGTCCGCTTACGACGGCGGCTCGCGAGCGCAAATTTGCGTTCCGCAAGGACAACGACTTCGCCACGGCGTACATCAAATCGTTCGGCAAGGGGCGCGTGGCGTACACGACAATGGGGCACGCCGACACCAACTACTACAACCCGCAGGTTCAGGAATTTTTCCTGCGGATGGCGCAGTTCGCGTGCGGCGATTTGAAGGCGGACACGTCTTCGCTGCCGTTTACTGGCAAGTCGGTGCTCGCGCCGATGTCCGAAAAACCCGCGGTTGCGCAGATTGAAAAGCTTTCCGACCTCAAGTTCGGTCAGCCGCGCGACGAGGAAATCAACGGCACGATATTCGCAGTCTACGCGAACAACTTCGACAAAAAATATTGCGCGGAAATCGAAAGGTTCGTCCTGTCCGCGCTCGAATCGAAGGCGGGTACGCCCGAATACCGCGCGTTCCTTTGCGAGCTTTTGTGGGCGGCGGGAATT
Source organism: uncultured Opitutales bacterium (assembly GCA_900548275.1). Taxonomy (GTDB): domain Bacteria; phylum Verrucomicrobiota; class Verrucomicrobiia; order Opitutales; family Intestinicryptomonadaceae; genus Merdousia. The sequence goes on along the minus strand of URJY01000038.1, from coordinate 1,774 downwards.
TCGTCCGACGCGAACTTCGCAAGGGCGCAAAAACTGCTTTCGCAAAAGGCTCTCGAAGCGGAAATCGCAAGCAAGCTGGAATATGCGGCGGCTTCGTACAAACTGCGCGCGGCGAAGCCCGAAAGGCGTTTTGCAGTGCCCGAAACGCTGCCCGAAGACGCGGCGGCACGGACGAAACTGATAAAGTTCCTCGCGAAAAATCCCGACGCGAAAATTCCGCAATATCTGGCGTTCGAAAATCTCGACGAAGCGGGCAGGGCAATGCTCGCATACGCGCTTCTCGAACGCGGCGAAAGCGCGGCGCAGGCGTTGAAGTTTGCGCCGAAGTCGGAGGCGTTCGCGGTGGCATACTCGGCGGTTCTGGCGAAGGAGGGAAAGCCCTCCGACATTGAAAAGCTGCTTGATGCGGCGGATTTCGTCTCGGCGCAGATGCGTCCCGTGGTCGTGGCGAACTTGGCTGCGGTCAAGTCGAAGACGCTCCCCGAAGACCTGCTTGCGCTCATGTCGAAGGCAACTACGCCCGCGCGTTCGGCGTTGATTGTCGACACTCTGGCGAAGTTCGAGCTCGGCGCGCTCGTTTCGAAAATCTTTGCGGACTTCGATTCGATGTCGCCCGAAATGAAGCAGACTTCGCTCCGCGCCGCCGCTTCGATAGGCAACGAGGAGGCGTTCAAGACGGTCGCGAAACTTCTGCCGTCGCTCGACGCAAAACTCGCGCGCGAGGCGGTCAAGACGCTTCTCATTTGCGCGGGCAAAAACTTCGACTCCGAAATGTTCGCCGCCGCAGTCGATGCGTACGGCGCGTGCCCGAAACCGCTGAAGAAAAATCTCGTGCGCTTTGCGGCGTTCGACTGCTCGCCCGCTGCGGCGGAGTTCGCAAAACGCGCATTCTCCGACGGCTTCCGCGCGGAGGCGGTGAAGGCTTTCGGTCAGTGGAAAAACCAGTCGGCGTTGCAGCCGCTCGCGGCAATCGCAAAGTCCGCCAAGACCGACGACGCAAGGGACGCCGCGTTGGACGCGCTGATGAACGTCGCGTCGAACTGCGGCTTCGACTCTCCGACGCTTTCGTTCGTGCTCTCGAACGGTCGCGAAAGCGACAAGACCGCCGCCGCCGAAATTGCGGTAAAATTCCCGTCGCCCGAATTTGTCGGAATCTTCGAAAAGGCTGGCAATCAGGCTGCGGCGGATAAAATCGCCACGGCAATCAAAAACGTGAAGACGAAGTATCTTGCCTGCCGCAACGCGGGGCAGTTCGGCTTGGCTCTCGACGGCGACATCAAGACGCGCTTTACAACGGGTTCGACAATCGGCGTCGGCGACTGGATTGCCGTCGATTTCGGCTATCCCAAAAAGGTTTCGCGGTTCGTCTTCGACCTCGGTTCGTCGAAGCGCGACTTCCCCGACGTGTTCTCGGTCTACGCGGGCGCGTCGGAGTCGGCTATGATGAAGGTTGCGGCGGAAATCAAAAACGAAAACGGAAAGGTTTCCGTGAAAATGCCCGACGGCACGGCGGCGCGCTACGTCAAGTTTGTGGCGGAAAAAGCCAAGCCGTACTACTGGTCGATTCACGAAATGAAAACGGAATAATCCGCTGCGGTCGCCGCGCAAAAAGCCCCGAGTTCTGAATGAACTGCACCCCAAAAACTGTACAATAAAAAAAGCGCGGTTAAGAGATTTTTGATTTGGACAAAAGATGGCATCGATATTCTTTCGGTGTCATCTTTTTTAATGTCCACTGCGGTCTATCGTTATTGTAGTATTCGATAAACTTCGA
>URJY01000037.1 GCA_900548275.1 uncultured Opitutales bacterium | reverse complement strand
AAAGCCCAACGCAATCGCGCCGAAAATCATAGCATAAGTGGACGGTTCGGGAACTGCTACCGCGTTCAACCAGTAGCCGTTTATGCCTTCGGCGTACTGACCTGCCACGAACTCGAACTCTTCCGTTGTCAACGTCTTGCCGTCTTTGGTCGTAGCGGAAATAGTCAGCCGTTTTTCGGCGAACCCCTTGTCGATGAAGAATATTCTATTGTCTTCGAAGTTAGATATATTCAGATAATTACCCGTTTCGGATGTCGAGGACATTCCCTGAAATAGGAGCGTGGAGAAATCGTCAAGCACTACATCTACGGAATTGTTCGTACCGCTGAAGAAAAGCTGGTCGAACTTGTTCGAAGCGTTTAGGATAATCTTTGTATTCTTCGACATAATCAAAAGATTTACGTTACTCTCTTTTCCCGCCGAAGTTATACGTTTAAAAGCATTCTCTTTGCCAAGGGTAAGTTCCGCGCCATAATTGAGCATTATTCTGCCCCTGTAGGTTGTGTCGAGGTCGCGAAGAATAATCCCGTTGCTGCCCGATTCAACCGTAAGAGTTTTGCCGATAACCATCGCGCCGATAAAGTCGCCCGAAGAGCCCGCGGCAAACGTTGTCGCGCCGTTAAATGTTATGCGCCCGTTCGTGCCGAGCTTTACATCCAAGTTTTTCGCGACAAACGAACCCGAAACATTCACATCTCCGCCGAAAGTGACAGACGATGTTCCCGTATAGTTGTAGTTGCCCGCCACATTCAACTGGCTGCCCGAAGCAAAAGTGGAGGCAACCATCGTATTGAATGTCGAACCCGCTTCCACATCGAGACGCGTGTTTGCGCCGAATTCCATCGTCCCCGTATTGTTGAACGTTGAGTTGCCGCTTACATAAACGCCCGAATTCAGTTGCGCGAAACGCGAGCGTGCGACATTCCAGTTGATGGTCGAGCCGTTGTCCGCCTTCAAACCCGTTCTCGCGTAGCCGACGGAATTCAGATAAGTACCCTCCACATTGGCGTTCATCGAGAAAGCCAACCAAGTGGACTGCGCGCCGTTGTTGTGTACAAGCCTGAACTCTTCACCCAAGTTTATCTTGGCGGTCGCGGAATTGCCGAGCGAATTTTTGAAAGTTACGCCGTTGATGCGCCACTGCATTTTACCGTTGTTGACGAGCACGTTCTCTATGACATCCGACGACGAATTTTTCACGTCGATGGTCAAGCCGTAGGCGATGTCCCAGAGGTCGGGCGTGCCTTCGGTTGTAAGCGAGTTTATTGTGACCAACTTGCCGGACGAATTGGTTGCAAAGTACGCCTGCGAGGGGGTGTCGGCATTCGGCTTCAGGATAACGTCGTAATCGCCCGAGGGAATCGATACGCGCTTGCCGCTGATACCGCCGACGACTTCCGTTGATGTGCCCGCAAACAGCGCGGACGCGCCCAATGCGGAAAGTAAGAATAGTGCAGATTTTTTCATAAGTACCAAGATATTCCGAGTTCAGATGGTAGTATTGCAAATACTACTGTTATGTGCGGAATTGTAATACGCATATCTTTGGAGGGTTGCGGCGGCGGGTCTCGTTGATATTCTGCGGAACACGGAATTTTTGCGATTTTTTGAGGGCTGTTTGTGTCCTAAGTTTCACAAAGTTATGGAAAAAACGCTTGACAGTAGTATTTGCAATACGATGTAAACCCGCATAAGTTAAGACAAATAAGTTTGCGCAACAAAAGAAAACTTTTTTCGACAAAGCTTCGGAATTTTGTTGACTGAAATTCAAAAGCTTGCCACTCTCTCAAACGTTTGAGGGAAATTATGAGTTTGGCTCGTTCCGATTTTTAGGCGGGCGACGCAGGTTTTCCCCGCAGGCAAAACAAAAATCTATTGCACTATTATTATGGAAAATCTATCGAGAAGAAAATTTATGGGGCTTTCTTTTGCGGGCGGCGCGCTCCTTACTTCGGGAATGCTCGTCGGCTGCGCGACGTCTTCGAACTGCACAAAGTCGGACGCAAAGAACTGCGGCTCAAAGAAATTCAAAATGAAGTTCGCCCCGCGCGGACTTTTCAGAGCCTCGTGCGGCAAAGACCCGTTCAAACGCTTCAAGTGGCTGTCGGAAAACGGCTTCTGGGCTGTGGAGGGCGTCGTATTCGTAAACCCCGACAAAATCTACAAGCAGGAGGAAATGAACCTGCAACGCGCTCTCGGCGCGTATGCCAAGGAAGTCGGTCTTGAGATGGGCTGCGTAAGCTCGATGAACAACAAGGACTTCCCCGTGATGACCGCAAACCAAGTCCCCGTAAAGGACAAGGTTATCCGCGACAAAAAAGCCCTCCGCCAACACCTCGCAAACCAGATGGACAACACTTTCGGCGTGATGGAACGCCTCGGAAGCAGGCAGTTCATCATAGGCGCGGGTACGGTAGACAAAGAGCTTTCGCCCGAAAAGCAGTACGAAAACACTGTCGAAAATATGGCGTTCTGCGCCGACTACTGCAAACGTTACGGTTTCACGATGGAAATCGAGCCGCTCAACACGACGAGCCATCCCGATTTGTATATCGACAGAGCCGCCCTCGGCGCGAAAATCGTGCGCGACGTAAACAATCCGCACTGCCGCCTGCTCTTCGACATCTTCCACGAACAAATGCAGGTCGGCAACCTCAACGCGCTCGACGACCCCGAAATCTGGAAGTGCATCGAGTCGTTCCACATGGCGGACGCGCCCGGCCGTAACGAACCCACGACGGGGAACATCGACTTCAAGAAAGTTCTCAAGAAAATTTGGGACAAGGGCTACCGCGGCTTCATCGGCTTGGAACACGGTCAAACCGACAAATCGCTTGAGGGCGACCGAAAGCTTTTGCAGATCTACCGCGACATCGATTCGGTCGTGGCGTAAATTTCAAACTCAAAATCAACTACTATTATATACAAGGAAAATTATGGACAGAAGAGAAGCAATTAAATCGACGGCGGTTATCGGCGCGGCGGCTACCCTGCCCCGTTTCGCGTGGGCGGAAGGCAACAGAGCGCAACTTAGAGTGGGGCTTATCGGCTGCTCGGGCAGAGGCTTGGGCGCGGTAAAGAATATGATGGATGCGGCAAAAGGCTCGGTAAAGCTCGTTGCAATCGCGGACCTGTTCCCCGACAGACTCAAGTTGGCAATGGACAAATTCGCAATGTATCAGGCGAAATTCGATTCGTGCAAGGGCAATTTCGACATCCCCGAAAGCCGCCAATACGCCGGCTGGGACGCATACAAGCAGCTCATCGACCAAGCCGATGTAGACGTTGTAATCAACGCAACGCCACCGGTTTTCCGTCCCCTGCACCTGCGCGCGGCGGTCGAAGCGGGCAAGCACATCTTTGTCGAAAAGCCCGCGTGCGTCGACCCCGTACAGGCTCGCGAACTTTTCGAAATCGCCGATCTCGCCGACAAGAAAGGTCTTACAATCATCCCCGGAGTACAGCGCAGATTCCACCCCGGTTATATGGAGGCAATCAAACGACTGCAGGACGGACAAATCGGCGAAATCGTCTCGGTTCAGGCGTACTGGCTCAACTCGCGCTTCTTCGTCCAAGACGGCGGCAAGCTGCGCCTGCAAAATCCCGACCCCATGCAGATTGAATACCAAATCCGCAACTGGTTCATATTCCGTTGGGCTTCGGGCGACTGCTACGTGGAACAGCACGTCCACAACCTCGACGTGGTTCGTTGGGCACTGGGCAAAGACCCCGTCGAAGTCAACGGGCTTGGCGGCAGACGTTGGGACATTCCCTATCCGCAGTACGGCGACAGATTCAGCCACTTCGGTGTTGATTTCGACTTCGGCAACGGTCTGCACTGCGCAAGCTACAGCCGCCGCGAGCAGAAATCGAAAGACTATGTGCTGGAAAGATTTGTCGGCACAAAAGGTGTCCTCGAAACGAACGAAAACAATATGCAGCGCATTACGGGCGCAAAGCCGTGGGAAGCTCCGAAGGGTCTGCCGCACGCGCTCATCGAAGAACACAGGGTTCTCATCGACAGCGTATTGAACAACAAGAAAATCAATATGCTTCGCGAAATGGTAGACTCGACATTGATGGCGATTGCCGGACGTGAAAGCTGCTACTCGGGCACGAACTTCAAATACGGATGGATTAAGCAGAAGTCGCAACTGTCGCTCGCTCCGAAGGAATGGAAGTTCGGCGTGCACGACATCGACCCCATCCCGCTCCCCGGGGAATACAAACTGAGCTAAAAGCTTGCGGATTGGCGGACTGGGAACAAAACCGCCCGTCTTCCGACCGAACAAATACGCGCAGGGACAACAACCCCCGCGCGTTTTTTGTCGCCGCAAAAAGGACAAAACCGCAATCTATAGGCTGTCGGATATTTCCAATAAGTCTTTCAGCCAGTACAAAGTTGCCGAACGACCCGCGCCGCTGTCGTAAACCGATACGATTTCGGCTTTCACCAATTTTTTCAGAAGCGCGTAGACTGTCGCGCTCGACGGATTCGACGAAAGGTTCAGCAAATTCTGTTTGAAAATCGGCTTTGCAATCATGGCATCCAAAAGCAAAATTGCGTGTTGCGAGGATGTTATGTCGATTATTTTCGCCTTTGTGCGTTCGTAGTAGTCCATTATTTTCCTCACTACGGCATAGTTTCTATCCGCCTGCCACTTGACTGCGTCGAGGAAAAACGAAATCCAGCCCGTCCAGTCGCCGTTTTCGGTAATTTCGCGTAGCGAATCTTTGTAGCGCATTTCGTTCTGTCCGAGATATTGGCTTACGTAAAGCGTCGGCTTCGACATCACGCCCTTCTTATAGAGAAACAGCGGCACGAGCATTCGCCCGAGCCTGCCGTTGCCGTCGCAAAACGGGTGGATTATCTCGAACTGCGCGTGCATTACGGCGGCTTGGACAAGCGTGTCTTTGTCGTCGGACTCCAGATACTCGACAAGGTTGTCCATATACTCGGGCACGAGAAGCGGCTCGGGCGGGACGAAACGCGCGTTTTCAATGCCGCCGCTTTTCGAGCCTATGTAATTTTGAACTTCGCGAATTTGCCCCGGGTTTTTCATCGCGCCTCTGGCGTTGTCGAGCAAAAGCTTGTGAAGCTCTTTTATCATATGGAGCGAGACGGGGCGCGCGGCAAGCTCTTCGGAAGCATAACTAATAGCCTTTCGATAATTTATGACTTCTTGAATGTCGTTTTTGCGTTCGTAGGAATCTTCGTCAACGCCCGCCTCAAACGTCAAGACATCGACCGCGTTTACCTGAGTGCCCTCTATTTTGCTCGAAAGGACGGCTTCGTTGCTCAAAATGGGCGACAAAAGCAAATCGGGATTGGGTATTGCATTCAAAATTCCGTTGAAATTTGCGACGGCGCGGTTGGTTTCCCCGACTTTCGAGATGAGGGAAAGCCAATCGATATTTGCCAATGGAAGCTTTTGCGGAATGTAGGGTTTCATAAAATCGGGCATTTTATAACATCATCGGCATATTTGCGTCAAGCAAAATATGTATTTCATAAATACAAAGACGTTTGCGTTTAACGAATACGTGCTTTGCTAAACGCAAAATTTTTCGCTTTTAATAAAATCAATACAAAACGCTTTGTTTTTAGAAAATTGCCAATTTACTAAAAACAAAATCTTTTACTCTTATTTCGCTCAAGACAAATTTATTTGTTTTTAAAAAATTGCCGTTTTAGTAAAAACAAACTCAGTTGTTTTTATTTCAATCAACGCAAAGAGGCTTGTTTTTAGGAAATCGGCAGTTTGCTAAAAACAAAAATTTTTCGGCTTTTTTGCGGAATATTTGCTTAAAAAAGTTGCCTTTTGGCTTTCTTGTGGGAAAATAACATTTTATTTTTATCGAAATGAGCGAAGAACAAAAGACTATTCAGGACAATTCCCACGACCTTTTCGCCGTCAGAAAGGCGAAACTCGACGCAATGCGCGCAAAAGGTTTCGACCCCTTCCGCGCCGAATGGACGCCCACGCACACAAGCAAAACGGCAATCGAATCTTTCGACAACTCGCTTGAAGAAGGTCAGAACTCCGAACACGAAGTCAGCGTGGCGGGGCGCGTGCTCGTCTTCAGGCTTATGGGCAAGGCAAGCTTCCTGAAAATCCAAGACCGCGACGGAATCATTCAGCTCTACGTCGCCCGCGACGGTCTCCCCGAAGGCGTCTACAACGACGACTTCAAGAAAAATCTCGACCTCGGCGACATCATCGGCGCGCGCGGCAAGCTCTTCAAAACGAAAACGGGCGAAATCACCGTCCGCGTGTCGGAATTTAAAATGCTTGCGAAGTCGCTCCGCCCCCTGCCCGAAAAATGGCACGGACTTACGAACAGCGAGCAAATCTACCGCCAGAGATACCTCGACTTGATGGTAAATCAGGAGTCGCGCAAACGCTTCAAGCTCAGAAGCGCAATCGTGCGCGAAATCCGCGAATTCCTCTGGTCGCGCGACTTTATGGAAGTCGAAACCCCCGTTCTGCACTCGGTTGCGGGCGGCGCGGCGGCAAGGCCTTTCATCACGCACTTCAACGCCCTCGACTGCGATTTCTACCTGCGAATCGCCCTCGAACTCTACCTTAAGAGAATGCTCGTAGGCGGCTTCGACCGCGTTTTCGAAATGGGGTGCGTGTTCCGCAACGAAGGCGTCGACCGCAAGCACAATCCCGAATTTACGATGCTCGAAGTCTATCAGGCGTACTCCGACCACCGCGGTATGATGGAGCTTTTCCGCTCGATGATTACCCGCATTTGCGAGAACGTCCTCGGCACGACGACAATCCAGCGCGCCGACGGCGGAACGATAGAGCTCGGCGGTCAGTGGCGCGAAGTCGACTACAAGGACCTCATCGTCGAAGCCACGAAAATGCCGAACTGGTTCGAGCTTTCGCGCGACGAAAAGCTTGCCGCGGCAAAGAGAATCGCCTCCGAAACAAATTCCGACATCGAGCTTAAGGACGACCTCGAAGACTACGAAATCACGAACAACGTCTACGGAAAGCTCGTCGAGCCGAATCTCATTCAGCCGACTTTCGTAATGCACATCCCGCGCGAGCTCTGCCCGCTTGCAAAGCTCAACAAAAAGGATCCGCGCGTGCTCGACGTTTTCGAACTGTGCATCAACGGGCAGGAAATCGCCCCCGCCTACTCGGAGCAGAACGACCCGTTCATCCAACGCGAAATGTTCGAAGCGCAGGTCGGCGAAGAAAAGCAGAACCTCGACGAAGACTTCCTCAACGCGCTCGAATACGGTATGCCTCCCGCGGGCGGCATGGGCATCGGCATCGACAGGCTCGTAATTCTGCTCACGGGCGCGGCGAACATCCGCGACACAATTCTCTTCCCGTCGCTCCGCCCCGAATAAGCGATGAAGTGGTGGCTTTACATTGCGCTGAAACAACTCTTCCCGACGGGAAGGGTTGTCTCGTTTTTTGCGGCGGTATCGGTCTTGGGCGTTGCGCTCGGCGTGCTCGGACTGTTCGGAACGCAAAGCGTGATGAACGGCTTCCACGAGCAGATCGGCGAAAAGCTCCGCGACACCACGGGCGACATCATAATACGCCAGAACGGTCGTGCTATGTTCGCGCTCGACGCGCTCATCGACGACCTCAAAAAAACGAAGGGCGTAAAGGTTGTGGAGAAAGTGGCGCGCGGCCCCGTGATGATGCTTGTAAACAACATCCCCACGTTCCCCGTCCTGCGAAGCTACGACACCGTTGCGGGCGAATCGGCAATCCCGATTGCGGAAAAAAATTTCGTAAAGCTCGGCAGGATAGAAAACCTCGACGACGACACAATCATAGTCGGGCAGCGGCTTGCGTTCAACGCGGGAATCGGAGTGGGCGACACGGTCGAGATAGTCTCGCCCACAATGCTCGACAAAATCAAGAAGGATGAAGTGCCAATGCCCGTGCACCTCGAAGTAGTCGGGCTTCTCTCGACCGACTATTCGGAAGTCGACTCGAACATAGCCCTCGTTTCGCTCCGCCGAATGCGCGAACTTTACGGGCTCGGCAAGGGAACGCACGCGCTCGTTCTGCGCACCGAAAAAGACGTCGACTGCACGAAGCTTGCGCGCGAAATTCAGGCGAATTTTCTGCGCTACCCCATGCGCGCCTCGACTTGGCTTACGAGCAACGAAGCATTTCTGCGGGTAATCAAAATGGAGAAAGTGATGATGTCGCTGATAATCGTGCTGATTATTTTGGTGGCGTCGTTTTCGATTTGCATATCGCTGTACACGTCGGTTCTGCGCAAGACGCGCGAGATTGGGCTGACGGGCGCGATGGGCGCGCGTCCATGGCAGATTGCGGCAACGTACTGCTTTCAGGGCTTTCTAATAGGCGTGTTCGGCGCGCTTGCGGGGCTCGGACTGACGTGGCTTGTGCTGACTTTCCGCGAGCCGATTGTGCAGCTTGTGGTCGGGCGCGAGTCGCTGATAGAGTTCTACCACTTCGCGCACCTGCCCGTGAAATACGAACTTTCCGACGCGCTCTGGGCTTCGGGATTCTCAATCGTCCTTTGCACGCTTGCGGGGCTGCTGCCCGCAATCAGAGCGGCAAGGCTCAAGGCTTCGGAGGCAATGCGCAATGAATGATTTCGACGGCACGATTTTGCGGGCGGAAAACATCGCAAAGAAATTCAGGTCGCCCGACGGCGGAACAATCGAAGTTCTGCGCGGAGCGAACCTCTTCGTTGGGCGCGGCGAAAGCGTGAGTCTGCGCGGCGAAAGCGGCGCGGGCAAGACCACGTTTCTGAACATCGTCGCGGGGCTTGAAAGCCCCACCTCGGGCGAAATTTTCTGGGACGGCAAAAGAATCGACAACCTATCGAACGCAAGACAGGCAAAGCTCCGCTCCGATTTTATGGGCTTTGTCTTCCAGAACTACTGCCTTGTGCCCGAACTGAACGCGCTCGAAAACGTCTGCCTCGCATCGCGAATCGCGGGCAAGTTCGATTCGGCGGCAAAGGCGCGGGCGGCGGAACTGCTCGAAAAAGTCGGGCTGAAATCGAGAATAAAACACCTGCCGCCGCAGATGTCGGGCGGCGAAAAGCAGCGCGTGGCAGTGGCGCGGGCGATTGTAAATTCGCCGCGGATAATCCTCGCAGACGAGCCGACGGGCAACCTCGACGAATCCACCGCAAACGAGGTTATGGATATGTTCCTGAATCTCTGCGCCGAATGCGGTACGGCGTTGCTTCTGATTACCCACAACCCCGATTTTGCAAAGCGCACGACGCGCAGCGTTGTTATGTCGCGCGGCGAAATCGCCGAAGTTTAGCCGCGCAGCCGCGGTTCGAAACCGTTTCGTTTTGCGGAAAATCCGACCGATTTACTCAACTGTAAAGTAAAATACCGCCGCGTTTTGTGTGGACATTTTCGGCGGCGGATATTTCATCGAAACCATGAATGTACCGCTTGCGAAATATTTGAAGACAATCCCGACGCTTCTCGCCGCGCTCGCGCTGACCGCCCTGTTCGGCTGCGCTTCGGCGGAACTCGAAAACGCCGAAACGGGAACGGCGCGCGCCGACGAAAACGGCGTGTTCGTCGACGGCAAACCCTTCAGATTTCTGTCGGGCGAAATGCACTATTTCCGCATTATGCCCGAATGCTGGCGCGACAGGCTCGAAAAGCTGAGAGCCTGCGGGCTTAATACCGTGGCGACGTACGTTCCGTGGAATCTGCACGAACCGTCGGAAGGCAAGTTCGATTTCGACGGGCGCGCCGACCTTGCCGCGTTTCTCAAACTGTGCGACGAATACGGATTGAAGGTAATGCTCCGCCCCGCGCCCTACATCTGTGCGGAATGGGATTTCGGCGGGCTGCCCGCGTGGCTTCTGAAAGACCGCAATATAAACATCAGATGTTCCGACGAAAAGTATCTCGAAGCCGTAAAAAAATACTACGACAAACTTTTCGAAATCGTAAAACCGTTCTACTGCAACAACGGCGGCCCGATTGTGGCAATCCAGCTCGAGAACGAATACGCGAACTTCGCCGACGACACAAAATACATCGAATTTCTGCGCGACTACGTTTTGAAGACGGGTTTCAAGGGGATAATATATTCGGCCGACCCCTCGCCCGTATTCGCGCTCACGCCCCTGCCCGTCGTCGGCGTCTGGCGCACGGCAACCTGCGGCGGCAAGCTCGTTGCGACATTCAAAAAAATGAAGCGCATACAGCCCGACAAGCCCGTGATGGTAAGCGAGCTGTGGGCGGGTCAGGGAATGCGTCTGAAAATTCCCATGCGCGTGCGCGACTACAAAGCGACCGCCGCCGAGCTCGACGAATTTCTGTCGATGGGCGGGCACGTCAGTTTCTATATGTTCCACGGAGGAACGACGTTCGGCTTGATGAACGGCGCAATGCGCAAGACATCCGCCTTTGCCGAATTCCGCCCGCAGATTTCGAGCTACGACGTCGACGCGCTCCTGAACGAAGCGGGCGACCCCATGCCGAAATATTTCGCATTCCGCGAAGTGCTTTTGAAATACAATCCCGAGGCGAAAAAATACGCCGTGCCGAGCGCGTCGAAAAAAACCGTTCACTCGGACGTGTCGTTCGACAGTTGCGCGTCAATGCGCACGAACATCGCAAACCTTTCGTCGAAGACATTCGAAAGCGCAGTCCTGCCGACAATGGAGGACGCCGACTGCAACTACGGCTTCATATTCCATTCGACGAAAATCCGCCCGCAAATCTCCGACAAAAACAGGCTCTATCTCTTCGGAATACGCGACAGGGTATGGGTAAACCTCGACGGAGAGGACATCGGCAGCGTCGGGCAGAACGACCCCGAGCCGCTCTTCAACGTAGGCATAAAAAAATCGGGAAGCGTCCTGCAAATCCTCGCCGAAAATCAGGGGCGCGTAAACATCGGCGCGACGATGGCGGACAACCGCAAGGGCGTTATTGGCGGAGTTCGCGTCAACAACGAATTCCACTACGGCTGGACGACAAGCACAATTCCGCTAAGCGACATCTCGAAACTCGAATGGAAGCCGATTGCGCAAATCGACAAAAAATCGGACTATCCGATGTTCTTTAGGGGAAAATTCGAAGCCGCCGAAGTCGCCGACTCGTACCTTACGTTCGGAAATTTCACGCGCGGCTACGTCTGGATTAACGGCTTTCTGCTCGGACGCTACGACAAGGACAGTCCGCTGAAAACCACATACGTCCCCGCGCAGCTCGTCAAAAAGGGCGCGAACGAAATAGTACTGCTCGAGTGCGACGCCGCAGTAAACCCGATGCTGCACTTCACAAACGCGCCCGTCGGACTTGTCGGCGACAAAATAAAAGTCCTCAAAGATTGACCGCCGCCCCTCCGCAAGCCCCGAAAAAATTCGGGGCTTTTTGTTGCGCGGACGGTTTAAAAAGTGTTGCAAGATACGATGTATTTAATTGAATAAAAGGATATGCAAAATTTTTCCGGAGTATGGACTGCGTTGGTTACGCCGATGACCGAACAGGGTGTTGATTACGACGCCCTCAAAAGACTGGTCGAAGCCCAAGTTAGGGGCGGCGTAAAGGGGCTTGTAGCTGTCGGGACAACGGGCGAATCGCCCACTCTCGACCCCGTCGAACACATCGCGGTCATAAAAAAAGTAATCGAATACGCGGCGGGAAGAATCCCCGTCATCGCGGGCACGGGTTCGAACTGCACGCGCGAAGCCGTACACCTTACGCGCGAAGCCGACGAAGCTGGCGCGGACGGCTTTCTGGTCGTCGCCCCCTACTACAACAAACCGTCGCAGGAGGGCGTTTTCCTGCATATGTCGGAAGTCGCCAAGTGCACGAGCAAGCCGATTTTCCTCTACTCGATACCGGGTCGTTGCGGAATCGGAATTTCCAACGACACCGCCGTGCGCCTCTACAAAAAATATCCCAACATCTGCGTGATGAAGGAGGCGGGCGGCAAGGTCGACAAGGTCGAAGACCTCCACTCGAAAGTCGACGACAATTTCACAATCCTCAGCGGCGACGACGGGCTGACCGTAGACTTTATGAAAAATGGCGCGAAGGGCGTCATCAGCGTCGCTTCGAACATCGTTCCCGAAAGAATGGTGGAGCTTGTCGACCTGATGCTTGCGGGCAATGTCGAGAAGGCGCAGGCAATATCCGACGAACTTGCGGGATTCTTCCACGCACTGTTCATCGAGCCGAACCCCGTCCCCGCAAAGACCGCGATGTGGCTCAAGGGCATGACGGCAAGCCCGTTTGTAAGACTGCCGCTGTGCGCAATGCAGCCCGAAAATCTGGCTATTCTCAAATCCGAAATGGAAAAGGCTAAAATATAATGGCGTTCAAAGTTCTCATCAACGGTGCCAACGGCAGAATGGGGCACGCGATAGCCGCCGCCGCAAAAGACGCGGGATTGGAATCGGTCGGCTGCGACGTGGGCGACAACCCCGAAGACTTCATCAAAGACTGCGACGCGGCAATAGACTTCTCATTCCGCGACGCAACCGCTCCGCTCGCAAAGCTCTGCGCAAAATACGGCAAGCCCCTCGTCATCGGCACGACGGGGCACTCGCCCGAACAGCGTGCGGAAATCCTCGAGTACACAAAGCAAATCCCGATTGTGTGGGCGGGCAACTATTCGCTCGGCGTAAACCTGCTCAACTATCTGACAAAGATAGCCGCGCGCATTCTCGACGACTCCTACGATGTCGAAATCGTGGAAATGCACCACAAGCACAAGAAGGACGCGCCAAGCGGCACGGCGGACAAGCTCAAGGAAATCGTGCTCAAGGAGCGCGGCATTGGCGAAGATATGGTTTGCTACGGACGCAAGGGAATGGTCGGCGAACGCAGGGTCGGCGAAGTGGGCGTACACGCCGTTCGCGGCGGAAGCGTCGTCGGAGACCACACCGTGATTTTCGCCGCCGACGGCGAAAGGCTCGAGCTCGTCCACAAGGCGGCGGACAGAGCCGTGTTCTCGAAGGGCGCGGTAAGGGCTGCGCTGTGGCTCAAAGACAAGCCCGCGGCACTCTACGGAATGGACGACGTTCTGAATCTCAAATAGGAAATTTGCAAGACTGCGCGGATTTCACGCGCGCGGAGTTCTCCGATTCAAACAGTCCGAATTCCTTTTACACGACGGGGCGAAAACTGAAGATTTCCGCCCCGTATTATTGAACCCCTCCCGACAACTTTGCCCGCTTCGACGGTGCGCAAACGAATCGGGAAAACCGACGCGCGGAACGGACGCGCCGCTTAAATAAAAAACTTTTTGGGATATGTATCTATGATAGCTGCAATCAAAGGCAAACTTTCGGAATCTTCGCTGTTTCTGGCGGTGGTGGACGTAGGCGGGCTTTTCTACGAAGTCAACGTGCCGCTCACCACAACCGAGGTGCTCCCGAAAATCGGCGGCGAAGTTATGCTCTACACCGTTGCGGTATACCGCGAGGATTCGCAGGCTCTCTACGGGTTCGCGACGCGCGCCGACCGCGATTTCTTCAAGACCATCACGGAAAAGGTTTCGGGAATAGGTCCGAAAACCGCGCTCAATATGATGAGCAGAATGTCAACCGCGACACTGCGCGAGGCAATCGCATCGGGCGACGTTGCGACGCTTTCGAAATGCCCCGGGATAGGCAAAAAGACCGCCGAACGCCTCGTGCTCGAACTGAAGGGAACACTGGGCGCGGGCGGTTCGAAGGCGCACGCCCCAGAACTTGCGGGAATGCCCGCACAAAGCACAAACGTTTCGGATGCCGTAGCCGCGCTCGCCGCACTCGGACTGAAGGTTGCCGACGCCGACAAGTACGTCCGCGCCGCAGTCCGCGAGCT
Organism: uncultured Opitutales bacterium; assembly: GCA_900548275.1. GTDB lineage: Bacteria > Verrucomicrobiota > Verrucomicrobiia > Opitutales > Intestinicryptomonadaceae > Merdousia. The sequence goes on along the minus strand of URJY01000037.1, from coordinate 4,651 downwards.
CGGCGAAGACGCGCCGACGGAGGCACTCGTAAAATTCGCACTTTCAAAATAGCCACATTATGACAAAAGAAGACATTTTAAATACGCTCAAGGCGGTGAAATATCCGCCCTACTCCAAGGACATCATTTCATTTGGAATGGTCAAATACGTCAAGGTCGAAGCCGACCGCGCGGAAGTCCGCATATTCACGGGCGGCGAAGCCGAAGCGGCAAAGAAAGTCGTTCTAGAAGCGACAAAGGTTCTCGAAGCGGCGTACCCGAATTTCAAGTTCGACGTAATCCTGCTCGCCGAGGACCCCGCGAAGTCCGCGCCGCCCGCCCCCAAAAGCGGCACGCTTGCAAACGTGAAAATCAAAATCGCGATTGCCTCGGGCAAGGGCGGAGTCGGCAAAAGCACGGTCGCGGTAAACCTCGTAAAGGCACTGGCGGAAATCTTTCCGAGCAACGGCGGAGAACCGCGTGTGGGGCTTATGGACTGCGACATACACGGCCCGAGCGCGGCGATTCTGCTCGGCGAAAAAGTCTACCCGTCGGTCACCCCCGACGAGAAAATCGTGCCGCCTACAATCGACGGAATCAAGGTTATGTCGATGGGAATGCTCGTCGACGACGACCAGCCGCTTGTCTGGCGGGGCCCGATGGTTACGAGCGCAATCAAGCAGTTCGCCGAAGATATGGTTTGGGGAAATCTCGACGCGATGGTCATCGACCTGCCCCCCGGAACGGGCGACGCGGTGCTTAGCGTCGTCCAGCTCATTCCGCTCGACGGCGCGCTTATCGTAAGCACGGCGAACAATCTGGCGGCGGTAACGGCGGCGCGCGGCGCAATGGTCTTCGAAAAAAGCTCGGTAAAGATTCTCGGCGTTGTCGAAAATATGGCGTACTTCCCAATGCCCGACGGCTCTAAGGAATACATATTCGGCGAGGGCTTCGCGGACGGCGCGGCGGCGCGGCTCGGCACGGAAGTCGTGGCGAGAGTGCCCATCGACAAAACGCTGCAGTCGGGAAATCCGTCGGAAGGCTCGCGCGAAATTTTCCTAAATCTGGCGCGCAAAATTGTCGATAAAATCGGGAAGTAATTTTTCAAAGCAACACAATCCGCCCGAGAGTGGAGACTTTTATGGACAACGACAAACCCGACAAGGACGAAAACAAAAAGCCCGAGAATCCGCTCGACGAACTGAAGAAACAGCTCGAGGGAATTTTCGGCGGCAAGCCCGTGAAGCTCGAGTTCGGTTCGTTCCCGCCCCCGCCCGAAGCCGATTCGGGCTTCCGCAACGCGCAACAGCAGGACGACGACTCGGAGGAAGTGCTCAGGCGCATCCGCGAGTTCTCGATGAAGCCGCGAGAAATCCGCGACTACCTCAACCGCTACGTCATCAAACAGGACGAAGCGAAAAAAGTTCTGTCGGTAGCCATTTGCGACCACTACAACCACGTGCGCAGATGCCTCGAAAATCCCGAGCTGAAAGAGCTTGAATACGGCAAGCAGAACATCCTCATTCTCGGTCCGACGGGCGTCGGCAAAACGTATCTGATGCGCACAATCGCAAAGCTAATCGGCGTTCCGTTCGTCAAGGCGGACGCGACGAAATTTTCCGAAACGGGCTATGTCGGCGCGGATGTCGAAGACCTCGTGCGCGACCTCGTGAAAACCGCAAACGGAAACGTGGATGTGGCGCAGTACGGAATAATCTACATCGACGAAATCGATAAAATCGCGGGACGCGGCGACTTCGGCGGCAAAGACGTGTCGGGGCGCGGCGTTCAGATAAACCTCCTGAAGCTTATGGAGGAGTCGAACGTGAACGTAGTCAGCCCGCAGGATATGATGGGGCAAATGCAGATGGCAATGAGCGCGCGCGGCGGCAAAAAGCCCAAGCGCACAATCAACACGCGCCACATTCTGTTCATCGTAAGCGGCGCGTTCGACAAGCTCGGCGAAAGCATCGCAAAGCGGATGAACCGCGGCACAATCGGCTTCGCCTCGGACGACGGCTTCGAAAGGGACGCGGACAACTCCGACTACCTCAAATACGCCGAGACAAGCGATTTCATCAAGTACGGCTTCGAGGCTGAATTTATCGGCAGACTCCCCGTGCGCGTGGCATGCGAGGCTCTCAAGCCCGACGACATCGCCGAAATTCTGGTCTCTTCGGAAGGCTCGATTCTCAAGCAGTACCGCGAGGATTTCAACGGCTACGGCATAGACTTTTCGATAACGCCCGAAGCGGTCAAGGCTATTTCAAACCTTGCGTATCTCGAAAAAACGGGCGCGCGCGGGCTTATGACCGTACTCGAACGCACCCTGCGCGACTACAAATTCGAGCTTCCGTCTTCGGGGATAAAAAGTTTCGAACTTGACACGCGCACCGTCGAAAATCCGAAGGAGACGCTGCGCGAACTGCTGGTGGACAACGGCGATTTAATCAAGGATTCGATGATTGCCGACATCGCAAAGTTCGCCGAATCATTCAAGGCGAAAACGGGCTTCGGGCTCGACATCGACGACGGCGCAAAGCGCGAGCTAATCTCGCTTGCGGTGGATAAGGACAAGTCGGTCGCGGCGGTCTGCGAAGAGGTCTTCAGGGACTTCAAACACGGGCTTGCGATAGTGGCGCGAAACACGGGCGGAACGTCGTTTGCGATAACCGCCGACTGCATAAAATCGCCCGACAAATATCTTTCCGATATGGTCGTGCGCTCGTTCGGGAACCGCGAAAAATGAACGGACAAAAGCCGATAGCCGACCCCGAAAAACGCGAGGAAAATTCCGTCAGGAAAATGTTCGCGCGCATTGCGCCGTTCTACGACGTAATCAACCGCGCGATGACTTTCGGTCTTGATGTCGTGTGGCGCAAAAGGCTTGTACGCAAGCTCGGACTGCCCTGCGGCAAAACGCGCGTAGCCGACTTGGCGTGCGGAAGCGGCGATGTCGCGGTCGAAATCCTGCGCCGCCATCCGAACGCCGAAGTTGTGTGCGCCGATTTCTGCCCGCCGATGCTCGATGCGGCAAAGGCAAAGCTTTCGAAAAAGGGCTTGGCAAACCGCGCGGAATTTGTCGAAGCCGACTGCGGCAGCCTGCCGTTCGGAAACGAAATTTTCGACGGCGCGACAATCTCGTTCGGCTTCCGAAATTTCAGAAACAGGGCGGACTGCCTGCGCGAAATTGCGCGCACGCTGAAGCCGTCGGCGAAACTCTGCGTGCTCGAAGTGTGCAGGGCGGGCGGCGCACTCGAGAAAATCCAAAAACTTTTCATGGGAAAATTCGTGCCCAACGTCGCCGTTCTGTTCGGCGGAAAGCGCGAGGACTACGTTTATCTCGCCGAGACGACGCTCGCCTACCCGCCGCGCGAAAAGGTCGAGGAAATGTTCCGCAACGCGGGCTTCGAAAACGTGCAAACGCGCCCGATGGCGTTCGGATTTGTCGCAATAACTTCGGGCGAAAAATCGAAAAAATAATATGGACGGCGAAACAAAAAAACTGCCGCACGGCTCCGAATTCGGCGAAACCGCAGGGCTTGTGGATATGGACGAATTTCCGTCGTGGATAATCTACGAGGACGAAAATTTTCTGGTGTTGAACAAGCCGGGGTGGCTGGTCTGCCATCCGTCGAAAAACGGCCCGCTCTCTAGCCTTGTCGGCGCGGCGCGCGTGTACCTGAACGCCGACGTTCTGCACCTTGTAAGCAGACTCGACAGGGAGACGAGCGGCGTTGTTACGCTCGCGAAAAACAAACAGACGGCGAGCGTCGCACAAAAGGCGATGGACTCGCGCGGACTTGTATCGAAAACATATCTTGCGCTGCTCGAGGGCAGACTCGAAGGCTGCGCGACAATCTCGCAGCCGCTCGCCGACGACAAAAATTCGCTCGTCGCAATTAAGACCTGCTGCGCGGTTCAAAAGCCGTCGGCGAAAACGGCGGTGTCGTTTTTCAAGCCGCTTTCGTACTCGACACACGGCGGCGACTACACGCTTGCGGAAGTGAAAATTCTAACGGGACGCAAACACCAAATCCGCGCACACGCCCAGTGGATGAACCACTGCGTTGTAGCCGACAAACTCTACGGCTGCGACGAAACACTGTATCTTGATTTCGCCGAAAAGGGCTTCACCCCCGAGATGGCGAAAGTCCTGCCGATGAAACGACAGGCATTGCACGCCTACGAAATGGACTTCTCGAAAGTCTTCGAAAACACGGTATTCAAAGCCCCGCTCCAAACCGACTTTCTGGACTTTATGAAGGAAAAGGGAATCGACCTGCCAAGCAAACTGCGCAATGAATGAATTTCGGCGTTTACGATAAACGACGAAAGAGCAACACTTATTAATTTCGGCGTTTACGATAAACGCAAATTTTTAGTCAAAGACAAACCGACGCAGTGAAGCGATAGCTTCACGAAGTGCCAACGGAAGCAAGGCAACGCCGAGCTTCCCTACCCGCCCGAGAAAAGAGCGTAAGCGATTTTTCAAGGGCGTGTAGAATAATTCCGAACGAAGTGAAGCGAAGCTTCACGAAGTGGACAACTACCGCAAAACAAGCGAAGCGAGTTTTGCAGTAAAATCAAAAATCGGCAATCCGCAAACTAAAATCTAAAAACTCCGCGTTCGGCGCAGCCGAACTGCTTAGGCGCGTCGCTCCGAAAGGGG
>URJY01000036.1 GCA_900548275.1 uncultured Opitutales bacterium | reverse complement strand
CGTACTCAAGTACGCTGTGCGCCCTGTGTAATTCGCAAAGCCGCCCTTAATCGGGCACTTTGACGCGCCTAAAGTTAGAGTGCTTCGCACGGTAGTTTTTTAGGGTGTTTTCGGGGGTAAGTTTTGTTTTCTCTTGCGGAACGCCCGTGGCGTTTTCGAACTTATTCAGACTTTACACGTACTCAAGTACGCTGTGCGCCCTGTGTAATTCGCAAAGCCGCCCTTAATCGGGTACTTTGACACGCCTAAAGTTAGAGTGCTTCGCACGGAAGTTTTTAAGGGCGTTTTCGGGGATAAGTTTTGTTTTTCTCTTGCGGAACGCCCGTGGCATTTTTCGAACTTATTTTTTAGACTTTGTGTCTGTCTTATTATTTCAAGGTTTTTGTATGTTTTTATAGTATTTTCTAATTTCCTCGTTTCAGGATGAATCCTCCCGCCAGTGCCGTCAGGGGGGCTACTAATACCAGTCCGAATGAGCCTACGAGGGTTTTTACGCATTCGCTTGCCACGTATGGGTTGTTTATGAAGTCCGACGGCGAAACGCCTTGTGCCGCGAATGTCATCATCAGTGTGAGGTAGCCGCCCGAGTATGCGAGAAGCAGTGTGGTTGTCATTGTGCCCACAACTACGCGTCCTATGCGCAGTCCCGATTCCACAAGTTTTACACGCGGCAGGTTCGGGTTGCGCCGCAGCAGTTCGTCCATTCCCGCGGCTACGTCCATACTCAGGTCCATAACTGCGCCCGACGACGAAAGGAAAATCGCTCCGATAAAAATGTCTGGCAGGCTCAGGCTTTCGTATCCGCAATAGAGCAGCGCCTGCGAGTAGGGCATAATCGCGCCGTTGATGAAAAACAGTTTCGAGAAAATCCAGCCCGTTGCGCAGCTTGCGAGCACGCCCGCCATCGTTCCCGCGAATGCCGAAAAGCCCTTGCGCGTGAAGCCGCCGACGAGGAAAATAATCACCGCCGAGAGCACGCAGACTGCGCCCATGCAAACGGCAATCGGGTTGACTCCCCCGAGGCACAGCGGCACTACTATCTTCCAAATCACCGCGCACGAAAACACGAACGACATCAATGCCTTCACGCCTATCATTCCCGCGTAGGCGCACAGCAGCAGGGCGAAAAGCCCCATCAGCGCGAATGTCCAGCCCGTGCGGTAGTGGTCTTGGGTGTTGATTGTCGTGGTTTTCGGGTCTGCGCCGTGCGGGATTGCGACGAGTGCGGTGTCGCCCGCTTCGAAGATTTTGTCGAGGTCCATTTGCGCGCGCAGCACGTTCATTGCCGCGAATGTTTCGCCGCGGAACTTGCCGCCGAGCACTTTCACCCGCAGGCGTTGTTCGCCCTGCCGCAGGAGTCCGACGGTCATCAGGTTCGAGTTGTCCACCGCGACAACTTCCGCCCTTTCCTTTGTGCCCTCCGATTCCCTCGCGTACGGGTCTATCGCGAAAATCGCGGCGCAGACAACGGCGAAGACAATCGCGGTTATCGCGTTTCTTTTGAAATCGGCGGCGTGGGGCATTTCTATCTCACCGCCTGCTTGAGCATTTTTGCGATGTCGGTATTGTCGATTGTGCCGTTGATTTTTTCCGACTGCGAGCCGAACGAAGTTGTGCTGACGGGAAGTGCCGTGTGTGCGCCCGACGTCCACGCCACTGCGGATTTATTGTCGAGTATGTTCGTTGCGATGCGTCCGAATTTGCCCGCGTTTTTGCCGCTTTTTGCGACGGTTTCCGCGAAGGAGTTTTCGAGCGTTTTGAGTTCGTCGGCTGTGAGCACAAGCCTGTCCTTTTTTGCGTCTCCCGAGAATTTCAGCCCGAGTTTTTCGGTGATTAGCGGCTTGATGTCGTCGAGCGAAAGTTTTTCGTTTTGTTTGCGCATTTTTTCGATTGTCTCGGCGAATTTCTCGCGCGAGCACTTCTGGTTATCGAGCAGGTTTATGTACGAGTTGTAGCCCGTTCCTGCGAAACCGAGCGTAAGTCCGCCCGTTTCGTGGTCGCCCGTGACGACCACGAGTGTTTCGGCGGGATGTTTCCTCGCGAACTCGTATGCCACCGCGACTGCCCTGTCGAAGTCCACGACTTCGCGGAGCACCGTCGCCGCGTCGTTTGCGTGGCACATCCAGTCGATTTTTCCGCCTTCGACCATCATGAAAAATCCGTTCGGGTTGTCGAGAACCTCTATCGCCTTTTTCGTGATATCGGCGATGCGCACGCCCGAGTTGTCGTCGATTGCGTAGGGCAGTGCCGCGTCTGCGGCGAAGAACATAATTTTTCCGTCGCCGTTTTTGAGCGTTGCGAGCTGTTCGGGCGTACCCTTTCTGAACACGTTCCAGCCGTCCTTTTGCGCGAGCGAATAGATGTCGCCCCTGTACGACTTCGATTTTTTGTCGTCGTTTTTGTTCACGCCGCCGCCGCCGAAAAAGTCGAAGCCCGACGAAATCATATCGAGTGCTATTTCGTAATAGTTGCCGCGGCTGTCGTTGTGCGCGTAGAACGAGGCGGGGGTTGCGTGGTTGATTGTAACGCTCGTGATTATCCCGACCTTTTTGCCGCCCCTTTTCGCAACGTATGCAATGGACTCAAGCTTGTTCGACTTCGGGTCGACGCCGATTTTTCCGTTGTCGGTTTTCGTTCCGCAGGCAATCGCCGTGCCGCTTGCGGCGGAGTCGGTGATGAACGAGTTCGCCGAACGCGTGTAGGTTATTGCGTTGTTCGGAAGTTTGTTGATTAGAAGCCCGTCGCCGCCGCCGAGGCGCAGGAATTCGTCCGTCATCATCCGCTGCGGAATCGACATTCCGTCGCCGATGAAGAGGAACACGTATTTTACGCGGTCGAGGTTTTGCACGGCTGCCGCCGCCGAAATTGCGGCGAACATCGCCGCGCAGAAGATTGCGAATGTTCTGAACGATTTTGCCATATATAGAATTTGTTTGGATGTGTTGGTTCTACGCCGCCGCGTCCGTCGGGTCAAATTATTTTTATTCGACGGTGATGGGGGCGGTTTTGAATTTCAGTATTTTCGAAAGTTCCGCGAGAGGAAGCTCCACTTGGTAGCCGATTTTCCCCGCGCTGAAAACTATCGTCGGGCAGTCTTCGGCGGTTTTGTCGAATACGGTCTCGAAATGCTTCTTCATTCCGACGGGCGAACAGCCGCCGTGGACGTAGCCAGTCGTCGGCAGGAGGTCTTTTTGCTTGAGCATTTCAATCGACTTTTCGCCGACCGCCGCCGCCGCCTTTTTGAGGTCGAGCTCTTTCGCCACGGGCACTACGAACACATAGTTGCGCTTCGACTTCCCCACGGTTACGAGCGTTTTGAAAACCCGCGAGTAGTCCCTGCCGATTGCCTCCGCAACCTCCGTGCCGCTGATTGCGCCCGTGCACGAGTATGTGTGGAAATCGAACTTGATTTTCGCGCTTTCGAATATTCTTACGACATTCGTTTTTTCGTTCATGGCGCAAACTACTACTACGTTTTTTTGCGGAATGAAACAAAATAAAGGCGCGAATATTCTTGTTTTGCGCGGCGCGTGCGGGTAGGTTCGGCTGGTATGGGTCGGTACGGACACATTGCGAGGCTTGCGCTGCTCGCCGCGGCGGTCGCGGGAGTCGAAATTTTCTACGGGTGGGGCGAACTGTTTTCGCGCTTCGACTCGTTCGCGAAGGGCTTTTCCGATTCGCCCGTTTTGTTCTGGCTTCTGATGTCGATAGGCTGTGCATTCGCGTTTCCGCTTTCTATTTGCTATCTGTTTGCGGGGGCGGCGTTCGGCTTCGGGGCGGGCTGGCTTTTGTCGTTGGGCGTTTTGGCGGTAAGCTCGGCGTTGGGGTATTGGCTCGGCGTGTTTTTCGTGCCGAAAAGCTTTCCCGAGCGCGTCGCGGCAAAGTTCGGCATATCGACCGATTTTTCGGAGCGTGCGATGTTCAACGTGAACTTCGCCGTGCGCGTGATTCCGGGGATTCCGTACTGGGTGCAGAACGTTTTTCTCGGGGCGATACGCTCGAAGTTTCCGCTCTATATGTTCGTCAACATCGCGGCGCAGGGGGCGATTGCGGGGGCGATGAATTTTGTGGGTTCGTCGCTTTCGGACGGCGGATACGGCAAATATGCTGCGTTCGCGATTTTGGTTGCGGTGCTTGCCGCATTCCACATCTGCGCCAACTTGCGCTACAAAAAAATCCGCGCTGAGACCGAAGCGGTTCGGAAACAAACGCGGGCGGGGCGGTTGTCATAAAAAGGTTTGCGTTTGCGGCGGGGGCGTGGATAATCGTCCCGAAATATTTTATAAACTATGGATCAGATTGACATTTTTGCGCAGAATGCCGAGGTTTTCATCGGCGCGGACGATTTGAAGCAGAAGCTTGCGGCGGGCAAGCGTCTTCGCGTGAAGCTCGGGGTAGACCCCACGCGTCCCGACCTGACTTTCGGGCATATGGTCGTCTTCAACAAGCTTAGGCAGTTTCAGGATTTGGGGCACCAAGCCGTTCTCATAATCGGCGACTACACCGCCTGCATCGGCGACCCGAGCGGTCGCAGTGCCCTCCGCCCCGTTTTGACCCGCGAGGAGGTTATGGCAAACGCCGAATCGTACTTGGAGCAGGCTTTCAAAGTGCTCGACAAAGAGCGCACCGAAGTCCACTACAACAGCGAGTGGTTCGGCAAAATGTCGTTCGGCGACCTGCTCAATCTCTCCAGAAAAATGACGGTTGCCAGAATGCTCGAGCGCGACGATTTCGCAAAACGCTACGCCACGAAGACCCCGATTTCGATTGTCGAATTCCTCTATCCGCTCGTTCAGGGCTACGATTCGATTATGGTCGAGTCCGACGTGGAACTGGGCGGCACCGACCAGCTTTTCAACAATCTTGTCGGTCGCGATTTGCAGCGCGACGCGGGGCAGTCGGGGCAGGCGGTTCTCACGATGCCGCTTCTGGTCGGTCTCGACGGCGAAAAGAAGATGTCGAAAAGCTACGGTAACTACATCGCCTTCAACGACACTCCGCGCGATATGTTCGGCAAGATTATGTCGGTGGGCGACGACACGATGTGGAAGTACTACCAGTATCTGCTTCTCTACACGCCCGACCAGATTCTGCGCATAAAGCAGGAGCACCCGATGAAATGCAAAAAGGAGCTTGCGTGCCTTATGGTGTCGCGCTTCTACGGCGTCGAGGCGGGCAGGGCGGAGCTTGCGAATTTCGAAAAGGTATTCTCGAAAAACGAGCTGCCCGACGATATGCCCGAGTTCGGTTGGGATGCGCTTGCTAAGGGCGACGAAGACGCGCTCGTCAACATTATGGCGGAGACGAAGCTTTTCCCGAGCAAGAAGGAAATCCGCCGTCTGATAGAGCAGGGCGCGGTGAAGCTCGATTCCGAACGTATTTCGGATGCGTTCCTTGCGATACAGCGTCCGACTAAGCCGATAGTATTGCAGGCGGGAAAGCGCATATTCTTCAGGGTGATTCCGTAATTTCGGAGAAACGGGCAAAGGCGGGTGTGCGTCGGAGTTTTTGCCGATGTGCGCTTTTCCGGACGTTGCTTAATCGCCGCCGATTTTGTAAATCGGACGGCGGAGGGGAATTTTGTAAAATCGGAAAACACAAAAGAAAAGAAGCGATTTTTGTTGTGAATTGCATTTCGTATGAACGACGAATCGGTAAAGGCACTTGCGAATATGGGGATGGGGCGGCTCATCCTCAAATTTTCCGCGCCCGCAATCATCGCCACGGTCGTCAGTGCCACGTACAATGTGGTCGACCGAATCTTCGTCGGTCGCGTCTGCGGCGAGGACGCTCTTGCGGCGATTACCGTTTGTTTTCCGCCCGCGCTGTTTCTGCTTGCAATCGCGATGACGGTGGGGCAGGGCAGCGCAACGCTCCTTTCGATAAAGCTCGGCGAGCGCGACATGGCGGGCGCGGAGAAAGTCCTCGGGCAGGCGGTGTTTTTGTTCTTTGCGTTTTACGCGGGCGCGGCGACCCTCGCGCTTCTGTTCATGGACGAACTGCTGACGTTCTTCGGCGCGACCGAGCGCATTCTGCCGCTCGCCGCTTCGTATTACTCGATAATCATAGGCGGATTGATATTCGAGAAAATTTCGTTCGGCGTAAACAATCTCATCCGCGCCGAGGGGCGACCCGCCTATTCGATGTCTACAATCATCATAGGCGGCTGTGCGAACGTATTTTTGGACTGGCTTTTTATGTGCCGTTTCGGCTGGGGAATACGCGGGGCGGCGTTTGCGACGATTGCCGCGCAGGCGTGCGGTTCGCTCTGGGTTTTGTATTTCTACCTCGGCGGAAAGAGCTATGTAAAACTGCGTCTGAAAAACCTGCGCGCGCATTGGAATCTGGCGTTGTCGATGCTCTACGCGGGTTCGCCGAGCCTGATAATACAGGGCTTGTCGAGCGCGGCTACGATGATGTTCGTGCGGCAGGCGCGCGTGTACGGTTCGGAATCGGCGATAGCCGTAATCGGAATTGCGATGACGGTAACGACGTTCATATTTCTGCCCGTCGTGGGGCTGTCGATGGGCGTTCAGCCGATAATCGGCTTCAACAGGGGGGCGGGCAACTGCGTCCGCGTAAAGTCGGCGTTTGTCAATGCGCTTTGGATCGGCACTTCGATTTGTACGGTCGGCTTTCTTGCGGCGCAGATTTTCCCCGACCTGATTTTTTCGATATTTCTTCCGTCCGATTCGCCGCTTATCGCAACGGGCGAAAGGGCGTTGCGCCTGCTTACGCTCTGTTTCCCGTTCGTGGCGGCGAACATAGTGGCTTCGGGCTACTTCCAGTCGGTAAAAAAGCCCGCGATGTCGATAATGATAACGGTGGTGCGTCAGGTTATTTTCCTCGTTCCGTGCCTTTATCTGCTTCCGCGTTTTAGGGGGCTTGACGGTATTTGGGCGAGCTTTGCGGCGTCCGATTTTATGGCGTTTCTGTTTTCGGCGGCGATTGTCTGGCGCGAAATGCGCGTTTTAAATTCGCAAATCGGCGTCAAACGCATAAATGTAGGGTAAAAAGAGTTGAAAAGCGGCGGAATTTGTAAATTATTTTGAAGATATGATAAGAAGGGCTTTTATTGGTATTTTATTTGCATTTTGCGGTTGTGCGGGCGCGTTCGCGCAGCAGGACATCAACATCAAGATTGTCGATCAGGGCAACCGTCTGAACGTACCCGTCTACAGGGTCGCGATAACCTCCGACAACCCGACGCTGCTTTCCGACGCCAAGCGCGCGTTCGGTCTGCACGGCAGCTACATAATTTCGACGCCCGCCAAGGCGCAGTTCACGTTCTCGTTCTCGCAGGCTGGCTCGAATGCGGTCAGGGTTGCGATACGCGGCGGAACGTCGTTCGAGCAGGTGTGCCCGGGCGAAAACCTCACGGCGGCGTTGATGAAGGCGTGCGATGCGGCGGTGCAGCGTACGCTCGGCAAGCCCGGTTTCTTCGCGGGGAAGATAGTGTTTTCGTACTCGCGCGACGGCGGAAAGATTTCGGAAATCTGCACGTCGGACATCGTGTTTAAAAACGTCCGCGCAATCACGCGCGACAAGTCGGATTCCCTTCTTCCGCACTTCTCGCCCGACGGCAGAAAGGTGATGTACACGGGCTACTACCGCTCGGGCTTTATGGACCTTTTCCAAATCGACCTGTCCACGAACTCGCGCAAGGCGTTCGCGTCGTACAAGGGCAGCAACACGGGCGGCGACTTCTCGCCCGACGGCAGAAAAGTCGCGATGATTCTCACCGCAACGGGCAACGCCGAAGTCTGGACGGCAAACGCAAACGGCACGGGGTTCAAACGCCTCACGAAAACGTCGTTTACGGAATCGACCGCAAGCTTCTCGCCCGACGGAACGAAAATCCTCTTCGCAAGCGACGCGCGCGGCGCGCCGCAAATCTACACTATGCCCGCAAACGGCGGCAAGCCCTCTGTGGTTCGCACGAATATCAGCAACTACTGCTCCGAGCCTGCGTGGAATCCGAAAGACCCGAACAAAATCGTCTTCACAATCGCGCAGGGGCGCGGCTTCCAAGTGGCGGTGTACGATTTCACAAAGCGCGTTTCGGAGGTCGTCAGCGCGGGCGACAGCACTTCGACGGCGCGTTGGCTCAACGACGGCCGCCACATAATATGCGCAAAGGCGCGCGGTAAAATGCGCCAGCTCTACATAATCGACACCGAAACGAAGCGTCAGGCGCCGCTCCACACCGCCTCGTTCGGCTCGGCAAAAGAGCCCGACTTCGTTTACAATCCCCGTTAAAAAGGTACGGATATGACCATCGCAACCCTCGACCTCGAAGGCGTTTTGATTCCCGAAATCTGGATTGCATTCGCCGAAGCATCGGGCATTCCCGAACTGCGCATAACCACGCGCGACGAGCCCGACTACGACAAGCTGATGAAATACAGGCTCGACATTCTCGACAGGCGCGGAATCAGGCTCGACGACATCTCGAAGATTATATCGACGCTCGAGCCGCTCGATGGCGCGCGCGAGTTTATGCAGTGGCTGCGTTCGCGCACGCGCGTCGTGATTTTGTCGGACACATTCGAGCAGTTCGCAGCTCCGCTCATGGCGAAGCTCGACTATCCCTCTCTGTTCTGCCACGAACTGGTCATCGCCCCCGACGGGAAAGTCGCCGACTACAAGCTCAGAATGGGCGACCAGAAGCGCAAGGCGGTGGAGGCGTTCAAATCGCTCAACTTCAAAGTGGTCTCCACAGGCGATTCGTACAACGACCTTTCAATGCTCCGCGCGGCGGACAGAGCCGTTCTCTACCGACCCACGGAACGCTTCGCCGCGGAAAATTCCGACCTCCCCGTGGCGACCAACTACGCCGAACTCAAGGCGGCTTTCTCGAAATTTTTGGACGAATAAAACGCAAAATTTACAGGTTAAAATATGGCATCAAAAAAGAACAACGGTCGCTACGCTGCACGCGGTGTGTCGGCGGGCAAGGAAGAAGTCCACGCGGCGGTGGACAAACTCGATCAGGGCGTATTCAAGGGCGCGTTCTGCAAAATAACCGAAGACTATCTGACAGGCTCGAAAGCAAAGTGCAACGTCATACACTCCGACGGCAGCGGAACGAAATCGATTATCGCCTACCTGCACTTCAAGGAAACCGGCGATGCCTCCGTGTTCAGGGGAATCTCGCAGGATTCCATTGTGATGAATATCGACGACCTGCTCTGTATCGGCGCGGTCGAAAGAATTCTGCTCTCCAACACCGTAAACCGCAACGCCAAGAATTTTACGGGCGCGGCTCTGGCGGAACTCATCAACGGCTCGGAGGATTTTCTCGCGAAACTGCGCAAGCTCGGCGTTAAAATATACTCGGGCGGCGGCGAAACCGCCGACGTGGGCGACCTCACGGGCGCGGTCGTCGTTGACAGCTGCGCGGTTGCCGTGATGAAGCGCGAAAACGTAATCAGCGGCGCGGACATCAAGCCGAATTTGGCCATTGTCGGGCTTTCGTCGGCGGGTCGCGCAACGTACGAGGATTTCGAAAACAGCGGCATAGGCTCGAACGGCCTTACGAGCGCGCGCCACGATATGCTCTGCCCCTACTACCGCGAAACGTATCCCGAAACCTACGATTCGAACACCGACAAGAACCTTGTCTATTGCGGCCCCTACAGACTCGACGACCCCCTCGAAGGTTCGACGATGACGGTTGGTCAGGCGTTGCTTTCGCCCACGCGCACGTACGCGCCCGTGGTGATGAAAATAATGAAAAAGTATCCGAAGCTGATAAAGGGGCTCGTACACTGCTCGGGCGGCGGACAGACGAAATGCCTGCGCTTCGGCAAGGGCGTGCACTTCGTAAAAAACGACCTTCTGCCCGTCCCCCCGATTTTCAAGGCAATCCAGAAGGCGAGCGGCACGACTGACAGGGAAATGTTCGAAGTCTACAATATGGGGCACCGAATGGAAGTGTACTGCAAAAAGTCGGATGCCGCGAAAGTCGTGGAGATTTCGAAGTCGTTCGGCATCGACGCAAAGGTCGTGGGCTACACGGAAAAGTCGACGCGCAAAGACGGCAGGAACCACGTTTCAATTAAATACGGCTCGAAGACAATCGAATACGGGCCCAGAGATTAGGAGTTTTTCAAATGCTTAAAGCAGGAATCGTAGGCTTGCCGAACGTCGGCAAGAGCACACTTTTCAACGCCCTTACGCGTTCGCGCAAGGCGGAGGCGGCGAACTATCCGTTCTGCACGATTGAACCGAACGTCGGGGTTGTCGAAGTTCCCGACGAACGTCTCAAGCCGCTTGCGGTAATCTCGAAGACGGACGTGATAATTCCCGCTGCCGTCGAATTTGTCGACATCGCAGGTCTCGTGGCGGGCGCGAGCAAGGGGGAGGGCTTGGGCAACAAGTTCCTTGCAAACATCCGCGAAGTCGACGCAATCGTACAGGTCGTGCGCTGTTTCGACGACGACGACATCCTGCACAGTATGGGCAGTGTCGACCCCATCCGCGACATAGAGGTAATTTCCACCGAGCTTGTTCTGAGCGACCTTCAGAGCTGCGAAAAACAGCTCGAGAACAACGCCCGCAAGGCGAAGGGGATGGACAAGGAGGCGATTAAGAACGTCGAAATGCTCACAAAGCTCGTCGCCCATCTCAATCAGGGCAAGCCCGCGTTCACGCTCCCGGACACGAACGAAGAGGACATCGCGCGGATAAAGTCGTATTTCCTGCTCACGTCCAAGCCCGTAATCTACGCGTGCAACGTGGGCGAATCGGACATCGGCGGCGAGCCCAACGACTACGTGAAAAAGGTAATGCAGTTCGCAAAGAACGAGCACAACGCGGGCGTCTGCGTAATCTGCGCGCGTCTCGAAGAGGAGCTTTCGTCGCTCTCGCCCGAGGAATCGGCGGAGTATCTGAAGGAGCTCGGCGTGTCGGGCAGCGGCGTTTCCGAACTCATCCGCGACACCTACGACCTTCTCGGTTTGGCAAGCTACTTCACCGCGGGCGAAAAGGAGGTCAGGGCGTGGACTTTCGTGCGCGGCATGACCGCGCCGCAATGCGCCGGCGTGATACATACCGACTTTGAAAAGGGCTTCATTAAAGCCGAAGTGGTTTCTTACGATGACTTGATTGCGGCGGGCAGCGTTGCGCACGCGCGCGAAGCGGGCAAGTACCGCCTCGAGGGACGCGACTACGTTTTCAAAGACGGCGACGTTGCGCTTTTCCGCTTCAACGTATAGCCGATGAAGACAAGGCTTCTAAACGGAACATATTTGTTTCTTTCGTCGCGCAGGCTCACGCTTGCGCTGCTTGTTTATGCGGTGCTGCTCGTGTTCGTAGCGACGCTCGCGCAGCGCGAAATCGGAATCGCGGCGGTTCAGAAGCTGTACTTCGAAAGCTTTTTCCCGCTCGCGGGTTTCGGGGCGGTAAAGTTCCCGCTCGCGGGCGGTGCGACGGTCGGCGCGCTCGCGCTTCTGAATATAGTCTTCAGCGGGCTGCGCTACTCGCGCTTCGGCGTTGCGGGCTTGGGAACGTCGATTGCGCATATGGCGGTCGCGCTTCTGATTGTCTCGGGTGCGCTGCAGTATTTCCTGCGGGTCGACGGCAATATGACGCTTTTGCCGAATGCGGAATCCGACACGGTTGTTTTGTCGGACGCAAAGCATACGGTTCTCAGACTGCCGTTTTCGGTGCGCCTGAAAAAATTCACCGAGGAAAAGTGGGCTGGCAGCTCGATAGCAAAAGGCTACTCGAGCGAAATCGTCTTCGTGAAGTCGGGCGCGGAAACGGAGAGCACGGTTTCGATGAACAATCCCGCGTCTTTTGCGGGTTGGACGTTCTACCAGATGTCGTACGGGCGCGACGGCTCGAGCGTGTTGGGGGCCGTGAAAAATCCCGCGCGGCTGCTGCCGTGGCTCGCCGTGGGGATGGCGTTTTTCGGTATGATTGTGGTATTTCTGCCGCGCGCTTTCGGGAGGGGCGGAAATGAAAGACGCTAAATTTACGCTCGCATTCGCGCTGTTTGTAGCCGTGCTCGCAATGCTTGCGCCGCTCGCCTCGAAGCTCGTACTGTTCGGCGACCCGATGTACGACGGCATTTTCGGCGAAAATCTCGGCTCGCTACCAGTCGTGCGCGCGGGCAGGGTTATGCCGACTTCGAGCGCGGCGGGCGACATACTCAAATCGCTCGGCGGCAAAAATTCGGCAAAGGTTGACGGCAAAAAAGTTTCGCCCGCAAAATGGCTCTGGACGGTCAATGCCGACCCGCAAAAACACGCGGCGGAAAAATTCTTCAGAACCGACAACCGCGACCTTCAGAAACTCCTCAAAGCCGACGGCAGATACTATTCGTACAACGATTTCGCCGAAAAATACCGCTCGCTTTATTCGGCGGCTGCGGGCGATTCGCCGTATTCGCGCGCGTGCAATTCGGCAATCGACGCGGGGCTTGAGTACGCCGCCGCAACGAACACATTCGGCGCGAAAATCGACGGCGTGCCGACGGCGACACAAACGCTGAAACTCTGGCGCAAGGCGGTTTCGGACGCCGCCGACGAATTCAAAAAGGCGCAGTCGGAAAAACGCGCGCCCGACAGGAAAAAACTCGCCGCCGCCAACGAATATCTGAAACACTTCCGCGCGGAGCTCGAGTTCGAAAATCCCGACACGGCGGTTCGCACAGTCCCCGCAAACGGCGGTTTCGAAAGCGCGACCGCCGCAATGCTCGACCGTTCCCTGCCCGAATCGGGCGCAAAAGTGCTTTCGCACTACGCGGCAATCCGCGACGCAGTAGCTTCCGGCGACAGGCAGAAAGTCTTCGAAACCCTGCCGCAGCTTTCGACCGAACTTGCAAACTCGCCGCTCGTAAACCCGTTTAGGGTGAAGTTCGAGAACTTCGCCAATATTTTCGAACCGTTCTTCGGCGGCTTCATCCTCTACGCGCTTTCGCTTCTGTGCTCGGCACTCGGCGCAGTTTGGAAGGGCAGGGCACGGGCGTTCTCCGCAATGGCGGCGGTGTTTCTGGCGTTCGCCGTGCTCGAACACACTTTCGGCATCTGCGCCAGAATGTACATACAAATGCGCCCGCCCGTAACAAACCTCTATTCTTCGGTGGTGTTCGCGGGCGGCGTGTCGGCTGTCGTGGGGCTTTGGGGCAGGCTGCGCGGCGGCTGCGCAAGCTTTGCCGTCGCCGCGGCAACGGCGGGCTTCCTTTCGCTTTTGGTTGCGATGAATCTGCCGTACAGCGGCGATTCGATGGGGATGATGCGCGCGGTGCTCAATTCCAATTTCTGGCTGACGACGCACGTCGTAACGATAATGGTGGGTTATTGCGGCGTGTTCTTGGGCGGCTTTCTGGCGGCGTACAGACTTGTCGCAAACCTGTTCAGCCGCGAGAATTTCGGAATGGCGACCGCCGACGCCGCGCGGAACATCTATGCCGTGCTTTGCTTTTCGCTGCTGTTTTCGTTCGCGGGAACTATGCTCGGCGGAATCTGGGCGGATATGAGTTGGGGCAGATTCTGGGGGTGGGACCCAAAGGAAAACGGCGCATTGATGGTGGTTCTGTGGACTGCCGCGACGATACACGCAAAGGTGTTGCGCCTCTGTTCCGACAGGATATTTCTGGCGATGGCGGTATTCGGAAACATCGTTGCCGCTTGGGCGTGGTTCGGCGTGAACCTGATGGGCGTGGGACTTCACGCGTACGGATTTATGGAGGGCGGCTGGATGTGGTTTTTTGCGTTCGTGATGTCGCAGGCACTGTTGTTGCCGCTCGCGCTATATAAATACGACGAAAAAAAAGGCGCGGATTCGCAAAAAAAACTTGAAAAAAATCCGCAATAGTCCATAACGGAGCTTTCAAAAATGGAACGAGGTGTAGCTTAGCCTGGTAGAGCGCTACGTTCGGGACGTAGAGGCCGGTGGTTCGAATCCACTCACCTCGACCATTTTATTGCCCGCAATTCTTCAAGAGTTGCGGGCTTTTTTTATTCCCCGTTTCCCGACTTTCCCCGAATTGCGTTTTTTGTCCGTCGTTTTCCCTTTAGCCGTGTCGTTCGGAGTTAAAAAAGAGTTGAAGAACACGTTCCGATATGGCATTAAAAGGGAATGAAAATCTTTAAAGCATTGGCTCTTGTCGGCGCGGCTTGCGCTTTGGGCGCGTGCGGCATTATCAGGGAGTCCGCAATCGAAACCTCTTCGCCCGACTTGCTCGCGTTCGGGCAGGATTTGTCTTTCTTCTCGAAAAACAACGCCGAGGTCTTTCTTTTGGGCGAGGGCGATTCCCTCATTGCCGTTTCGCCCAAGTATCAGGGGCGCGTTCTTACATCCACTTTCGGCGGGGCGCAGGGCGCGTCGCTCGGCTGGATAAACCACGAACTAATCGCCAACAATGCGCTCGGTTTGCAGACCATGCAAATCGGCGGCGAAGACCGTTTCTGGCTCGGGCCGCAAGGTGGCGACTTCTCAATTTTCTTCCCCGCGGGCTCGGTCTATTCCGACGACAACTGGCGCGCGCCGTCCGCGCTTTCGTCCGAACCGTGGAATTTGGTTGCGAAGTCGAAGACGCAGGCGCGTTTCGAAAAATCCGCCGACTTCGAAAACGCAAAGGGCAAGCGTTTCAAGGTCAAGGCGGAGCGCGAGCTTACCGTTCTCGACAAAAAGCAGGTTTCCGAAATTCTGGGCATCGAAATTCCCGAGTCGGTCAAGGTTGTGGCGTTCCAGTCGTTCAACAAGCTTACCAATGTGGGCGATTCGGCTTGGGACGAAAAAAGCGGAATGCTCAACATCAGCGTGCAGTCGTGCTTCAACGCCAACAAAAAAACGCGCGTGTTCGTGCCCTACAAGGCGGGCGCGCCCGAAAAACTCGGCGACATCGTGCGCGACAACTATTTCGAGGCGGCTACATCGGGCAACGGTTCGCTGCTTGTCGACCCGTCGTACGTTATGTTCAAGACCGACGGCAGAACGATGTCGGGCATAGGCGTTTCGGGCAGGCGCAGCGAGGGCATCGCGATTTCCTTCGACGCGTCCAACGGCGTCTTGACGGTGATTTTGTACATCAAGCCTTCGGGCGTGCGCGGATACCTTCAAAATTCGTGGCGCAGAAGCGGCGCGGCGCGTTTCGACGGCGACGCAATCAGCGTGTACAACAACGGGCCTCTCGCCCGCACGTCGGCGACCGCCGACAGGTTCTACGAAATTTCCACGCACTCGCCCGCGCTCGAACTCGGGGTGGGCAAGAGCCAGTTCCATCTGCAGCGCACGTTCCACTTCGGCGGTTCGGAGTACGACTTGGGGCTTATTTCGTACAAGCTCACGGGCATAGCAATCGGCCAGCTCAGGGGCGACAAATAGGTAATTTTTTTGCAACACATTACGATATAGAAAGTCAATGAATACGCATTTCGAAATGGACGAATTTCTGCTCGAACTTCTGCGCTCGCGCTCGCCTACGGGCGTGGAACGCGAGGCTGCCGACATCGTCGAAAAATACGTTTCGCCGTACGCAAACGAAATCCGCCGCGACGTTCTCGGCAACCGCTTGGCGACGTTCGGCGACGGTGCGAAAACGCTGATGTTGGCGGGGCATATGGACGAAATCGGCTTCATCGTCTCGTACATCGACGACGACGGCTTCATATTTTTCGACACGCTCGGAGGACACGATACCGTTATGCTCCCCGGTCGGCGCGTTTCGATTCTCACGCGCAACGGCTACGTCTACGGCGTAACGGGCAAGCGAGCAATCCACTTGATGGACGCCAAGGAGCGCAAGGAAGTGCCCGAAATCCACGGCGTGTGGATTGACATCGGCGCGAACTCGCGCGAGGAGGCCGAAAAGCAGGTGCAAATCGGCGACGCTGTCGTGTACGACACAATCGTGCACAAGCTTGCTGGCACGCGCTGCGCCGCAAGGGCGTTCGACGACAGGGCGGGGTGCTATTGCGCGTTCGAGGTCATCCGCCGTCTTTCGAAACTCGCCGCAAAGCCTGAGTACAAGCTCGTCAGCGTTGCGACGACTCAGGAGGAAATCGGCACGCGCGGCGCGTGGACTTCGGCGTTCGCGGTAAATCCCGACGTTGCGATTGCCATAGACGTGGAGCACGCAACCGACTTCCCGAGCTGCGACAGGCGCAGATTCGGCTATGTGAAGCTCGGCGGCGGCCCCGTAATTTCGCGCGGGCCGAACATCAATCCGAAGGTTTTCGACAGGCTTGTCGAATGTGCCGAACGCGAGGGAATCCACTACCAAGTGGGCGCGGAAAGCCGTCCTACGGGCACCGACGCGCGCGTTCTGCAGACGACACGCGGCGGCGTGGCGACGGGGCTGATCGGCATTCCGCTCCGCTATATGCACACGCCTGCGGAAGTCGCCGACTTGGCGGACATTGCCGACTGCGTGAAACTGCTCGAGGCGTTCGCGCTTTCGCTCAAAAACACCGACGATTTTACTTTCTAATATGGCGAAGACAAAGACGAAAAAAGTTCTGCTCACGCGCGAAGACAACACCGCGCTTGCGGAAATTTTGAAATCGCGCGGGCTGTCGGTCTCGGAGCTGCCGCTTATCAGCGTCAATCTCCGCGCCGAGGAGGACGAACTGCGCGACGTGTTCGCCGAAATGGGGCACTACGACTGGCTGACGTTTTCGAGCGTCAACGGCGTGCGCGGCTTCTTCGACAAATTTTTCAAGTCGTTCGACGACATCCGCTCGCTCGGAATAGCCCGCATTGCGTGCGTAGGCGAGGCGACTGCGCGAGAGCTGAAAAAATACTTTCTGCGCGCCGACGTTCTGCCCGAAATTGCCACCGCCGAAAATATGGCAAAGGCGATGTCCGAGTACGAGACTCTCGAGAATCTGAAAGTTCTCTGCATTATCGGCAATCTGACGGGCAACGCGCTTTTCGACGAACTCGAAAAGACAAACGCCATCGTCGACGCGCTCGAAGTCTACAAGACCGAAATCGCGCGCGTCGAAAGGGACTGCGAGGCGGCGGCGGACTTCCGCAAAAACGGCGCGGATGTCGTAGTTTTTGCGAGCACTTCGGCTGTCGAGGGGTTCGCGAAAAACGCCGATTCTCTGACACTCGAAAGCGGTGCGACCCGCCCGAAAATCGTCACAATCGGTCCGAAAACTTCCGAGGCAGTGAAGAAATACGGTATGAAAGTCGCAGTGCAAGCCGAAAACACGACGCCGCAGGCACTCGCCGATGCGGTGGAATCTGTTCTGTAGGGCAATGTTCGACGCGCTCCGAAAAATCGCCGTTTTGACCGCCGCATTCGCCGCGGCTCTGCTTTGCTCGTGCATCAAAAGCGACGGTTCGACGCACGTCGAATGTCCGTCCGCCGCCGCGCCCGCGCCGAACGAAACCCCGCGCGGCATATCGTCGGTCGACGGCGTCTGGCTTATGCTCGACAAAGACGCGGACAACGAGCCAGAAAGCGTAATCGTAGTCTACGAACGCGGCGGTCTGCGGTTCGCGAAAATGGTTGCAGTCTACCACAACGGAAAAATAGACGACACAATCGAAAAACCGCTCGAGCGGGCGAAGGGGCTTGCGGGCAATCCGCCCCTTTGCGGGCTGGATTTTGTCTGGAATCTGAAGCCGTCCGACGGCGGCAAGTATGTCGGCAAGGTCGTAAATCCCGACGACGGCGGAGTGTACCGCTGCAAGCTTTGGGTCGACGTGCCGTCCCAGAGGCTCGTTTTGCGCGGCGAGCTTTTCGTGTTCGGCGAAAGCGAATATCTTGTGCCTTTCGACGCGGCGAAGCTCCCGTTCAAGCTCGACATCTCAAAGCTTTCGCCCGTTTTGCCGAAATCGGAATAGGCGGGCGTCGGCTTTGTTTTCGAAAGGTTTTCGGTGCGTTAGAATTTTCCGCGCCTAAAAAAAAGCTGGATTTTTCCGAAATTCGCCGCGATAATCGGGGCAATCGAACAGCTATTGTTCAAGCGTGTCGTCGGTATCGGCTCGGCGCGGCTTGGCGTGCAATTTATAAATACGAATATGGTCAAGAATGTAATCAGCATAATAATGGGCGGCGGCAGGGGAACGCGCCTCTACCCGCTCACAAAATACCGTTGCAAACCCGCAGTTCCCCTCGCGGGCAAATACAGACTCGTTGACATTCCGATTAGCAACTGCATAAACTCGGGCTTCAACAGCATATATCTGCTCTCGCAATTCAATACGGCATCGCTCCACAAGCACATTCAGCAGACGTACAAATTCGACTCGTTCGGAAACGGCTTCGTCGACATTCTCGCCGCCGAGCAGACCGACACGGGCGGCGATTGGTATCAGGGCACTGCCGACGCGGTTCGCAAAAATATGCACCACTTCGAAAGGCACGGCGAAACCTGCTACTACTTGATTCTCTCGGGCGACCAGCTCTATCAGATGAATTTCAAGGAAATGCTCAACAAGCATATCGCCAACAATGCCGACATCACAATCGCCGCAAAGCCCATGCCGAAGTCGGAAGCTCCGAGTTTGGGCGTGATGCGCGTCAACAAGGATTTGGAAATTGTCGAGTTCGCCGAAAAACCGAAAGACGAAGCGGTAATCAACTCGTTCCTCGTGGGCGACGAGCTCAAGCGCAATCTGAAAAATCCCGACGACGACTACTGCCTTGCCTCGATGGGCATCTACATTTTCTCGCAGCACGTTCTCGAAGAGGCTATGTCGGGCAACGAGATGGACTTCGGCAAGGAAATCATCCCCGGTCTTCTCGGCAAGAAAAAGCTTTGTGCGTACATTTTCGACGGCTATTGGGAAGACATCGGCACGGTCGGCGCGTTCTTCGAGGCAAATCTTGCTCTCACCGAACCCAACCCAGAGTTCGACTTCCACCGCCAAGACAAGCCCATCTACACCCACTGCCGATTCCTCCCGGGGGCGAAGATTTTCGGCACGAAAATCGACAGGGCGAACATTGCGGACGGCTCAGTAATCCGCGCCGAATCGCTCGAGCGTTGCGTAATCGGCATTCGTTCGATGATTGAAGACGGAACTGTTCTCAAGAACGTGATTATGATGGGTGCGGACTATTACGAGTCGCCCGACGCGCGCAAGTACTACATTTCGAATCAAGTTCCGACGCTCGGGATAGGGCGCAACTGCAGAATCGAAAATGCGATAATCGACAAGAATGCGAGAATCGGCGACAACTGCGTGCTCAATCCGTACGGCAAGCCCGACAAGTGGGAAGCGGAGGGTTTGTATGTGAGGGACGGCGTTCTGATAGTAACAAAGCAGGCGAGAATAGCGGCGAACACAATCATATAGAGCGGCGCGTGAAAGTACTTCCCTAAGGGCGTTTCACAAACGCCCCAGACCGCACGC
>URJY01000035.1 GCA_900548275.1 uncultured Opitutales bacterium | reverse complement strand
GTCATTGCCGCTCCAAAGTGAAACGCCCTATCAAGCCTGTTTTCACGCGCCCAATGGAAACTCTCGGCAATCCGCAACCTCCCAAAAAAAGGAAGGCCCGCCCAACGGCAAATCGGGCGAGCCTTGTATCATCTGTGTGATGGGTGTATCTGCTACTATTATTTTTCTTTGC
Organism: uncultured Opitutales bacterium; assembly: GCA_900548275.1. Classification (GTDB taxonomy): domain Bacteria; phylum Verrucomicrobiota; class Verrucomicrobiia; order Opitutales; family Intestinicryptomonadaceae; genus Merdousia. Next base: position 19,940 of record URJY01000035.1, on the reverse strand, counting down.
CTGCTCTTACCTTGTACATCTTGTATCCGATTTCACGAACCTTATCGACCGTTTCCCAATAGGGCGTGTCGCAGATGTCGGTAAAGCCGACTTGGAAATTTTCGCCGTCGAACCTGCCCGTCGTGGCTTGGTCCGAGAACTGGTGCCAGTGCGTCCCGATTACATTCGGATGGCGCAACGCCGATTCGACATAGTTGTAATATGCCTGCGCGCGTTCCTCCTGAGTGCCTTTCCGCACAAGCCCCGTGTGGAACTTGCCCCTGTCGAGCGCGCCGAAGTGGAATTCGCCAATCATAATGGGCTTGTCGATACCCGCAGGCAGGGAAAGACCGTCGAGAACGTCGCAGTAAATGTTGTAGCTGATGACATCGCAATACTTCGCGCCGATGTACATCGCCTGCGGATTGCGCTTAGGAACGCCAGCGAAGCGGCAACCCATATAAAGCATATGCGGAGCGGCGGTCTTGATTTCGCTGCGGATTACCTTGTAGTACTCTTCGATGAGCATATGCGAAAATTCCACGCAGTCGTCATACGCACCCTTCGGGGGCTTGGCAACCGACTTGAGGAAGCCGTCCCACGAATCGTAGTTCGAACCCCACACGGCGTTCATATTTTCGATTGTTCCGTATTTGTTCTTGAGAACGCTGGCAAAGACTTTCTTCGCCGCGCGCTCGGCGGGCGACATCATCGTCCAAACCGCGTGCGAATCGGGATTTCCCCACTCGAGCTCGTTGTCGACGAATATGCCGATGCACCACGGGTCGGCAAGTTCGTCCTTGCGCTCGTCGAGATTCTTGCGGATGTTTTCGCGGAACTTCGGGTCAAAGGGATCGCGGAAAGCCCACCAAAAACCCTCGCTACCCGAAAGCTCTGGCGATTTTATTTCGAAGCGGTCTATGTACGGGGTCTTGTCCATCATAAAAATGCGCTTGTCGGAACTGTTGGCGATTGTGTTCAACCCCCAACTGCGCAGGCGTTTATGACTGATTTCCGCATATTTTTCGAACCAGTCCGCGCCGTATTTTCTGCAAATATTGGCGGCGGAGAAGTCGTAGGTTTCCTTGATTGCCCTCTTTTCGTAGTACGGACGGAGGAGCTCGTCGTGAGTGTAGTAGAATTGGCTAAAGGCGTCGTCTTTAGCGGGAAGGTCTTTGAAGAAGAATTTGCGCCCGTCGAGCGGCGTTATGCCCGAAGACGGCGTTACGCGCACCGCGCCGTGCGACCAGAAAAGCCTGCCGTCGGGGTCGACCATCCACCACTTGCCGCCGATTTTCTCGATGCGGAAATGCCCCGTCGCCGCAAGCTTGGGACCGTTCTCCCAACCGCCCCATTTGTCGCGGTCGGACGCGCCCTTGTAGGTATCGAGATATTTGCGCTCCTTTTCGAGTTCCGCCTGCAAGTCGGCATCGGAATGGATTTTGTCTTTCCACTCTTTGTGGATAAACTGCCCGTACTTGTCGATAAACGGAAAGAACTGCTCCTTCGTGTACTTGAACCACGCGGGACGAACGACATCGCTTTCGGACACCGCCACGATTTTCTTCACCGCGAAGTCGGCGGGAATCGTCGGGTTCGACATATACACGCGGATTTTTTTGATTTTCGAAAAATCCACCTTGTGCGAAACCATCGTGAATGGATTGCCGCGCATTTTTTTCGGGTCGTTTACGAGGTCGTAAACTTCGCCCCCCAGATCCGCGTCAATCAACACGACCACGGGATTTTTCCCGTCGGCGACATAGGTGCCCGATTGGAAACCTTTGCCCTCACTCCAAAGGGGATTATCGGTCTGGAACACTATTCTGAGCGGAAGCGGCTGCTTCGATGCGCTCTCGATGTAAAACCTTACCGCCGAAACCTTCGACAAGTCGAAGTCGCCGCCGATTGCAACGCCGCCTGCATTCGCCTTGCCGCCGCGGACGACCTCGACGGAATCGGCGGTTTTTTTGAGAACAGCCCCGCCTTCGGCTGCGGCAACTCCGGAATTTTTGGAGGCATCAAACAACACGGTATCCGCCGCGTTCAAGGCGAACGACGGCAAGAGCACCGCGAGCACAAGTATATATTTAAGCAACATAGTAGTTTGTTATTTTTCGATACGGTTTCCGAGTAGCCCGATATTTCCGAATAGGTTGAACTGATTTTACCCCCGAAAGCACTTTTTGTCAAAGGTAAATTCGGATATCTTTTAAAATTTGGGTATTCAAACACGGCACACGCACAGCCGAATATAACATTATAATTTACAACAAAATACACACAAACATAAAGCCCGAAAAATCGCGGCGATTTCTTGCGGAAAATTTTTCGCACATCAAATTTCCCAAATATAAAAGTTGATACGCGAGGTTATTTTGAGAAAAATCAAGCCCCGACAACCTCAAATTTGAGCTTCACACTGAATTGAAGCCTCCGAAAACCGCCCCGAGTGCGCCCGAAAGCCCGCTAACGCAGGCGGTACAACGCTTTTTTGGCGTCCTCGTTGCCAGCCTTTGCGGCGCGGCGGAGCAAATCAAGCCCCTTGAATTGGTCGCGCTCGACGCCCAAGCCGTTGTAATAACACGCGCCCAAATTGCCCATCGCCTGCGCGTCTTCCTTGTCGGCGGCAAGCTTCAAATACTTCACCGCCTCGGGCAGATTCTGCTTCACGCCGACGGCGTTTACATAACACGTACCCAAATTGCTCTGCGCCGAAACATCGCCCGCGTCGGCGGCTTTTTTGAGCCACTTTATCGCATCCGCCGCGCTCTTGCCAGTGCCGATTCCCTCGAGATAACAGTAGCCCAAATTGCTCTGGGCGGAAACATCGCCCTGAAATGCGGCGCGTCGATACCACCTGACCGCCTCGGCCTTGTCTTCGGCACATCCGTTGCCGCTGAAATAGCAGTCGCCCAACGTGTTCTGAGCAAGCGCATAGCCGCCGACCGCCGCCTTTTTGTAGTACTCGAAAGCCTGCACGGAATTTTGTTCTACACCGATTCCGTTGGCATAGCAATACGCCAAATTGTTCTGCGCCTCGGTATTGCCCAAATTTGCCGCTTTCTTCAAGAGCGACACCCCGCGGATTGGGTCGGGCGGAACTCCCGCGCCCTGCAAATAGGACATCCCGAGAAACAAAATCGCTGGCGGATAGTCTTTTTTCGCCGCAGCCTCGAACCACGAAAACGCCTTGAATTCGTCGGACTTCCCGCCCAAACCCTCGAACCAAAATATCCCCAAGTTGTTCTGCGCTACGACATTGCCTCCGCGCGCGGCAAGCTCCAAAAGCCGCAACGCCTCGGCGGGATTTTTTTCAACCCCGCGCCCCTCCAAATAAGCCCGCGCAAGCGAAACCTTAGCCCTGTTCAATTCGATTGCCTTTTTGAAAAGCTCCACCGCCTTGGCGGGGTCGGCGGGAACTCCGACACCCTTGTAATAGCAAATGCCGAGCCTGTTGAGCGAATTCAAACAGCCCTTTTTCGCCGAACTTTCCCAAAGGACGATTGCCCCCTTTTGATACTGGACAACGCCGTCTCCCTCCGACGTACAAACGGCGAAGGCAAACATTCCGTAGGGATTGCCCGCAAAGGCTGCGGCGGAGAAATCGCGCGCCGCCTGCGAAACGTCCCTTTGCGTGCCGATACCGAAATAGCGGCAAACACCCATGCCGACGAAAGCGTCGGAATCGCGCTTTTTGGCGAGCTCAGAAAATTCGGCAAAGACCTCCGGAGTTATTTTGTCGATGTCGGCGCGGTCGAAATCCATAATGGCGCACATTTCGCGGGCGGACGGCAGCGCGAACGCCGAAAGCGAAACGAGTAAAACGCCCAATGAGGCGATAAAAGATTTTGCCGATATTGACATTTCAGAAGCGACCGACCGACAGAAAAAGCCAGTCAGAATGAAGTTATAAGACAGAGAATAACAAGCCGCCGCCCGAAATTGCAAGAAAAACCGAAAACAACCCCGCCCAAACGGAACATCCGCACTAAATACCACCGAAATACTATTTTTTTAAAAATAGTATTTCGTTTGCATTGTATTTTATTTCATATTGTTGCGTAAAAATCGCAGCTTTAAATACTACGCGTTTTTCGGCGGCGGGCGGGTCGCATTTCGGCGCAAAAAAAAAAGACATCGGGGTTGCCGATGTCTCTTCTTTTAAGTCTGTCTGTCTTCTGTTTTCCGACGCCCCGTTATTTCGCGTTTTCGTCGCAGACGGGCAGCCCCGAAAGAGCCATTGCGATTTCCTGTTCGGGATAGCTGTAGTTCTTCAGTTTGCCCGCAAAGTAGTCGAGATACGCGCTCATATCCAAGTGTCCGTGCCCCGACAAATTGAAGAGTATGCACTTGTGTTCGCCCGTTTCGGCGCATTTGCGCGCTTCGTCCATCGCCGCCGAAATTGCGTGCGACGATTCTGGCGCGGGAATGATGCCCTCGGAACGCGCGAACGCAACCGCGTCGCGGAAAACGTCGAGCTGCTGAACGGTTCTTGCGCGCATAAGCCCCTGTTTTGCGATGTTGCTGATTTGCGGAGCCATACCGTGGTAGCGCAGACCGCCCGCGTGCACCGCAGGGGGAATGAACGAGCTTCCGAGCGTGTACATCTTCATAAGCGGCGTCATCTTTGCGACATCGCCGAAGTCGTATGCGTATTTGCCTTTTGTGAGGCTCGGGCAGGCGGCGGGTTCAACGCCCAAAACGTCGACCTTTTTGCCGCCGCGGAGCATTTCGCCGATGAACGGGAATGCGATACCCGCAAAGTTCGAGCCGCCGCCGCACGCGCCGATAATCATATCGGGGTAGTCGTTTGCCATTTCCATTTGGAGCAACGCCTCTTCGCCGATAATCGTCTGGTGCAAAAGGACGTGGTTGAGAACCGAGCCGAGGCAGTATTTGGTGTCGGGATTCTTGACCGCCTCTTCCACCGCCTCCGAAATCGCGATACCGAGCGAGCCGCTGCAGTCGGGGTCTTTTGCCAGAACCGCGCGCCCCGCTTCGGTGCGGTTGCTGGGCGACGGAATTGTCTCGCCGCCGAAAAGTTCCATAACCGCCTTGCGGTAGGGCTTTTGGTTGAACGAGCACTTTACCATATAGACTCTGCAATGAAGCCCGAAAATCTGGCACGCCTGCGAGAGTGCCGAGCCCCACTGCCCCGCGCCAGTTTCGGTCGTGATGAATTTTGTGCCGCAACGCTTGTTTTCGAAGACCTGCGCGAGCGCGCTGTTCGATTTGTGCGAGCCCGACGGGCTTACGCCCTCGAATTTGTAGTAAATGCGGGCTGGCGTGTTGAGAGCCTTTTCGAGTCTGCGGGCGCGGTAGAGGGGCGAGGGTCTCCACTGTTGAAGGATTTCGCGAACAGGCTCGGGAATCGGAATATAGCGTTCGCGCGAGGTTTCCTGTTCGATTACGCCGCGTGCGAAAATGGCTTCGAGCTTTGCGGGATCCATCGGCTTTCCCGTCGTGGGGTCGAGCGGCGGAGGCGTGTGCTCTTTTAAATCCGCTTCGATATTGTACCAATTCGCGGGAATTTTGGATTCGTCAAGGATGTATTTAATTTGCTCTGACATTTGAGTGTTGTTGTCTGTGAATTATTCTGCGTCGTCGATTGTGACGCCGCCGCCCTGCGACGGGGCTTTGTCCATATGGAATGTGATTTTTTCGGGCACGCGGCTCTTTTCTGGGTTCGACGCCAAGTACGCGGGGAACGAAATTACCTGCGTGTGGAGCGACGCCTCCTGCGGAATCGCCGTTATTACGGTCTTGCGGACGAAGTAGCCGTCTTCGTTCGTCTCCACGCCCACGCTAAGCGGAGCAGTGCCCATTTTCAGACCGTCGATGACAATCGGCGCGCCTGCGGGAATGCTCACGATGTCGATTTGGCGGCTATAAAGCTCCTTGTCTTCGGTCGTGCAACCGAGGAGCAGGAGCGAGGCTGTCAAAAATGCCGATACTTTTTTCATTCTGTAAATTTCTAAGTGCTTATTTTTACGCTTGCAAATACTAATTCGCAAAAAAACCGCATTTTCGGCGGCGGCGTTAAATGCCGTACATGCAAAGCACCGCCACGCCCAACACGAAAGTTGCGACCGAAAGCGCGACCATCGTCGGATGCAGAACGCGGCTTTCGCCAAGCTTGCGCTCGCCACCCTCGGGCGAATCGAACGCACTGCGCATCCACGCGAAGTAGTAGTAGATTGACGCCACCGAGCCCGCTATCATTATGCCCATCAGCCAATAAAGCTGCGCGTTCCACGCCATTATCAGAATCAGAACCTTGCCGAAGAAGCCCACAGTCGGGGGGATGCCCGCAAGCGACGCCAAGTTGACAACGAGCGTGCCCGTCATTACGGGGCTTCGCGCCGAAAGACCGCGGTAGTCGGCGAGGGTCTGGTCGTAGTCGTCGATTCCGTCGAAGCTGTTGACGGCAAAGAAAAGCGCGTAGTTTGCGAACATATACGCCGCCAGATAGTAGTACAGCACTGGCTCGAACATTCCGCCGAGCGAGGCGAACTTAAGCACCGCCACCACCAGAACAAGCAGATAGCCCGCGTTCGAAATACCCGAAAAGGCGAGCAGACGCTTTGCGTTCACCTGCGTTATGCCGCCCAAATTGCCCACGATAATCGTTGCGCCCGCGACGACCGAAACCGCCAGAACCGCCTTGTCGTGCAATGCCGCAAGCCCCATCGACGCGAAGTCGAGGCTCATGCAAACCTTGCCGAGGAACACTACGCCCGCCGCCTTCGAAGCGACCGCAAAGAACGCCGAAACGGGGGTCGGCGCGCCTTGGTAAACGTCGGGCGACCAGAACTGGAACGGGAATGCCGCCAGCTTGAAAAGCGACGCGCCCAAGACGAACACAATGCCGATTACGAACATCGGGCGAACCAAGCCCGAGGAGAAATTCGCGAACGAAAGCAAATCCCTTCCGCACGAAAGCCCCGCGCCGTAGATGAACGCCAAGCCCATCAGGAACATCGCGCCGCTTACGCCGCTTATCACAAGATACTTTACCGCGCCCTCCATGCTCGAGGGTTTCGACACGCTCCACGCCGCCATCACATAAAGGCAGAGCGTTGCGCATTCCAAAGCCACAAACGAAAGCAGCAGATTTTCGGCGCGGACGAACAGCATAAGCGACGCCGTACAGACCATCAGAACCGCGAAGAACTCCGCCCTGCGCCTGCCGCCCTTTGTGAAGTAGCCGAACGCCATCAGCGACGTGAGCAGCGAGCACGCCAAGACGAACACGCCGAATATCGACTTGCCGCCGAGCATTCCGCCGAATGCGGGCGCGTTGACCGTCGGAACGAAAATCTGAACCGCCAACGCCGCCACAAGCGCGAACATCGCAAAAAGCGACACCGCCCTGCGTCCGAGCCTGAACGCCGACATAAGCAGGATTGCCGCGGCTGACACCGCGAGAACGGCTTCGGTCGAAACCGCCGCCCATTCAAAAGATATTGTGCCTTCCATAAAAAACTATTTCGATTGGGTTAATGTTGCAACCGCCGACAGGTTTGCGTCGAGCGCGCCCGTTATCGATTTCGGGCAGAAGCCCACGAACACGAGCGCGGCGAGCAGAATTATTGCGGGGATTTTTTCGCAAAGCGAAAGGTCTGAAATCGAGTCGAATTTTTTCGCGATTTCGCCGCTCGGCTTGCCCATAAACACGTTCGCCATCGCCCTAAGACCGTAGATTGCCGAGATAATCAAGCCCGTCGCGCCGAGGGCGCAGACTGTCGGCGAGAAATTCCAGAGGCTCGCAAGAATCGTAAGTTCGCCCCAGAAGTTCGCGAAACACGGAAGCCCCAAGCTTGCGAGAGTCGCCGCCAGAAAGAAGGAGGCGAGAACGGGCGTCTGCCTGTAGAGACCGCCCATTTTGAGCATATCCCACTGCCCCGTTTTGTTGACGATTGCGTTCGAGAGCATAAACATCAGCGCAACGCTTGCGCCGTGCCCGAACATCAGCAGAACCGCGCCGCCTACGCCGAGCACCGACATCGAAGCCAAGCCCAAGAAGCATAGCCCCATATGCGCAACGCTCGAGTACGAAACCATCATCTTGAGGTCGCGCTGCGCCATCGTAACGAGACCTATGTAGATTACGTTGAAGAGCGCGAGCACCGCAAGCGGCTTTGCCCAGTCGCCCAATCCGAGCGGCAGGAAGGGAATCGCGACCTGTATCAAAACGTACAAGCCGAACTTTTTGAGAACGCCCGCGTGCAACATCGCAAACGACGTAGGCGCGGCGGCGTACGTGCGCGGTGCCCAAGAATAGAACGGGAACAGCGAAACGAGCGTACCCAAACCGAAGAGCAGAAGCCCGAATATCGCGTACTGCCACTGCGCCGTCAGCGGAGATTTCGCCAAGGCTACGGCAACGGCGAGCAGCGAGAAGTCGTCCGCGCCCGTCTGCATATAGAGCGCGATTATGCCCACGAGCGATACGAGCGCGCCGAGCGTCAGGTAAATCGCCATCTGCATCGCCGCCATCCGTTTGCCCGCGCCGCCCCAAATCGTCATTGCGATAAAAGTGGGCACGAGCGCGAACTCGTGGAACATATACATCCACATAATGTTGGTCGTGGAAAACGCGCCCATCAGACCGCCCTGCATAAACATAAGAAGCAGGAAATAGAGACGCGCATTGCCGATTTCGGTCTTCGCCGCCCAGAGCGAAGCCGCAAAGCCCACTATCGCCGCGAGAGCGAACATCGGTACGGAAACCGCATTGAGCGCGAGCGTCGGAAGCTCGACCGAGCAAATCACCGGCGAGGACGCGAACGCAAAGCCGCCGTTCGACGGAACGTTCGACGCGTAGACCGCCCACAGCACTACCGCCGCCGCAAGCGACACGCCCGAGGCGAAAACGCCAAGCCCCTTCGCGCTCCTCGAGCCGAAGAACGGGAAGAACACCGCCGCGAGCACCGCGCCCGCAAGCGGCGTGTAGACCGCCGCGTTTAAAAGGATTTTACAAATTTCGTTTGTTTCCATTTTAGAAAATCTCCTACGCAAAGATTAGCACGAACAGCAGGATGAAGCCCGCGACAAGCCATTTGATTTCGGAATTTGCCGAAGCGTCGTGAAGCCGCTTGAAGCCCTGCCCTATCACGGCGAAAACTATGCCCGTTCCGCGGACTGCGATGAGTTCCACAAGGAACAGGTCGGCGAACGTCGCCAGAAATATCGCAATGCGCTGCTGGACTTTCACGATGTACCAGTTGTAGACGTCGTCGAACCAACCGTGTTTTTCGAGAGCCTTGTAGAGTGCGGGAACGTTCTTTTGAACGACGTCTTCGCCGCCCCTGCGCCCGTACGCCAAATAGGCTATGCCGAAGCCGACAAATGTTGCGGCAACCGCGAAGATTTCAAGCGCGTGGACATTCGGAATCGAGGCGAGAGCCGCCGAATGTTGTTTCCAGAGCGAGTCGATGAAAGCCGTCGCCGAAGCGGGAATCAGGCAGTCCATCTTTCCGCCGAACCAGTTCATTTCGTACGCGAAGCTCCAAGCCCCCGCGAGCGAGTAGAGCGCGAGAATTGCAAGCGGCAGCGTCATCCAAAGCGAGCTTTCGCGCGCGTGTTCGGCGTGCTCCGAACGGGGCTTGCCGAGGAAGACGTTGAAGAAAAGTCTGCCCATATAAATCGGGGTAAGTACCGCCGCGCCCATCACCAAGCCGAAAACGACTTTGTCGAACAACGCGCCTTCGACCGAACGGCCGAACGCAGCCATCACGATTGCCTCTTTGCTGAAATAACCCGAGAAATACGGAATGGCGGCAATCGAGAGCGTCGCAACCAACGCAACCGTCGAAGTAATGGGCATCTTTTTGAAAATTCCGCCCATCTTGAAAATGTCCTGTTCGTGGTGGCACGCGTGGATAATCGAACCCGCCACGAGGAAGAGCGTAGCCTTGAAGAACGCGTGCGTCGTAAGGTGGTACATCGCCAAATCGAAGCCCAAGCCTATGCCCGCGCCCATCAAGCCGAGGTGCGCAAGCGTCGAATACGCCAGAATCTTCTTGATGTCGGTCTGTCCCAACGCCCACAGCCCCGCGAGAAACGCCATCAGCGAACAGAGGAGCGCAACGGTGGCCAAAACGTCGTCGGTGAGGAAACCTATCGAGGCAAGACGCACCATCATAAACACGCCCGCCGCAACCATCGTCGCCGCGTGGATGAGAGCCGAAACGGGGGTCGGGCCCGCCATCGCGTCGGGAAGCCAAACGTGGAGCGGAAACTGCGCGCTCTTGCCCAGAAAACCGCAGAGAATCAGCAAGCCCATCGCCGTCGAAGACTGAGAGGGGTCGGCTTGGAAAATCTGCGCGAGCGCGGAAAAGTCGGTCGTGCCGAACTGCGCCTGACAGAAGATTATACCGAGCAAAAAGCCGAAGTCGCCAACCCTGTTCGCGATGAACGCCTTTTTCGAGGCCTCGCGCGAGGCTTCGGTGTCGGCGTAGTGGGCGATGAGCGCGTACGAACTGAAGCCCACAAGCTCCCAGAACACGAACATCATAAACAGGTTCGACGCAAGCACGATGCCCGTCATCGAGAACATAAAGAAGCTCATCCCCGCGAAGAAGCGCGACTTCGCCGAGTCGTCGTCCATATACCCCACGCTGAAAACGTGGATTAGGAAGCCCACAAAGCAGACCACGAAAAGCATATTGCGCGAGAGCGAATCGAACAGGCAGCCGAGATTCAGCGAAAATCCGCCCAGTTTGAAAAGCTCGTACGAGCCCTTGAACGCCGAGTCGGGCGCGCACGAGAACATCGCCGCAAGCGCGACCGCCAGAACCGTGCCCGCCGAGAGCACCGATACCGCCGTGCCCGCGCGCGGACTGCGCCGCAAAAACAGCGCGATTACCGCCGCCGACAAAAGCGGCAGGAATAAAATTACGTCGAGTTGAAATTGCATTTTATCAGTCTCCGAGTGTATTGAGGTCTTTCGTCGAGACCGTGTTTTCGAGTTTGAAAAGCCGCGTGATAATCGCAAGCCCAACCGCCACTTCCGCCGCGGCGATAGTCAGGATGAAGAACGCGAAAACCGCGCCCCCGAGGTCGTCATACGCCGACGCGAACGCGACAAACGCGAGCATCGCCCCGCACAACATAAGCTCGACCGACATAAAAATCGTGATGAGATTGCGCTTGAACATCGCCCCGAGAAGCCCCGTTGCGAAAAGCATCAAAGCGGGAAACAAAAACTGGTGTAAAGTCTGTTCCATATGAAAATTCTCCCTATGCGTCCGTTCGGATTTTCTTTGCAGCCCTCTGCTGCGCCACGACAATCACCCCGACCATCGCGGCAAGGAGCATTGCGCCCGCAATCTGGAAGGGCAGCATAAATTCGCAGAAAAGGACAAGCCCGTAATTCTTGGCGACCGAAAGCGCGGGCACAGCCGCCGCCTCCGCCGAAGCCGTCTTCGCCGCGCACCCCGCGACAATCTGCGGTTCGAAGTAGCCGAGCACCGCGCCGATTGCAACCCACAGAAGCAGGAGCACCCCGCGCTTTATCCAACCCGCGCCGTCGCGCGTGTCGCCCACGAGCATGACAACGAACACGAAGAGCACCAGCACCGCCCCCGCGTAGACCGAGACCGTCACGAATGCCAAGAAATATGCCTTCATCAAAAGCAGAAGCCCCGCCGTGCCGAGCATCGACACGAGCATCGACATCGCCGAGTTCACATAGCCGCGCAGGAGCAGCATACCCAGTGCGCCGCCCAAGCACAGTCCGCAAAATACGTAATACATTGCCTGATCCATTATCGGTTTCCTCCGAGTTCGGCGTTGTCCTTAACTTTCTTCCATTTCATAATTTTGTCTGGAAGAACGCCGCCCCCCTTGTAGAGGTCGGCTTTGTGGCGGATAAATTCGGCGCGCGAATAGCCGTTTATCGAAAATTCGTTCTGCAGGACAATCGCCTTTTCGGGGCAGACCTCTTGGCACATCCCGCAGAATATGCAGCGGAGCATATTTATCTGGAAGTCCTGCGGGGCTTTTTCGATGAACGAATACTTGCTGTCGGCGGGAATCGCTCCGGGGGTTACGCGGATTGCCTTCGAGGGGCAGACGAATTCGCAAAGCTGGCACGAAACGCACTTTTCGCGACCCTGCGAGTCTTTCACAAGCGTGGGCGCGCCGCGGTATCCGACGGGCAGTACGGGCGACTGGTCGGGATATTCCAGTGTAATCTTCGGCTTGAAGAAGTTTTTTATTGTTATAAACAGACCCGAAACAACCTGCGGCATATAAAGCCGCTCCCAGAAGCTCAGCCGTTTTCTTTCAACTACAATGGCCATTGTTTTTATCCGTTAAATTTTAGAGCGAGGCGAACACCAAGTACGCCGCGAAGTTCGCCAGTGCAAGCGGCAGGAGAACCTTCCACCCCAGACGCATAACTTGGTCGTACCTGAAGCGCGGGAGAGTCCAACGCACCCAGATGAAGAAGAACATCATCGCCGCGATTTTCACTATGAACGTCAGCAGCGAAAGCACCGTGCTAATCCAACCCCAAGATTCGGGGTAGGCGACGCACGGAAGCGGATTCCATCCGCCGAGGAAAAGCACTATGAAAAGCGACGAACCCAAAACCATATGCCCGTATTCGCCCACGAAGAACAGACCGAATTTGAAGCTGCCGTATTCCGTGTGGTAGCCGCTTACGAGGTCGGTTTCGCTTTCCGCCATGTCGAACGGAAGTCTGTTCGTTTCGGCGAAGAGCGCGACGAGGAACAGGAACGCCGAAAGCGGCTGCGTAATGCAAAACCACAGGTCTTTTTGCACGCGCGCTATTTCGAAAAGGCTCAGCGGACTGTCGGATGTTCTCGCCGTCCAGAGCACCACGGGCAGAATCGAAAGCCCGAGCGCAAGCTCGTAGCTTATCACCTGCGCCGAAGCCCTCATCGCCCCCATGTACGGGAATTTGCTGTTCGAAGACCAGCCAGCCAGAATCGCGCCGTAGACGCCGAGCGCGCCGATTGCCAGCGCGAAGACAAGGCTTACGTCGATGTCGGCGACCGAAAGCGGACACATCTGCCCTTCGCTCCAGTACACGCCGAACGGAATCACGCACGCCGACACGAGAACCGGCGAAAGCGCGATTATCGGCGCGAGCATATACCAGAATTTGTCGACGTGTTTGGGCAGCGGGTCTTCCTTGAGCAGGAATTTCAAACCATCCGCCGCGAGCTGCATAAGACCGTTTTTCTTCAGAAAATTGCCGAAGAACGGCACTGCCGCCACGAGCGGAATCGCCGTGCGGTTGGGCCCGTAGCGTCCCTGAATGTAGGCGCAAACCTTTCTTTCAGCCACGACGCCCAGCCCCGCGAAACACATCACAAGCATTATCGCGCCGAGGCTGCACAACACCTTTACGGCGATGTCGATTGCCAAATCGCCCCACGCGCACGAATCCGCCGCCGCGAGAACGAGAATGTCCGAAATTGCGTTCATAGTATTAAATCCTTATTTTTGCGCGTGTTGGTTTTTCGCGAAACGAACCGCGTCTGTTTCGGGGAAATCGATGTCCGCGAACGCCGAACCGTCAATCTGCACCCCCGCAGAACCTACGGTTGCGCAATTTGCAAGCTGCGGAATTTTCGCCGCCATCACGCGCCTGATTTCGTCGTGCGAGGGAAGCGCGAACGACGCGCCCGTGTAGTCGCGCAGAAGCGTTGCGAGAAATTCGAGGTCGTCCACAGTGCCCGCGGGCGCGTCGACCGCCTTTTCGAATTTCTGCACGCGGAACTGGCGGTTGACCCACAAGCCGCGCTTTTCGAACTGGCTTCTGAACGGTATGCAGATTTTCGCCGACGCCGAAGTTTCGTTTTCGAGCGCGCCGCAGAAAATGACGTTTGCGGACTTGAAGTCTTTTGCGTCGAAGCCGAACGAACGCAGGTTTTCGCCGAGACAAAGAACCGTTTTCACTTCGCCCGAACGCACCTTTTGCGCGAGCGAATCGAGGTTCGACTGCGGATATTGCGCCGCAAGCCCCGTGAGGAACGCGCCGCGCATATTCGGGGTTTTGTCGGCGGAGACGAATTTGCCGTCGTCTTCGCGGAGGTGCGAGACCATATGGATTTCCGCGCCGCAAGCCCTTGCAAGCTCGCCCGTAATGTACTGTTCTTCGAGAGTCTGCCAAGCGTTCGCCACAATCGCAACGCCGCCGAGCTTTAGAATTTCGACGCACCTGTCGACCGCGTACGCCAACGCGCAGGGCGAAGCGTCGATAAGCGGGCGCAAGACCCTGTTGCCTTCGTCGAAAAGCCTGAATTCGTACCTGCCGCTGTCGCTCATCCACATGCCGTTCACCGCTTCGTTGCGGCGCGGCGTAATGCGGTAGATTTTGCCTTCGCGCGACCAGATGCGCGTGTTGACGCCCGCGCTGCTTTCGCCGCAAATGCCGTCCGCCGTCTTAAGAAACCACGTTCGCATTCTGAAGCGGAACGCCTTTTCGGTGAGCGCGCCCACGGGGCAGCCGTCGACCACGTTGAGCAGATAGTTGCTGTCGTTGTCTGCGTAGGGATAGACGGCGATTTCGGTTTTCGAGCCGTGCTTTGTGAAGCCGAAAATGCTTTTGCCCACGAATTCGTTGCAGAATCTTATGCAGCGCGAGCACTGTATGCAGCGTTCGGCGTCGAGCATAATCTTGCCCGCAACCTCAACCTTCTTCGGCTTCACGTTTTTGCTTTCGACGTAGCGCGACTGCGCGTTGCCGTATGCGTGCGTGTACTCCTGAAGTTTGCATTCGCCCGCCTTGTCGCAGATGGGGCAGTCGAGCGGGTGGTTGAGAAGCAGGAATTCGAGCACCGCGCGGCGGCAGTCCTTTACGGCGTCGCTGTCGGTTATAATCTGCATTCCCTCGGCTACGTTCGTGCCGCAGGCGATTGACGGCTTGGGCATCCACGCGATTTTCTGCGAGCCGTCTTCGTTTTTGATTAGCTCGCCCGTTGCGCGGTCGCGCGCGGGCATACCCGTGTAGACAAGGCACATTCTGCACGAACCCGCCACTTTCAAATCGGGATGGTAGCAAAAGAACGGAATTTCCACTCCCACGCTGCGGCACGTTTCGAGGATGTTTTTCCCCGCCTCGACTTGGTAGTCGGTGCCGTTGATTTTTACGTTTACGGTTTTCTTTTCCATCGCTAAATCAATCTGTATGCGTTGTTGTCCGCACGCGCCTGACCGCCCACGGTCTCCTGCATGCGGATTTTTTCGTAATATTCCTCTTTGAACTTGGAAACGTTGCTCTGCACCGGCCACGCCGCGCCCTCGCCGAGCGCGCAAATCGTGCGTCCGCAGATGTTGTCGGCAACGCTCTTGAGAAGTTCGACATCCTCTTTGCGCCCCCAACCCTCGCAAATGCGCTTTGCTATGCGCGACATCCACATAGTACCTTCGCGGCAGGGCGTACACTGACCGCAGCTTTCGTGCGCGTAGAACATCGTAAGGTTGGCGAGAGCCTCGGGCATATCGATTGTGTTGTCCATTACGATGATTCCGCACGAGCCTATCGCCGTGCCGCACTTCTGGAACGAAACCGCGTCGAGCGGGATGTCTTCGGTGCGCATTTCGGTCGTCGTGCCGTCGGGGTTTTTAATCGTGTACTTGTCGTCCCACTTGAGGATTTTCATCGAAGAGCCCCCGGGGATGACCGCCTTGAAGCGTCTGCCCACGAGCGGCCCTCCGCAAAGGTCGTACAGAAGTTCGCCGAGTGTGCACGAACCGGTTTCGATTTCGTAGCGGTCGGGTCTCTGGACAAGCCCGCTCACGCCCCAGATGTGCGTTCCGGGGTCGCCCGCAACGCCGATTTTCGAGACCGCCTCGCCCCCCTTGTCGAACACCACGGGCACCCAACAGAGCGACTCCACGTTGTTGACGACCGTCGGGCAGTCGTAAAGCCCCATCACCGCAGGGAAGTACGGCGGCTTGATGCGCGGATATGCGCGTTTGCCGCCGAGCGACGAAATAAGACCCGTTTCCTCGCCGCAGACGTATGCGCCCGCGCCTCGGCAGACCGTGATTTCGCACGAATAGGAGCTTCCGCAAATGTTTTTGCCCACAAAGTTCTTCGCGCGGGCTTCGTTGATTGCGTTGACGAGAACGCGGTAGCCGTTGATGTACTCGCCCCTGATGTAGATGAACGCCTGAGCCGCGCCGATTGCGTATGCCGCGCACATCATACCCTCGATGAGTTTGTGGGGGTCTTGGTAGATTATCATTCGGTCTTTGCAGGTGCCGGGTTCCGACTCGTCGGCGTTTGCAATGAGGTAGACGGGCTTGCCGCTCTTGCGGTCGACAAACTTCCACTTCATGCCTATCGGGAAGCCCGCGCCGCCGCGTCCGCGCAAGTTCGACTTGAGCATTTCGGCGCACAAATCCGCGGGATTGCGCTTGACCGTTTCGGACAAAATTCTGTATCCGCCCGCCGAAACGTATTTGTCTATCGACGCGTTCCAGCCTTCAACGCCGATGTGTTCGTAGATAATTCTTTTTTGTTCCGCAGCCATATTCTAACCTTTGTATGCGGGTGAATCGAAAGAGCCGCCCTGCGGGGCGTCGAAAGCCGACTTGGGGGCAAGTTCGCCGCTTTTGTCCATCGCCTCGATTTTTTCGACGAACTTTTCGGCGTCCTCTGCGGCGACATTCTCGAAAAGCCTGTCGTTGACCTGAACGTTCGGACCTTTTACGCAGTTGCCGAGGCACTCCACAAATTCGAGCGTGTAGATTCCGCGCGTTTCGCCGACGGGGCAGCCTATGCGCTTTGCAAGCTCGTGCCCGAGCTTTACCGAACCCGCCATCGCGCACGAGAGCGTGCGGCACACCTTGATGTGTATCCTGCCGCGCGGCTGCTGCGAATACATCGGGTAAAACGAGAGCATTCCGTACACGTCAACAGGCTCGACCCCGAGCTTTTCGGCGGCGAACTTTATCGCCGAATCGTCGAAATAACCGAATCTTTCCTGAATCAGGTGCATAAGAATCATCGCCGCCGACCGCTTCTGCGGGTATTGGGCGATGATTTCGTCGCATTTGGCTTCCAATTCCGAAGTAATTTCCATTTTTGCGCTCCTTAAAAATTTATCTGTCGCATTCGCCCAGAACGAAGTCGAACGAACCGAGAATTACAGCCATATCGCTCATATGATGACCGGGGAGAAGCTCCTGCATTGCCGCCAAACTTACGAATGAGGGGGCGCGGATTTTCACCCTGTACGGCACGCCGCCGCCCTTCGACATCACGTAGAAACCGAGCGCGCCCTTCGGGTTTTCCGCCTCGAAATAGGCTTCGCCCTCGGGAATGTCGGGGCCCTGCGTCGTGAGCACGAAATTGTTGATGAGGTCTTCCATATCGCGCAAGACCTTGTCCTTTTTGGGCAGGCAAATGCGCGGGTCGGCAACGTTTACCGCGCCGTCGGGCATCTTTTCAATCGCCTGACGCACAATGCGTATACTCTGGCGCATTTCCTCGATTCTCACGAGCCAGCGGTCGTAGCAGTCGCCCTTTACGCCGATGGGAATGTCGAAATCGTAGTTTTCGTAGCCGAGGTAGGGAACGTCTTTGCGCAGGTCGCTCGCAACGCCGCTGCCGCGCAGATTCGCGCCCGTCAAGCCCCACTGCATCGCCATCTCGGCGGAAACGACGCCGATTCCCGCGGCTCTGTCGACGAAAATCTTGTTGCGCGTAATGAGCGCGTCTATCTCGTCGAGCGCGGGCAGGAACTGGTTCGCAAAGGCGTTGACGTTGCCGAGCCAACCGTCGGGAATGTCGCGGGCAAGCCCGCCGATTCTCGCGTACGAAGAGGTCATTCTCGCGCCCGTGAGCTGCTCGAAAAGCGTAAGCAGTTTTTCGCGCTGCGTAAAGCAGTACATAAACACCGTCCACGAGCCCGCGTCCATTCCGTACGCGGCAAGACCCACCAAGTGGCTCGCGATACGCGAAAGCTCGCAGCATATCACGCGGATTGCCTTGCAACGCTCGGTAATCTCGATTCCCGCGATTTTCTCGACGCACAGGGCGTAGGCGATGTTGTTACACATCGGCGCGAGATAGTCGAGACGGTCGCTGAACGGGATGAACTGGTTGTAGGTGAGGTTCTCGGCGACTTTCTCCTGCCCCCTGTGGAGCTGACCTATGATGGGGTCGGCGCGCGTGATGAGGTCGCCGTCAAGCTCGAGCTTCATGCGCAACACGCCGTGCGTGGCGGGGTGCGACGGCCCGATGTTGACTATCATCTTTTCGCCGAGTCTGCCGGCTGCGAGATTTGCGGGTTCGGGATATGTAAATTCTTTCTGCATAATTACGCCTCAAATTCTCTTTTTTTTCGAAACGCGACACCCTCTATAGATTGTCGAAAGTATCGCACTCTCCCTGCCGACTCCGCGGCTCCTTTTCGGAAACGAATTCCGTTCCGCACGACGGCGAGTGGAAAGGCCCACCCTCCTCGGGCGCAGGCTCGACCCTCGCGGCGGACTCGTTGCCCTCGAATGTCGGCGGCAGCGGAGCCTCCCTGCCCTCGAGCGGAAAGTCCTTGCGCAACGGATGCCACGGATACGAATCCCACATCAAAATGCGCGCCAAACGCGGATGCCCCTCGAAAACGATTCCCATCATATCGAACGCCTCGCGCTCGAGCCAGTCGGCACCCCTGAAAACGGAACAAAGCGACGGCAACTTCGGCTCGGCGACACTCTCGCAAAACGCGGCAAGCCCCACATACTCCTTCTTCGTGTGCGAGAAGAAATGGTAGACCGCCCCGAAACGGCGCGGAGCACACTCGCCCATATCGACGGCGGCAATGTCGTTGAGACTCTGGAATTCGAACTTGTCGCGCAGAATCTTGGCGGCTTTCGGCAAATCCGCAGGCTGACATTCGAACGAAGCAATGCCGTCGGATGTCTTGCGCTCCTTCAAAAACGGCATTTCCGAAAGGATTTTTTCTTTTTCCATCTGCAAAGCCCCCTATTTCGCAAAAAGTTCCTTCGTGGAGTGGTCGCCGCGAATCTTCTTCTGAAGCGACATCAGTGCATCCAACAACGCCTCGGGACGCGTGGGACAACCGCCCACATAAACGTCAACGGGAATGATTTTGTCAACCCCCTGCAACGTGGAATAAGTGCGGAACATACCGCCCGAACAGGCGCAGGCACCCATCGCAATAACCCACTTGGGAGCAGCCATCTGGTCGTAAATGCGCTTGATTGAACCCGCCATCTTGTAGGTGACAGTGCCCGCAACAATCATACAATCACTCTGACGGGGAGAAAAACGCATAACCTCCATCCCGAAACGGCCGATGTCGAAACGCGAACCGCCCACAGCCATAAGCTCAATGGCACAACAGGCAAGCCCCATGGGCTGCGGCCAAATTGAGTTGGAACGAACCCAGTTTATGACCGAATCCAACTTCGTATAGATAAAGCCCTGCTCGCTCTTGGCGTCGAATCCTTGCTGAATACACTTATCCATAATGAAAAATTTATCGCCCCATTATTGCCCCAATTTAAAAAAGAGCAACAAATTTCTAAAGCCCCCCCCCCGTGCACAGCACGGGCGGGAATGAAAAATGAATTGCGGCGCACACTTATAACGACACAATAACCTACGCGACGATAGGAGCTGTAGAATGAATGAATAATGAATAATGAATAATTGGGGTTTGCACTGCTTCGCAGGCAAA
This sequence comes from uncultured Opitutales bacterium, assembly GCA_900548275.1. Classification (GTDB taxonomy): domain Bacteria; phylum Verrucomicrobiota; class Verrucomicrobiia; order Opitutales; family Intestinicryptomonadaceae; genus Merdousia. Next base: position 270 of record URJY01000035.1, on the reverse strand, counting down.
CCCTATACCCCCACAGGTGTAACCCGTTGCCTCAATAGTTATATTTGAAATTAGATATTCCCTACGACAACAACTACCCTACCGAAAAATCCGCAAACAAGCTAATACCGAACGGTAAACCTAAAAAAAGAAACCCACTATCACCGACCGAAACCACCCACACTCCGAATGGCAACCTAAAGCAGGCTGCAGCCTGCACGGCGTCGGAACTTCGTTCCTACTTGTGGATACTTCGGCGCGACTATAGTCGCGCCTTTCCCCGACAAGCCC
>URJY01000034.1 GCA_900548275.1 uncultured Opitutales bacterium | reverse complement strand
TATACACATAGGAACAAAAACAACTCGCAAAACATACATCCTAAAAAAAACACCCACAGCTAAAATCACTTCCACAATACTATTATTCAAAAAATTTTAAAATCTCGCGCGGCAAGCCGCGCTGCTTAGGCTTGTCAAATTGACTAAAGAAAGGCGGCTTTGCGAAGAGAGGCGACGGGAGTGTACTCAAGTACTCGACCGAAGCCGAACAAGCGAAACGCCTTTATTTGGTCGATTTCACAAGCCCGTCAAAACCTTAGAGCACGCTGTTGCGTGCCAGTCTATTTCTCCTCGTAGTATTTACCCGAGATGTCTTTTTTTAGGACTCGAAAACCTGCCGCGCGTATCCGCTTCATATCGGAAAGCGACTTCTCTTTGCCCGCCGTGTACTCAATATTGATGTTCGGCGCATCGAAAACGCGCTTCACAGGCTTGCCGTTCTCGGGATGAAACTTTATCGGGTCGGAAGCAATCGACTGCTCGACCTCGAAAACCTCGCCCTCCGAACCGTCGGGCTCAATCGTGATGTACTTGTAAACGGGCATATCAGGAAATTGCGGAAAGAATCAAATTCGCGCCGAACAAATACGCCGCGGAAATCAGACGCACAAGCCCCATAATTATCCGCGAAGTAAACGGCACATTTATCAGAACAAGCAAAATCAAAATCCCCCACCGCGCGAGCGAAAAATACACCTGCTCCGACATCCCCGCATAGTAGCGCAAAAACACGCTGCCGTCGAGCGGCGGCACGGGAATCATATTGATGACGAAAAGCACGCAGTTTATGTAAATCGAATAGAGCGCAACCTCGGAAAAATCGCCAAGCCCGAAATACTCGAACACCGCCAAAAACAGCATCGAGACAAACGCCACCACAAGATTCATCGAAACGCCACCGAGCGTGGAAACGACATCCACCCGCCTGCGCGTCTTCGGATTGTCGAGCAGCACGCGCACGGGCTTGCCCCAACCGAAAACCATCGGGAAGCCGCTCTTCATCGAAAGGGCGATTGTAAGAATCGGCAAAACCACCGTGCCCAACATATCGACGTGCACCGCGGGATTTAAGCTCACACGCCCCTCGGCGCGCGGAAGCCTGTCGCCGAGCCTGTCGGCAAAAAACGCGTGCCCGAACTCGTGCATCGTTATTGCTATGAGCAAAATGACGTACAAAATGCCGCCCGTTCTGATTTCGGAAAGAAGATCCATAAAAATTATTTTTCCTTTGAATTTATTATTTCAAGCAGCCTGCGCTTGTCGGCAAGCAGCGACGGAAGGTCAACCTGCGTTTCGAGAATTTCGCGGGCTTGGGCATCGCGGCGAAGCTCAATCAAGACGCGCGCCTTGTTCGCAAGCGCGGTCTGCCTGTCGAGATTGAGCGGTGCGAATTTCGAAAGAACCAAATCCCACTGGGCAAGTGCGGCATTCCAGTCGGGTCTGCCCGCGTCGTAAAAGGCGCGCGCATACTTCCACTGAAGCGCGGAATTTTCGGGCTCGAGCTGAGCCGCGCGGCGGTACGACTCCATCATAACAGTGTCGAGAGCCTGCTGGGTAAACTTCTCGCGCACAATAAGTTCCTCGCGATAGAAAAGGATGAAATCGGCAAGCTGCAAACGGTATACCGAAACGTCGGGCGCAAGCGCGACGGCGGACGAAAGATTGGCATAGGCGAACTTCGGCAAGCCGTGCTCAGCCTCATAGTTGGCAAGCTGCTGCTTGACCACGGGCAGATTCGGGTTGAGCGCGTCGGCTTTGGAAAACTCCTTGTACGCAGCCTCGTCGTCGCCGACGGCGCGCAGATACTTGCCGTGGATTAAAAGCGCGTCGACATCCTCGGGGTGCTCGGCAAAATATTCCGCCCACAGCGAATCGAGCCTGTTCTTGAGCGAAACGGCGTCGGAACGGCTCATCTTGGAATTTGTGCGGACGCGCTCGAAAAACACCTTCTGCTCGGCGATGATTTCGAGAAGCTTCTTCTGCGAAAGCGTGTAGGTATACTCCGAGCGGTCGCCGCCGTCGGGAGTCGGCGCGGGCGCACTCGAACAGCCCGCGGGCAGCGCAACCGCCGCAAACGCACAAGACGCCGAAAACACAGCCTGTCGAAAAAACTTCATCGAAAAAACAATGACATTGCAAAAAGGCGCGGTCGAACAAAAAATCGGCTCAGGAATGATGGCAGCCGCAGCAGCAACCGCCCCCGTGCGAGCATTCGCGCGAGGCTTTTTTCGAACGTCCGCAGGGCGATTTCTCCGACGGCGCGGAAAAGCCCGAAACGAGCTTCCGCAAACTCTTCGAGCCGCACTGCGGGCAGGCGGGTTTTTCGGTCGAGCGGACGAGAACTTCGAAAGTTTCGCCGCACTTCTTGCATTTGTATTCGTAAATAGGCATAAAAAAATAGACGCGTCGATTTTATCGACCAACTATAATGTTGAATGTTTCGTTGAAATAATTGTAATCTGAAAACGTACAAATAATCCCGAAATATTCAATGGCAAAGAGCGAAAAAAAGTCGGACAAATCCACTCCAATGATGGAGCAATACTGGGGCATACGCAACACGCTCCCCCCCGATACGGTATTGCTGTTCCGTCTGGGCGACTTCTACGAGATGTTCTACGACGACGCAAACGAAGGCTCGCGCATACTCGGCATCACGCTCACAAAACGCCAGAACTACCCGATGGCGGGCATCCCCTACCACGCCGCCGACCAGTACATTCCCAAACTTCTGGCGGCGGGCAAAAAAGTGGCAATCTGCGACCAGAACGAAATTCCGAAACCCGGTCAGCTCGTAAAACGCTCGCTCACGCGCATACTCACCGCGGGCACGACAATCGAAGACAGCCAGCTGGAAAGCAACCGCAGCAACTTCATAATGTCGCTCGACATCGACTCGTCGCGCCGCCTCTACGCCGCGTGGCTCGACCTGAGCACGTCCGAATTCTACTGTTCCGAATTCGACAACCCCGAAGACTTTCTGCCGATTCTGTCGGCGTGCAACCCCAAGGAAATCCTGTTGCCAGAAGACGCGTCGCGCCGTTGGGCGGACATCCCGAACCTTGCGATGTGGAACGCCCTGTTCCGCGGGCTGATAGACCTGACGCCCGTTACGCTGCTGCACGACTACCGCTTCGAGCCGTCGTGGGGCGCGGAGCAGGTGCGCGAAACGCTCGGCGTGCTGAGCCTCGACGGCTTCGGAATACCGCGCGGCTCGCGCCTTACGGGCCCCGCGGGCGCGCTCGTCTTCTACGCCACCGAAAACCTGCGCGGACGCCCGCAAAACCTGCGCGCGCTCAGAAAATTTTCGGGCAAAAAATGCGTGCTGATAGACCCGTCGACGCAGCGCAACCTCGAAATCTTCAAATCGTCCTCGGGCTCGCGCGACGGCAGCCTGCTTTCGGTTATGGACGAAACGCGCACCGCCGCGGGAGCGCGCCTTTTGGAGGCATACCTCGGCGCGCCCACAATAGAAATCGACGAAATTCTGCGCCGCCAAAACACCGTTTGGGAACTGTACGCCGCGCCCGCCGAATGCTCGCGCATCGAAGAGCGGCTCGGACAGGTGCGCGACATCGCGCGCATACTTTCGCGCCTGCAAAACAGGGTGCGCAATCCGCGCGAACTCACGGCGATACGCGCGACGGCGGAACAGGTCGAACCGATAAAAAACCTGCTCAAACAGGTCGGCGGCAAACTGTGCGCAAAGGCGGCGGAGGCACTGCCCGACTTCTCCGAACTGCTCGCGCTTCTCGACCGCGCCTTGTCCGACGACGTTCCGTCGAAAATTCAGGACGGCGGCGCGATACGGCAGGGCTACGACCCCGAACTCGACCGCCTGCGCTCGCTCTCGAGCGACAATATGACGTGGCTTGCCGAGCTTGAACAGCAGGAACAGCGGCGCACGGGCATAAAAAATCTGCGCATAAAATACAACGGCGCGTTCGGCTATTTCATCGAGGTAACGAAGTCGTACCTGAGCCAAGTTCCGCCCGAGTACATCCGCAAGCAGACGATGACAAACGCCGAGCGTTTCACGACCGAAGACCTGCGGCAAAAGGAGCGCGAAATACTCCACGCCGAAGACCTTTCGAAGCGGCGCGAAGAGGAGCTTTTCGCCGACCTCGTGGAAAAGGTGCTCGCCTACGCCGAAGACCTTTCGCGCACGGCGGAAATTCTCGCGGAAATAGACGTGTTCAGGGGATGGGCCGAAATAGCCCGCCGCTGGAACTACTGCAAGCCCACGGTCAACGACTCCGACTCAATCGACATCGAAGACGGCAGACACCCCGTCGTCGAGCAAATGCTGCGCCGCGAGGGGCTTGGGCTTGCGCGTACCGACTCGTTCGTGCCAAACGACGCATACCTTTCCTCGACAAGCGAGCAGATTTCGCTCATCACGGGTCCGAATATGGCGGGCAAATCGACATACATCCGCCAGATTGCCCTCATCGCGCTGATGGCGCAGACGGGCTCGTTCGTGCCCGCGCGCAAGTGCACGATGGGCGTTGTAGACAGAATTTTCAGCCGCGTGGGCGCGTCCGACGAACTCTCGCGCGGCAACTCCACGTTTATGGTCGAGATGAACGAAACCGCAAACATCCTCAACAACGCAACCGACCGCTCTCTGATAATCCTCGACGAAATCGGGCGCGGCACAAGCACCTACGACGGCTTGAGCATTGCGTGGGCGGTTGTGGAGTTCATCCACGGAAGCGGCGCAAAAGGTCCGAAGACGCTCTTTGCAACGCACTACCACGAAATCACAAAGCTCGACGAAACGCTGCCGCGGCTCGTCAACTACCGCGTGTGCGTAAAGGAGTGGAACGACGAAATCATATTCGTGCGAAAAATCGAAAAGGGCGCGGCGGACAAGTCGTACGGCATACAGGTTGCGCGGCTTGCGGGTCTGCCGCCGAAGGTTATAGACCGCGCCAAGCAGGTGCTCTCGGAACTGGAGGCGGAGGGCAACAGCATAGTCGTAAACCTCGGCGATTCGCCGAAGCCCAAAAAACGCCGCCCCCCGAAAAAAGACGACGGCGGCGAAAGCAATTTCAAGCAACTGTCCTTCTTCTGATTTCCGGATGGAAAGGCTGCACACATTAAAGGAAAAGGTGCGGAAACTCCCCGCGACAAGCGGCGTATACATAATGAAGGACGCCCTCGGAAACGTCATATACATAGGCAAGGCGGTCAACCTGCGCAGGCGCGTAAGCCAGTACTTCACGATGTCGTACAAAATCCGCGCGTCGAACCCGAAAATCGCCTCGCTTACCGAATGCATCGCCGATTTCGACTTCGTAAACACGCGCTCCGAAGCCGAGGCGCTGATTCTGGAAAGCAAGCTAATCAAGCAGTGGAAGCCGCGCTACAACACGCTCGAGAAGGACAACAAAAACTTTCTGCACCTGCGCGTCGAAATGTTCTCGCCGCTGCCGCGTTTCGTTTTCGCAAGACACCGCAAGGAGGACGGCTCTCTCTACTTCGGCCCGTATCTGGGCACGACCGCCCTGCGCAACGCGCTGACCGAAATCAAAAAGAAATTCGGCATACTCCTTTCCGACGCGCACCCCAAGAAACTCGACGACGGCAGATGGCTGCTGTATGACGATGCGCGAAGCGAAATTTCGGGCTTCGAAAACGTCGTAACGCGCGAGCAGTACCGCGAACGCGTGGACGCCGCGCTCGAGTTTCTCAAGGGCAAAGACGAGGAGATTCTCGACGATGCCCACGCGAAAATGGCGGAGGCTGCCGCCGCGCTCGAATACGAAAAGGCGGCGAAGTGGCGCGACCTGATTTCCGCGATAGTCGAAACGCGGCAGGCAAACGCGCGCGGCACGGTCAACGCCGACATCTCGCGCTCCGCGCCGAGCGTTGCGATGCAGGCTCTCGACTCGCTCAGGCGCACGCTCAAGATGAAGCGTGAACCGCGCAGCATAGAGTGCTTCGACATCTCGCACATCTCGGGCAGCTTCTGCGTGGCGTCGATGGTGCATTTCGACGACGGCGAACCCGCAAAGCAAAAATACAGACGCTTCAAAATAAAATCGTTCGTGGGCAACGACGACTTCAGGGCGATGCACGAGGCGGTCGGCAGACGCTACGGCAGGCTCGCCGCCGAAGGGCTTCCGATGCCCGACTTGGTTCTGATAGACGGCGGCAAGGGACAGGTTTTTTCGGCGATGAAAGCCTTCGACGAACAAAACATCGCACCGCCCGTAATAGCGGGGCTCGCCAAGCGGGAGGAGACGATAGTAACCGACAACTTCGAGGAAATCAAACTGCCGCGCCGCCACGAGGGGCTGAAGCTGCTTCAGCGCGTGCGCGACGAAGCCCACCGTTTCGCGAACTCGTTCAGCGAATCGCTGCGTTCGCGAAAAATCCGCGAGAGTATTCTCGACGACCTCGCGGGGCTCGGCGAAAAGCGCAAAAACGCAATCCTGAAACATTTCGGCTCAATCGCGAAAGTAAAGGGCGCGACAATCGAAGAGCTGCGACAGGTAGACGGCGTGGGCTTCGAAACCGCAAAGGAGTTGCGCGACTTTCTCGACGCGAACTTCCCCGAATCCGCACCGCAATGAACGAAGGGCAGACATACCGCGGACGCATCGCGCCGACCCCATCGGGGCTGCTGCATTTGGGGCACGCCGAAACGTTTTTCGAGACGTGGAGGCGCGCCCGCGAACGCGGCGGAACGCTCGTTTTCAGAAACGAAGACATCGACCGCGCCCGCTGCAAAGAGCAATACGCCCGCGCCGCAGTCGAAGACCTTGCCGCGCTCGGGCTCGACTGGGACGAGGGCGGCGGCAGGGGCGGCGCGTACGCGCCCTACGACCAGAGCCTGCGCTTCGACTACTACAAAACGCTTCTCGAAAGGCTGTCCGCGCTCGGGCTTGTGTACCCGTCCGACGCCTCGCGCTCGGAAGTTGCCGAACTCGGAAAATTCCCCAAACACAGATTCGACTTCGCCCCGCCCGAAAAAATCTTTCCCCCGAAACTTCGGCAAAACGCGGCGGAAATTTCGGAAGTCGAAAACCCCTTCGCCCGCAACTGGCGGTTCAAAGTGCCAGACGGCGAAGCCGTAAAATTCCGCGACGGCAGACTCGGAGAACAGTCGTTCACCGCGGGGGAGGACTTCGGCGACTTCCTCGTGTGGCGCAAGAGCGGCGAGCCGTCGTACGAGCTTGCGGTAGTCGCCGACGACGCCGCAATGCGCATCACCGAAGTCGTGCGCGGCGAAGACCTGCTGCTTTCCACCGCGCGGCAGATTCTGCTCTACCGCGCACTCGGCTTCGAATGCCCCGATTTCTTCCACTGCCCGCTAAAAATCGGCGACGACGGCAACAAGCTTTCGAAGTCGTCGATGGAAAAATCGGCGGCGAACAAAATGCTTTTGCGCAATCTGGGCGAAGCCGAACGCGCGGCGTTCAAAGCGCGCGTACAAGCCGTGCGAGACTCGCTGCGTCTTCGCGGCAGTGGCGAAAGTCGAGCGGAATGACAAACGTCGTATCGCTTTCGAGGTGCGCCCGCGCCGAGACGCCCGCGCCCAAACCGCCCCAGTAAATCGACGGCATTGCGCCCGCCGCGTAGAGCGCGTTGTGGAACTTGTCGCGCACGGAATTTTCGCGGAATTTGAGCGCGGGCGAAAACGCCGAAAACGGGTTCGACAAATTTCCGAACGCGCGGTTAAGCTCGACGAAGCCGGCGCACGAAGCGGTTTCGGCGCAAAAAATTTCCAGATTTTCGAGCGTGCGCTTTGCGGCGGCGGAGATGTCGAAATTCTCCAGAACGGAAAGCGAATACTTCGATATGCGCGAAATCTCAGCCTTGCCGTCGAGCTTGTCCTCGCCCGCGTAGTAGAGGTCTTCGGCGGCGTCGTAGCCCGAAAAGTCGCGGACTGCGGCGGCGGAAAGCATATCGCCCGCGAACGCGCAAAGCCCCGAACCCGCGCGGAACATCTTTGCGGGCGCGAAATTTCTTCCGCGCAAAAGCCCGCCGTCGGACACGGGCAGAGTCTTGCGCAGCGACGCAAAAGAGTAGTCGCACACGTCGGCAAGCCAGCCCGAAAACGGCGCGTGCGAAACGTCCGCCACCGACATCACGCCCGCATTTTCGGCGAGCCAACTGCGCCACGGCGCTTCGGCGCGCAAGCCGAAAAAATCGACAGCCAAAACCGCGTCGCCGCAGTCGGGCTTCAGCGTTTCGAAACGCGGGGATGGCTCGGACGGGTAGTCGGCATAAAGGCGCACTTCGAACGAACGCCCGAGCATGCGCACGACCGACGGGCAGAAAAATTCGGGCAGCCAGATTTTGCGCGGCGCGGAAAACTTTTCGATTTTCAGAATCCGCAAAAGCGCGTCGCGCCCGCACGAGAACAGCTCGCAGCCGTCCAGATAGGGCGCGCCCGCACCCGCGCTGAAAAACCTGCGCGGCGGCAGCGGCATAAACCAAGTGGGATTTTCGGAAAAGTTTTCCATAATAATGTTGCAAGGACTATCAAATTGTAAATGTTCGTTCAATCGCAATTTTTTCGGGATTGCGCGGGTTCGGCAAAATTTCGCCCTGCAACCCGCAACAAACCGAAGCGCGGAATGGCTTTCCTTTGTTCATTTTCGCGCACGAAAAAAAGGAACATTATGGAAAACAAAACACCGCAGAATTTCGACGGTCTGGGACTGTCGGAAAAACTCCTGCTCGCGGTAAAAAACGCGGGCTACGAAAAACCGTCGCCGATACAGGCGCGGGCGATTCCGCCCATTCTGGCGGGGCGCGACATCTTCGGCTGCGCGCAGACGGGCACGGGCAAAACCGCGGCGTTCGCGCTGCCGATTATGCAGATGCTCGACGAACGCGGGCACTACCCCGCGCCGAAACGCTTCCGCGCGCTCATCCTCACGCCCACGCGCGAACTCGCCGAACAGATAGACGCAAACATCGCAATGTACGGCAAAAACCTGTCGCTTTCGCACTGCAAGGTGTACGGCGGAGTATCGCAAAATCCGCAGATAAAACTGCTCGCGCACGGTGTCGACATCCTGACGGCGACCCCGGGGCGGCTGCTCGACCTCTTCAGCCAAAACAAGCTCGACTTCGGCGGAGTGGAATTTCTGGTGCTCGACGAAGCCGACCGAATGCTCGATATGGGCTTCATCAACGACATCAGAAAAATCTGCCGCGAACTGCCGAAGAAACGCCAGTCCATGCTGTTCTCGGCGACGCTCTCGACCGAAGTGCAGTCGCTCGCGAAAAACATCGTGGACAGCCCCGAGAAGATTTCGGTTTCGCCCGACAAGCCCACCGTCGACAAAATCGCGCAGAAAGTGGCGTTCGTCGAATACGGAAACAAGTTCGACCTGCTCGAAAAAATGATGAGCGAGCGTCTCGAAAAATCCGCCGACTCGCTCGCGCTCATTTTCTGCCGCACGAAACACGGGGCGAACAAACTGGCGAAACGCCTCTGCCGAATCGGGATAGAGGCGGACGCAATCCACGGCAACAAATCGCAGTCGGCGCGCAAGAACGCGCTGGAAAGATTCAGGCGCAGGGAGTCGCACATTCTGGTGGCGACCGACATCGCCGCGCGCGGCATCGACGTCAAGGATATGTCGCTTGTGGTCAACTACGACCTGCCCGAAGACCCCGAAACATACGTCCACAGAATCGGACGCACCGCCCGCGCCGAAGCCGACGGCGAAGCGGTCTCGTTCTGCTCCGCCGACGACGCGCCGCTTCTCAAGGCAATCGAAAAATTCATAAGAAAGCAAATCGACCCGCTCGCCGACAACCCGTTCCACTCCGAAGCCGCGCAGAAGGCGGGCACGCTCAAAACTTCGCTCGTCGAAAAACTGGCGCAGCCCCTGCCGAAATCGAAGCCGCAAAACGGCGGCGGCAAACGCCCGCAGAGCGGACGCCAACAAAAGCCGCAGCAAAACCAATACTACGGCGAAAGCCTGCCGCGCAAAAAGGGAAAATCGGCGCAGGCTGTCGTGGAAAAAATCGAGGGCAAAAAGTCGGCGAAGAAAATCGGCGGAATGCTCAAGCGCAAGATGAAGGCGGCGGGCTTCAAACCGCAGACCGAAAAACCGCGCGGCAAATCGGCAAAAACGTCGTTCTGGCAAAAACTGAGGGAATCGCTGCGCAAATAGACGCGGCGACACCCCCGACCCGTCCGCAGGCGCATCGGCACCCCCCGACGCGCTTTTTTTTGCGCCCGCAGCAACGGAAACCGCGGCGCGTTCGGTGCCGCAGTCTGCGGGTATCTCGCTGATGTTCCGAATGCTGCACGAACCCGCTTCGTTCGATACAACTAACTTTGCAATTCATTGAAATTTAAACCATTCGATTATTATTGACTACAACGCTTCAAACACTAACGTAATAACCGTTTCAATCGGACGGCAAAAAAACGAAAGACGATTTATGAAAAAATTCACAACCACAATTCTGGCTCTCGCCTCGGCATTTACCGCCTTTGCGGACTCGATAACAAAAACCACCGACCTTTCGGCAGAGAACGTGGCGGACGTATACATCCCCTACTACTGCGAACCGGGGGACGAATGGAACGGTTACCTCTACTTCGGTTGCGATGCCTACGGCGGAATGTGGAGATACGTGACGGAAAACGACCTCGACCTGAGCCTTGCAAAACACGGCTTTTCGACAATCGACAGCGTGTCAATCAAACTAAAAGATTCCTTTTTCAAGTACTCGAATACGGGCGCACCCAACACATACTACAATAGGGAAAAGTACCAATACCTTAAAGCCTTCGAGATTTCCATTTGGAAGGGTATTGACGGCGACGCACTCGACGATTCCAACAATCCCGACAACTATCCCCTCGCCATGATGTCGGGGCTTTCCGACGTCGACCTGCGCAACGGAATTACGTTGAAAGACATCGGTCTCGATGATTGCGATTATATCCTAATCAAAATCGAAATTGACAACAAAATCATACCCGACACGGGACACTCGACGGACGAAACCATCGGCTTCTTTATGGGCGGGCACAAAATCGAACTTACACTCACGGGGCAGGAAATGGCGCCCGTTCCCGAACCCGCCGAATGGGCGGCGATTTTCGGGGCAATCGCCCTCGGCGCGGCAGTCTACCGCCGCCGCAAATAAGGCAAAATTTTCCCAACCGTCAGAACCGCCAAGCCGCAAAGCAAGGCGGTTTTTTTGCGGACGGATTGCATAAAAGAAAAATCGGAAAGCCCGTTGCGGACTTTCCGATTTTCGTATGTCGCACCGTACCGAATTTTCGGCGGGCGGCAACGCACTTTAAAGCTCGACCACTTTGCCCGTGCGCGCGCTTTCGTCGGCGGCAAGGCAAATGCGCAGGCTGTTCACCGCGTCGGCGATGTGGTCGCTCAAGTCTTCGTCGTTTACGATTGCGTTGTAGAGGAAGAGCTGTTCGCGGGCGCAAAGTTCGTCGTGGACGGGCTCTTCGCGCGTGCTAATCCATTCGTCGGGATGCGCAAAGTTGCCGTCCGCGCCAACTTCGGCGGAATGGAAGCGCAGCATATTCGTTTTCGTGTGCGAGTCGATGTCGTCGGAAGCCTTGTCGGAAGCCGCCTCTTTCGCGCAGATTGAAGCGCAGCCTTTCGGTCCGATTACGTCCTTTACGAAGAACGCGTTTGTAGACATCATCGGGCCCCAACCCGCTTCGTACCAGCCGACCGAACCGTCTTCGAAGACCACTTGGAACTGCCCGTAGTTGCGCTCGCCCGCGCCGATTTCGTCGCTGACCTTGGCGGAAATTCCGCTGACGCGCACGGGTTTCGAGCGGGTCATTTGGCACATAACGTCGGCATAGTGAACGCCGCAGTCCACTATCGGCGTGAGCGAGTGGAGCAGGTTTTTGTGCACGTTCCAAGCCTTGCCGTGCGACTGTTGGTTGAGGTTCATTCGCATTACAAGCGGCTTGCCCAGTTTGTGCGCAAGTTCGATGAATTTCATCCAAGACGGATGGTGGCGCAGAATGTAGCCTACGACCACTTTTTTGCCGTGTTTTTTTGCGAAGTCGGCAACGCGCAACGCGCCCTCGACCGTCGATGAAATCGGCTTTTCCACGAAAACGTGGCAGCCCGCTTCGATTGCCTGAATTGCGAGCGGCTCGTGCGAATTCGGATAGGTGCAGATTGCCACGGCGTCGGGCTTCGCCTCTACGAGGGCGGCGGCGTAGTCGGCAAAGTGGCGGTAGTTTCCGCCGACCGACTTGTTGAAGGCGTCAACCGCCTCCTTTTTGGAATCTACAATTCCGACAAGTTCGAATTCGTCGAGTTTGTCGTATGCGCGGGCGTGAGAAGACCCCATATTTCCGCATCCCACAACCAATACTCTTATCTTTTTCATATGTTTTGCCTTTTTGTATATCGATATTATTGTTTGTTGATTTAAAGCTTTACTTTTTTGATGTCCTTCATCTTGTAGAAATAGTTTATATCCGAACTCTCCGCCGCGCCGACGGCGTTTTTTCTGAACTGCGTGGGAGTGTAGTCGTACTTGTCCTTGAATTTTCGGCAGAAGTACGGGAGGTCGGAGAAGCCGCATATGGACGAGATTTCGCTCGTCGAATACGCCGAAGTTTCGAGCAGCCACGCGGCGTAGCGCAAACGCGCGTCGTTGACGAATTCGGTGGGCGTAGAGTTCATATACTTGCGCATCGCCCTGTTGATGTACGACATATCCTTGCCGCAAATCTCCCTGAATTTCGGCAGTCCGAGCGCGAGGTTTTCGGGGTTGCGTATACGGCGGCACGCCTCCGAAAGCCAGTCGGGCATTTCGGGAAGCGCGGACGCGAAAATGCTCTTCATCTGCCAATAGAGGTTGGTGAGAAAGCGCAGAATCGCCATCAGCGAGTCGTTCTGCCAAGCCAGCTCGGCGGCGGCGCGGTCGAGGTACGACGTTTCGAACGGCGAGAGTTTGAGCGATGTCCCCGTGAACTGTTTTTTCGAAAACTCCTCCTCTTCGGCGAGAACTTCGCGCATAAATTTGTCCATCACCCCGCGCGCGACGGCGACATACGTAAAATGCATTTGCGAGTTTCCGTCCGCCTCAAGGACGTGGACTTCGTTGGGGCGCGATATGTACAAAAAATTGTCGGAGAATTTGCGCGCCTTGCCGCCCGCAATCAAAAGCCCGCCGCCGCTTCGAACCCACATGATTTCGACGAAGTCGTGGCGGTGCAAACCGACCGAATGCGACTTGTCGGTTTTGCCGTGCACTACCCTAAAATACCTGTTTCCCTGTAGGTGCGAGTCAGAAGAGAACTCGGTTACGAGCTTGTCCATCAATGTTCCTCCGTTGTGTTGGCGATGATTGCGCAACGCGCGCAAACCATAAAGCAAAAAAAATCCCTTTTTCGAAAAAAGTCAAAATAATTCAAATTTTGCCGCCGAACAAACAGAACGCAGCTCTATCTGGAAACGTCGGGAACGCCGAGCTTGTCCTGCTTCTTTTTCACGAAAGTCTCGATGTCGCCGCGCCCCGCAGCCGTGTTGTAGACTTCCTTGTAGAGTTTCGCCTGCGCCACAACGTCGGCGGCGGGCGGAATTTTGCGCCCGCTCTCGAAATATTTTATCCGCGCGAACATCGCCCCGACAATGTCGTTGCGCTGCAAATCCTCGAACTTGATTTCGCCGTTTTCCGCGTCGCCGAAATGACGCCGCATCGCCTTGTACAACTCGGGATGTTTGTAGCGTATCGCCCGCCGCCAGAGGTCGCGGTACGTTCCGTATTCCACTTGGAACAGCCCGATTGCATCGCCCCCCGAATCCTGAAAGCGCGCGCGCAGACCGCTTTCCATAACTGCGGTTGCAAGCAGCAAATCGCGGGCGTCGGGCGTGTCCCAGTCGGGCGTATCCTTTTCGACGGCGGCTATGAACGCGCACGCCTGCGCTATCGCCGACTCAGCCGCGCGGACATCCACGGCGCGCCCGTAGCCGCCGTATTTTTTGCGCAGAATTTTCAGATACGCAAGCTCCCCGGAAGTGCGCGAATTGTACGCGCTTTTCGAGCAGTTGCCCACGAACGCAAACGCGATAAAAAGCGCGATGCAGCACGCAAGAAACGGACGCCGCGCAAGCCATTTCGCCGCGCGGGACAAAAGTTTTTTCGCTCCGAATTTCCGCCGCCGCATAGCCGCAAAATCAGTCGCGCAGCGAGCGCAGAAGTTTTATCTCGTCGGCGTATCCGTCAAGCTCGTTGGGCGTTTCGAGGTAGAACGGCAGGGCGCGCAATTTCGGATGGTTTATTATCCGCGCAACCGCGTCCAAGCCAATCGTGCCCTTGCCGATTTTCTCGTGCCTATCCTTGTGCGAGGCAAAGGGCGTCATACTGTCGTTGAGGTGGATTGCCTTCAGGCGGTTCAGCCCGACAATTCCGTCGAATTTTTCAAGCACGCCGTCGAGGTCGCCGACTATGTCGTAGCCCGCCGAGTATACGTGGCAGGTGTCGAGACAAACGCCGATGCTTTCCGAACCGCCCGCCGCCGAAATTATCGCGGCAATCTCCTCGAAAGTCGAACCCACTTCGCTGCCCTTGCCCGACATAGTTTCGAGCAGAACGACGGTTGACTCGGCCTTCGGTAGAACCGCCGCGAGCGTTTCCGCAATCAGCCCGATACCGCGCTCGACGCCCTGCCCCACGTGCGAACCTGGGTGGAAGTTGTAGAAGCTGTGCCCTACTTTCGCCTGCCGCTCCAAGTCTTCGCCCATCGCGGTGCGCGCAAAGCCGCGCAGCGATTCGTCAGCCGAGCACGGATTGTACGTGTACGGCGCGTGCACCAGAAACGGCGCAAAGCCGTTTTCCTCCGCGATTTGCAGAAGCTTCGACGCGTCGGCGGGGTCGAACTCCTTTGCCTTGCCGCCGCGCGGATTGCGGCTGAAATACTGGAACGCGTTCGCGTCTATCGAAAGCACGTCCTTGCCCATTTTTGCGTAGCCGCCCGAAAACGACAAATGACATCCTATTTTAAAATCCCTATTTTTCATTGTACGTATCGAAATTTGATTTTCTCGAAAGTTCCCACGAATCTACCGCCGCAGTCGCCGAAGAGACGAACGGCGGACATCTGCCGTTGATTTCCCGCAGAATTTCCGACGGCCGCACGCCCGCCTCGAGAAGCCGCAACGTCTCGAACATCGCGATTTTCCGCAGGTTCACAAGCGGCGGAACGTTCAGCCGCAGGTTGTCTATGCTCTCGCGCGCAAGCTCGATTTCGCCCGCGTCGGTCAGCGCGGGGTTTACCTTTATTTCGCCGCCGAACGAGTACTCAAAAAAGCGCGAGCAGCGCGGGTCGTAAGGCGACGCCACGGGCAGCGTGCCGCGCGCGTGCCCGCAGTGCAGATAGCTGTCGTGCAGAACGCCGAGCCCGCCGCCGCCGTCGGCTTGTTCGTCGAATTTCTTGGGGTCTTTTATGCACGAGACCGCCATGTTCGCGTAGTCCATCGTGCGGTGCGAAAGCCCGCCGCGCTGCGGCTCGATGTGCTCTATGTGCGACGTCTCGCCCGTTATGCGCGACTCGCAATAGCAGCACAGAAATTTCTGCCTGCGTATGAGCGAATCCTTCAACGCCGCCTTCGCCTTCAGGTTGTGGAACGCCGAATATTTGGCGTTGGGATGGCGTTTTTTCCATCGCTTGAAGATGTCGGGCGCGTCCGACTCCGAGGGTTCGGGAATGTATCTCATTGCTTTGTTTCGGGGCGCGGTGCGAGCGCGCGGACAATATATTCGGCGCGAACGATTTCGGGGTCGTCGGGAATCTGCCGGTTCAGCTCGTCGATTATTTTCTGCGCCGCCGAGAACTTGCGTTCGTCGATGAGCGAATACAGCCGCGCGATTTTCGCAGCCGTTTCGGTCTCGCGCGAGGCGTTGAGCACGGACGAAAGCAGGTCGGACGGATTGCGCCCGAACGCCGAATCGATGCGCTCCAAACGCGTGGACTCGCCGTCGTTTCGAAAGCGGTAGAGGTTCTTGGCAAGCGACATTATCGACGGCGAATGCGACGAAATCACGAACTGCGCGTCGGTGAAAATGCGAGGCAGACGCTCGGCAATCGACGCCTGCCAGTCGGGGTGCAGGTGCATGTCGAGCTCGTCGATTAGGATTATCGCCGAAGTCGAAAGCGGGTCTTTCAGCGACGGATTCGCAACCGCCATCCGAAGCGCGATGTCGGCAATCAGCGCGACAACCGTCTTCTCGCCGTCGGAAAGCGCGGACGCGGGAACGTTCTTTTTGTCGAAAAACAGCGTTCCGTTCCGCGCCGAAAACGCGCCGAATGTTTCGTCGAAATCCGAGAGCGCGCGGCGCACCGCGGCGACCGCGCCGAATCTGAAATTGATTTCGTCCCTGCGCCTGTTCGCCGCGCGGAGCGGCAGCTTTGCGGCAGCCTCCATCTGAGCTTGGCGTTCGGTCAAAGCCCCGCAAAGCCAGCGCGAAAACTTGCCGAAATTCACGCCCGCGCAAAACGCCTTTTCGTAGACGCTCGTGCGGTCGGTGTTGCCGTCGGGCATCGGTGCGCATACGCCCGACGCATTGCGGTTCGTCCCGTAGTGGACAAACAGCGGAATCGAGACCTTCGCGCCGTCGGGCGAATCGAGAAGTACGCGCATATCGGACGCGTATTTTTCCGCCTCGCCCATATCGCTTTCGCCCCCGCCCGACGTACGGCGCGCGCGCTTGACCAGCACAAGCGAAATGTCCTTCGAGCCGCGCTGCCCCAAGACCATCGAAAGGCGAGTGAAATCCCTGCCGCGCGTGATGTCGGAAGTGCGTATTTTAAGCGGCCGCTGCGAGCCGCCCGAAATTCCCGCGGGAAGCCACGAAAGCATAACCGAAACCGCCTCGAGCAGCGACGACTTTCCGCCGCCGTTGCCGCCCGCCAAAACGGTCATCGAAGCGTCGAACTCGACCCGCTCGTCGACGAGCCCCCTGAAATTTTCGATGTGCAAACTTTTTATTCTCATTGCTTCGAACGGAGTATCGCCGCCCGCGCGCCCGCAGGCAAACAAAAACTTCCGCCCCGCCCGAAAAAATCGGAATCGGCGGGGCTTTTTACTTGAAGAACGACCCGCCGTCGGCAGAATGTTCCGCACGATGCCCGAATTGCCCCCAAAGAAAATTTCGCTCAAGACAATAGCCCAACTCGCGGGCTGTTCAACGACAACCGTCTCGAACATCCTCAACAAAAAGGGACTGTTCGGCGAGGAAATCCGCGACAGGGTTCTGGAAATCGTGCGCAAATACAACTACGCGATAAACGCGTCGGCGCGCTCGCTGAAAATGGGCAAGTCCGAAACGGTCGCGCTCGTGTTCTACCGCCCGAACGTGGACATTTTCGTCAGCGAGTACTACCTGAAAATGATGTACGGCTTCCAGAAGCGGCTTGCGGAACTGGGCTTCGAAATTCTGCTGTCGGAAGTCTCGCCCGAAAACGCCGAAAACGGGGCGCGCCCGCGCTTCGTATCGCGCGGAAAGGCCGACGCAATAGTGGTGCTCGGACAAGTGCCCGACGCAATCGTAAAATCGCTCTGCGACTGCGGTCTGCCTATGCTGATGCTCGATTCGCACTTCGAAGGCATCGATTCAATCTATACCGACGGACGCACGGCAACCGCCGCCCTCACCGCGCACATCGCCGAACTCGGACACAAGCGCATAGCCTACCTCGCCTACGACAATCGGGACTTCAACACGAAAGAGCGCATAGACGGCTTCCGAAAGGCGGCGCAGCAGGCGCAGCTCGACGCGGAAGTTTTCAGAAATTTCAAGACAAACGACGAAGGCTGCAATGTGCTCGGCGAAATCCTGCGCTCGGAAAACCCGCCCACGGCGGTTCTCGCAAGCAACGACGACTTGGCGACATCGCTTATGCACAAGGCGCAGGAAATGGGGCTTGAAATTCCGCGCGACGTAGCCTTCTGCGGCTTCGACGACACCGTTCTTGCGTCGCGCTGCACGCCCAAACTCACAACCGTGCACGTCGACTGCCCGCACATCGGCGCAATCGGCGCGGAAACGATTGTCGACCGAATGAACAACCCCGACAAGCCCCGCGCCTACACCGTCTTTCCCGTCGAAACCGTAATCCGCAAATCAACCGACATCAACGCCGAAGGATAGGCGCGGACATTTATTTAGTTGACGCGCCCAACGCAACAATTAAACGTTAAACTTAAATGAAAAATCTAATCGGCATTGACGTAGGCGGAACAAAGTGCGCGGTCGTTGTGGCGCGCGGCACGGACGACGGAACGCCGCCGCAAATCCTTTCGAAAAAATCGTTTCCGACAATCGCGGGCAAACCGCGGGAGACGATTGACACGCTCGTAAAACTCTCGCTCGAAACGCTCGCGGAACTCGGACTGAAAAGCTCCGACATTTCGGCAATCGGCGTAAGCTGTGGCGGGCCGCTCGACAGCGCGCGCGGGGTCGTGATGTCGCCGCCGAACCTCGCGGGCTGGGACAACATTCCGATAACCGAAATCCTCGAAAACAGGCTCGGCGCGCCCGCATTTTTGCAGAACGACGCAAACGCCTGCGCACTCGCCGAATGGCTCTACGGAGCGGGAAAAGGCGCGAGAAATATGGTCTTTATGACATTCGGCACGGGGCTCGGCGCGGGGCTTATACTCGACGGCAAACTTTACGCGGGCACGAACGACAACGCGGGCGAAGTCGGACACATCCGCCTCGAAAATTTCGGACCGGTGGGCTACGCAAAGGCGGGCTCGTTCGAGGGTTTTTGCAGCGGCTCGGGCATTGCGCAAATCGCGCGGACAAAGGCGACGGAACTTCTGCAGCGCGGCGAAAACTGCGCCTACTGCAGATCGGCGGAAGACCTCCCGAATGTTTCGGCAAAAACCGTCGCGATTGCCGCGGACGGCGGCGACAAAACCGCGCGCGAAGTCTACGCAATCTCGGGGCGCAAACTCGGCGCGGGAATATCGCTTTTGATAGACATACTCAACCCCGAACTCGTAGTAATCGGCAGCATTTTCGCGCGTTCGGAAAACCTCCTGCGCCCCGAGATGCAGCGCATAATCGACGCGGAGGCACTCTCGGGCGCGGCGGCAAAATGCAGGGTCGTGCCCGCACTTCTGGGCGAATCGATAGGAGACATCGCGGCACTTTCGGTCGCCGCCAACGGACTTAAAAACAAATGAAAGACATCGTAAAAAATTCGCTCGCCGAAGCGGTCAAAACGCTCGACGAATTCGTATCGAACGGCGCGTCGCTCGACGCCCTCGCCTGCGCGGGCGAAATGATGGCGTGCGCCGTCAAAAACGGCGGGAAAATCATAGCCTGCGGCAACGGCGGTTCGCTCTGCGACGCAACACACTTCGCCGAAGAACTCACCGCTCGGTTTAAGGGCAACCGCAAACCCATCCCCGCAATCGCAATAAACGACCCCGCATACCTTACGTGCGCACTCAACGATTTCGACCCGCTCGACATCTTCGCGCGCTACGTGGAAGGCATGGGAAATTCGGGCGACATACTGCTTGCAATAAGCACAAGCGGCAACTCGGAAAACGTGCTCCGCGCAGTAAACGCGGCAAAGACAAAGGGGATGAAAGTAGTGGCACTGACGGGCAAAGGCGGAGGGAAACTGGCAAATCTGGCGGACGTGGAAATCCGCGCCCCGATGTCGAAATACTCCGACAGAGCACAGGAAATCCACATCAAGGCAATCCACATTCTGGTAGAGTGCATAGAGCGCGGCGCGCTGTAAAATGAATTGCGCCGTTTATTTTATAGCGGCAAAAGAATGAATTTCGGCGTACCTTTATAACGCCGAAAGAATGAATTTCAGCGTTTAGTATAGACGCTGAAAGAACAACAAGAATCGCGACGGTAGGAGCTGTAGAATTTAAAATGAAAAATGAATAATGAATAATTGGGGTTTGCGCCGCTTTGCGGGCAAACCCTATTGTCTCACTGGTGTTGTACTTTGTTTCAGTGGGTGTCTTGGAGAATTGATACAACCTAATATATTAAATAACGAACCTCGGCATTGTAGCTTTCTCAAAATCCGTAAACACCAAGCAAGCTATAAAAACAACGAAATTCGCCTGCGAGAGTCGAGGGCACGAACGCGCCCTAATAGTGTTGTTCTTTCGGCGTCTATCGTAAACGCCGAAATTCATTCATTATTCATTTTTCATTATTCATTAAAGAGCAAGGCGAACGCCGAGCATCCCTGCCCGCTCGAGAAAAAGAGCGCAAGCGATTTTTCGAGAGCGTGTAGAATGACTCCGAACGAAGTGAAGCAAAGCTTCACGAAGTGGGCAACTCTCGCAAAACAAGCGAAGCGAGTTTTGCGTGTAAAATTAAAAATCGGCAATCCGCAAACAATAAAATCTAAAAACTCATCGCGCGGCGTAGCCGCGCTGCTTAGGCGCGTCAAAACAGGTTTCAGAGGGCGGCTTTGCTTTGGAGCGGCGATGTAAGCGTATTAAACATACGTGTCATTGCCGCTCCAAAGTGAAACGCCCTATCAAGCCTGTTTTCACGCGCCCAAT
>URJY01000033.1 GCA_900548275.1 uncultured Opitutales bacterium | reverse complement strand
CGAATATGGGCTACGAACAGAATATGTGCGACTTCGGGCAGCTCGCAATCGAACGCTCCGTCGCCACACAGTTCTTCACGAACGGCTCCTACAGTGACGACGCAGTTGTAAAGAACTTCGGCGGTCGCACAGTAGGCGTTTTCTGGGACGGCAACATCACGCAGGTTGAAGGTCTCTACTACAGCGCGGCTGTAACTTCGGGCTTGACCGAAACGACGACTGATTTCATCTCGACCTCGCAAAACAGCAGCGCATTGAGCTTCTATGCGGCTATGGGTTACAAGAACGTCGCCGAAATCAACGGCGAATCGCTCGCGTACGACTTCGGCGTAAACTTCGGCTATGCTCCCCAAGGCATGACTGGTGAGCTAGTAACGCAAAAGGGCAGCGTCTGGGGCATCAACCCCTACGCAACCGCTTCGTGGAAGGGCTTGACGCTCATCAGCGAATTCTTCCTCCAGCAGTGCGAAGATTATACCCGCGGTCGCAACGGCGTAGGACGTACGCCGCTCGGCGCAAACGTAACGGTTGCCTACAAGATGGACATCGGCGAATGGGGCGCAATCGAACCCGTTGCACGTTGGTCGTACATCTATGCTAACGGCGCACCCGTCGAAACGGAATTCTTCGAGAACTACCTCAATCAGGCTATGACAGGCTACATCGGCGTAAACTGGTACGCAATGGCTTCGGTTAAGACCTCGCTCGGCTACGAGTTCGGCTACTACGACCAGAGAGTCGCTGTGGACTCGGTTGACCGCCTGTACAGCAACTGCGTACGCGCTCAGGTTCAGGTTCTCTTCTAATCCGAAGAAAGCTTAATTCCTAAAAAAATCGGGCAAAATTCCTTGCCCGATTTTTTTGTGCCCCGTATTATAATTCGCGTGATTGAAAGACTGTTCATACCCCCCGCAGGAACACTGCCGCACTGCGGCGCACAGTGGTTCTGCCGCTTCTTCGCCGACCGCCTCGACCGCCGCCCCGCAAGCTTCGAATCAATCCTCGTGCTCGTTCCCACCCGCGCCGCCGCAAAAAGCCTGCGCACGGCAATCCTCGGCGAATGCGTAGCCCGCGGCGTGCAGGCAGTAGCAAACCTCGCAATTTCGACGCTCGAAGACGAGCTTGCAAAAAGCCAAGACCGCAACGCCACCCCCACCGCCGCCGAATCTACCGC
Organism: uncultured Opitutales bacterium; assembly: GCA_900548275.1. Taxonomy (GTDB): domain Bacteria; phylum Verrucomicrobiota; class Verrucomicrobiia; order Opitutales; family Intestinicryptomonadaceae; genus Merdousia. The sequence continues at coordinate 21,131 of URJY01000033.1, read as the reverse complement.
CGTCTGGCTCGACATCCTGCGATGCGGCAACCTCGCCCAATACACCGCCCTTTTCCCCTCCGACACCCCGCAACGCGCCGACCTGCTGAACGTGGTCGGGCAAATTGCGTCGCTGCAAAAGACGCTCGCCGAAAACCTGCTGACGATTTCGCAGGCAGCCGAAAGGCTCGCAGACACCCCCGACGCGCCACGTTGGCACGACCTTTCCGCACTCGAAAAAATCTTTTTCCGACGCCTTGCCGAAGTCGGCAAAATCCATCCCGCGCAGTCGCTTTCGAACGCCGTCGAAGCCGCCGCAGACGGCGCGTTCGACACCCTCGTAAGCATAGGCAACCCCGACGTGTCGGTCATCCTGAAGAAGCTCGAAACCGCGTTCGAAGCGCGCGGCAAGCGCGTAATTTCGGCGGTTTTCGAATGCGGCAACGCCGATATGTTCGACAAATTCGGCACGCCCCTGCCCGAGCCTTTCGCCGAAGCCGACACGCTCGTAGCCGACGCGCAAATACGGCTCTACCCCGACATCCCCGCCGAAGCCGCCGCCGTCGCCGAACTGGCGGAAAGCTACGGCGCGGCAAACGCCTACAACACGCTTTCCGTCGCCTGCGAGCAGAAAAAATCGGTCGAGGTCTTCAGGGACGCGCTCGCAAAGGTCGGCGTAAACGCGGTATCGCTCGACGGCGAAAGCGCGGCAAAATGCGCCGTCGGCGGGCTTCTGCAAAGCTTTGCCGACTACCTCGAAGACGGCACTTTTGCGAACTTCCGCAAGTTCGCGCAAAATCCGCTCGTGCTCTCGGCGTTCGAAAAAAAGTTCGGCAAAAGCCGCGCACAAATTCTCTCCGACATAGATTTCATTTTCGCCGAAAGCGTCTGCGCCGACACCGCCCAAGCCCGCGACGCCCTGCTTGCGCACGTCTTTTCCGACTCTCCCGACCCCCGCAAGCCGCGCTTTGCCGCCGCAAAATATCTGCGCGAGCTTTTCGATTTCGTCGACGAAATTTCCGCACCCGTCCCGCGCGGACAGTCGGCTGTCGAACGCATCGAAGACGCGCTTTCGAACTTCCCGCCCGACGAATCCGACGCGCTCCAAGTTTTCGCCGCCGACGTTTTGAAAGAGGCGTTCGCCGAAATAGCAGCCGCCGAAAAATTCGCAAATACGCAATTTTCGCGCACCGAAATTCTGACGCTCGCATCGCGCCAACTAAACGCAGCCCCCGCCCCGCAGACTTTCGACGCCCGACACCTGCCGCTTCGCGACTGGATGGAAATTTTCTGGTCCGCCGCCCCCCACGTCGTCCTGTGCGATATGAACGACGGCACCGTTCCGCTCGCCAACGCCGACGGAATTTTTCTGAACGACTCGATACGCCGAACCCTCGGAATGCGAACCCAAGCCGTGCGCCGCGCCCGCGACGCCTATATGCTCGCCGTTCTCGCCAAGTCCAGAGGCGGCGAGGGAAACGCGCTTTCGGTCTGCATTCCGCGCGCCGACACATCGGGCGAGCCGCTGCGCCCGTCGCGAATACTCTTCCAGACGCAAAACCTGACCGAGCGCGTAAAGCTGCTCTTCGCCGCGCCGAAAAACCCGAAGCCGCCGACAAAGCAAACGCCAGAATGGAAACTGCGCGCGCCGCTCAAACGCTTCGAAAGGAAGTATTCGGCATCGTGCCTTAACGCGTACATCGGCTCGCCGTGGCAGTTCTATCTGCAATACGTTCTTGGGATGGAAGACTTCGACCCGCAGGCGGACGAACTCGACGCCTCGGCGTTCGGCTCGCTCTTCCACAAAACGCTTTTCGGATTCGCACAGTCGCCCGAAGCCGACTCGCCCGTTCCCGAACGCGTCCGCGCCGCAATGCTCGACATCTTCGAAAAAACCGCGCGCGACGACTTCGGCAAACACCCCCGCGCCCAAGTGCGCCTGCAGCTCGAGAATCTGCGCGGCCGCATATCGGCGGTTGCGGGCGTACAGGCGCAACACCGCGCCCTCGGATGGAAAATTTCCGCCGCCGAAAAACGCTTCGAAACCGAAATCTGCGGCAGGCCGTTCGCGGGAATTTTCGACCGAATCGACATCAACGAAAACGACGGCTCGGTACTCGTGCTCGACTACAAAACGTACGACAAAACCGCAAAGTCCATAACAAAGACAAAACACGTCAGGGAGCGACGCGACGGCTCGCTCGAGTGGGACAACCTGCAAATGCCGCTCTACTTTGCCATCGCGAAAAAAATGTTCGCGGGAAGAAAAATTTCGTGCGGCTTTTTCGTCGCGCCCAAAGACACCGAATCGACCGCAATCGACATCTGGGACGACATCGAAAACTACGAACAGTCCGCGCTCGAAAAGGCGGCGGAGACAATCGACGCCATCGAAAATATGCGCTTCGAGCCGCTCGAAAAACCGCGCTTCGACAACTTCGACGACGTATTCAAAACCGACTTCGAAACGCTCAAACAAACCGTGGAGTTCGACCGATGAAAGACCTTCCCGAAATCTTCAAAAACGAGCGCGTCTCCGCCTCGGCGGGCTCGGGCAAAACCTACGCGCTCACAAGCCGCTTCATAGCCCTCGCCGCCCGCGAGACCGACCCCGAAACGAAACTGCCCGACCCCACAAAAATAGCGGCACTGACCTTTACCCGCAAATCGGCGGGCGAATTTCTGGGCAACATCCTCACGCGCCTTGCCGAAGCCGCGCAAAACGACGCCGCAGCAGCCGCGCTCTCCGACGAAATCGAAAAACTTTCCGTCGGCAGAAAATCGGGCGGCGGCTACATCACGCGCCGAGACGCAATGCGGCTTCTGCGCCAGTGCGTGCGCAACCTCGACAAATTAAGGCTCAGCACGATAGACTCGTTCTTCTCGTCGGTGCTGAAAATATTCTCGAACGAACTTGCGATTTTTTCCGAAATAAAAATCCTCGACGCGTTCGCGCAAAAGGCGGCGGAAACAAAAGTCGTCGGCGAAATTCTGCGCGACAACACCGTAGACGCAAAAACCTTTGCGGCATTCGCCGAAACCGTCAAACGCGCGTCGTTCGGCGCGGACGAAAAATCGCTGCGAACCGCGCTCGACAACAACCTTGCCGACAGCCGCGCAAAGTTCACGCAAACCCCGAACGTCGCACTCTGGGGCGACATCTCGAAAATCCTCGCGCCCGACGAAATCGTCGAATGGAACGCCGACGACTACGCCGCCGAACTCGAAAAGCTCGGACGCGTTTTCGAAGCCGACGGACAGACAAAATATTTCGCCTCGCTCTTATCGTTTTTCGAAACATCGAACAACAACACAGTCGGCAAAAGCTCGGCGGTGGTCGAACGCTTCGCCGAACTTTTCGCAAACGGTTCGCTCGACGCGCCCTGCCAAATCAAATACAGAAAGGAATTGGTGGACGTTTCGGCGGAGGCTGCCTCCCTCGCGAAATCGCTGTTCCGCCGCCTGCTCTCAGCGCACGTCAAGCGCGCGTGCGATGCCGCAATCGCGGCGGGCACGATAGCCCAGACATACGAAAACCGCTACGAACAAACCGTGCGCAAACGCGGAATGCTGACGTTCTCCGACATCCCCGCAATGCTCAATTCGGGCGCGTGCCCCGTCGGCGGACTCGTCGAATACAGACTCGACGCAAAATTCAACCACTGGCTCTTCGACGAATTTCAGGACACATCGAAAGACCAGTGGGAGTTCTTCAAAAACATAATCGACAACGTCGTCTACGACGGCGGCGGCAAAAAGACATTCTACTACGTCGGCGACGTAAAGCAGTCGCTCTACTCGTGGCGCGGCGGCGACAGACGGCTTTTCGACGAAGTGAAAAACGACTACAACGCCGAATCCGAAAACCTCTTCGACGGCGAACCGCTTACAACTTCGTGGCGGTCTGGCAAGTTCGTCATCGACGCCGTGAACGCGTTTTTCGAATCGGAGCGCGACCTCGGCTTGGCGTTTATGCCGAACGCCGCGGGCGAATTTTGCTCCATTTTCCGCCGCCACATTTCGGCGGAGGCGGTCGGCGCGAAAAAGGCGCAACCGTCGCTCGCACAGCTTCGGCTCGTAAAAAAATCCGAAGACGGGGAAACCGACGAATTCGAAAACGTCTGCGACGAAATCTTCGAAATCGTAAGGAAAACGAACCCCGCCGAAACGGGCAAGACCTGCGCCGTGCTCGTAAACGACAACGCAACCGTTGCGGAAATCGTCGACGCCCTGCGCGCCCGCACCGCCGAAAGCGGGCTGAATATCGAGATTGCGGGCGAGCTCGAAAAGTCGGCAATGCGCGACAATATGATTGCCCCCGCATTCATACAGGCGTTGAAACTCGCCGCCCATCCGTCGGACAGCGCGGCGACGCAATACCTTGCAATGACGCCCCTGCACGGCTTCGCCGACACGCCCGAATTTGCGGACGGCGCGCTCGACGCCGCAGCGTCTCGGCAAATTTCTACCCTTGCGGAAAAATTCATACAATATATTTCGGACAACATAAAACCGCCCGCGACCGCCGCCGAAAACATCTCGCGCCTGCTCGAAACCTGCCGCGAATTCGACGAATCCGAACTTTCGGGAATCGACAACTTCGTGCTCTTCGCGGGAGAAAAAAAATACCGCATATCGACCGCCGAAAATTCCGTGCAGGTTATGACAATCCACAAGTCCAAGGGCTTGGGCTTCGGCACGGTTATTCTGCCAGACCTCCACAAAATCGCCAAGCGCGGCGACCGCGGGCTGAAATACCTGACCGAAAACATCGGCGGAACAAACACACAACGGCAACTTACCATAACCTACTTCCCGCCGAAAGCCGTCTGCGCGCTCTCGCCCGTGCTCTCGCAAAGCCTCGAAATCGACGCCGAAAACGCCGCGTTCGAAAGCATCTGCAAACTCTACGTTGCGCTGACCCGCGCCGAACGCGCGCTCTACGTAATTCTGCCCGAATTCAAATTCGAGACAAAAGACGAAAAATTCTCGGTAAAAAATCTAATCCTAAATTCGTTCATACCCGAACTGCGCAGCAGCGCAGACGACAAGGAAAAGAAATCGCTCTTTGCCGACGCGCTCGCCCTCGGAAAAATATCGCACGGCGACGAACTGTGGTTCGAAAAGACAAAAAAAGACCAAATCGCCGAACCGATAAAACCGCTCGAAAAAATCGGACTGCCCGAAGCCGCGCACGCCGCCGCGCCCTCCGTCGCCCCGTCGAAAGCGGCGGGCGAACACAGCGCACAATCGGCGGATTCGCAAAGATTCGGCAAAGCGGTTCACGCCGTTTTCGAGCAAATAAAATCCGTTTCAGACGCGCCCGAAACCTGTGCCGAACGCGCCGCGCACGCCGCCGCAATCCCCGCAGACATCCGCGAAAGCGTAATCGAAAAGGTTGTGGGCGTTTTGAAAAGCACAGTCTACGCGCCCCACTTTGAGCAGCGCGAAGACACCGAAGTTTTCACGGAATTTCCGTTCGACGCATTCATAGACGGAAAAATCGTGCGCGGAATCATCGACAGACTTGCGGTAAAAAAATCGCCCGACGACACGGCGGAATCCGCGACAATAGTAGACTTCAAATCGACGATTCTCAAAACCGACGCACAAACGCGCCAACTGGAACTCTACCGCGAAGCCGTATCAAAACTCTATAACCTCCCAAAAGAAAAAATAACCACCCTCATCTGCAACTATTCGTAGAATTTTTACATCTGTGTTTTTTATATCTGTGTTTTTTATATCTGTGATTATGCGCGGCAACTATAGTTGCCGCTTTCCTACCTCTTCCGCATTGGGCGTTTTTTTAACGCCCAATCGCTACTTATTTACCCCTCTTTGCCGTCAAGACTGCAGCCTTGCGCTTCAATGCGAAAGCAATCTTCTAAAGAGGTTCGAGCCACCTCTCGGACTCGTCCCTTTTGGGGTTTTTTACATCTGTGATTATGCGGCGCGGCTATAACCACGCCTTTCCTGCCTCTTCCGCATTGCCTGCGGCAATCGCTTGCTTCGGGACTGCACAAAAAAAGGCATCACGAGTTCGCGATGTCTTCGAGCGTTCGAAAGTGGGGGGAAGGCTGGAGTTTTCCTGGAAGAAAACCCGCCTATTGGGGGTTTTTTATATCTGTGATTAAGCGGCGCGGCTATAGCCGCGCCTTTTCCCGCTCTTCCGCATTAGGCAGGCTGGAGCCTGCACGCCATTGTGGGGGCTTCGCCCCCAAGTGGGCATTTTGCTTCGCAAAATAATCACCCACGTTCCCCCTCCGAACCTTTGGTGTAATTACGAACAAGTAACATCACTTGTTCTGGGAATCTCTTTTTTTCGAAAGCAAAAAAGCTCCGCGTTTGCGGAGCTTTTTGCATTATAAAATCATTTCGTTATTTTCTTCTACGGTATATTGCAAAAGCAATCGCAATCGCCCCCAAAATCGCGGCGTAATCCGCAGGTTCGGGGACTACCGCATTGAGCCAGAAGCCGCCGTTTACCGTGTCGGCCACCCACTCATAGTTGATATTGTTGCCGAGTTCGTCGATTAGATAGATAGTCTTTTCCGTCGCATTTTTGACTTTAATTCTGTTGTCGGCAAAGTTTTCAACGTAGATGCGCGCATATTCGTCGCCGAGGTTTAAATTGTTGAACAAAACATAGCTATCGGCATCGGTAAACGCAAGCTCGATAGTCAGCTTTGCCGCAGTAACAATGCCCTTATCATTGGGCGTATAGTTACCCTGAAGATTTACCTCGCCGAATTCTACCGTGTCCCTTGCGATGAGCCTAAACTGCGACTGTTGGGGCAAATTCAAACCCACATTGTGGCTTACGCCGTTTCCGCCCACAAACGGGTTTCTGCTTCTGACATCAAGCACGCCGTTCTGCCCCCAACACACAAACTGCATTGTCTGGAACGAATTTTCCGCGCCCTCTACAATCAACTTGCCCTGCAAATTTACACGCGCATTCGCGTTGGTCTTGAAGGAGGAATCCGCACCGTACTTCACCGTGGCTGTGCTTTCAACCTGCATTGCATAGAACATCGACGAACCCGTCATAGTCGATACCGTTGCGCCGTTTACGTTGTATTCCGCCGCGCCGTTGAAATGGAGCAACTGGGAGGCCGTGAGCGTTGCGCCCTTTTCGACATTGTAAAAGCTGCCGCCCGTACCCCCGAGCGTCGAAACCGTGTAGGACGAACCCGACTTGAAATTGATTGTACCGCCGTTGTTTGCAACCACCGAGGAAGTCAGCGCGCCGTTGCCCGTAAGGTTCAAGACCGACGAAGCACCGTCCGAAGTTATCGACGCCGTGCCGCTTTGCGTAAGATTGTTGATGTTGGCCGTGCCGTCCGAAACTCCGAGCGAACCTGCCGCGAGCGTGTACGAATCGGTTACGTTGAGCGTACCGCCGTCCGAAACGGACATACGCGAATAAGCGTAGTTCTGAATGGCTTTCACGATGTCAACCGTGCCGCCCGCCACAGTGACGACCGCAGCGCCGGTTTCTGTGGCTTTACCCTTTTGGAAATCGACAGTACCGAAAGTTGCCTTGCCTTTAACGGTCAGATTGCCGGCGGGGTTCACATCCGAATACGTCCACAAAACGTTGTCGGCTTCGAGCGTGCCACCCTTTTCGACGGTCATCCTCGAGTGCACGAGGAAATTAAGTTCGCCAGTGGAAACCAAGCCGCCGTCCTTTACATAAACCTGCGTGCGCGTGCCGCCGCCCGTGCCGTAGGGATTTACATCCCAGTCGAGAACGAGCTTACCCTTGCCGCCGGTGTCTTTATTGTGCGTATAGATTTTACCGTAGATGTTGTGGTCGGAATACTTACCAACAGTGCCCGAAAGACTGAGAACCGTGTACGCGTTTATTGTCGCACCCGAGGCTATGTCGAAATTCTTGCCGCCCGCTTGACCGTTGACATTCTTCATGGAAAGGCGCGCCCAAGACTGGTTGCCCGCCGACGAAATGATGTCGTAATTGCCCGCGCCGAGCGTGAAAGTGCCGAGCGAACCGTCTTCGAACAAAACCGCGTCGTACTTGACTTTGTTGACGGTGTTGATGTCTATCGTCAAAGTTTTGTCGGCATCGGTCGTGATGTAGAAGTTGCCTTCAACACCCGATTCGGTAAGCAACTGTTTAACGGTGAAATTACCGTCAACGTTGTAGTAGCCCGTTTCGCCCGCAACCGCGCCGAGGTTTGCGTTCAACTGGTTGTCGAAAGTCGGCGTGCTCCGCCAGTCGGAAGGGTTCGAGAACTGCGCGGGATTTGTCGGATCCGTCGAACCGTTGATTGTCGAATAGCCCGCCAACGCAAACTGCGCCGACGAACACAGGGCAAACAGAGTAGAGATCAAGTAAGATGGTTTCATAACACGCCTAACATAGCGGATGTTATAAAATCGAGTCAAGAAAAAAAAACACACACCCGAAACACGCATAAAAATGGGAACTCGGAAGATTTATTGGAATTTTTTCGGGTTATTTTGCGCGTTTTTTCTTTTTTTTCGCCCAACATTCTTCGGCGGTCGCGCGCGAAAGCGTAAAGCTGTCGTCGTCGCCGAGCGACTGCCAGACCGACACGCCGCCGAGTTTTTTTTCGCGCGCATAGCGGCACTTTTCGCGGATTGAAGTTTCGTCGTCGAACATAATCGCGGGCTGCATTTTCGCGTCGAGATAGAACGGCGAGCGCGCGATTTCGTCGCGGCAGAGCACAAGCTCGTGCCTCTTTGCGTATTCCACTATGTCGCGGTAGAACATCTGCGGGTTGTCGCCGTCGCGGCTTAGAATGCGCCTGCCGTAAAACGGAATGCCCATCGAAATTTTTTCGGACGGCACAAGCGCAAGCATTTTGTCGACCGACTTCGAAACGTAGTTGTTGCGCTTGATTATCGTGGGATATAGCGGCGCGTTGTGGCTTAACGAAGAGTAGTCATAGCTCATCAGATTGAACTTGTCCACATACTTGTGGCACGCCGCCAAGTCGATGTGCTCAACCTCGTTGCCGACATCCACGGTAAGAATTTTCTCGGGGAAACGCGCCTTGAAATCGCGCATCAAAAGCGTGTAGTTTTCGACATCCTGCGCAGTGCCGTTCTGCCCCGTTGCGGCGTCGACTTTCGAGGGAAATTCCCAGTCGAAGTCCACACCGTCGAGGTTGTACTTTTCCATCGCCGCGCCGAGAGAATCCAGAAACTTCGCGCGCGACTGCTCCGTCGCCGCCGCCTCGCTGAAATTTGCGCTGCGCACGCCACCTATAAGCAGCGTAATTTTCAGCTCGGGAAAACTTTCTTTGAGCGAAACGATGTCCGCAAGTTTTTTCTCCGACATAATTTCGAGCGAAAAGTCTTTGTTTATGCGCGCGGGCCCGAAAATTATCTGGTCGATAAACTCGGGGTTCGGTATGCGCCCGATTTGCGTATTATAGTACGCAAGAAAATGCGTTATGTGCAGCGGGGAATTTTTCGCCGCAAGACACGTCAACGCCGACGCGCACACGGCAAGAGCAAGGATGATTTTTTTTGCGGACAGTCTCATAGATAAATTTTCAACAATTCTATCCGAAACCGCCCCGCCCTGTAAACCTTTAAATCGGACACGTTTTTTTAAATCCGACACACACAAACCGAACACAAAAAACGCGCGGGTTCCGAAAAACACGCGCGCCTAAAATGAAACAGAAAAGACCGTTCGGGACTGATTATTCGCCCGCCGACGATTTTTCGGCGGACTTTTCCGCGCCGCCCGAAGCGGGTTTTTCCGCGGAATCGGCGGAAGCGGGCGCAACAGTCTCGGACTGTGAGGAAGCATCCGCCGAACCGCCCTCTTCGCCCGTCTTTTTCACGAAAGGCTCGAGCGTTTCGGGATGCGCGGCGGTGTCAATCCAGTCGCCCATAATGCGGAGTGCTTCGTGGAGCTGAACGTCGAAATCGGGCGCGTCCTCGTCGTCCTCGGATGCGTCGAGCGCGTCGGTCTTGCTTGCGCTCTTCTGCTTTTTCTTTTCGGGCTTTGCGTTTTCCTTCGCCGAGTCGAGAAGCACTTCGGTCTTGGGATAGTCGGCGTCGGTAAATTTCTTCTGGCGTTCCTTTAGCGACTTGTTGAAGTCTTCGTCCGCCTTAAGCTCGCCCTCGCGCACTTTATAGTTCAGGCTCCAGTCCTTTTTCTTCTGGCGTTCCTTGACCCAGTTTATGCGCTCGTTCCAGAGTTTGAACTCGTCGAGCTTTTCCCTGCGCTCTATCGACTGCTTTGTGAGCTTTGCCATCAACGCGTCGGCGAACGGCTCTTTGAAACCGTAGCCCCAGACTTCCTCGATTCGGTCGGGGGCGATTGCGTCCCACTTCATCGCGTAGTCTTTGTACTCCTCGCCGATTTCCATATAGTCGTAGACCGACGGCAGAACGATGTCGGAGTGCACGCCCTTAATCTGGATTGAATCGCCGTTGGGCGCGTACCATTTCTGAACCGTAATTTTTGCCGCGCTCTTCTGCTGCGGGTCGAAATTTTCCAGATGGTAGACCGCCTGAACGGTGCCCTTGCCGTGCGTCGATTTGTCGCCCACGATTATCGCGCGCTTGTGGTTCTGCAACGCCCCCGCGACGATTTCCGTAGCCGAAGCCGAAAGGCGGCTGACCATTATGACAAGCGGGCCGTCCCAGACGACTTTCGGATTTTCGTCGCGCAGTTGGTTCGTCCTGCCCATTGCGTCGCGCACCTGCACGACGGGTCCCGTCTTGATGAAAAGCCCCGCCAAGTCGACCGCCTCGTTGAGGAAACCGCCGCCGTTTCTACGCAGGTCCAAGATTACGCCCTTAACGCCCATCTTCTTGAGCTTTACCAAAAGTTCCTCGACGTTTTTCGACGTGCTGAAGCCCTTCGCCTCGTCGTTCGCGCCGCCCTCGCCGTAGAACGCGGGCAGGTCGATTACGCCCACGGGCACGGTTTTGTCGCCCACGGGAATCGTGTAGACGGCGGCCTTTGCGAGCTTCGTGGTGAGCTTGATTTCGCGGCGGACAAGAGTTACCGTCTTGCGCGCCGACGGATTCGAAGCGGGTTCGATAAGCAGGCGAACCTTTGTGTTCTCCTTGCCCCTGATGAGCCGAACGGTCTTGCGCAGCTTCATGCCGATTACGTCGACCATCTCTCCGCGCTCCTGCCCGACCGCGAGAATTTTGTCGCCCGTCTTGAGCTGCTTGCACTCCTCGGCTGGCCCCCCCGGCATAAGTTCGGCGAGCGTGCAGTAGCCGTCCTTGTCCTGAAGCATCGCGCCGATACCCACAAGGGCGTTGCGTACGGAAATGTCGAACTCTTCAAGGTAGTATTCCGAAAGGAAAGCCGTGTGCGGGTCGTAGAGCCGCGCGAGCGTGTTGAGATAGATTTCCTGAATTTCCATCGCGTCCGCCTTTGCGTAGTTTTCGACAAGACGCGTATAACGCTTGAGAACTTCGTCCTTTGCCTTGGCGAGCTTTTCCTCGAAAGTCTTGGGAGTTTTCTCGAGCTTTTCGATTTTCTCCTTTGCAACGGCAGCCTGCGCCGCCTGCTCGGCTTTCGGCTCGGACGATTTTTCCGCCTCCGCTTTTTTGTCCGCCTGCTCCATCTGCTCGGGCGTTTCGTCTTCGTCCGCAACATCGTCGAGGATGTCGGAATAGCCGAGAATCTGGTTTACGATGTCGTATTGCAGACGCTTTTCCCAAAGCGCGTCCGCCGCCTTCATATCCGACGGCCAATCCTCCTTGCTGCGGTCGGGGCGGAAAGTCGCGTTTGTCTCGAAGTCGAACGGCTTCTTCATCCGCTCGCCTATCCACTTAAGGCGCGAGTCGGCGCGCTCGAGAAACCTGTCGTAAATCGAAAACGCGGGCAGAAGCGTGCCCTGCGAAAGCATTATCTCAATCGACGGCGCGAAGAAATCCTGACAATACTGCACGTCCTCGGAGGTGAAGAAAAGTTTGAAGAAATCGACGTTCTGCATGTACTCGCGGATGAACTCGCGCACGTCGAGCTCGCTGACGGGCGTTTTCAGATAGTGCCCGCGCTCGAGAAGGAAGACGATGTAGCGCGTTTCGTTGCGCATTTTCGTCGTCGTCTGCAGCGAAATGGGCGTGCGCTTGCCGCGCTCAGCCGTCTTGACCGCGTTGGGGGCGGCGGCAAAAACCGTCGCCAGTGAGAACGCAAAAACCGTCAGTAGTTTGAAAATGTTTTTCATATCCGCTTTAGATGGAATATTTCACTTGATGTAAAAAAATGCAAATTGTTTATTTCCGACAAACGCGCCGCGCCGAATGTTCCGCAATGCCTATTTTAGCGAGTCCTTCGCCCTGCGGAGCGTTTCGCGCTCGTCCTGCGTAAGGGATGCGAAGCCTTCGGCGTTGATTTTGTCCAATATTCTATCGACCTCTTTCGACAAATCTTTCGGCTCGGAAAGATTGACTTTGAACACGTAGTCCGAAGCCCTGCCGCCGCGCGAAACGTCGGGGGTCTTTCGGCGCGGAACGCCGTCGAGGAACGACAGCCCGCCGCGCCTTAGCAACGCCACAAAACCGAGCCCCGCCAAGATTCCGCCCAAGTGCGCCGAATACGCCACAACCGCGTCGCCGCCCGCAAGCGAATACAGCAGCCCCAAGATTTCGAAACCCGCCGCCACCTTGAGCATCGTGAGGGGCTTCATCGAAATCGGGAGTACGAAGAACAGAAGAAACGTTATCGGCATAGGCGGATAGAGCAGGCAGAACGCCGAAAAAACCGCCATCACCGACGCGCTCGCGCCAACGAGAACCTCGCGCGTCTGACCGAACGCCGACATCCCGAGCCACAACGCCGCGCCCGCAAGCGCGCCGCCGAAATACAGCGCAAGAAACTTCCGCGTCCCCGCCGCGCGCTCCACATATTTGCCGATGTAGTAAAGACCGACCATATTGCAGAGAATGTGCAAAATGTCGGCGTGCAGAAAGGAATACGTCAAAACCGTCCAGACGCGCCCGTGCTCAAGCGCGGAAAGCGACAGTCCGAAAATTCCGAAAAACGAACCCGCGCCGTAAATTCTGTCGAACACGGCCTCGGCAAAAAACACCGCCACATTGAACAAAATCAGAGCCGACACTGGCGAAGTTATCCGCAAGCCCAATCCGCCGAGACCGCGCCGCGGGCGGCGGTTCATATAATCCCTATCATAAATGGACATCGAAAAAGCCTTCTAAATTTTTCTTGAAAGAATCACGTCGAGCGCGAGGTTTGCGAGCGTCAAACCGAAAATCCCCGTTATAATCGGGGAACTTCCCATTATTTTTTTCGACACGCCCGAACCGCTCCTGACGTGCGAAGACGCGTCGACCTGCTCCGCCGAAAACACGCACATCTGCCCCTTTCGGAAACCGCGCGAACGCATTTCCTTGCGCATTCTCGAAGCCATTGGACAGCCGCGCGTGGAAAAAAGTTCCGCAGTCTCCACAAGCGCGGGATTCCTCCTGCGCGCCGCCCCCATGCTCGACACAATCGGAACGCCCGCCGAAAGCGCGGCGGCGGCAAGCGAGGCTTTGGGCGCAAGCGAATCTATTGCGTCCACAATCACATCGGGACGCAGCGAGACAAATTCGCCGCAGTTCGAGTCGTCCACAAACCTGTCGGAAATCTCCACGGTGGCGCGCGGGTTGATGTCGAGCACGCGCAGACGCATAACCGCCGTCTTGCTTTTGCCTACGGTGGAATGGAGCGCGCAAAGCTGCCTGTTGATGTTCGACAAATCGACGGTGTCGGAATCGACGAGCACGAAATTGCCAACGCCCAAGCGCGCCAACGCCTCGAGCGCAAACGACCCCACTGCCCCCACGCCGCAAACCATCACGGTTGCGGACTCTATTTTCAGCTGGGCGTCTTCGCCGTACAAAATGGTGCTGCGTGAAAATTCGGGCTGTATCATTTCGAATAGAAGTCGTTGAAATTCGAATAGAGGGTTTCGGACAAATCCATATCGGACACTTCGAGAATTTCCGAAAGCCTCAAAAGCGTTTCGTCGGAAATTTTGCGCGATGCGGCGGAGTCGGACTCAATCAAAATCCTGTCGGGCGAAACCGCCTTTGCGCATTTTATGCCGCGCTCGTTCGAAAGCTCGCGCAAGCCGAACGAAAAGCGTCCGCCGATTTTCTCGAAATCCCTGACCATCTCGGGCGAGCAGTTCGCCGCGTGCATCAAAAACCTGCCGCCCTTTTTGCCCTCGAGCCTGTCGCCGAGAGTCGGCACGGTCTCCGCCGCCCACTCCTTGAGCATATCGTAAACCGCCCCGTACCTGCCCACGCAGTGGACAATCACGGGCAGCGAATACTTCTTCGCCAAGCCGAGCTGCGCCAAAAACAGCCTTTTCTGAAGCTCCTGCGGAATGCGCTTTTCTATGCGCTCGTCAAGCCCCGTCTCGCCGATTGCGTCGGCGTCAATCAGATACTGACCGAGCGCGGGCACGAACGCCGAAAACAGCTCCGACTCGACAAACGAAATGTCGTCAAGCTCGGAAACGCGCAAATCGGGATGTATCCCGTACGCCTTTTTGACGGGGAAGGCGTCGAAATTTTTCAGCCCCTGCCAGTCCCCCGGGAAGCACGCGTCGACGCACAAATCGACGCCGAACGCAAGCCCCGCGAAATCGGCGAACTCGCTGAAATCGGCATGGCAGTGGGCGTCTGTCGAATGCAGGTACATCAGAGTTTGTAGAAGTCGGCGACGGCGGCGCGGGCGGTTTTGTCGTCGACAAATTCGGTGCGCGAATCGCCGATTGAAAGGATGGTTACAAAACGCAGTTTGCCGCCCGTGGATTTTTTGTCGCCGTGCATTGCGTCGATAAAGTCTTTTGCGGAAATCGGCTTGCGGAGCGAAACGGGCAGCCCGTTCGCCTCGAGCAGCGATTTTATCTCGTCCACGCAATCCGCGCCCACAAGCCCGAGCCTGCGCGAGAGAACAGCCGCCATCACCGTGCCGATTGCCACGGCCTCGCCGTGCAGATATTTTCCGTAGCCCGCGTTGTGCTCTATCGCGTGCCCAAAAGTGTGCCCCAAGTTCAGCAACGCCCTGCCGCCGTTCGCGCTTGTCTCGCACTCGTCGGCGGCGACTATTTTCGCCTTGAGCGAACACGCCCCGATTATCGCCGCGGGAAGTTCGCGCGAGGAAAAGTCGAGCGGTTTTTTGAGCTTTGCAAGCTTTGCGAAAAGCGGCGCGTCGCCCAGAATTGCGCATTTTATGACCTCCGCCATTCCCGCCGCAAACTGACGCTTCGGCAGCGACGAAAGGAACGCCGTCTCGGTGTATACCGCCTTGGGTTGGTGGAACGCGCCGACGAGATTTTTCCCCTCGGGAATGTTCACGCCCGTCTTGCCGCCTACCGACGAATCGACCATCGCAAGCAGCGTCGTCGGAATCTGGTAGAAATCCACGCCGCGCATATACGAAGCCGCAACGAAGCCCGCGATGTCGCCCACGACCCCGCCGCCGAACGCGACAACCGCGCTCTTCCTGTCGGCTCTTTTTTCGGCGAGCTCGGAACAGAGCATTCCGAACGTCCTAAGGGTTTTCGACTTCTCGCCGCCCGAAATTTCGAGCACTTCGGCGACTCCGCGCAGGGCTTTCGCCGCCTCGGGATGGGCTTTCAAAACGGCGGAATCGGCAATGCAAAACACGCGCCTGTTCGAAGCGCGCAACTTTGCGAAATCGGTCAACGCCCTGTCGAACGCCCCGCTCCCGACATACACGGGATACGAACGTTCAGCCAACTTTACCTTCAAAATCTTCATAAAAAATCACTCCAAACCGAAGACCCCGCGGGCGTATGCGCGCGCGTCGAACTTCTGCAAATCCTCGGGCTTCTCGCCCAAGCCGACGTAGAGAATCGGCAACTTAAGCCGCTCGTAGACGCCCGCGAGCGCGCCGCCCTTGCCCGTGCCGTCGAGCTTTGTTATAATCATGCCCGTTAGCGGGAAAATTTTGTTGAACGCCTCCGCCTGCTCGATGCTGTTCGAGCCCAAACTTCCGTCGACGACAATCACCGAATTTTGCGGCGCGGTCGAATCGTTTTTTTGGACAACCCTGCGGATTTTCGCAAGCTCGCCCATCAGATTTTCCTTTGTGTGCAGACGCCCCGCAGTGTCGAGCACGAGCCATTGAACGCCCTTTGCCTTTGCCGACTGCCACGCGTCGAAAGCGGTCGCCGCCGCGTCCGCGCCGTGGCTGCTTTCGACAAGGCGCACGTCGAGCCGCTGCGCCCACTCGCGTATCTGCTCGTTCGCGGCGGCGCGGAAAGTGTCGCACGCGCCGAGCAGCACGCTTTCGCCGTTTTTCTTCAGAAGATGCGCAAGCTTCGCGGCGGTCGTGGTCTTGCCCGCGCCGTTTACGCCCACGAGGCAAACGACCGACGGATTGCCGCCGTCCGCCCTCGCCAAATCGGCCTCCGAACCTTCGAGAATTTTGCGAAGCACGCTCGCGCCGATTTCCGCAGCCTCCCTGCCGTGAAGCTCGCCGTTGCGGCGGTACTCTTTTCTGATTTCGTCGACAACCCTCTGGGTCGTCTCGTAGCCGAAGTCCGCGCCGAACAGTGTTTCCTCGATAAGCGCGATGTCGGCTTCGTCGATTTTCCTGCCGAACATCGACGAAAAGGCGTTGAGCGCAACCGACGCCGTGCGCTTCAAGCCCTCCCTGAATTTTTTGAATACCGAAAACATTATTTTTTATTGGCGGTTCTCGACGGACGTTTGAGCGTGCCGCGCACCCTGTCGAGCACGCCGTTTACAAACCTGCGAGCCTCCGCCGACGAATACTCCTTCGCCAAATCGACCGCCTCGTTTATCGAAACGACGGGCGGGATGTCGTCGCGGAAGAGCAGTTCGAAAACGGCAAGGCGCAGAATCGCCAAATCTACTTTCGCGATTCTGTCGGTCGACCAGTTCGTCGCGCTTTCGGAAATGACCTTGTCGATTTCCGCGCGGTGCGCCGCGACGCCCGCGATAAGCTCTTCGGCGAAAGAGTAGAACTGCCTGCCGTTTTCCTTCGACGAAAAGAACGCCTCGAGCGCGTCGGCAATCGGCGCGTCGCCGTTGATTTCGCGCATATAGATAAACTGCATTGCGGCGGCGCGGTTCTCCCTGCGCCCGACATTTTTCGATTTTTTTTCTTCCGACATATTATTTTTCCCCGTCGCGTTTTTCGTCTGCATCGAGCACTTCGTCCAAGAGTATCGCCGCGTGCCAAGCCATTTCCATCGCGCATTCGGCGAACTCCGTTCCGCGCGCGATTTTTCCCGCCGTGCGCTCCTTTGCCTGCTCCTCGTTGTTGGTTACGACAATGCCGTTAATCATCGGCACGGTCGTTGCGATTGCGATTTGCTGAAGGGCTACGGCAGTGCTGTGGGCGATTATTTCGTGGTGAGGAGTGTCGCCCGCAATGACCACGCCCAGCGCGATTACCGCATCGTACTCGTCGGTTTCGGCGAGCATATTGCACACGTGCGGAATCTCGCCCGCCCCCGGGACGCGAACCAAGCGGATGTTTTCGGCGTCCACGCCGTGCGCGTTCAACGCTTTCACCGCGTCGCGCAGAAGCGCGTCGACATACTTTTTGTTGAAGCGCGACGCCACAATCGCAAAACGGTATTGCGAGGCGTCTATCGACGGCATTTTACCTTTGTCGTTGCTCATAAAATTCTATTCCTTGATTTTGATTTCCTCGACGATTTCAAGCCCGAAACCCTCGGGGATGGAATGCTTTGAGGGCGTTGTAGTCAAAAGCCTGATTTTTTCGAAGCCGAGCGCGCGCAAAATCTGCGCCCCGATTCCGTAGTCGCGCACGTTCGGCGCGAGCGGCTCGCCGACGGCGATGTTCACGCCCGCGTCGGGCTGAGTGATGTAGACCGCCGCGCCGTTTCCGTCTTCGGCAATCATCTCGAGAGCCTTTTGGAACGCGCTCGAACCGTTTTTGCAGCCCACGTCGAAGAAGATGTCGGCGAACGCGTTTTCCGAGTGTACGCGCGCAAGCGTAGGCTCGCCCGTTATCGACCCGCGCACGAGCGCAAAATGCACCCTGCCGTCGGTCGCCCTGAACGCCGAAAGTTTGAACTTGCCCGCGCTCGTGAGAATGTCGCGTTCGAAAAGCGGCTTAATGAGTTTTTCGTGGCGCAGCCTGTACTCGATGAGCGAGGCTACGCTCATCATTTTCATATTGTGCGCCTTCTTGAACTTCACGAGGTCGGGAATGCGCGCCATCGTGCCGTCGTCGTTGAGGATTTCGCAAATCGCCGCACACGGGAAAAGCCCCGCAAGACGCGCCAAATCCACCGCAGCCTCGGTGTGCCCCGCACGCTCGAGAACCCCGCCCTTGCGCGCCCTCAGCGGATTCAGATGACCGGGGGTTACGATGTCCTCGGCGGTGGCGTTTGCGTCCGCCATCGTGCGAATCGTGCGCGCCCTGTCGGCGGCACTTATGCCCGTGGTGATTCCCTTCGCGGCGTCCACGGTTACGGTGAAAGCCGTGCCCTTTGCGTCGCGATTGAGGCGCACCATATCGTCTATGCCGAGCTGCGTCAGCCGCTGGCTCGTAGTGGGCACGCAAATCAGACCGCGTGCGAAACGCAGCATTGTGTTTACCGCCTCCACGGTAATTTTCTCGCCCGCGCAAATCATATCGCCCTCGTTTTCGCGGTTTTCGTCGTCGGAAACTATTACGATTCCGCCGCGCTTGAACTCGGCGATGCAGTCTTCAACACTGTCGAAAATTTCGTTCTTGTCCATTTTGTCTCCTCCAAAAAATCAGTCGCCTCTCGAATTGCCGCGCGGGGCGGAAAATATTTTTTCGATGTCCGCCCTGCCCAAAACCTTAACCGCGCCCTCGGGTATGCGCTTGAGCACAAGCCCGCCTATCTGGAAACGCTTGAGCTCCTTTACGAAGTAGCCGACAGCCTCGAACATTCGGCGGATTTCGCGCTTGCGCCCCTGCGACAGCCAGACCTCCACGCGGCGCGGAGAGTCGGATATGTTCGACGGGTCGGGAATTATCTTCGAGGCGCGGAGCTTTTCGCCGTCCACGCTCACGCCGCGCAGGAGCACGGGAATGAGCTTTGTGTCGAAATCGCGGTTCAGCAAAACGTGGTATTTTTTTACGACGCCGCTCGACGGATGGGTTATTTTGTTCGCCAAGTCGCCGTCGTTCGTGAGAATCAGAAGACCCTGCGAATTTTTGTCGAGCCTGCCGCAGCAGAAAAGTTTCATTTCGGAAAACGGTTCGGGAAGCAGGTTGAAGACCGTCTGCGCCTCGAAAGGGTCGCCGTTCGAACAGATGTAGCCCTTGGGCTTGTTCATCGCCAAGACAACCTTGTCCTCCACGATTCCGCGGAGCATTACGCCGTCGACCGAAACCTTGTCGGTCTCGGGGTTTACGTCCTGACCGATTTCCGCAAGGTTGCCGTTTACGTAAACGTCGCCCTCGAGAATTTTTCTCTCCGCTTCGCGGCGCGAGCATACCCCGCACTGCGAAATGTATTTTTGTATCCGCATTTTTTAAGAACCTTTCCGCGCCTCACGGCGAATTTACCCGCCATTACCGCATTTCCGCAAAGAGTTTGCAAGGCAAAAACGCGCATTCCCCGCGCGTAAAAAAGCATAAAAGAATTGAAAAACTTTCGGCTGCGCGGTACGTTGCAGGGCTTTCAGTAAAATGACGCGTCGGGACATACTTTTTTACTTGTCGGTCGGGGCGGTCGGTATGTTTCTGCCGTCCGCGCCCGCGCTTGCCGCGTCCCCGCGCGTAATGCTTGGCATCGACGTTCTGGCGGCTTCGAACTTCGCGCAGCTCAAGGGCAAGCGCGTGGGACTGCTGACCCACCCCGCGGGCGTCAACCGCTACGGAGTCAGCACAATCGACGTTCTGCGCCGCGCAAAAGGCGTAAGACTCGTCGCCCTCTTCGGACCCGAACACGGCATATACGGCGACGAAAAAGCCGACGTTCCCGTGCTCGACCGAATCGACAGGCGCACGAAGCTTCCCGTCTATTCGCTCTACGGAAAATACCGCAAGCCCACCCCCGAAATGCTGAAGAAAATCGACGTTCTCGTTGTCGATTTGCAGGGAATCGGCGTGCGTTCGTACACGTTCAAAAGCTGTATGCTGCGGGCGATGGAGGCGTGCTTCGAACAGGGCAAGGAAATAATGGTGCTCGACCGTCCCAACCCGCTCGGCGGGCTGAAAGTCGACGGGCCGCCGCTCGACGCGCAGTTCAAAAGCTATGTCGGGCTTTTCCAAACTCCGTACGTCCACGGCTTGACGATGGGCGAGCTTGCGCGGATGGCAAAAGGCACGGCGGGAATGATGGAAATTACATCGAATCAGCAGCGCGCGGGTCGCCTTACGGTCATCCCGATGCGCGGTTGGACGCGCTCTATGCTCTGGCCCGACACGGGTCTGCGTTGGGTGCCCACAAGCCCCGCAATTCCGACTTTTGCGGCGGTAATCGGCTATGCGATGACGGGCTTGGGCTGCCAAATCGGCGGATTTCAGCACGGCTACGGCACGACGTATCCGTTCAGATTTTTAACGTTCCCCTCCAAAACGCCCAAGCAGCTCGCCGCCGAGCTGGGGCGGTACGGCGTGCGCGGGGTTTCGTTTCTGCCGACCGTCGCGAAAAATTCGAAAGGCAAAAAAGTCGACGGTCTGTATGTCTTTGCCGACTGGAACACTATGCGCCCCACGGAACTGAGTTTCTATATGATGAAGTCGGCGTGCAGGCTCAACGGCGGCAACGTCTTTGCGACCGCCCCGAAAGCAAAAGCCCTGCTTTTTAACAAGCACGTCGGCTCGCAGGAATGGTGGCTCGAAATCTCGAAAAAAGGCGCGGCGGCGGACGTTCCGCGCTTCATAGCCAAGTGGACAGCCCAAGCAAAACAATTCCAAAAACAATCCGCCCGCTTCTACCTCTACAAGTAGTTTTTTTATATCTGTGTTTTTTATATCTGTTTTTATACGCGGCAACTATAGTTGCCGCTTTCCCGTTTCACCCGCATTACCTGCGGTAATCGCTCCTGTGGAGACTACCCCAAAAAAGACAATTTTTTATATCTGTGTGTACTCGGCGCGGCTATAGCCGCGCCTTTCCTGCTTCTTCCGCATTGGGCAGGCTGGAGCCTGCACGCCATTG
>URJY01000032.1 GCA_900548275.1 uncultured Opitutales bacterium | reverse complement strand
TCTTGCGCCGTTATAAATGTACGGCGCAATTCATTATTCATTTTTCATTAAAAAAACAGGTTTCGAAATTTACCAAAATAAGTTCGAATCAACAAAGCCATTGCCGTAGGCAATGCGAACTTATCCACAAAAGGCACGGCTATAGCCGCGCCGCAGTATCACAACTCCCGAACGGAGTTCGGGCGTCAAGGGCTTCGCCTTTGCTGCAGCCCTCGTTTTTTTGTTGAATGTTTGCGTTTTTTTTGTTTTTTATTTTCCCTTGTGTCATCTGCACATCTGTTAACATAGCATTAAGGAATTGAATGAGAAAGAGATTGATATATATCGCGCTTGCATCGGTTGCGGCGCAGTTTGCCTGCGCGGCTGAAAATGCGGCAAAATGGGATGTCGAAAAATTCAAAGATGTCGTCGTGAACAACTCGATGTTCTGGTGTAAACTCGGTTGGCCGTGCGATCCGCCCGCCGCGCTGAAATCGGGCAAAGCGGCGATGATAACGCAGACCGACGCAAAGACCGAAAACTACGTCAAACTGATGTCGAATGCGGGCGTCAAAATTATGACGACGAACATTTCGACGGGCTGGCTCGGCAACGACCTCTTCGACTATACCGAAACCGACAAGTCGCTCGAAGCGATTTTCAAAAACGCGCCGAACGCATATTATATGCCGCGCGTGAAACTCAACGTTCCGCCGACTTGGTGCGCGAAAAACCCCGAAGAGGCGACGGTATTCTACCCCTTCAAACTCACAAACGCCGAAATCACCGACCTCTACAACAAGGGCGAATTCGACTTCCACGGAATCAGACCGAAATTCAAGGTTGGCTTGCAAAGCTTCGCGTCGAAAAAATGGGTTGCCGACGCGAGCATCGCACTGCGCAAATTCATCGAACACGTTGAAAAATCGAAATACGCCGACAGAATCATCGGCTACCACATCGCATTCGGCGTGGCGGGCGAGTGCGCCAACTGGCGCGGATGGGAGGAAGACCGCACGCGCTACAATATGGGCGACAACGGCAAGGCGTTCAGCCGCAGATTCTACGACTGGGGCTTGGAGAAATACGGCTCGCACGAGGCACTTGCAAAGGCGTGGAACCAGCCCAACCTTTCGCGCGAAAACGTCGAAATGCCGTCGACCGAACGCAGGGAAAGCCTCTGGCAAAACACCGCCGACTTCTTCCGCGACTCGCCCGACGCACAGCTTTGCATGGACATCGAAGACTTCTTCAGCCATTGCACGGCGACCGCACTCGACTCGTTCGGCAAAGTCGCAAAAGACGCGAGCGGCGGCAAGGCGGTCGGCGCGTTCTACGGGTACTATATGAACGTTCCGCGCTCGGGCTACCTCGGACACCTCGCCTACAACCAGCTTCTGGCGAGCGAAAATATCGACTTCATCTGCGCGCCCAAAGCCTACGAGCGCAACCTCGCGGGCGACCCCGGGGGCTACCAAAACGCGGCAATGTCCATCTCGCGCAAAAAACTCTACATCGACGAGCTCGACAACCCGCCGCACACCTACAAGAAGGGCGATATGTCGAACCTCTCGTCCGACAGCATGTCGCAGACGCGCACCGTAATGTGGCGCGAAGTCGCCAAAGACCTGTCGATTGGCGCAGGTTTCTGGTGGATGGACTTGAAGGGCGACTGGTACACAACGCCCGACGTTCTCGCCGAAGTCACGAAAATCGAAAAGGAAATCGCGCCCATCCGCGCCGACAAAAGCGGCAAGCGTTCCGCCCAAATCCTTTACGTCACCGACGAGCGCGCATTCCTTGCAATGCGTCCGAACGCCCGCCTGCACGACGACCTTTTGCGCCAGACCTATCCCGACATAAACCTCGTCGGCGCGCAGGTCGAACACTACAGACTCTCCGACTTGAAGGACGTGGATTTGTCGAACTACAAAGTGGTGTTCTTCGCAAATCCCGTGGCGATGACCCCGAAAATGTGGCGTAAAATCGAAAAGCGTCTGCCCGAGGGCGCGGCGGTTGTCTGGAACTACGCCGCGGGGGTTCGTCCGCCAAACGGCTTCGATATGGAAAATTCGCGCAAACTTACGGGCGTGAAAATGACCCCCGTCGAGGACGTGCCCGAAAAATTCTCGATTGTCGGCGTCGGCGACTTCGAGGGCACAATCAACGCAACGCGCAATTTCGCCGAAGGCATCGGCGCAACCGCCAAGAAAAGGGGCTATCCAGTCTTCAAAATCGAAGAGGGCAAGGGCGTAAAGGTTCTGGCGAAATACGCCGACGGGCTCGACGGCGTTGCGCTTGTCTCGAAGAAAATCGGCGACAAAACGCACTACATTTGCGGCGTTCCGTTCCTTACTCCCGAAAAGCTGCGCAAGATTGCGGAATCCGCAAAGGTCGATTTTGTCGCGCCCGAGTACTGCACGGTTTACGGCGATTCGCGCTATGTCGGTATTTTCCCGAAGTACGCGGTTCAATTCAAACTGAACTTGAAGGGCGAGTACAGGGACGCGATAAGCGGAAAAACGTATAAAGAAGGCGACGAAATATCTATACCCGAAAAGGGTGCTGTCTTCCTTATACGGCACGTGAAAGCACTTCCCTAAGGGCGTTTCACAAACTGTACAGACCGCGCACGTACTCAAGTACGCGCTGCGCCCTGTACAGTTTGCAAAGCCACCCTTATGAAAGTAGCTAAGCTTGCAAAACATTGTGCGATTGGGAGGGGATTGCCGACCTTTGCTTGTCAAAGGCGGCAAAGGGGGCGACGGTTAAGCCCCCTTTCGGAGCAACGTGCCTAAATAGTGTGCGCTGGAGCGCGTAAATTTTTCAGGGCGTTTGCGGGGATAAGTTTTGTTTTTTCCTGCGAACGCCCGAATTTTTTTCGAACTCACTTCTCAGACTTCGCGCGTACGCCAAGTACGCTGCGAACCCTGAGCCATTCGCAAAGCCACCGACTGAACGGCACTCTAACGTTCTTAAAATTACTGCGCTGGCGCGCAGAAGTTTTTTTAGGGCGTTTGTGGGGATAAGTTTTGTTTTTCTCTGCGAACGCCCGAATTTTTTTCGAACTCACTTCTCAGACTTCGCGCGTGTACGTCAGGTGTGCTGTGAATATTTGGCGATTTGCAACACGACACCAATCAAGCAAAAAGGGTTTGCCCGCTTCTCCGGCAAACCCTTTTTGTTGTTCTTTCGGCGTCTATAATCAAACGCCGAAATTCGTTTACTATTTAACGGCTCGGTTCGTCGCTTTGTTATTTGAACAGATTCTTCAGCGTGTTTTCGACGGCTTTGCCTGCGCCTTTCAGTGCGTCGTTTGCGCCGTCGCCGCCCGCTTCGATTCCGCCTTTCACTGCGTCTTGCAGGAGTGCGGCTGTTCCTATGACCGCCAGTTGGTTCGTTATGTCGGAGACGAGTTCGCCGACCGTTTCGCCGCCTTGCGAAACGCCCAGATTTGTCAGTTCGAAAGACGGCATTGTAATTTTCAGTTTGCGGTTGTTGAGCGAACCGTCAATCGTGCCCTGTGCGAAGACGATTTTGCGGATAATGAATTTCCACTCGCCCGAATCCGATTTCGCGGTTTGCGTTTGATTTTTTTTGTCGCCGTTCAAGCCGAATTTGTTTTCGAAAATGCTTTTGATTTCGGTGAGGTTCGACTTCGGCGAACTAATCAAGCCCGATATTCCCTTTTCCGTCTTGACCTCGAGATTCATCGAAAGCCCCTCGATTCGCACTTCGTCGACGACGACGAGCTTTTTCGAGAGCGCGTCGGCGGCTGTAATGTCGGCGTCGATGAGAACCGTTTTGAACGCCAACGCATTGCATTTTTCGAAATTGGGAGGATTTGTGATGAAGAAATCGGAGACCTGAACTTTTTGTTCGCGCACATCGACCGAAACCGAAGATATTCCCGCCTCGATTCCCGTTCCCGAAGTCAAGGTTTTGAGCGCATAGTCGGCTACAAGTCCGCGTGCGAAGTAGAGCGCAACGCCGAGCACGACCGCGACAAGCACAAAAAGTTTGACCAATTTAAAGAGGCAACCGCCCCTTCTGGAGTGTGGAATATTGTGTTTCATCGCTCGCAATTATCGTAAAAAACTTCCGCAATATGCAACAGAATATTGCTCGGCTTTGTTTTGTTTTTTTTAGATGCAATATTTGTGTTGACAGAATCGGAAAATCGAATTTCATACCCATACTTTAATAATTTTAGAAGAGACACAACGATGAATCCTACATACAATCCCTCGAAGCTTAAACGCGCCCGCCGTTGCGGTTGGCGCGCCAGAAACAAAACACGCGGCGGCAAAGCCGTCATTGCAGCCCGCAGACAAAAGGGTCGCAAGCGTCTTGTAACGAAATAAATTCCTTTGCGGTCGTGCGTTTCGGAAAAGAAAACAGGGTACGGCTCGCCAAGGATTTTGCTTATTTAAAACAACACTCTAAGAAGGCGGATTGTTCCGCCTTCGTTTTTTATTGCCTGCCGCGTCCCGAAAATTCGGTTTCGCGTCTCGGGCTTATCACAAGCAAAAGGGTGGGCTGTGCAGTGGAACGCAACAGGGCGCGCAGGGTTTTGCGCGCCGTCTTCCGCGATTGTGCCCCGTCGTTCCCCGTTTCGTGCGACATTCTCGTGTTCGTCCGCAGGGGCTTTTCAAAATTCGACTACGGTCGGCTGCGTGAAAAATTCGCCCGCGCCGCCCAAAAGATTCTGTCGGATGCGCAAGACCGAAAGTAGAATGCCGCGCGGGCTGCTGTCCGCCCCGTGTTGGCTTGCCGTCAGGTTCTACCAACTGGCGATTTCGCCGATTCTGCATTTGCTGCCCGACAGCGGTTGTCGGTTTTATCCGACCTGCTCGGAATACACTCTTATTGCAATCTCGCGTCACGGCGCGTTCAAGGGTATTTTGATGGGCGCATGCCGCATTTTGCGGTGCAATCCGTTTTGCGAGGGCGGGCTCGACTACGTTCCGCGCGAGTTTTCGTGGCGCAAACTATTTTCGCAAAACAAAGTTGACGAGACCGCGCCGTTCGATAATTAGTATTCTTTCATTTTTATAACGATGGACAAGAAGAACACAATCATCGGGGTGCTGCTGATAATTGCGGCATTCTACTTTATGTACGATTCCACCACGAAGGACGCGGCTGTTGCGCGCGCCCGACAGGCGGAGGCGGCGAAGGTTGCCGCAATGCCCGAATCGCAGAAGAGTGCGGAACAGGTTCGCTCGGCGTTCCCCCTGAAATCGACCGACGCGAATGTAAAGGAACAGTTCTGCGACCTCGGCAACGAGAATATTTCGGTGAAATTCACCAACAAGGGCGGGGCAATCGCCGACGTAAAAGTTCTCAAGTACGCCGACAGGCAGGGTTCCGACGCGCCGTTTTCGTTCAACGACGTAAGCGGGGCGTATCCCGCGCTGAGCCTTGCGTTCTTCGACCCGTCGGGCGAACTTCCGCAGCCTTTCCTCAACCCGTTCAGGCTCGAGGCGAAGTCGGGCGACACCGTTTCGTACGAATATGTCGACGCGGGCAAGATGCGCATTTCGCGCACGTACGCGCTTGTAAAAGCCGACAAGCTCGAGTTCACAAAGTACACGATTTTCGCAAAGACGAAGATTGAAAACCTTTCCGACAAGCCGCTTTCGTTGCGCGAAGTCTATATGTGCCTCGGCGCGGTGCCGCCCACGGAAAGCGACGTATACGGTTCGAATCTGGCGTTCCTGCTTTACAACGGCAGCGCGCACTTCGCGCGGTCGAGCTCGTTCATCGACAGTTCGGGCTTCTTGGGAATCGGCGCAACGCAGGCGCGCATTTTCGAGAAAATCTCCGCGCCCGACTCCACTTGGGGTTCGGTGAAAAACCAGTTCTTTGCGGCGGTCTTCACGCCCGAGGGCAAAACGTCGAACGCGGGCTTTGCCATTCCGCTCAAGACGGGTTTCAAGACCGACAACAAGTATATGAAAAATTCGGTCGCGGGCTTTATGGGGTTTGCGGCGGAATCGATTGCGGCGGGGCAGTCGTGGGAAATTTCGGGCACATACTACGTCGGTCCGAAAGAGCTCGACACGCTCGCCTCGCTCGGCGCGGGGCAGGAGGAGGTTATGAACTACGGATGGTTCGGTTTCGTCAGCCGTCCGCTTTCGCGCCTGCTCGTCTGGATTAACTCTTGGGTAGAAACGGTCTCGCCCGATTGGAGCTGGGGTTGGTCGATAATCATTCTCACGCTCATCGTCCGCCTGATTCTGTGGCCGCTTACGTCGGTTCAAATCAAGTCGGCGCAGCGGATGGCGAAGATACAGGAGCCCGTCAAGGCAATCCGCGAAAAATACAAGGACGACCCCAAGCGCGTTCAGCAGGAGACGATGAAAATCTACTCCGAATACGGAATCAATCCGCTCGCAGGCTGTCTGCCGATTTTCATCCAAATCCCGATTTTCATCGGTCTGTACTATATGCTCCAGACCTCGTGCGAAATCCGCTTCGCCCACTTTATGTGGGTAAAAGACCTCTCGCTGCCCGACACAATCGAAAGCATTCCGAGCGTCTTCGGCATTCCGCTCCACGTTCTGCCGCTTGTCAACGCGCTTGTAACATTCATCCAGATGCACCTCAATCCCACGCCGTCTACCGACAAGACTCAGGCGATGATGTTCAAGCTTATGCCCGTTGTGATGTTGCTTTTCTTCTACACGTTCCCGTCGGGCTTGGTGCTTTACTGGCTTGTCCAGAGTCTGCTCGGAATCCTGCAGGCGTTGATTATCAGAATGGGCAAAGACAAGGTCGTTCTGAAGAAGCGCACAAAGCCGTCGTTTATGCAGAAAATGCAGATGGCGATGGAGCAGGCGCAGGCGGCGCAGGAAAAGCGCGGCGAGGATTTCGCAAAGCTTCCGCTCAAGGAACGCCTCAGAATCGCCGCCGAAGACGCGCGCAAGGCAAAGGAAAAGCTCAAGGAGGAACGCCTCAAGGGGACTCTCTACGAAAAGCGCAAGAAGAACCCCGGCGGACGCTCGACCCCCAAGAAACGATAAAAAATGCTTGAAAAGGGGAACGCCATAGGGCTTAATTCAAACCCTTTCAAGAGTAGCAATGTGATTTGATTATAACACTCTAAACCAACAGGAGAAAGAAACAAATGTCCGGTCATAGTAAATGGGCAACAACTAAAAGACACAAGGCTGCGGTCGACGCAAAAAGAGGCAAAATCTTCAGCTCGCTGAGTAAAGACCTTACCCTCGCCGCGAAAGACGGCGGCGGCGATCCCACAACAAACGCGCGTTTGCGTATGCTTTTGCAAAAGGCGAAGGCTGCCAATATGCCCGCCGACAACGTCGATAGGGCAATCAAAAAGGGAACGGGCGAACTCCCCGGCGTGGTTTACGAACAGCTCATTTACGAAGGCTACGGCCCCGGCGGCATCGGCATTATCGTTGAAGTTACGACCGACAACAAGAACCGCGCGGCAAGCGACGTGCGCAGCACGTTCACAAAGAACGGCGGCAACCTCGCAACCCCCGGAGCTCTCCAGTTCAACTTCACGAAACAGGGTCAGTTCATCATCAGCACCGAAAAGACGACCGAAGACGCCCTTATGGACGTAGTTCTCGACGCGGGAGCTGAAGACATCCGCAATAACGGCGACTTCTTCGAAGTTCTCTGCCCCGTTCCCGCATTCAATGCGGTCGGCGAAGCACTCGAAAAGGCGGGCATCGAAACGGAAGACTCCGAAATCGCTTGGATTCCCAATTCGGAAACGGTCATCACAGACCCCGAACTTGCCAAGAAAATCGTAAAGCTTACCGACGCGCTCGACGACCTCGAAGACGTGCAGAACGTCTACTCGAACGAAGACCTCGACGGCTCGCTCGTAGACTAATTTTCGAACCGCATTCGGCGGGGGCGGACGCCTTCCCCGAATGTGTTTTTTACAGGCGGAATTTCCGCAAACCGAGGAAGAACCCGCCCGACAACAGGCGGGTTTTCTCTTCAATCGAACGGCGGCAACGCGCCGCACCGCGGGGGAAATCCGCGCCGCTTTCCGCGCGGCACGACGAATATTTTAACATACAACAGCAATTATGAAAAAGACGCTTTTTGAAAAAGTCTGGGAAAAACACGCCGTAAGGGAACTGCCCGACGGCTCCACTCAACTGCTCGTAGGCACGCACCTTCTCCACGAAGTAACAAGCCCGCAGGCGTTCGGTATGCTCCGCACGCTCAAACTTCCCGTAAAATATCCGTCGCGCACATACGCAACAGTCGACCACATCATCCCCACGGACGACCGCACCGAGCCGTACAAGAGCGCAATGGCTTACGAAATGCTCACGGCAATCCGCAAAAACTGCGCCGACAACGGCATAACATTTTTCGATTCTACGACGGGCAAACAGGGCGTAATCCACGTTGTAATGCCCGAGCAGGGGCTTATCCACCCCGGAATGACGGTCGCCTGCGGAGACTCTCACACGGCGACCCACGGCGCATTCGGCGCAATCGCATTCGGTATCGGTACAAGCCAAGTGCGCAACGTGCTCGCAACCCAGACGCTTTCGTTTAAGAAGCTCAAAGTCCGCCGCGTAAACGTCAACGGCAAACTGCACGACGGCGTTACCCCGAAAGACGTCGCGCTTCACATCATCCGCAAACTCGGCGTAAACGGCGGTATCGGCTTCGCGTACGAATTCGGCGGAAAAGTCTTCGACGATATGTCGATGGAAGGCAGAATGACCGTCTGCAATATGGCAATCGAAGGCGGCGCGCGTATCGGCTACATCAATCCCGACGAAAAGACTTTCGAATATCTCAAAGGCCGCCCGTACGCACCGAAGGGCGAAGACTTCGACAAAGCCGTCGAGTACTGGAAAACGATAGCATCCGACGAGGGCTGCCAGTACGACGACGTGGTCAACTTCGACGGTTCGGAAATCCGTCCCACGGTAACTTGGGGCGTGAACCCCGCACAGGCGGTTTTCATCGACGAAAACATTCCCGACCCCGAAACGATTGCAGACCCCACGCAACGCAAGGACGCAAAAGACGCGCTCGTCTATATGAAACTTCAGCCCAACACTCCGATTGCGGGCACGAAAATCGACGTTGCGTTCATCGGCTCGTGTACGAACGGCAGACTGTCCGACTTCGAAGCGGCGGCGGAATACCTCAAGGGCAGGAAAGTTGCGGCGGGCGTAAAGGCTCTGGCTGTCCCGGGGTCGCAGATTGTGGACGCAATCGCGCGCGAAAAGGGCTTGGACAAAATTTTCACGGAAGCTGGCTTCCAGTGGAGACAGGCGGGCTGCTCGATGTGCCTTGCGATGAACGACGACAAGCTCGTGGGCGACCAACTTTGCGCTTCCACGTCGAACCGCAATTTCAAAGGCAGACAAGGCAGCCCCACGGGTCGCACGGTTCTGATGAGTCCGTTGATGGTTGCGCACGCGGCGGTCGCAGGCAAAATCGTCGATTGTACGAAGTAGGCGGATTGCCGAGAACTTTCAGACTAACCGACAAACGATTGGCGTTTTACTTGTGTAAAACGCCAATTTGTCTATTCGGTTGTCTTTTATTTGCCGCGACTTGCAGGAGGGCGCAGGCGCGTACCCGTTGCTTCTTCGGCGGATGCCTTTTGATTGAACGAGTCTATTCGCGCTATTTGATTAAAACCGAATCGGTGAATCCGCCTATGTGGACATTGGGTGATTTGTCGGTAATAGGTTTGCCGAAATACTCGACATTTTCAACCGTTACGTTTTTGACTTTGTGGTCGGCGTCTCTGCCGCGCACGAAAATCGCTCCGTCGAACGTGCCTTTTTGTCCTACAACCTTTATGTTTTTGAAAGAGCAGTTTTCGATTCTGCCGTACTCGCCCGCTATGCCTTTGTCGCGAACCGCGCCGGAAGAGACGATGCGGGGTTCGGCAAAAATCAGGTGATTGTCGGAACCGTTGGAACGCACAACTATATTTTCAAAATGCATATCCGAAATCGTCATGCCTTCGGCGGGTTGCAACAGGAAAACCGCCTTAACCCAATAGTCTTCGAACTTTGAGGGGCGGTCGGCATAAAACGGCACATAAAGATTTGTGCATTTCAAGCCCCTGAATTCGGGCGCATAACATTCGTAGCCGATGCGGAAGGTGTTCGCCGAGTCCGTCCAGAAAATGCAGTTATCGATTGTTATGTTATTGCAGGGTAGGTTGTTGTTGCGGTGTTCCAAGTCTTTGTAGCGTTTGAGCCCGAATCGTATGCCGCTTTTGTAATGACCTTTTATAGCGATAATATCGTCTTGTGCGCGCGCAAAGGTGTCGGTGATTTTTACGTTTGAAGTGTTGCAGATGTCTATCGCATCGTCGTTAATCATTCTGCTTGCGCAGATTTTAAGATTGTCGATAGTTACATTTTCGCAGTTTCGGAATACGAGTGTCCAGCCTATGGGGTCTTTTATTATGACTCCTTCCACTTTAAGATTTTTCCCTTTTTCGAAACTCACGCAATCGCTCGAATCCCGCACTCTCGACTCCCGCGCTCTGTTGTCTGTGGAGATTATGCCGCGCCCCCTGATTGTAATATTGTCGCCGCTTGCGAAAACGCTGCCTTTGACAACCGCTCCGCCGGCAATGTAAAGCGTCTGATTTTGCTTCAATGAAATTTCCCCATCCACGTAGTGAACTCCGGGGCCGAAATAGACAATATCCTTGCTGCCTGCTTTGGGGGCGTCTTTTTCAATGGGATTGCCGAAAATCACAAGCGGCATTTCTCGTTCTGTGCGTAATACTATCGCTTTGAACGGCTTGTCCGCAGTGAACGACATCGCGTATTTTTCCTTTTTGACATTTTTAAAAACGTCTGGAAGCAGTTCGCCGACATAGATTTTGTCGGCTTCCGCCTTTTCTTTGGGGGTACATGTGTAGCTAACGCGCTTTGTAAATTTAACTGTAGATTTTACCTCTACGTTTACTTCTCCTTCGAAATCGAAGTAACAGAAATAATATTCGCCGCCCATAAACTTGGGCGACAATGCCTTATATATGTCCAACTTCCTGTCGTTCACATACACAGAGTAGGTGCTCTGATAGATTTTTTCCGACTGCGGTGCGGGGTAGGTTACGAGTTTTGTTTCCGCGTTTACGGCAACACCCACGATCAACAACCCCAACGCCATTCCATATATAAACATCTTTTTCATATAAAACGGAGTTTAAAATTTGCGCTGGAATAGTCAAGAGCAAAAATCGAGCGCAACATCACAAGAAAGAACCGGGTTCCGACTTCGGGCGGGCTGCAATCTGCCAGAGGTCTTCTTCTTTGCTTAAAAATTGCCGTATATATTTTTGTATTGTGTTATTTTCTGTTTTGCGATGTCGGCCTTTTTTGCGAGCACTTTTATTTTGGCTTCGTCCATAAAAATGTTTTTGTCCGAAAGTACATAGCCGCCGAGTGCCGCGGCATATTTTACGGGGAGTTTGATTTGGTATTTGTCCGCCGCGATCGCGAGGGCGTTGAGGTCGTTGGCATCGGCGGCGCAGTCGCAGTAGGAGGCTGCGATTTTCGGATTTTTCGGGAATCGCGAAAGACCCTTTTCGGCGGCGAAGAGAGCCTGCTCGTGGAGCTTCGAACGGCGCAGCAGAGTTATCAGCGATGAAACCTCCGCGGGCTGTCGTTGCGCGGCGTTGATGTAGGTCTCGATTTGTTCCGAAACATTTTTGCCCGAGAGCGCATTTATCGCAATCTCGTAGCCCGTAAAGAGGTCGCGCGATTTGACGCGGTACTTCGCGAAGTCGGTGAACCGCGCGGAATCGAGAGCCGCAAGCGCGTCGTTCGGGTTGCCCTTTGCGATGTAGACTTCCGCTTTCGCCAGTTTGAGCGTAAACTCGGTGTGCGGCGGCTGCTTCCGTTCGAGGCAGAAGTCGATGATGTCGGCATTGCCGTTGCGCGTTGCCGCGAGAGCCAGATTCTGGATTTTGTCGGGATTGTTTTTTGCGAATTTTTTCGCGGCCTCGAGCGCGTCGCTACCCGATTTCGATTCGATTGAAAGCAGCTCGGCTTCGGCGATGTTGCCCGAAGTCAGCCGCGCGAACTTCTTGGCGTTTTTCGCCCCCGCTTCGTCGCCGAAATCGTCGCATATCCGCGCGAGAACCTCGTAGCACGCCGCCTTGTTCGGAGCGGATTTCAGCGCAACATTGATGAGCTTGAGCGCGGAAATTTCGCGCCCGCTGTCTATCATATCGGCGGCGGTTGCGAGCACCAAAACCTCGCCCGAATATATTTCGGCTTTTTTCAGAGTGTCGATTGCGCGCTGGTTTTCGCAATTTGAAATCATCGCGATTGCGCCGTTCTGCGCCACCAGCTTTCTGAACTTTTTATCCTTTGCGAACTCGAGCAGTTCGGAGGCGAAATCGGAGGCGGTGTCGAAGCGTCTGTCGGCGGAGAACATCCTGAAAGGCGCGGCGACCGCCTCGAAAGTTTCTTCGGGCGACAACACTCCCGAATCGGCACACCGCGCCGCGAGCATGGCAGCCTTCTTTCGGTAGTCGTTGGACAGTGCGAAAATGGAAATTGACAATTTCAGATAGGTTTTATCTTTTGCGTCGAACGCCTTTGCTATTTTGAAGTCGAGCGTTTCCGCCGCCCGTTCGGAGTCGCGCAAAAGCATTTGATACATCTGGGCGAGGAACACGCGCCCTTCGAGATTGTCGGGCGAACGCGCAACGCCGCCAGCCATATTCATAAACGCGCCCTGATAGTCTCCCTTTTTCAGGCACTCGCGACCCGCCGCAATCTGCGATTCACCCATTTCGATGCGGTACCTGTCGGTTGCAAACGGCATTTGCAGCACTTCGAGAAATGATATGTTCTCGTATTTTCTGAGGTATTTAAATCCGCAGAAAACCGCGACCGCCGCGGCAATCCACAGGAACGCCGCCGTTCCGACAAGCACCAACGCGAGCATTTTGAAATTGAGCGCAAACCGCCACGCGCCTTTTTTTTCGTCGAAATACCTCGTGAGTATTCCGAAGAATACGCCCGATTCGCTGTTTCTGATTTTTCCGTTCCTCATTTTGCTCCGATGCTCTGGCTTAAACTAAGTATGCTCAGAACTATACCCGAAGCGAACACAAATACAAGTAGAAAAGCCGTTCCCAAAGCCGCGCCGCCGAGCGCGGTTGTCGCGGTAGAAATGCGCTTTTTCAGCGTCTCGGAATGCGCCGCAGAAAGTTCCGAAAACGCCTCGACAAGACTGCCCGTGCGCTCGCCGACGGACACAACGTCGATGTCCTCGTCGTCGAGCAGTCCGAATTTGTGGAGGGCGGCGGACACGGGCGCGCCGTCGTTTACGGCGGTTCTGAAAAGCCTGAAGCGGGCGCGCAGCTCGCGGTTCGAAATCGACTTCTCGGCGAGCCTGAAAGTCTCGGTCGCATTCACGCCCGAAGCCGAGAGCGTGGCGGAGAGATTCGCGAAGCGGCAGATGTCGGCGTCGCGCAAAATTCCGCCGACAATCGGCATTTTCAGCATCGCGCCGTCGCATTTTCTCGCGCCGCTTTCGGAGTTTCTGAGGAGCGCAACCGCCGCCGCGCACAACGCCGCGAAAGCCGCGATTGCGGGCGCGCCGAAGACGAGCGCGTCGCCTATGAACTCCATCATCCTAATCGGAAAATTTTTCTCCGCCCCCATATTCGCCATCATCGATTCGATTTTCGGGAGCATAAAAAACAGGAATAACATCACGACGCCCGCCGCCAGAACGCAGAGGAAGACGGGATACGCCAACGCCGAAAAAATCGCCGCCCGCAGCTTTCTGCGCTCGAGTATGTAGGCTACTATGTTGTCGAAAACGAAGCCCAAGTTCGCCGTCGATTCGCCCGCCTCCACAAGATGGGTCGCCGACGCGTCGAACGTGTCGGGGAATTTGCGCATAGCCGCGGCGAGCGTTTTGCCCTCGCTCAAATCGGCGTACAACTCGCGCGCGAGCGATTTTATCTTCGGGTCGAGCGACCGCGCCGCAAGCGATTTCAGCGCGTCGCCCACGGGCATTCCGCCCCTGCCGCAAAGCTGCGAAAGTTTTTTCACAAGGGCGAGGGCGACCTTCTCGCCGCCCGCTTTTTTTGCGGTCTGCCGAACTTCGGTTTCGCCGTTTGCCCCGTTGCCGGCAGTATTTATAGAGAGCACGATAAGCCCCGTCGCCGCAAGCGATTCCGCCGCCGCCTTTGCGTTCGGCGCGTCAATCGAGCCTTCGGCGATTTTTCCGAATGCGTCGCTTGCCCTGTATTTAAATTGCGCCATTTTCCGATTCCGTCGGGTTTGCGTAGTACATTATTTCCTCGAGCGATGTCGCGCCGCGTTTGACAAGCTCCCATCCGCAACCGCAGAGCGTGCGCATACCCTTTGCTCGCGCGGTTTTTGCTATCTCCATCGCGGGGGCGCGTTCGACAATCATCGAGTGTATTTCGTCGTCGGCGACGAGCACTTCGAAAATTCCCGTTCTGCCGAAATAGCCTATGCCCCTGCATTTGTCGCAGCCGTGCGGAGCTTTTACGAGTTCGGCAAAACGCGATTCCGATGCGGGCAGCCCAAGCGCGGCGAGATTTTTTTCGAGGCTCTCCGCCTTTATTTCGGCGCGCACCGCGCAGCCGCAGAGCCTGCGCACCAGCCTTTGCGCGAGAATCATTTCGACCGACGATGCGATGAGGAACGGCTCGATTCCCATATCGACAAGGCGTGTGAGTGCGCCCGCAGCGTCGTTCGTGTGGAGCGTGCTGAGCACAAGGTGCCCCGTCAGCGAGGCGCGTACGGCGATGTCGGCGGTCTCCCTGTCGCGGATTTCGCCGACCATAATTACGTCGGGGTCTTGGCGCAGAACCGAGCGCAGAACCGACGAGAACGTCAGCCCGATTTCGGGGTGTACCTGCGTCTGATTGACGCCCTCGACTTCGTATTCGACGGGGTCTTCGACCGTAACGATTCTGATTTCGGGCGAGCGCAGCCTGCGGATGAACGCCGTGAGCGTTGTCGATTTGCCCGAGCCGGTCGGGCCCGTAACGAGTATGATTCCGTAGGGGCGCGCGAGCGGGGCTGCGATTTTCGCCGCATCGTCGGGCAGGAAGCCCAAGTCGTCGATTGTAACCGACTGCGATTTTTGCGAGAGCAGGCGCAGCGACACGCTTTCGCCGAAGAGCGTCGGCAGGCTCGATACGCGGATGTCGATTTCGTCGCCGTTGCGGCTCGCGAAAGTTATTCTGCCGTCCTGCGGGCGGCGTTTTTCCGAGATGTTCAGCCGCGCCATAATCTTTATGCGCGACACCACCGCATCCTTGAAG
The DNA here is from genome assembly GCA_900548275.1 of uncultured Opitutales bacterium. GTDB lineage: Bacteria > Verrucomicrobiota > Verrucomicrobiia > Opitutales > Intestinicryptomonadaceae > Merdousia. The sequence continues at coordinate 8,311 of URJY01000032.1, read as the reverse complement.
CGCGCCAGATTTTCGGGCAGCTTGAGCGGAACAAGGTTGCCGTCGATGCGCAGTCTGATGTTGAGCGAATGCTTTTGCGGCTCTATGTGGATGTCGGTTGCGCGGTCGTTGACGGCGCGGGCGACAAGCTCGTTTACGAATTTGATTATGGCGGCGTTTTCGTCTTCGCGCGCGTCGGCTTCGACGGCGTCGGAGAAGTCCTCGGCGTTGCCGCCCTCGAGGCTTTCCGCACCCACGCCGAAAGTGTCGGCAAACGCTTTTGCGACGGCGTTTGCGGGGGCAACCGCCCAGTTCGGACGCCTTCCCGTCAGCGCGGAAATCCACGCCGACATATCGGCGGACGGCGGCCACGAGACCGCAAGCCTGCCGTCGGAACACGGCAGACATTCGTATTCGTTGATTATGCGCATCGGCAGAATTTCGGTCGGATTTTTCGCGAGGGAAATTTCCGCGACCGTTTCGAGATTCGAAAATTTTGCGAGCCTTTTTGCTATTTCGCTTTCGGTAAGCTGCGAACGCTGCAACACGAAAAGCGCGCGGCGCGGCGCGGGAAGCGAGGCAAGCTCGTCCAAGTCCGCCGGCTGCAAAACGTCCGCGAACAATTCCGCCGATTTCTTCGAAAATGTGTTTGCGTCGGTCATTTTAGTTTTTCGGCTTGAGTTTCGTCTTCGGCTTTGCCGCCGTTTTCGCATTCGGAACGGTCTGCGGGAGCGGCGCGGCTTGGGGGGCTGCCCCCGTCGGAGCGTCGGGCGTTTTGAGCGTGAGCGTTGCCGATTCGAGATTCCCCGATATGCTTATGCTGTTCGTTTCGTCGTCGTAGAAATCGACGCAGTAGGGGACTTTCTCCGTGATTTTCCCGCGCAGTTCAAGCGTGTACGAAAGCTTCGCCGTCGAGTCGAAGACGCAGAAAAACCACCTGCCGTCCACGCAGTAAATAGAGCGCAATTCGAGTGCCGATTTCTGCGCGCCGCCCGCCGCCTGCGTGTACACATTACGCTTCGCGCCGTCCGCGGACTTCGAGCCGAACGGATTTTTTTCGAAAAGCCTCGCAAGCGTTTCGCCGTATTTTTCAGCCGCCGCCTCCTGCTTGGACTGCTCCGCCTGCGCGGTGTTTTCGGGCTTGGCTTCGCCCGCGAACGCGCCCGCGCAAAGCGTTATGCACGCGGCAAGGCGAAAGTTCGCAATGTGTCTTGAAAAATTCATCGCAGCCCTATCTTCCGCCGACCCGAGTTTGTTTGCGTTTTGCGGGCTTGTCGGTTTCCGCCGATTCGTCCGCCTTTGTCTGCCCGACATTCTCCGCTTCGTTTTCCGTTTCGGTGGGCGGTTTCGGCAGAACGGTTTTTTCGAACGAGCTGAATCCTCTGTTTTCCGCGCCCATTGTCTCGTTTTGCGGATCGTGGAATTTTCCCGTTTCGAAATAGCGTTCGACCTCCTTTGTGGTCTTGTCGGATCCTACTTTGTTTTCCTTCAGCATTTCGGCGTAGGGACGGCTTTTGACCATTGTCGGGCGGATGAAAATTATCAGTTCCGTGCGCTCGGTTTTTTCGGACTGCGGCTTGAACCACTCGCCCACAAGGGGGATGTCGGAGAGCAGGAAAACCTCGCCGTCTGTTCTGTTCGTTTTTGTCTGTTGCAGACCCGCAAGAATCACGGTTTCGCCGCTTGCCGCACTGACGAAGCTTTCGGCTTCGCGCTTGCCGATAATCGGCTGGCTTACGTCGTTGATAAGCTGCGTGCGCACGACCGACTCCACGGTCTGTTTTATCTCGAGCTGCACAAGACCGTTTTCGCCGATGAGCGGCTTTACTTCGAGGATTATGCCGATGTCTTTCCACTCGACCGTGTTTTTGGTCTGCGGATAGCTCGTGGTTTCAATCGACGTAGTCTGCGTAATCAACGCCTGCGTTTCGGATACGTTGATTGTAGCCTTTTTGTTGTGGGTTGTAACAATCGACGGCGCGGACAGAATCTTGATGTTGTTGTTTTGCGACGCCACGCTGAAGACGCTGTTGAAGCCGTATTCGTCGAGCGACAGCGTGAACGGCGAAGTTTCCGTGCCGTCCATCGCCGCGACCGCCGTCCTGCCCGACCATCCCTTTTTGCCGTCGGTTTCGAGCAGCGAGTAGCCGAGCCCGAACGACGAAAGCCCCGAAGTCTGGTTGTCGGTCAGCGTAACTTCGGTAATGATTACGTCGATTTTCACCTGCGCCAGAACGATGTCGATTTTCCTGATGAGGTCGGCAATCTGCTTGAGGTCGGTCGGCGTGCCGTAGGCGACCACCGAGTTGCTGCGCTCGTCGGCGACAATCGTGATGTAGTCGGAGAATTGCAATGACGCGCCCGAGGGGTCGGCGGTGAGGTTTGTGGGCAGGGCTTTTGCGCCCGTGTTTCGGTTTGCCGCGTTCGCCATTCGGTTGTTTCGGTTTGCGGCGTTTACCGCGGCGGTCTTTGCCGACTGCGCGTTTTTCGCCGCCGTCTTCTGCCCCTTGACCACGCTGTTCAAAACGCTTTCGATGTCCTTGGCCTCGCCGTGTCTTATATAAAATACTTCCGAGTTCGTAAGCGGCTGCGCGTCGATGTCGAGCTTTTCGATGATGTCGGTTATGTTTTTTAGATTGCCGCGCGACGTTGCTATAAGCACTTGGTTTGTGCGTTCGTCGGCTTCGATTGTCGTTTTGTCGAAATATTTTCTGAGCACTTCGCTTTTGAGCGACGCGAAACGCCGCTTGAGGTCGTCCGCCGACATATTCTTGAGCATTACAACGCCGATGTCCTCGTTGATTCTCGCGGGCGTATCGATTTTCCGCAGCACTTTTTCGAGCCGCTGGTGGTTGACGAGCGTGTCGGAAAGCAGGAACGAATTTTTCTGCGGGAAGAGCGCGAGCGACGCCAGAGCCTCGGGCGAGACGAATTTTTGCAGGACGGGCACGAGCGTTTCGGCGTCGGCGAATTTCAGCTCGTACAGTTTCGAGTACAACGCCTGACTCGGCGGCAAGTCGGCGGGCGATTCCTCAAGAAGTTTCGGTGCCTGCGCGCCCGCGCCCGCAAGCGGGGTGGCTTTGAAGAACTTTTCGCCGAGCGGCGAGAGCGCAACGCCGTTTGTTGCAAGCAGCGATTCGAACGCGACGACCGCCTCCGACCGCTTCAGTTTGCCTTCCGTCGAAAAGTTTATCTTAACGTTGGGCAGGTTGGGCGCGACAATGGCAATGCGCCCCGAGAGAGCCTCGAGAATCTTGATTGCGTTCGCGGGGGTCTCGTCCACGAGAAAGAACGGCCCCTGCGGCGAGTCGTCGAGCTTGGGCGAGAGCAGGGCGGCGTTGCTTTCCGCCGCCGACACCGCGGCACACGCGGCGGCGTACAAAATTATGAAGTTAAGGAATCGCATTTATAAATGTGTTGTTTGTTTTTTTTCGAAAAAATTCCGTCGGAAATGCCCTGTGTTCGACACCCCGATAAAGTACTTTACCATATAAATGCAAACGCGGGTAAAAAAGTTTCCGAAAAAAAATAAAAAAATGAGTTGCATTCAGCGAACGAAAACATAGATTGATTTTTATGAAACTTCGTAATTCAGTTTTTCTTGCTTTGTCGCTTGCGGGCGCGGCTCTTCTTTCGGGCTGCAATGTAGCTGACGAAACTACGGCGCACCAGAAAAGTACGCTCTTCGGTCTCTACACCTACGAACCCGCTTGCTATGCCCCCTCGTCTCCCATTTCGATGACTGTCCGTACGGACGATGCCTGCGGAATGGAATTGCCCTCGGGCGATAGAACCCAGTTCCTCTGGGGTCTCATCTCCATCGAAGACTACTAATTTTTGGATTGGCGCGTTCCCCGAGGCATTATAACCCCCGCCGAAGGTAGCGTTCCGAAGTCCGCATAATTTCTGACGCGCCGCGTTTCACCCAAGTGGATTCGGTGCGTTTTTTTTTGACATCAACCCGACGGCGGGTTTGCTTCGCCCGAAAGTCGTTTTCCGCCTTTCCCTATCGCGCCGAAATTGCGGCAATGGATACAATTTTCACAATAGACATCGGCAACACGCACACGCATTGCGCAACGGTCTCGTACGGCGCGGGACGCTACCGCGTGCTTTCGACCGCCGACTATCCGAGCGGCGACTTCGCCCGAATATTCGCGGGCGACGATATGCGCGCGCTCCGCACATCGGGGCGCGTTGCTTGGTGCTCGGTCGTGCCGAAATACTCCGACGCACTGCGCGAAGTCTTCGGCGGTCTGGAAAACTTCCAGCTCACCTGCGGGACTTCGCCGATTGAAATAGATACCGACTTCCCCGAGCAGGTGGGGCAGGACAGAATTGCCGACGCCGTCGGCGCGGGGCTGTTTTTCGAACCGCCGTATATCGCGGTCGATATGGGCACTGCCGTAACCATCGACTTGGTCGACGCGCGCGGACGCTACGCGGGCGGGGTAATCGCCCCCGGAATGCACGCGTTCACCGACTACCTGAACGAGCGTGCGGCGCAGTTGCCGAAGATAAATCCCGCCGACGCCGACTACGATATGAGCGTGGGCAAAAACACGGTTTCGGCAATGCACGTCGGCTGCGTTAAGGGCTTCTGCAAGCTCGCCGACGGGATAATCGCCGACATCGAGCGCGACTTTTTCGGCGGCGAATCGGCGAAATGCAAGACCGTTTTCACGGGCGGCAGCGTTCCGTATCTTCCTAAAAAATGGCTTGCAGACCGTAGAATAGAGTCCAATCTGGCAAACTTGGGTCTGGCACATTCCTTCCTTAAAAACGTACGAAAAAAATGAAAAAAATTTTTGCAATATTGACACTGGCGACAATCGCGGCTTCGGGGTTTGCGGCTGAAAAACCGTCTCCCGCATTGCTCAAAGACAAGGCGAACTTTTCGAAGACGGAGCTTTTCGAGCCGCGCGAAGTCTTCGCCGACAAAGACGTAAACGCCGCGCTTCTGCGCGACTACGAAGCCAACCCCTCGGCGTACAAGCCCGACCAGTTGCTGCCCGTCGCGCTCTGCTACCTCAGCTTCGGCGACATCCCCAAAGCAAAGTCCGCCCTCGAATCGTTTCTGAAGGTCAGCCCCAAGAATGTCCGCGCGCTCCGCACGCTCGGCACAATCAGCCTGCTCTCGAAAGACCTCGACAGGGCAATGCTCTACTACAAGGGCGCAATCGACGGCGGCGACGAAAAATCGGTCGTCTTCCTTTGCAGTGCGTATATAATGACGCAGCGTTTCGACGACATCAAGCCGTACGTCGCCAAGCTCGAAAAGATGGCGAAGACCAACCTCGAAGCCCTCAACGTCGTCCTGTTCTACGCGGGCAGGGACAAAAAATCTTTCGACGAAACACTGGCAAAACGCGTGCTTTCGTCCATCGACGCGCGCGCCGTGCTCGGCTCGGCAACGCCCGACGGAATGTCGACAGTCTTCCGCCTGTTTATGGCGACGGGCAAAATCTGGCCGGTTTCGTCGCTGACCGTTCCAGCGCGCGCGGCGGCACTCGCCGAAATGTGGCCGGTTGCCCTCAAGACCTACAAAAAAGTTCTCGCCGCCGAACCGAACAACGCGGTCGCGCTCCGCGGGATGGGGCTTGTCGCATACCGCACGGGCGACATTATGGGTGCCGCCGATTTCATAATGAAGGCCTACAAAACGGGCGACAAGGAGGCTGCCTCCGACGGTTTCGACCTCTTCCTGCTTTCGCACGAAAGAAAAGTTTGGGAAATCTTCCAACCCTACATCAAAGACATCAAGCCCGCGCCGCAGCTTCTGGCGGACTGCGTGCAGTGGTCGGTTGGGCGCGACGACTCCGCCGACGTTTTCTATTTCGGCGCGCTCGGCGCAAATGCCGACCCCCTTTACAAAGACGAGGGCGTTGTGAAGCTTCTCCAAGAGGGCGCGAAAAAGTACGCCTCCGACGCGCGTTCCGCAGAGGTCTTGAAAAAGCTCAAGGCAAACGCAAAGAAGTAAAATGCCGCCCCGCGAGAAAAAGAGAAAAGTCGACTACGGCGCGCTCAACAGCCCGTTTATGCGCATTCCGCGTATGGACGTGCGCGCGGCGCGCGCGCTGCTCGACATAAAAATCCGCGAAATCTACCAGCTGCGCGGTCGCGACCCAGAATCGCTTCTTGCCGACGCAAAAAAGGCGAGGCCTTCGACCGAAGACGACATTTTACACGCGTTGAAAATTGCCGTCGATTTCGCCGAGCGCGACGACGGCACTGCATAGCGGCGGCAGCGGGTGCGCAAAAAACACGCAATCTTAGAAGTCCCCAACGGGCTTCAAACTTCGGCGGTTTCGGACGGAATCGCCATCGGATTTTTTTAAGAATATGGAAAATGACAGTAAATTGATTGTCGGGGGCAGGGAATTTGCCTCGCGTCTGTTTTTGGGCACGGGCAAGTTTTCCTCGCCCGAAGTAATGCGCGATACGCTTGCGCAAAGCGGCGCATCGGTTGCGACGGTTGCGCTCAAGCGCGCAAATCTCGGCGGCGGCAAGGACGCTTCCGCCGACATCGCCGACTGGCTCGAGCCGTCGAAATACCTTGTTCTACCCAACACATCGGGCGCGATAAACGCCGACGAAGCCGTGCGCATAGCACGTCTCGGACGCGCCGCGGGCTTCGGCGATTTCGTAAAGCTCGAAATCCACCCCGACCCGAACTACCTTCTTCCCGATCCGATTGAAACGCTTGTCGCGACCGAAATTCTGGCAAAAGACGGCTTCAAGGTTATGGCGTACATCAATGCCGACCCCGTTCTCGCCCTCCGTTTGCAGGACGCGGGAGCCGCCGCCGTTATGCCGCTCGGTGCGCCGATAGGCACGAACAGGGGCGTTGAAACGCGCGGGCAAATCGAAATTATGATAGACCAGTGCGACGTTCCCGTGGTCGTCGACGCGGGCTTGGGTATGCCCTCGCACGCCGCCGAAGCAATGGAGCTTGGCGCGGCTGCCGTGATGGTAAACACTGCGGTTGCCGCCGCCACCGACCCCGTGGCGATGGCGAAGGCCTTTGCCGCCGCAGTCGAAGCGGGGCGCACGGCGTATCTTGTGGGCTCTTCGGTGCGCGGAATTTTCGCTTCGGCGACAAGTCCGTTAACAGGCTTTTTGGAGTAGCGCGCGATGAAAGACACCTTTCTCGAAGAGCTGCGCAGCCGCGACCTCCATGCCCTTTCGGCGGACTGCCGCAAAACCTCTCCGCGCGATGTCGAATTGATTCTGCGCAAGGGTTGTGCGGACTCGCTCGAAGAGTTCGCCGCGCTCATTTCGCCCGCCGCCGAAGCGTACATAGAACCGATGGCGCGCCTTTCGGCGGCAATCACGCGCAAATATTTCGGCAGGACAATGCGTATGTTCGCGCCGCTCTACGTCAGCAACGAGTGCATCAACAACTGCGTCTATTGCGGTTTCGCCCACAGGCACGCAATCGAGCGCAGAACGCTCACGCTCGACGAGGTTCGCCGCGAGGTCGACGCAATTTACAATCTCGGTTTCCGCAACATCCTTCTTGTCGCCGCCGAAAATCCGAAGCTCGTTTCCTCGGGCTATATGGCGGACGTAATCGACATCGCGATAAAAAAGATGCCGTCTGTTTCGATAGAAATCGCCCCGTCGCGCGTGGTAGACTACAAAAAGTACGTTGATGCGGGATGCGAGGGTTTGACAGTATTTCAGGAAACTTACGACGAAAAAGTATATCCAACTTTGCATCCGTCGGGACCGAAATCGGTCTTTTGGTGGCGGCTCGGCACTCCCGAGCGCGGCGCGGAGGCGGGTATGCGCAAGCTCGGACTCGGACCCTTGCTCGGCGTCAACGAGTGGCGTTTCGAGATTCTCGCCGTGGCGTTGCATGCAAAATACCTTATGCACAAGGCGTGGAAGTCGCAGATTTCGGTGAGTCTGCCGCGTATGCGTCCCGCGGCGAGCGGCTATATTCCGCTTCCCGAAAACATTCCCAACGACAGGGAGCTTGTGCAGGTAACGTGTGCGTTGCGCATTTTCCTCAGCCGCCTTGCGATAGTCGTATCGACGCGCGAAAGTCGCAAGCTGCGCGACGGTCTGATGGGGCTTGGCGTAACGCAAATGAGCGCGTTTAGCAGCACGAAGCCGGGGGGGTATGCCGACCGCGAGGACAGCGGCGAGCAATTCCACATCGACGACGGCAGAACCCCGCAGGAATTTGCGCAGGCGCTCCGACAGCACGGTCTCGACCCCGTCTGGAAAGACTTCTTTACTTTGTGAGGTTGCGGATTGCCGAGAGTTGGTTCGGGGCGCGTGAAATCGGGCTTGATGCGGCGTTTCACATTTCGGCGGCAGTGGT
>URJY01000031.1 GCA_900548275.1 uncultured Opitutales bacterium | reverse complement strand
ATTCTTGTTGTTCTTTCGGCGTCTATCGTAAACGCCGAAATTCATTCTTGCGCCGTTATAAAATGTACGGCGCAATTCATTATACCCGTTCGCGCTTTGAAACTTTGTCCTGCTTTGCCGCGTTTGACTTGGTATGAACAATTCCGATGTCGATTTGAAAGGGGGCGGCTTGAAGCGTTCGCCCGATTTTTCTTTCATTTTATCACCGAAAACGTACTCTCTTTCGGTGATGAAGTATTTTATTGCGATATTGTCTTGTCTGTTTGCGGCGGGCGGCGTTTCCGCCCAGTCGGTTTCCAAGACCGTGAAAACCGTCACGATTACGGAAACGACTTCCGTCGAGCGCACTGCCGAGTCGAAGAGGGTCGCGCTATTCGTGCGCAACGACAGCGGCAATCCCAAGCTTGCCGACTGCGGGAAGAATTTGGAGTTCGCGCTTTCGGCGCGGCTTAACAATCTCGGGTTTGCGGTAGTCAACCACGATTTGGCTTTGCGCAATCTCAACGACTATCTCGGCAATCCCAATGCCAAGTACCGTTCGGAGGCGTCGAATTTCAAGCGGATGTTTGCGGGCGACTCTCCCGACGCAAAGCTTTTCGAAAACGCCTCGGGCTTGCGCATTGCCGAGTTCGTCGGCGCGGACTACGTTCTGTCGGTTTCGATAGGCGGGCTGACCGCCGAGCGCAAGGTTTTCGACGGCTACGACATCAAAACGCTCAACACAACCTACAGGCTGCGCGCAAGCTACAATATTTACGGCGGCGACGGTGCGGGCACTGCGGGCGGCGCGGTCAAGGCTCAAAAAACGCTTCGGCAGACGGGAAACCTCATCGAGATTTCGGACGACGTTCTCGATTCCCTGCTCGACGACACCGCAGCCCAGATGGCTGCGAAGTTGGGCGTTCAGAACGAAGAGGGCGGGATTGTCTCGAAGGGCGTATCGTTCGGCGAAGTCGGAATTGTCTGCGAGCTTGCCGATTTGTCGTTCCCCGAAATCGTGCTGAAAAACGGCAGGTACGAACTGTCGAATGCGGTCGTTTCCGTGAAGATTCCGCACATCACCGCCGACATCGACGGAATGGCGCATACGCTCGGCGGGAAGATAAAGCTTTCGAAAGGCGTGCACATCTTGAAAATCCATCAGCGCGACATCGTGCCGGTAGAGAAGACTTTCAATATCACGGGAAGCCCCGACCAGACTTTGGCGTTTACCCTGAATCTTACCGACGAAGCCCGCAACCGCTGGAAGGCTGATATGGCGTTCGTCGAGGAGATGAAGAACCGCGCCAAGCTTTCCGACGACCGCCGCATTCTCACCGAGGCTGAGGCGGAGCGCATAAGGGGCATCGCGCGGATGTTCGAGCAGTCGGGCTTCAAGGTTGACGCCAAGGCTCTGCCCGAAATCCGCAGGACGCAGAGCATATTCGGTCAATAATTCAAACGGTTAAAATCTATTTTTAGTTATGAAAAAATCTGCAGCATTGTTGTTTTCGGTTTTGTCGTTTTCGGCCGCTTTCGCCGCCGAGGGCACGCCCGCGATGTCGACATTGGCGGTAACGAAAGTCGCCGCAATGCCGTCGGTTTCGAAGTCGGCGACGGAGAGCGGCACGGGGCGCACGTTCGGGCGCATAGTCGAATCGCTCGACGTAAACATTCTTTCGGCGATTGATTCGCTCCACAAGTTCAGGACGGTTTCGCGCAAGGATTTGGACGCCGTGCTCAAGGAGCAGAGCCTTGCGGCTTCGGGCAATGTCGATTCCGCCGACCCCAACGCCGCGCAGTCGGGCAAGCTTGCGGGCGCAAAGTACATCCTGACCGTTACGATTGACGATTTTCAGGACTTCAAGGACACCGTGAATTTTGCCGCCCTCAAGCAGCGCAGCGACGTGCGCACCATCCGCGTCGGCGCAATCGTAAAGGTAATCGATTCGACCGACGGCAGCATTCTGCAAACGGCGAACGTAATCGCCAAGACTACGTCGAATCTGAACACGCAGCACAACGTAGTCCAGACTGGCGGAAGCGCAAGCGACGACAAAATAGCCCTGCTTGTGCGCGACATCTCGACGCAGATTGCCAACCGCGTTGCCGACGCCGTTTTCCCGCCGAAGATTATCGGCAAGACGGGGAAAATCGCCACGTTCAACAGGGGCGACGGCACGGGCGTTTCGGTGGGCGACGAATACGAGGTTTTCGCGCTCGGCGAGGAGATGATAGACCCCGACACGGGCGGAAAGCTCGGCTTCGAGGAGGTCTTGGTGGGCAGGCTGAAGGTCGTTTCCGTCGCGCCGAAGTTCTCGCGCGGAACGCTGACCGAGGACAACGGCGTCGACAAGGGACAGGTTGTGCGTCTCGTGAAAAAGGCAGTCTCGGCGCAGTCTTCCGACGACGAAATTTAGTTCCGAATCGGCAACGGGCAGAACTTTTTCGCCTATGAAAATTTTGCAGATTGCCTTTGTCGCCGCAATTGCCGCCGCCGTTTCGGGCTGCGCGACGCATACGAGCGAAACGGCCGGTATGCGCAGGGCTTGGCTCGCGGGCGATGCGGCGCGCGCGCAGACGGAGGTCGATTCGGTTCTCGATGACAAAAAGGGCGGCGGCGACGAGCTTGTCTGGCGACTCGAGAGCGGCGCGGTTGCGCGCGCCGACGGCGATTTGAAAAAGAGCGCGGACGAGCTTGAGGCGGCGCACAGGGCGGTGCTCGGTTTCGAGTCGGAGTCGGAGACGCGGCTTTCGGAGGAGACCGAGGCGTTTCTGGCAAACCGCAGTTTCATCCCCTACAAAGGCTACAATTACGACAAAATTATGATGGGCGTTTACCTTGCGCTCGACTACATCGAACAAAAGGATTTCGACCGCGCGCGCGTCCAGATTAAGCGGCTCGAGAACTACCAGAAAAACGCCGTGCAGCTCAACCGCGCCCGCATAGAGCGCGAGACCGAAAACTTGGAAAAGTCGGCGCGCAAGTCGGCGGCGCAGAACAGCGGCGCGGCTTCGCAAAACGTATCGGGGGCGGTGCGCGCGGCTGCGGCTTCGCCCGAATTCCGCCGCCACTACGGCGACGCGTTGGCGTCGAAAAAGTTCGGGCAGCAGGCGAAGAGCCTGTATGTAAATCCGTTTGCGTACTGGGTTGCGGGGCTGTATCTGCTCAACAGGGCGGAGGATTCGGCGGACAGGCAGCTTGCTCAGGATATGTTCAGAATCGGCGGCGAGGTACTCGGCGGCAGCTCGAAAGTTTTCGCCGCCGACTTCGGGCGTTGCGAAGACATCATCGCGGGGAAGCCCGTCGGCGGCATAACGTATGTCGTCTACGAGACGGGCTGCGCGCCGCTACGCAGGCAGTTCAGGCTCGATTTGCCGCTGTTCGCGGTGGGGCGGAATCTGCCGCACGTTGCGGTGAACTTTCCGTATCTCGAGCCGCAGAAGTCGTACAAGCCCGACATTTCGATTGTCGCGGGCGGAAGAAAATACACCGCCGAAACCGTCGCAGATATGGATGCCATCATAAAGGAGGAGTTCGACAACGAGCTTGCGCTCGTCATAACGAAAACCCTTTTGTCGGCGGCGGGCAAGGCTGCGGCGCAGTATTTTGCCGCGCAGGCTGCGGGCGACTTCGGGGTGCTCGTGAACATCGGCGGGGCGATATACCAGAGCCTTACGAACGACGCCGATTTGCGCACTTGGACGACGCTTCCGAAGGAAATCAAGATAGCCCGAATCGACACCCCTGCGGACGGCGTTGTAGTTGTCGACGGTACGCGCGTAGATGTTTCGCCGAACGCCGTCAACGTGATTTTTGCCAAGCGCACGGGCGCGGGCGGCAGGCTGATTCTGCGCAAGTTCGATTTTGCCGACGCCCCGAAAAATGCGGCGGCCGAAAAATCGGCGGCGGTTTCCGCAAAATAAAAAACGGCGCGCATCGAAACTTGCAATCTTCGGGCGCGTTCAACAAAATGGAGAATGTAATTATGAAGGCGATAATTTTGACAATGGCGGCGGCGGCTCTGCTTTGCGGGTGCTCGACGGTGAACACTTTCGAGCGCGCAAAGCCCGAGGGCACAATGCAAATGGTAAACGACAAACGCATAATAACCGACGGCGGGCTCGACGACTACGCGTATGTGGCTTCGATAAACCAAAGCAAGGTGGGCGGTCTTCTGAAGATTCAGGCAAAGCTTGTGAACTCGAGCTCGGCGAACAGGAAAATCCGCTACAAGTTTTCGTGGTTCGACGCGTCGGGAATGGAGTCTGGCGGCATTACGGCGGACTGGCGCGTGCTCGAGCTTGAGGGCGGCGAGGCGCGCCACATTTCGGCGGTCGCGACGAATCCGAACGCGGTCGACTTCTCGCTCAAGCTGCTTCCCGACGAACGTTGAAGACGGCGTTTTTCGCGGAATTTAATTTCAACATTTGTTCATCGAATTTATGAAAAAACTTCAAATTATATCAATAATTGCCGCCGCCTGTATGTCGGTGTTTTCGGGCTGCTCGAGCAAGGGCACGTATGTAAACGCCGACAAGTCGGGCGTAATCGGAACGGGCGTGGACATTCAGGACTTCAACAGCGCGTCCGCCGCGCTCGTCAACGATCTGCTCTCTTCGGGCGCGCTCGACAATCTCGGCTTGAAAATGCCCGTCAAAATGCTCGTAAGCCGCGTGAAGTGCGATGTCAGCGAGCCAATCAACCGCGATTTGCTCACAAACCGCATTTGTATGGCACTCAACAATTCGGGCAAGGTCGTTGCCGTCAAGGACGACCCGCAGACCGTCGAGCTGTACCAAGCCGAAGCCCGCAAGCTCGGCAAAAATATGTCGCTGCCCAAGATTACCCTGACTGGCTCGATAAGCCAGCTCAACGCCTCCGACAGCGACGTAAAGCAGGTGACCTACGTGTTCTCGATGCAGGTCAACAGGCTCGGTAATTCGATTTGGATGGGCGAAAAGCAGATAACAAAACAGTTTCCGAAAAGCTCTTTCGGATACTAAATTTTTGCGGCGCGTTTGCTCCGCACGGAAAGGACGAATATGAAAAATTTGGGAGTTTTTGCTTTGACCGCCGCCTGCGTCGCGCTCTGCGGATGTTCGAGCACGGGCGCGAACGACCATCCGTTCCGCGACGCCTTCACCCCGGGGGTGTCCGCCGAAACGACCGTCAGAACGTGGGACGAAAACGGAAATCCGCACGAGAAAAAAGTGCAAAACGACCCCGCGTTTCTCTACGATTCCGAGCGCAAAAAGGCTTCGGAGTAGGGCGGAATATCTACGCGAAAACGCGCCGAGTGCCTCGACATTTCGGCGCGTTTTTTTTTTGCGCGCATTTTGTCGATTCGAAAATTTTTCGCGTTTCTACTTTGCAAATTGCGCCGAGCTCCAACACATTAGCGAGCCGACAACGAGCACGCCCACGCCCGTCATCAGCGACGCGCCCAAGGTTGCGCCAATCCACAGCGACGCAAACACGCACGAGAGCACGGGCGTGAAGTACGATGCTATTGCAATGTACGTCATATTGCCGCGCGCAATGCCGTAATTCCACGCCGCGTAGCCGCTGCCTATTGCGATTGCCCCGAGCACGACGCTCGTCCAGCCCGCAGCCGTCGCGTTCGATACGCTGCCGTAGCCGCACGCCCAGAGGATTGCGAAAATCACGAAGTCGACCGCGAAAATCAGCACCGTCGGATTCTCCTCGACATGCCAGCGTTTCGTCAGATTCGAGAACAATCCCCACGCCAGTGCGCCCAAGAACGCCGATATGTACGGCACGGGGTTTGTGCTTACGTTGTGCGAAATTTCGGCGATGTCCAAGCCGCGCTCGCCGCCGAGAACGATTGCGATTCCCGCAAAGCTTACGAGCATCCCCGTATAAATCCACCAACGCACCTTTTGATTGTTGATGAATATCGAGAGGAACACGACAAGGCACGGCCACATGTAGTTTACCATCCCCACTTCCACGGTCTGCTGTTCGTTTTTGCAAAGGTACATCGACACGCAAAAGAGTATCGAGCACGCGTTCGAAAGCGGTATTCCGAAGAGCAGGTATTTCAGCGGCATCTTTTTGATTTTCGGCACGCCGAGCACGAACAGCAAATACGCGACCGTCGTCGCGTAGAGAATCGCCAGCCCCGCCGACAGGCTGAATTCCTCCGTGATATTGCGCACCAAGCCAACCGTCGTGCCCCAGAAAACGGGCGCGGTCAGACCTATGCAGGTTGCCTTTGCGGAACTTTTCATGATGTCGAAAAATTCCGATATGCTCGCCCGCAAAGCGGATTTGTCAACCCATATTACCGCTTTGTTTCGCGCGGAAAGGCGACGACCAGAAACCATTTGAACGGTTCTGTCGCGAAAATCGAATGCGGCACGCCCGCGGGCATTACTATTGTCTCGCCCGCCTTGAGCGTGTGCTCCCTGCCGCCGACTACGAACAGCCCCGAGCCTTCGAGCACGGTAGCCATCGCGTCGCCGTCGGAGTCGTGCGCGCCTATTTCCTCGCCCTTGTCGAACGCGAAAACCGTTATGCTTACCGCGTCGTTTTGCAGAAGCGTTTTGCTGACAACCTGCCCATGCTGAACGGCGACGAGGTCGGCGAGTTTCAGCGCCTTTTCCCTGTCGATATTTTTCAGAATGCTTTTCATATGCGCGGTATATCGGCGGTTTTCGGCTAATGATAACGGCGCGGGCGAAATTTGTTGCCTCCGAAATCGGCGCGTTTATAAGGGCGTTATGTATTACAAAGCACGCTATGAATCTCCGCTGGGAAACATTCTTTTGACGGCGACCGACGACGCCCTTTGCGGACTGTCGTTCGACACCCAGACGCCGTGCGGCGAAAGCGAAGCTGCGGTTTTCGGCGACAACCGCATATTGCGCGAAGTCCGCAAGTGGCTCGACGCGTATTTTGCGGGCGAGAGGGTTTCGCCCGAGAGTCTGCCGCTCGAGCCGCAGGGGAGCGCGTTTGCGCGGCGCGTGTGGCAAATCCTCGCCGAAATTCCGTACGGCGAAACGCTGACATACGGCGAAATCGCAAAACGCATCGCCGCCGAGAGGGGCGTTGCCAAGATGTCGGCGCAGGCTGTGGGCGGGGCTGTCGGGGGCAATCCGATTCCCGTGATAATTCCGTGCCACAGGGTTGTTGGCGCGGGCGGCAATCTGACGGGCTACACGGGCGGGCTAAACATCAAAGTGGGCTTGCTGGAGATTGAAGGGTTCGATATGTCGCGCTTCAAGTTCCCGAAAAATCGGGCTTAGACGGCTGAGAAACGCGGCGCGGATTCGGATGTTTGGGGCATCCGAATTTTTTTTGAAAATTTTTCAAAAAAATAGTTGACAAGTTTGGTAGTGAATGAAAGACTACCGAAACAATCAAGATTATGAAAACGATTTTTACATCGAACCCGAATTTTCAGATAAGCCGAAACGTCCGCGCCTTTGCGCGATGTCGACGCTTTCCCGCCGTCGGCGCACGAATGATTTGGGCGGCGAAACAAAAAACGACTTTCGCCGCCGACAAATTCTAAAAAAATCCGAAACCCGAAACCGAAATTTCACCAACATACAATTAGAAAGAATTTAAAATGAGCGAAAAAAAATACAGATACGAAACATTGGCAATCCACGCGGGACAAGTTCCCGACCCAGCAACACTCGCGCGCGCCGTCCCCCTCTATAGGACGACCGCCTACAGCTTCAAGAGCGCCAAACACGGCGCGGACCTGTTCGCCCTCAGGGAGTCGGGCAACATCTACGCGCGCCTGATGAACCCGACAAACGACGTTCTCGAAAAACGTCTCGCCGCGCTCGAAGGCGGTGCCGCCGCGCTCTCGCTTTCGTCGGGCACTGCCGCCATCGCATTTGCCATCACGAACATTTTGAAGCAGGGCGACGAGCTTGTTTCCGCGAACAACCTCTACGGCGGAACGTACACGCAGTTCGCGTCGATTCTGCCGTCGTTCGGCATCACCACGCGCTTTACGCACGTCAACAAGTTCGACGAAGTGGAGGCCGCAATCAACGAAAAGACCCGCGCGATTTACATCGAGACAATCGGCAACCCCAAGCTCGACTTCGCCGACATCGAGGGCTACTCGAAAATCGCCAAGAAGCACCACCTGCCGCTCGTCGTCGATTCCACGTTCACGCCTCCCGGACTCTTCCGCCCCATCGACTACGGCGCGAACATCGTCATCCACTCGCTCTCGAAATGGATTGGCGGGCACGGCACGGGTATCGGCGGCGCGGTCGTCGACGCGGGAAACTTCGACTGGACTGACGAAAAGTTCGAACTCTACAACAAGCCCGACGGCGGCTACCACGGTCTGCGTTTTGCCCGCGATCTCGGCGACCTCAATCCGTTGGCGTTCATTCTCAGACTCCGCACGGTAGGCTTGCGCAACCTCGGACCGACGCTCGCGCCCGACGCCGCTTGGCTCTTCCTGCAGGGCTTGGAAAGTCTGCCGCTTCGCATAGAGCGCCACGGCGAGAATGCGCTCAAAGTTGCGCGCTATCTGAAGGCGCACAAAAACGTCGCGTGGGTTCGCTACCCCGGGTTGGAGGACGACCCCTCGCACGAAATCGCCGCAAAATACCTCAAGCGCGGCATCTACGGCGGAATGGTCGTATTCGGCTTGAAGGGCGGCTACGACGCTGCGGTCAAAGTGGTTGACAACATTTCGCTCTTCAGCAATCTTGCGAACGTGGGCGACTCGAAGAGCCTGATTCTCCACCCCGCGAGCACTTCGCACTCGCAGCTCTCCGACGAGGAACAGCTCTCGGGCGGCTTGACAAAAGACCTCATCAGGCTTTCGATAGGTCTGGAAAATTCCGACGACATCATCGAAGCGCTCGACGAAGTCCTCTAAAAAAAACGGCGCACGCAATCCGCGGCGGAGCAAATCACGCGCGGGTTTCGGCGCGAATGCAAAACCGATTTTAAAGCAAAAACAATTATGAAAATTGCAAACAACATCCTCGAACTTGTCGGCAATACGCCGCTTGTCCGCATAAACAATCTCAACAAATCCGATGCCGAAGTTTTGGCGAAGCTCGAATTTTTCAACCCCTCGGGTTCCGTCAAGGACAGAGCCGCTCTGGCGATGATAGAAGACGCCGAAAAGCGCGGCGTGCTCAAAAAGGGTTCGCTGATTATCGAGCCTACGAGCGGCAACACGGGCATAGGGCTTGCGCTCGTCGCGGCTGTGAAAAAATACAAACTCATCCTCACGATGCCAGAAACGATGAGCGTTGAACGCAGAAAATTCCTGCTCAGCCTCGGCGCGGAACTCGTGCTGACCGACGGCGCGAAGGGTATGAAAGGCGCAATCGAAAAGGCTCTCGAATTGAAGGAACAGAATCCCGGTTCGTTCATTCCGCAGCAGTTCGAAAATTTCGCAAACTCCGAAATACACCGCAAGACGACGGGCGTCGAAATCTGGAACGACACCGACGGTCAGGTTGACATCGTCGTTGCGGGCGTCGGCACGGGCGGCACAATCAGCGGTATCGGCGAGGCACTCAAGCCCCTCAAGCCCTCGGTGAAAATCTACGCGGTCGAACCCGACACCTCTCCGGTTCTCTCGGGCGGCAAGGCGGGGCCCCACAAAATTCAGGGTATCGGCGCGGGCTTCGTTCCGAAAATCTACGACGCAAAGGTTATCGACGGCGTCATAAGGGTCAAGGACGCGGACGCGGGCGACACGGCGCGCAGACTCGCAAAAGAGGAGGGCATACACTCGGGCATTTCGGCGGGTGCGGCGGTCTTCGCGGCTCTCGAACTCGCAAAGCTTCCCGAAAACAAGGGCAAGAAAATCGTGGCGATTGTCCCCGACACGGGCACGCGCTACCTCTCCACTTGGCTCTATAGCGACTAATATTTTACACCGCAAAAAATCAAAAACGGATTCCCGCTTCGGGAGTCCGTTTTTTTTGTGCCTGCACTGTCGGCGGTCGAGTTCCCGGGGGGGGGCGGGGTTTCCCGCGGCGTTTTAAATGCAGTAGTCCTTTATGTCGGCGTGGCGGTTTATGATGTCCTGCAGGGTAATCGACTCCAAGTCGCGCCTGATTTTCGCGTTGAGTTCGCCCCAGATTTCGCGGGCTACGCAGCCTTCGGCGCGTTTGCATTTCTTGGGGCACGCAACGCAGTCGACAATCGAAAGCGGGCCTTCCATCGTCTCTATTATCTCGAGCAGCGTTATGTGCTTGGGCAGACGTTTGATTTTGTAGCCGCCTTTTGCGCCGCGCACCGAGGCAATCATTCCCGCGTTGCGCAGCTTCAGTATGAGCCTGCCGACGTACTTGGGCGAAAGCGATTGCGACTTGCATATGTCGGCAATCATTCGCGGCTGGTCGCCGTCGTGTTGAGCCAAGTCTACCATTATTCTCAGACCGTATCTGCCCTTGGTGGAAATTTTCATATTCTCGATACACTATTGCATTGGAAGTGATTGTCCAGTGTTATTTGTGCGCGCAAAAAAATACCGACCCCGAAATCGGAGACGGTATTTGCCGTTGTTGTGCGTCTATGTGCGGCGATTAGAATTCGTATTTTACTGCAGCCGCCCACGCGGTGTTTTCTCGCGTATTCAGAACCGTGCCGAGGTGTCCGTAGCCCGCCGTCACCGTAACGTGGGGCGATACGATTGCCGCAAGCCCGATTGTCCACCAGTCGTTTTCCGCGCCGATAAGCTCTTTGCCGCCCGCGCTTACCGTGTCGTACTGGTTTATCTTCTGGCGGTATTCGAACGCGGCGAAGAGCCAGTCGGTTATTCCGAAGACCGCGTTGCCTTCGGCGGAAAATTCGTACTTGCCCGAATAGCCCGTGTAGCCGAGGTTCGACGCGTCGGTTGCGCGCCCCGTAACTGAGAGAATCAGCGGGTGTCCGTAAATCAGGAACGTTTTCGAAGCGGTGATTGTAAATTCAGCGCCCCAATCGCGGCTGTAGCCTATCTGTTTGAGCAGCCCGCCGAGGTTGCGGTTTATTTCGGCGATTCCGTCGTTGTACTTAAGGTGCGCGCCGATTGTGATTGCGGGAACGTATTGCGAATCGAAATCGTTTTCGGAAATTACATTTGCGCGGATATTGAACGTGTGAAGCCAGACGTCGTTGCGGTCGATGTTTGCGCCCGCGTACTGGAGAACGTCGGACTGCAGCGAGCCCGTGCCGAAGCGGCTTGCATTGTAACCGACTTCAACCGTTCTGAAAAGCGTTTCGGAAACCGCGAAGCTCTCGACGTTTTTCTGCCGCGCGTTGACGTACGTTGCGCCGAACGACGGAAGACCTATTCCCGTGCCCTCCGCGCCCGCGTTTACGAGGTAGGCGATTGGCGTCAGAACCACGCCGCCCACGCCGTCTATCGTAAAGAGCGGCAGGGGCGCGCCCTTTTCGGCTTTCGGTTTCGGCGCGCTTTGTGCCGATTTTTCGGCTTCGGGCGCGGCGGATGCGTTGCTGTTTACGGCGGTTTCGTTGGAATCCGCATATGTTATTGCGCCGAGCGTGAGCGCGGCGGCGGTGAGTATTGCTGTTTTGTTTTTCATAGTTGTTCTTTCTTTTTTTGTGTTGTTTATATATTACGAAAATAGTAATGTATGTGTTTGAAATTTTTGCTCTGCGGCTGATTGTCGTTCGGGGGCGGCGCGGGTTTATGCGGAATTTTCAGCCCCGATAGCACGCTTCGGTTAGGCGCGAATGTTAGCTACATTCGCATACGGCAGACGGAACGGCAACACGTACGCGCCCTGTCTGCGCGGTGTCCGAAAAATTTTGCGTCTGTCGATTTGAAAAACATAATACCCAACCGTTATGGTAGTGTTTTTGGATTTGTCAAGCGCAATTCGAAAAAATTTTTACGTTTTTTTTTTTCGCGCGCCCGTGTCGGCGGCATTTGTGTTGACTCTTTCGGGGGTATCGGGAAGAATGTCGGGCGATGTTGAAATTTATAAATGTATTGATTGCTCTGGCGGTCGCCGTTGCCGCTTGGTTTTTGTTCGGCGGCTATTCCGTAAACAACGACGTGAAGGAAAAACCGAAAGGGCATATGGAGAAGATAATCCCGCCGTCGCCCGCGGGCTGGACATCAAAGGAATTGCCGCTCGGCCCGACGGAGGAGGTCGTGCGTTCGGTCGAAAAAAACCTCGACACGAGCGACTACTACAACCGCGAATTTACGTCGCCCGACGGCTCGATGTCGTTTGTCGTCTACATCTCGTACTGGGGTGCGGGCAAGGCCGACACGAAGCAGGCTTCGGCGCACACGCCCGACAGATGCTGGGTTCTGAACGGCTGGAAGTCGGACGAAAACGCGATGCGCTCCGACTTGATTTTCGACTACGACGGCGTGAGGCTGATTCCCGCGTACTACCGCGAAATGACTTTCCAAAGCGATGTCGGCAGGGCTTCGCGCAATGTCGCGTTCTGGCACGTCTACGACGGCAGGCGTTTCGACTACGGTTCGTCTAACACAATCTACGGAACGGTTTCGCTCAGTTATGTTAAGTACGCGTTCGAGGCGGCGTTCGCGGGCGCGCCCGAGCAGTATTTCATCCGCATAGATTCGGCGTGCAAGTTCGAGGATTTGGCGAGGCAAAAGGGCTTCCGCGAGGTCGTGAAGTCGCTCGGCAAGCTCGTTCTCGAGGAAAAATCCGAAAACGCCAACCCCGAAAAAAAGTAGTATGAAGCCGAAAAGCGTTTTATTCGTCTGCCACGGCAACATCTGCCGCAGCCCGATTGCGGAATTTGTGATGAAGGACCTTCTCGCAAAAAACGGAATCGGCGGCGTTCGGGTGGAGTCGGCGGCGGCAAGCTCCGAGGAAATCGGCAATCCCGTCTATCCGCGCGCGGCGGCGGTCTTGGCGGCGCACGGCATTTCCTGCAAAGGCAAGACATCGCGCAGAATTGCGCGCTCCGATTTCGAAAATTTCGATTTGATACTTGTGATGGACAAAAGTAACGTGCGCAATATCGCGGGTGTCTGCGGCGGCACTCTTGCCGCAAAAACCCGCCTGCTTATGGAGTTCGCGGGAAAGCCCGACGGCGAGGTAGACGACCCGTGGTATTCGGGCGATTTCGAGACGGCGTATTGCGACATATCCGCCGCGTGTTCGGGGCTGCTCGAACTTTTCCGATAATATTATTTCGGACTTTTTCGCGTTTTTAAGGAAATTGTTTGACAATGTAAAAATAGTATTATTGACTTCAACTAAGAAGGTTATAATATGTCGGATATTAAAAAAGCATTGACAGACGAAATACGCCGTTTGGCGAAAAAGGAAATCAAACTGGCAATAGAGCCGCTAGAAGCGAAAATCGCGCTTCTCAAAAAGCGCATTTCGGAGCTTTCAAAACAGTCGAAAGCGGTCGAAAAGCCCGCGAAATCCGATGCGAAAGGCGGCGCGGCTCTCGTCGGCGAAGTTTCGGGCGGAAAAGTCAGAATGAACGCAAAGGGCATCAAGCGTCTGCGCGAAAAGCTCGGCATTACGCAGGACGCAATCGCACGGATTATCGGCGTAAGCAAGCCCGCCTATTGCAGTTGGGAACAGGGCAGAATTTCCCCCAGTGCGAAGGCGAAGGCAAAGATTGCCGCTCTGCGTAAAATTTCGAAGCCTCAGCTGAAAAAGATTATGTCCGAAATGGGAATAAAATCGTCCACTCCGCGCAGGTCGAAAAAGGCTGCCGCGCTCGAGCAGACAGCGGCGGACGCGCCCGTTGAACCCCAGACTTCCGATACCGAACAGACTGTGCAATAGTTTTGCGCCGCCTTTCGGCAAACAAAAACGCCCGCAGACGAAGCATTTCGCGCGGGCGTTTTTTGTGTCCCGATTTTGCCGAATCGGTTAGTACGTTACGGTTTTCTGCTTTTTGATTTTGACGGTGCGCTTGCCCGAAAGCCGCATATCGTACATCCTTTCGGAAATCTTTCTCGCAGCCTCGGCGGCTTCGTATATCGGGGTGTCGGCGATGTCGACAAAGCCCACCGAATAGTTTTCGCCGTCGCCGCTTCTGCCCGTTACGGGTTGGTCGAAATACTGGAACCAGTGCGCGCCCACGATAATCGGATTTTCGACCGCGCTCGCAACGTAGGTATTGTATTTTTCCATGCGTTCGCCCATCGTCGCGCACGGGCGCAGACCGCCGCCGAAAACGCCCGCGTCCTGATTGCCGAAGTGGAATTCGCCGATGATTACGGGCTTGTCCTTTGCCTCTTCGGGAAGTCTGAAAGCCGAAACGTCGTCGCGGTAGAGGTTGAAGCTTACGACATCGCAGTATTCCGAGGCGACCTCCTCGAGGAGCTCGTTGGTCCACGCCATTCTGCAGCCGAAGTAGAGCACGTCGGGCGATACGTTTTTGACGGCGTTGCGGCAGACGCTGAAGTAGCGTTCGTAGATTTTGCGCTCGAATGCGAGCATATCCCTTTGCGATTTTTCGGTTTTCGGAAAGAAGTCGGTGCGGGCGAGAAAGTCGTCGCGGTTCTTGTAGTTCGCGCCCCACGCGGCGTTGATTTTTTCGAACGTGCCGTATTTCGACTCGAGGAATTTTGCGAACTCGATTTTCGACGGCTGCGAGGGCGGGCACGCCAGAACGGCTTTCGGGGTGAGGATTGTCTGCGTCTGCCACGGAAGCTCGTTGTCGACGAAAACGCCGACGCAGTAGGGCGAGTTCAACGCCTTTGCGTGGCGGAGCATTTCCACGTTCGTAAGCTCCTCGAATTTCGGGTCGAAGTAGTCGGGGACGGGCTGCCAGTAGGCGTTCAGCTCAACTTTCGATTCGAGAATCGTCGGATGCTTCGACGATGCGAAAAACGCGAACGGCACGTCGCCTTCGAACAGCTCGGGCTTCGACCACGCCCCGTAGGTGTTCAACCCCCACGACTTCATGCGCCGCGCGACAACCTGCGGATAGTCCTTCGCCGCGTCGCCGTATTTGATGTCGATGTTGCGCTGCCCGAAACAGAACGATTCGTATTTTTTGTCTTTGTAGAAGCCCTTGCTCCACCAGCCCTTCTGCCTGTATTTTTTGTCGGAAACGTCGTCGAAATAGTTCTCGCGCCCGCTTACGGGGGTTGTGGGTATCGAGCCTGCGCAGTCGATGCCGTGCGACCAGAACAGATTGCCCTCGGGCGTTACGAAAAACCACTTGCCGTCGACCTTGCGCACGGCGAACCTGCCTGTGGACTCGAACTTGCGGTCGGGGTCGATTAGCCCGAAATACTTGTCGCGGTTCGGAATTGCGCCGAGCTTTTGTTCGAAGGCGTTTTCCTCTTCGATGCGCACTTTGAAATCGCCGTCGGACTGTATTTTGCCGCGCCAGTTCTTGTGCTTAAGCTGTCCGTATTTGTCGACGAACGGGAAGAATTTTTCGCGGGGCAGGGCGAACATCGGGTCGGTCTCGTTGTAGAACGCGCCCGCCACGGGGCTTATGCGCAGGAACAGGAACGCGTCCTTTTCGAGCATCCACGCGCACTTGGGCAGCGGAAGCTTTTCGAGCCTGAGGTCGTCCATTACAATCCTTGCGCCGACCGACGACGTTATCTTTATATACGGATTTTCCGAGCCGCCGAGCGGCGCGAAATAGAAAACAAACTCCCTCGCCTTTCCGTCGCTTTTGAACGAGAACGTAGTGCCGTTCTTCGCGCCTATTGCGCTGTCTCGCCCGCGAACCGACGACGGCTTGCGTTCCATATAGGCGAAATAGGTTTGGTAGGTGGCGGGCAGAAACTTCGGCGTGCGGCACTTGAACGACAGTTTGTAAAGGAAGTTGGGCGTCATCTGCGGGTGCGAGATTTTCAGCGCGGGCGGATATTCGCGCGTCAAGCCGAGCGTGTCGATTTCGAGCGACGCATTGCCCGAGATTGCCCGTTTGCCCTCTATCGGCGCGGCGTCGGACGGCTCTATTTTTATGTATTCGAAATTTTTACTTTCGGCGAAATTTTCGAAATCTTCGGATATAAGCGTTTCGGCTTCGACGGCAAACGGCAGCGCGAGTGCGGCAAGCAGAGTGTTCAAAATATATTTTCCCATACACCGCCGAGGCAATCAGAAGTGCGGCGCAACCGCAACCAAAAAGGCGTTTTTCGAAAAAACTTGACAGGGTAAAAAGGTTCTTTAGGCTCGCTCCTCACACGTTTGAGAACAATATTTATTCAATCAAAAAGGAACTAAAATGGACAGGAGAGAATTTGTCAAAAAACTGGCGGGGGCGGGGCTTGCAATCGGCTTCCCGACCATCATTCCCGCGTCGGCACTCGGCAAGGGCGGCGCGGTCGCACCGAGCGAGAGAATCACCTTCGCCTCAATCGGCTTGGGCACGCAGGGCATGGGCAACACGAACGTTTTCTTCAGCGACAAGCGTCTGCAGCTCGTGGGCTTGTGCGACGTAAACGCAACGGAGGGTCGCCAATACTACGGCTACGGCAACAACGACCAGCGCGGCCTGCAGGTCGCACGCCAGCGTTTCGGCATGGACATTCCGTGCTATAACGACTTCCGCGAAGTTCTCGCGCGCAAGGATGTCGACTTCATTATGTCGGCAACACCCGACCACTGGCACGCGATTATCGGCTTGGCGTGCGTAGCCGCAGGCAAGGATGTCTACGGCGAAAAGCCCCTTACCCGCACAATCCGCGAGGGCAAGGTTTTGCGCGACGCCGTGGAGGCTTCGGGCATCATCTGGCAGACGGGTTCGTGGCAGCGTTCGATTGTCGATTTCGTAAAGGCGGCGGAAATCATCCGCAACGGATACCTCGGCAGAGTCCACAGGATAGTCATCGGGCTTCCGTCGAACTTCAAGGCTGAAACGCTCTCGCCCGAACCCGTGCCGCAGGGCATGGACTGGGAAATGTGGCAGGGCCCCGCTCCGCGCTCTTCCTATTACAACCCGCGCAAGACGTTCACGCGCTGGCGCGGCATAATGAACTACAGCGCGGGCAAAATCGCCGACTGGGGCGCGCACCACTTGGACATCGCGCACTGGGCGTTGGGCGTGGACGAATCGGGCCCGAGGGAAATCGTTCCGAGCTTTGTGGAATGGCCCAAGGACGGATTCTCCGACCAGCCGATGCGCTTCGGCGTAACGTTCTACTACGACAACGGCGTCGAAATCGAAATGTCGGATATGAACAGAAACGGCGTGGAATTCTTCGGCGAAAAGGGCTCGCTGTTCGTCGCGCGCGGAATGATTTCGTCGAATCCGATAGGAATCGCCGAAACCCGCATTCTGCCGACCGAAGACAGGCTCTTCCCCGTACGCGCGGGCAACCACTTCACGGCGTTCGTCGACAGCATTCTCGACCGCCGCAGAGCCGCAACCGACATCAACATTGCGCACCGCACGAACACGGGCTGCCTGCTTGCGGAAATCGCCTACAGGCTCAACCGTCCGATTAAGTGGGACCCCGTCAAGGAGGAAATCGTGGGCGACGAAGAGGCCGCAAGAATGTGCGACCGCGCCTACGCCGCACCGTGGGAACTGAAAGCATAAGAAAGGATTTTTTTTGAATATGAAAAAAACGTTTTTCTCCACACTGGCGGCTCTCTGCGCCGCATCCTGCGCCTCGCTCTACGCCGACAACTATTCGGATTTGGCCGCCTACAAGGCGGGCGAAAGCCTTTCGTGGTTCTACGAACTGCGCGGCGAATCGCTGAACAAGTCGAAGTCGGCGCAGATTGAACGCAACATCTTGGACGTTCTCGCCGAAAGGAAAATCGACGACGGCGCATTCAAACGCGCCTGCGAAATTCTCAAGCCCATCGCCTCTAAAAAGTCGGTCGGCGTTCTCTCGAAATTCCTCGGAAACGAGTTCCGCGCGCCGTGGGTTTGCGACGTGTTCATTACGCTCGATTCGTCATCCGCGGACGACGCGCTCGTGTCGGCTCTCGACGGCGTGTCGAAGAAGTGCAAGATGTCGATTCTCTCGACGCTCGCAGCCCGCGGGTCTTCCGACGGCTTCAAGGCGGTAAAGAAATACGTCGATTCGCAGGACGCCGAACTTTCGGCTTTCGCGGTTTCGGCACTGGTGAAATTTCAGGATTCCGATGCGGTCGAAGTGCTCTCGTCGGTCGTCGCAAAGAACGACGCCCGCAGGGACGCCGCCTTGGACGCGCTCTCGATGATTGCATACCGCGCGGCGAAAAAGGGCGACAAGTCGCTTGCCAAAGACGCGCTCGAAAGCGTTCCCGCAGACTACGGAATGTCGATTGCAGCACGCGCGGAACTTGCGGGAAAAGACCGCGTGAAATATCTCGATTCGATAATCATCGCCGACGGCAAGAACGTCAACAGGGCGGGCAGGCTCATCTACAAGTCGCGCAAGTTCGAAGACTCCGACGCGCTCGTTGCGGCGTTCCCGAAGCTCTCGAAAAAGGCGCAGCTTGCGGCGATTGCCTCGTTTATGCTCTCGGGCGACACGCGCTTCTATCCGACCGTCGCGCCGCTTCTCGATTCGCCCGACTCCGACCTGCGCGACGAAGCCGTGTACTCGGCGCGCTTCATCTGCACCGACGAAACCAATCTGCGTAAAATCTACGCGCTCATAGGCGACAAGGACAGAATCATTTCGTCGCACGCAAGGAACGTGTTCGAGGAAAATCCGAGCTTCGCCGCCGTCCGAATCCTCAAGGAGGCGGAAGCCAAGGGCGACCTCGACGCGCTCTCGTTCCTCGTGCTGCGCGGCGACCTCGACGCGCGCGAAAAACTCAAGAATATGTACTTTGCGGACGGATATAAAAATCCGAAAATCTCGCAGATGCTCGAAAATCTCATAACCTACGGCGAAATGCCCGCATTCGCGGCGAAGCTCAAGTCGGCGGACGCGGAATTACGCAAGGATATGACGAAAATCATCGTCAAGAAGCTCGCAAAGTGCCGCGACAAACTCTTCGTCGCCGAGGCAGCCTACGAAATCCTCAACGGCAACCTTTCGCCCGACGATCCGACGTACAAATTCATCGCCTCCAAGCTCAGGGTGAAACCGCAGAAACGCAAGGCGGTCTGGCAGGGCGAATACCGTCCGCGCGCGGTCGAAGACAAGTTTATGAAGATTGCGCAGGAGGGCGAGCCAGACCTCAAAAACGGCTTCGTGTCGATGTTCGACGGCAAGACGCTCGACGGCTGGAAAACCTCGACGGGCAACGCCAAGTATTCCGTCGCGGACGGCTGCATTCTCGGCGAAACCGACCCCAAGATGAAGCAGAATTCCTTCCTCGTCTCGGAACGCGCCGACTACAAGAACTTCATATTTACGTGCGAGTTCAAGTGGCTCGACTTGGGCAACTCGGGCGTAATCTTCCGCGGGCAGGTCAACGAAAACGGCAAGATTGTCGGCCCGCAAGCCGAAATGGACAACGACCCCAAGCGTCGTTGGACGGGCGGCATCTACAACGAAGGCACGGCGTGGATGTACTCGCTCTCGCGCAAGGAGCACGAGACGGCGCGCAACGCGGTCGATTTGTTCGGATGGAACAGAATGACAATCAAGTGCCAAGACGGCAGAATGCAGACGTGGGTAAACGGCGTTCCCGTTTCCGACCTCGAGTGGAAGGAAGCCGACAAGGGCGGTTTCTTCGGCTTGCAGATTCACACCGGCAAGAAGTGCAAAGTTCTGTGGCGGAACATAAAAATCAGGGAACTTAAATAGTCCCGCAAGTGCTTTTCGAAAGGGCTTCCGACGGTTTCGGAAGCCTTTTTTTTGTGCGGAAATCGGGCTTTTTGCGGGAAAGGGTTGCTCAACTGTCCAGTTATTTTGTTCGATATTTTGTTTGCCGAGCTGAACGGGGATGATAGAAAGAGTGCTTATGAAGAAATTTATATCTCTATCTATGATAACGGGAGCCGCGTTTGCGGCGTCGTCGGCGTTTGCGGCGGTCTATTCCGCGAAGTCGCCCGACGGAAAGCTTGAAGCTTCGGTCGAAGACGGGGCGCAGCTTGTGTTCTCTCTCAAAGCCGACGGCAAAACGCTTCTCGACAAGTGCGCAATAGGCATGGACACCGACAGGGGCTTTCTCGGCAGAAACGCCGAGCTTGCGGCAAAGAGCAAAGTTTCGCACAAGGGGGTAATAGAAAACAAATTCGGCACGCGCAAAAACATCGCCGACGAATACACGCAGCTGACTCTCGACTTCGGCAAATTCAACCTGCTCGTGCGCGTCTACAACGAGGCTGCCGCGTACCGCTTCGTCTCGAAGTTCGACGGGCAGATGGTTGTCAACAACGAGCTGCTCGAGCTTTCGTCCGTTGCCGATTCCGACAAGACCGTTGCGCACGTCGTGCAGGGTGACAAAACTTCGTTCGAACGCATTTTCCGCCGCCAGAACGCGGACGCCCTCAAAAAGCAGCACAGCGCGTCGCTGCCGTTCTTCTTCGAAAAGTCGGGGATGAAAGTTGCGGTTGTCGAGTCGGCGTGGTTCGACTATGCGGGTATGAGAATTTCGTACCCCGCGGACGCGAAGTCGCCCAAAGCCTATTTCACAAAGTGCCCCAAGAAGCTCGGCTTCGGATACAAGGGCAGAGTGGGCGGCTCGGAATACGACGGAATGTATGTCGTAAAGGAAACCGAAAACTACATCGCAAAAACCGACGGCTCGCGCGCGTTCCCGTGGCGCGGCTTCATCGTCGGGCGCAGCGATGCCGATTTTGCCGACAACGACACCGTTTTCAAGCTCGCCGAACCTTCGAAAATCGCCGACACTTCGTGGATAAAGGCGGGGCAGTCCGTATGGGACTGGTGGGTAGACTGGCGTACGGAAAACGTCGACATCCCGCTCGGCTTTAACGAGCAGATGTGCCGCTATTACGTCGATTTCGCGGCGGCAAACAACATCCCGTTCATCACGCTCGACGCGGGTTGGCACGTCGGACGCTCGCCCGAAATGAAGAAATACTACAACGTTAGCGAACGCTTCGTAGACGGCAAGCCTGCGGTCGACATTCCCGCAATCGTCAAATACGCCGAATCGAAGGGCGTAAAGGTAATCATCTGGATTTACAGCAAGGTGGCGTTCGACCAGCCCGAGCGCGCCCTCGACCTCTACAAAAGTTGGGGCGTCTACGGCTTGAAAATCGACTTCAACGACCGCGACGACCAGTGGCTTATCCGCCACATCGAAAACATCACCCGCCTTGCCGCCGAGCGCAAGATGGTTATCGACTGGCACGGTTGTCCCGCGCCCGCAGGCTTTCAGCGCACCTATCCGAACGCCGTCAACTTCGAGGCGGTGTACGGGGGCGAGGTCAACAAATGGGCTCCGTCCATTACGCCGTCGCACAATGTCGACTTGGTCTTCACAAGAATGCTTCTCGGCTCGATGGACTACACCCCCGGCGGAATGCGCAACTGCGCAAAGGGAATGTGGTATTGCTCGCGCAGTCTGCCCGCGGTTCAGGGTACGCGCGCGCATATGCTTGCCCAGTACATTCTCTTCTTCGCACCGCTCCAGATGATAAGCGATATGCCCAGCCAGTACCAACAGCATCCCGACATTCTCAAGTTCCTCGCCGAGTGCCCCACCGTTTGGGACGACACAAAGGTTGTGTGCGGCAAAATGGGCGAGTACGTCGTGGTCGCGCGTCGCAGCGGCGGCACGTGGTACATCGGCGGAATGTGCGACTGGAACGGCAAAAAGGTTGAAATCGACCTTTCGAAAATCGTTCCGAAAGGCTCGTACAAAGCCGAAATTTTCTTCGATTCGCCCAACAGCGATATGATGGCGACCGACTACAAGCGCGCCGAGACAACGCTCAAATCGTCCGACAAGTTCGGGATGACAATGCGCAGCGGCGGCGGTTTCGCCATAAAGCTCGTGCCCGATTCGTCCCTGTTCTAACGGGGCGGGCGAGACCGTTTTACCCGAGTCCGTTCCGCGTTTGCGGGGCGGGCTTTTTTTGTGCCGTGCGCGCCGCCGCGCTCCTAAAATTTGTTGACCTTGCGCGAAAGAGAGGCTAAATTTCGCTCCATATTATGAAGAACAAAATAGCACTTTTATTGGGTTCGTCGCTCTTGTTCGCGCAGGCATTTGCGGCGACGTTTTCGGTGAAATCGCCCGACGGAAAGCTTGAAGCGGTCGTTCAGGACGGCGCAAAGCTTACGTTCTCGCTGAAGGCGGACGGCAAGACCGTTTTCGAGCCTTTCGCAATCGGTATGAAAACCGACAGGGGCGACTTCGGCGCAAACGTTAAGGCGAAAGGCTCTACGACCGATTCCGTCGACGAGGAAATCGAGCCAGTCTACGGCATCCGCTCCGAAATCAGGGACAACTACAACCGCTTGGATGTCGACTTCCAGAATTTCAAGCTTGTGGTCCGCGCCTACAACGAAGCCGTGGCGTACCGCTTTGTGTCGAACTTCGGCGGCGAAATCACTGTCTACGGCGAAACGCTCGACCTTCCCCTTGCCGCGAACGACAAGATAATCGGGCACGCTGTCAACGGCGTGCAGGATTCCTTCGAAAGATTTTTCCTGCGCCAGACGGTCTCGGAAATGAAGAACTCGCACACGTATTCGCTGCCGTTCCTCGCCCTCAAAAACGGCTACACGGTTGCGGTTGTCGATTCCGACGTGTTCGACTATCCCGCGCTCAGATTCTGCGCGCCCGACTCCAAGGTAAAGGCGTGGTTCTCGCAAGCCCCCAAAACTTTCAAGCAGCGGAACAAGTTTACGCGCACGGTCGACACGGCGCACGACTACATCGCCAAGACAAAAGGCTCGCGCGCGTTCCCGTGGCGCGGTTTTATCGTTGCCCGCAAGGACATCGACTTGGCTGACAACGACACCGTCTACAAGCTTGCCGAGCCGTCGCGCATCGGCGACGCTTCGTGGGTGAAGACCGGCACGTGCGCTTGGGAATGGTGGAGTGCCTGCCAGCTTGAGGGCGTCGACTTCAAGGGCGGCGTGAACAACGAAACGTACCGCTACTACATCGACTTTGCCGCCGAAAACAACATTCCGTATGTTCTCTTCGACGCGGGTTGGCTCACGGGTGCCGATGTCGGGCAGATGGACGACAAAATCGACGAGGCCATGATTTCGGGCAAGACTTTTGTCGACGTTCCCGCGCTCATAGAGTATGCCCATTCCAAGGATGTAAAGGTTCTCCTGTGGTGTTTGGGGCAGTCGATGGACAAGTACGGCGAACGCGCTTTCGAGCTTATGAAATCGTGGGGTGCCGACGGCGTTAAAATCGACTTCATCGACCGCGACGACCAGCAGGCGCAGGGCTTCTACGAACGCATGGCGCGCCTTGCCGCTCGGCACGAAATGGTTGTCGACTTCCACGGCTGCGCAAAGCCTGCGGGCATTCAGCGCACGTATCCGAACGTCGTCAATTTCGAGGCGGTGCGCGGTTGCGAGTTCAACAAGTTCTCCGACGGTCTCGAGCCTTCGCACAACATCGACTTGGTCTTCACCAGAATGTTGCAGGGCCCGATGGACTACACCCCAGGGGCGCTTCGCAATGTGTCGCAGAACGGTTTCACAAAGTCGTTCAAGTTCCCCCAGATGAAGGGCACGCGTTCGCAGATGGTTGCGCAGTATGTCCTCTATTATGCGCCCGTCCAGATGCTTTGCGATTCGGCGAGCGAGTACAAAAAGTATCCCGACATTCTCCACTTCATTGCCAATGCCCCGACTTCGTGGGACGACACCAAGGCTCTCGAGGGCAAAATCGGCGAGTATGTCGTGATTGCGCGCCGCAAGGGCGATGTTTGGTATGTCGGCGGAATGAACGACTGGAATGCGCGTTCGATAACGCTCGACCTCTCGAAGTTCCTCCCCGAGGATTCCGAGTACAAGGTTGAAATCATTCGCGACTCCAAGAACTCCGACAATCTCGCCCGCGACTACAAGCGCGAAATCAAGGAGGTAGATTCCGATTCGGTTTTGAAAATCGATATGTCAAAGGGCGGCGGTTTTGCGATGAAGCTCACCCCCAAGCGCATCCCCATTATCGACGACATAATCCGCTTCTTCACCGAATAGGCAAAGGCGAAGCCCTTGACGCCCGAACTTCGTTCGGGAGTTGTGATACTGCGGC
>URJY01000030.1 GCA_900548275.1 uncultured Opitutales bacterium | reverse complement strand
TAATGGAGCCGGATATCCGATAGGATGTCCGGCTCCTCTTGTTTTCGGATATCCGCTCGCACGACAGCGGGCTTATCCGAACTGCGGATGAATTGCGAGCTTCCCTATCCACTTCGCGGACTTTCCGTCCGCTTCGTTCGGTTTTTATAAGTCTGTTCTTGAAGCCACTGCTAAGCAGTCGGCTTCAATTCATTGCCAGTCTAATGAGGCGCAAGTTTCAAAAGAAACGTGTGTATCTCTTCGAGGTTGGTGTTTGGTGAGGCATCCCAACATCGCATTTATATTTTTTTACTTTTCCAATGGATTTTTATGGCGATTATTATGTGGAAGCGCAAATTTTTTCTTGATTTTGATTTAATGGCGTTTTGTTAAATTAACTAAATTTATTGATGTTATGCGTAATCAACAGCTCGCAAATGCA
This sequence comes from uncultured Opitutales bacterium, assembly GCA_900548275.1. Lineage (GTDB taxonomy): Bacteria > Verrucomicrobiota > Verrucomicrobiia > Opitutales > Intestinicryptomonadaceae > Merdousia. The sequence continues at coordinate 23,623 of URJY01000030.1, read as the reverse complement.
ATTCGCCGAAGACACGGTAAATCTATAAAATATCGTGTCGAGAGATACGTGAACAAAAAACAAAAGAAAGTCTTAATAGAGTTGCGAAGACTTCATCTGAAAAAGAATAAACAATGCGCACTCAAACGCATCAATGCTTCACAAGGAAATGCGTTGTTTGCTATAAATAACAAAATAGCCCACTATTACGCCGTTAAGAAAAAAATTAACGATGCGTTGACGCTCTATCGTAACAGTGGCGTTCAAACTAATATGGAATGGCATCACCAGAAAGATAAGAATTCTGGAAAAATGTCGTATCCCGAAATAAGAAAAGGGTGTTGTCTGCCGCTTTATACGAGCGAACATATTTTAATCAGCACTGTTCACGATGTGTTCTCTTCGCCCTCCAAGGAAAAAGGTGAATGTTATCCTATAGGTTTAGGGCTTCGTTATCGGCGGTAGGTTGTTGGAAGATAGAACCCGCGCCGCTCCTTGGTTTCTCGTGTCTGATTGTCTTTATCTTTCGGCTACTCTTGCCATGAGGATAGGCATTTTTTTGATTATGAGAAAAGCGACACCAACAACGGATGTTTCACGTATTTTTTGAGCCGTTTTATTTCTTTCTTTGTGAAAAATTCGGTATCAATCAGTTTTGCATCCATTGCCGCCTTGTATTCTTTTGATAATGCTTTTGCGAAAAGGTATTTATTGGGGAATTTTAGTCTTTTGAAATTCCACATATAGCATCCCAGTTTCAGCCTTTGAATCAACTTCAACATCGTTAAAGAAAGTTTTTCGTCTCTGGCAAATTTTTCGATTTCGGCGTATTCGTCGCAAACGCAAAAAGTTTTAGAGGCGCTTTTTACCGAAGATGTTTCGTTGTCTTGTCGATACAGTAAAAATGCATCGTTCAATAAAAATGCTGAATTTGCCTTCGCAAAAGCCTTGAAGTTAAATGCCGTATCCTGATAGGACGCCCCGGGCGTTTCGAGGCACTTGATATTGTTTCTCACAAGAAAAGTTCTTTTGTATATTGCCGCCCATATGCAAGGCATACTCCAGAATATTGAAGTTTTTTCCTGCGGACGGAAAACTTCGCCTATTGAATCCAACGGCATTACTTGCTGCAAAACTCTCTTTGAATTGCTCCAGTAATAGTAAAAATTGCTCTTTACTATTTCGCAGCAATTTTTGACTGCGGCGTTGTAGAGCGTTTCAAACATTTCTGGAAGAACCATATCGTCGGATTCGACAATGCCGATGTATTCTCCGCTCGCCCTTGTAATGCCGAAATTTATGCTGTATCCGTAACCGTGATTTTTGTTGTGGAATACCTTAATCTGCGAATGCTCTTTCGCGTACGAATCCAAAATATCCGCCGATTTGTCCGTAGAGCCGTCGTCTATGCAAATTATTTCCAGTGATTTTAGCGTTTGGGCTAATATACTGTCCAAGCACTCTTTTAGGTATTTGTCGTTATTGTAAACGGGTACTATTATGGAACAAGTCGGAATCATTTTTTCTGCTTTCTACGGGTTATAAATTGCATACCGAGGAATGTAATTCTTTTGCGAGTTCCGTCCAAGGAGTTTTTAATTGAAAAGATTTTTTGTGCAAACGATAGCGGCGCGTATAGACCGTTGTTGTAAATTTGAGTTATGAAAGGGGCGTTGTGGAATTCCCTTAAAAGGTCGTTTTTGTCTATAAAATTCTTATACGTATCGAAAAACTTTCGGTATTCGCTCTTCGGGGAATAGCGAATTGCAAACGCGTAAGAACTTGAAAGGATTTGCGGATACAAACTTTTGTAAGATTCTACAAGTGCATTTTTCTTCAAAAAATAGTACAAGTTGAATGCGGTAAAAAGGTGGTCCAATGCGTTTGCTTTGCCGCTGAAAGTTGTGTCCATTATACTGTTTTCATGCCTTATGTACGTATATAACGGGCGGTTTACAAAAAAACAGTTTTTCGAAACAAAAGTGTATGCCAACGTAAAATAGGTATCTTCGTACAGGAGCCCTTCAGGGAAGGAAATATCGTATTTGTCTATTATGTCTCTTCTGAAAATTTTGTTGCATACCGACACATCCAAATCGAGTATTAGTTTATTTGAAATGGGCTGCTTGCCGCGGAATTTCAATTCATAATACTTTTCGTCGCTCTCTTTTGTCCAGATGTTACTTGTGTCCTCGTATTTGAGCTGTATTTGGGCTATTGCAAAGTCTATCTCGCCATCGGACATAGTATTTACCATTATGTTGCACATATCCGTGTCGTAGATGTCGTCTCCGTCGCAGAACATTATATACTTGCCTTTGGCGTATTTTAACCCGACATTTCTTGTGTGGGCAAGTCCCTGATTCTTTTGTAAGCCAACAAAGACAATATTATTGTTTGTGCGTGCAAATTCTTTCGCAATGGATGCTGTTCTGTCCGTTGACGCGTCGTCAATACAAATGATTTGAACGTTTGAAAAACTCTGCGAAACCAAGCTGTTAAGTGTGTCTTTAACGTATTTTTCGCAGTTGTAAATAGGTACGATGATTGATACTTCAGGTGTCATTATATTTTGATTTTCAGGGCCCTTTCTATCGCCTTATCCATGTCGTAATATTTGTAGTCGCCGAGTCGCCCGCAGAAGTGCAGGTTGCTGATTTTCTCCGCTTCGGACGAATATCTGTTGTATAACAAACTGTTTTCCGCATTTTGGATGGGATAGTATCTGTCATTTTTGCCCGCTTCGAATTTTTGCGGATACTCGAACATTATACTCGTTCTGGGAGATTTTTCATTTAGATAGTACTTGAATTCGTGAATGCGCGTAAAGTCGTAATTGCATGGATAGTTCACAACGCTGTTTTTTTGGAAATATTCCGTTTCAAGCGAGCGGTGCTCAAATCTCAGGCTTCTATAGGGCAGAATGCCGAATTTGTAGTCGAAAAATTCGTCAATACTGCCTGTGTGGTAAACGGTTTTAAATTTACCGCATTCCGAAATATTGTCCAAACATTCGTTTAGCCGAACGTCGATTTTCTTGTCGTCGAGCATATTTTCGACGAGGGATGTATACCCCTTAAGCGGAATTCCCTGATATGTATCATTGAAATATCGCGGATCGGTTCCGATGACAACGGGCACTCTCGCGGTGACGGAACTATCTATGTTTTCCTGTCCCCATTGCTTTTTGGTGTATTCCAGAAAAACTTTTTTATAAATGTAATCCGCGAGAAATTTCAAATCGCCGTCGTTTTGTTTTTGAAATTCGCAAATCGGTATTCTTGCGTTGTATTCGAAAAACTTCAAAAGTTTTTCCTCTATTCTTGCCGCAAGCGATGCCGGGAATACGGTTTTTATCGTGTTGAGGTTGAACGGAATAACCGCTTCGGTGCCGTCTATCAATGCAAACACTTTGTGCATATATGTGTTGAATTCCGCAAAGCGTCCGACGAAATTCCAAACATCGCGATTTGAGGTATGAAAAATATGCGACCCGTATTTATGGACAGTTATGTTGTTTTGGTCTTTATAGTCGAATGCGCTGCCTGCGATGTGCGGCAATTTATCTATTACTACGACATTGTTGCCGTTGTCCGCCAATCTGCGAGCAAGCGTGGCTCCGGAAAGCCCCGCGCCAACTATTAGAATTGATTCTTTCATGGTCTAAAGAAAACTGCTTGAAATATGTTGTGTTTTTGTGGGGATATGTAAGTCGGGGCTTTCGGATTTTTCGGTCGCCAATGAGGCGGTTCACCGTATATTCTGTATAATGCTGTACGTTATCATATATTAAATTTGGGTGTCAATCTAATGTTTTTTTGTTTTAAAACATACGGTGTTTTTGTCGCAGTCGTATTTTGCCTTTTGAAATGCGTTGTCTACGGCCGTAAGTATCGTTTTTTTGCTGCATGGCTCCGTTTTGTGTTTTTGTATTCGTCGGTTATTTTAATTTTCCCGTTTCGGGATATTGACTAACTCCGTCAGTCGGTTTTAGAATGCTCGCATTATGAAAATTCTCTCTAATTCTTCCATTTGGAACTGGAATGGGCGTTGTGGGCGGCTCAGCTATTTTGTCAATTATTGTCTGTTTCTTTCCACTCTCAACGGACTGATTTCGGGCTTTATTCAGCTTGTATTTTCCGACAACATCGCCGTTCAGCTTGCTTTGATTATCGCCAATGCCTTGGTGTTTCTGGTCGTTTTCTGCAACGGGATGTTCAAGCGCATTCACGATTTCGGCGAATCCGCCCCTCGCGCCTGTCTCAAATGGTATGGCATTCCGATTTTATTGGTGCTTTTCGGCGGCGCAATGTTGGCTTTTTCGGACGACAACCTGAATCCTGTCTACATCGCGGGGGCTTTGGCGACGTTAATAGCGGCGGTCATTGTTATCGTCTTTCCGTTCTATCTGATGTTTCGCGCGGGCGATGCGGAGGCGAACAAGTACGGCGAGCCCGAGGTCGAGATTCGCAACTTGAAGGCGAAGATTGCGCTTAGCATTTTGTTCTTCATTGCGACGCTTATTTTGGCGGTTGCAAATGCGGCGGTGCTTGCTTCAAACGGCGGTTTTGATTTCTAAATTTGTGCTGTTTCCCGCAAAAAAGCCCTTTCCGAAAAAGAAAGGGCTTTGCTTTTTGAAATCGTTTGCGGTTTCTATTCTCCGCCGAAGACGCGTTTTACGGCTTCGAGCATTTTGTAGCCGTTTGTTTTGTCGGGTTCGAGGTAGCTGCCTTCCGTCCATTCGTTCCACGAGTTCACGGTGATGAGTTTCGTTTTCTTGTGGTGTTTGTCGGTCCATTCTTTTGCTTTGCGGAGGGCGTACTCGAAATCTTCGGGCGTGGAATTTTTCACGTACGAAATTTCCTGCGGGAAGCGCGGGTTGTTGTCCCATCCAATCGAAATGTGGCAGAAGTAGGGGATTTTGCCCGCGGCGAGCTTGTCCCAGTTGGCGATATTGAAATTCATCCAGTCTTTGTGTTCGCCTTTGGGGGCTTTGTAGTGAACCCACTGGTAGCTTGTGTAGCTGTCGATTCCGAGGAACGTCGAAATTTTGTCGGAGGTCGGTACTGGGTCTCCTGGGATTCCCTGCAAGCCGCGCGGCAGATTCCACGCCATCGTCTGGATATGCACGCCCGTGCCCGCTTCGTCCGCTTTTTTGCGCAGGTAGGCGAGCGCGTTTTTCGCGTTTTCGACGCCGCCGATTCCCTTTATGAACGTGTTGATTTCGTAAATCGAAAAGACGGGCTTGCCGTCGATTTTATAGTAGTTGGGCTGTTTGAAATATTTTCCCACAACCCTGTCGGCTATGTGCGTGAAAATCTCGTACGAAACCCCGCCGCGCCAGAACACTTTTTCGCTTTTCTTGGCTACCTTGTTGTTCCACGTCAGGTTGACGTCGTGGTTTGCCCACATCAGGAAGAATTTCATTTTGCCGCTGTTGGGCGCGCCGAGGAAGCCGCGGTCGAGGGCGTTTTCGAGGAAGGGTTTGTCTTCGTACCAGTACCAGTCGAAAATCATCACGTTAACGCCGTGCGATGTGGCAAGGTCGATTTTTTTCGCCATGACCGCGGGGTCTGATTCGTCTTCGTAGCCCAGAAGCGGCACGCGCGGTTGGTCGTGCCCTTTGTGCTTGGGCTTTGCCTCGTAGACGTTCTGCCACTCGCCCTTGCCGTCGCCGAAAACTCCGAGCTCCGCCCAGCGCGGTTCGGGGTGGTAGGCGGGCCAGTAGTAGGCGGCGATGTCGTATGTCGGCTTTTTTTGCGGTTGTTGCGCCGTGTCTTTCGATGCGCAGGAAATCAGCGGTATTGCGGCGAAGAGCGGAATGAACTTTGCAATGTTGCAGATTTTTTCGACGGTTTTCATTTTCGTTTCGATGGTGATGTTCTCGCGTTTGATGTCTTGGAAAATTGTCGAAATTTTCGCGGTTTTGTCGAGCTTATTGTAATGTCGCGTCGGAACGTTGGTTTGCCGAGGCGGAAAAAAACGGCTGTCGCAATGCGGCAACCGTTTGCGTTTCGAAAAAATTTGCCGCTACTTGCGTCTGCGGTAGATTGCCGCAACGAGCGCGATTGCGCCGAAAATCGCCGCCCATTCGGCGGGTTCGGGAACGGCGGCGGTCAGCGTTGCAATCGTGCCCGAATTGTTCAACGCCAAATCGAGCGCGCATCGGGCGCACGATGAAACGCTTTGCCGACCAGCGACTGCGCCCGAACGCCCGCACGTCGAAAGACGGATTCCTGCCCGTTCTCGGCGCGGGCAGCGATGTCTACATTTCGCGCACGCTCGTAACAAACGCGCAGTTCGGCGAATTTCTGAAAGCTTCGGGCGGTAAAAAGGCAAAGGTTGTCGGCGGCGCAAACCATCCCGCAGTGAACGTTTCGTATGACGACGCCGTCGCGTTCTGCAAATGGATGACGCAAAAAGACGGCGGGCACACATACCGCCTGCCGACCGAAACCGAATGGGAGTTCGCCGCAGGGCATATGCCCAAAGACGCCGACTTCAACTGCGGCGAGCGCAACGGCACAAGCCCCGTGGACGCCTACCGGAAGACGCTTTCGGCTTGCGGGGCTGTCGATATGTGGGGCAACTGCTGGGAGTGGACTTCGACCGAATTTTCGAAGAACGGCGAAAAGCTCAACGCCGTCAAGGGCGGCGCGTTCGACTCGAAGCGGACGGACTGCCGCACCGAGCTTAAGGGCGTAGGACGCAATCCCGCGCAGGGTTATCCCAACGTAGGCTTCCGAATCGTCCGCACAGATTAGGCGGCTTTTTGTCAAAAACAAAAAATGCGACAGCGCGGTTTATTTTATCGCGTTGTCGCATTTTAGGATTGGATTTATTTCTCGATTGTTATTTCGCGGCAAAGAATCGTCTTTTTCTTTATGCCGTCGGAGTCTGGGTAGTAGAAATCGCTGTAAAATATCAACGCCTTGTTCTTCGAAACCGCGACAACCTCGGGGTTGTTGCACGAGCCAGCCCAGTCGATGAACGACTTTTCCGTTTGCCTTGCGTTCGCCAATCCGCTGCGGTCGTTCGGGGTCATCATTACGAGGGGCTTTGTCCATTTTGTCCCAGAGTCGTTCTCGCTCGCCTGAATGAATGTCCCAGGGCGGGCGTAGCACAAAACCGCAACGCCGCATTCGAGCTTCGCCAAGCGCGGCAGCACGCCGACATCCGCGAATTTTTCGGGCTTCGACCAAGTTTTGCCGTCGTCCGTCGAGCGGCTGAAATACATCGGCGACCACTCCCACCCCGTGTAGTTGAACCACTGCGTACGCATAAACCAGACTATCGAGTCGTCGGGCATAAATTCAAAATCGCTGTCGCTGAATCCGCCCGAGTCGTAGGGAAATCCGCCGCCGTCGGCGGGGTATTCCATATGGGCGACCTGTTTGAAGCTTTTGCCGAAATCATCGGAGCGGAAGATTTCGGCGGAATAGTACGGACTGTATTTGCCCGTGTCGGGGTTGACGTGCCCTTCGCCCGAAAACGCGGAAATCCAAAGCGAGCCGTCGGGGGCGAGCTTCATATTGCCGCGGGGAAAGATGGGCTTGAGGATGTCGTTGAAGCCCCTGCCGCTGTGCACAACGCGCGTCAGACATTTCCAGTCGACATCCGCGTATTCCCTGACGGCTTGCGTTTTGCCCGCGGGAATGCGGTATGCAAGCCACCGCTTTTTTGCGAGGCTCGGCGGAAGTCTGTCGGCGTTGTATGCTTTGATTACGATTCCCCCGCACCAGTCGGCTTTCATCCCGTCGGGAATCGGCAGCGTGCCCTCGGGGGCGGGCTTTGTAAAATCGTAGTCGGGCGTGTTGAATTTCTGCGGCGTCTGTTTGTAGTCCGCCACGCTGATACCCGATTCGGGCGGGAAATAGATTCTGTCGCCGTTGGGCAGAAGCTTTCCGCATTCGGCGTCGCGGGCGGAGTCTATCTCGCGCCAAGTTTTGCCGTTGTCGCGGCTTTCGAACCACCTGTTCGGCGTGCCGAACGATTTGATGTCGTCCTTCGACACGTGCACGGCCACAAGCAGCCTGTCGCCCAAATTGTACGGGCGCGGGAATTGGTACGCGCCCCAGCGGTTTTTCTCGAACGGCATTCCGCGCACGATTACGCGCGGTTCGCCGAGGCGCATTTTGAACGGCGTTTCCGAGCCGTCCGCATTGCGGTAGACTCCCGAAACTTCGGAGGTTTCGGGCTGTCTGTAGTCCACTTTGTTGAACGCCGAAAGCGTTGTTGCGGCGGCGAAAATCGGGGCGAATTGAAGGATTTTTTTGAAGCGGTTTCGCATTGCAATTTGAAATTCAAACTGCGGGAAATGCTACTTCAAGTGCCGCCGAATGTCGAGCAAATACACGCAGCGTTTGCCGTCTTTTGTGTCGTTGTAGACTGCGAAGTCGCCGCCGAAAACCCAGACGGGGTGCGCGTCCACGCGGAACTCGGGATTCTTTTTGAACGGCGGCAGGGCGGTTTTCGCGACAACTACTTCGCTCTGCTTTTCCACGTTTATAAGGCGGAGCGGCGAACGTCCGTCGGGCAGATTCATTTCGCCCGCGTACGCGTCGGTCAGAATGAACGGCAGCCCGCGCGGATGGTACGACGGATGTCCCGAGCCCACGGGATAGACCTGCTTCAGTCCGCTTCCGTCGTATTTCACCGAAATTATTTCAAGCCCCTTTTTGCCGTCGATGTCCAAGTTCATCGACATATTTTCGCCGTCGGGCATCCAGTTGATGTGGTGCCCGCCCTTTGCCCATTGTTCGGGTGTGATTGCCGTGCGGATGTCCGAGCCGTCGGGGTTCATCGTGATTACCGCCCTGCGGCGTTTGCCGCCGCCTGCGGGCGTCCACTGGATTGTCGCCAAGATGCGCGTTCCCTGCGGATTCCACTTCGCCTGAAAGCAGTAGAATTCGAATTTTTCGGGGTTCGGAATTTTTATCGACGGAACGGACTTTTCGTAGATGTCGCGGATTGACGCCACGAGTCTGCACTTGTTCGATTCGACGTCGGTTACGAAAATTCCGTCGTCGCCTGCGATTCCGACGTTGCGCTTTGCGAACGAATCGGGCACGATTACGCCGTAGCCGACCTGAGCGAACCGCGACTTTTTCAGATTGTGCGAAACGAGTTTTTTGCCGTCGGGCGAGACCATGAAAACCGTTCCCGCAAGGCGCGTTTTCTTGCCCGTTTTGAAGTCGAGCCTTACGGCGAATGCGTCCCACGTTTCGGGGTCGACATCGTTGTAGAAAAGGTCGGCGTCGGTCGCGCCCCACTGGACATTCGCGCCCATCTGCGTCTCCCATCCGCGCGATTTTGCCGAAAAAATTTCGCGTCCGCTTGCAAGTTCCACGACGACTACATCGCCCGCGTCGCCCGCCTGCGGCTTTTTGTTCTCGTAGGGCAGGCGGAAGAGGGCGGCGTATTTGCCCGACGGGCTTATCGGCGAAGTGTCGAAAAACCTGTGGATTGCGCCGTTTTCGGCAAGGAGCACGCGCTCCTGCGGGGCGGCTTGGGGTTCGGAGAGGTTGCAGCCCGCCGAAAACAGTGCGACTGCGGCGAGCGTGTATGTTGAAATTTTTCCCAGTGTCGTCATATGTTTGCGATTTTCCAATTTGCGGCGGGTTCGGTCGAGCCGTAAATAGGCGAACCGTTCGCCCGCCCATTTGCGGTTTTTGGAATCAGTCTTTCGGTTTTTTTGCGAAGTCGGCGTTGCCGTTGCCGAGCCTGAGCAGGCGGAAGTCGCCGCTTTTCATTTTGAGGACGAGTTTCGGGGCTTTGCCGAGTTTTTCGCCCGTGAGCGCGTCGAAAACTTCCCTGTCGGACGGAATGTCGAGCTCGATGTCGTGCGGCGTTTCGATTTTGTCGATGCACGTCGCCGAGATGTACGCGCCGCTTGCGTACACGCAGAGCGGTTGTTCCGAGTACATATGCGCGCCCGAAATTTTAATCATATGCCTGTAGAGCGGTAGCGGAATTTGCGAAACGCCGCAGAACAAATGTCTGCCGCGCAGGACAACCGCGGGCGAGCCGTTTTCGTAGGTCGCGAGGATTTTGTCGCCGTCCTTTGCTACGGGCGAGAGCAGCGGCTTTACGGCTTCGTCGAACCCGAATTTCGTCAAGCCGATGGCTTCGCCGTCCGTCGTCGGGAATACGTTCGCCTTTGTCCCTTCGGGCATCGGAACAACTTCGAAGCCCGTCGCCTGTCCGACCGCCTCCGCCGAGAACTCCATTTTGTCGGCGTCGATGTACGCGGGAATCCAGACGAAGATTGCGGCGCGGTTTTTCGATTTTTTGCGCATCGCCCTCCGCTGTTTTGCGTCGAGCGCGTATGCCGTTGCGAAGACGAGCAGCTTCGCCTTTGTCGGTTTGCCGAAGAGTACGTCGTTTAGCAGATAGTGCCCGAACGGCGTCGCGAGCCTGTTGAGGTCGAAGCGCGACTGCGAGAAAATTTCGGAGGTCTTGCGCGAAGTTCCGTCGACGCCGACGAACACCATCGAGCGTTCGTCCCCGACTACCGCTATCGGCGGCTGATATTTTACGGGGTTTTCCGCCATATCGCGTTCGACGGGCGCGAACCGCTTCATCGTCTCCCACATCGCGGGGTCGTCGTACCAACCCGTTCCCGCCAAGTCCATCCACCAGCAGCCGAAGTTGCGGATTGCCTGCTGCGCCAAGTCGCGCCCGAGCACGAGGTTGCTTTGTTCGAGCGTCTTTATCTCGCGGTTGAGTTTCGAGACTTTCTGTTGCGAGGCGGGCGTGCGGTGCGTGCGGATGTCGTCTTCGCTGAACCAGATTTTCCCCGCGCGCGTTATCGTTTCGCCGACGGTCATAATTGTGCTTCCGTCGCCGAGGTCGCGCTCCGTGTAGGTCGTCGGGCCGCTCAGAATGTCGATGTTGGGCGAACGCAGCAGCTTTTCGAGCGCGTAGTGCCCCGTTGTCGACGGGCCCTTGCGGTAGCTGCCCGCGTAGTCGCAGACATAGCCGTAGAAGAACGCGCAGATTTTGTCGGGAACTTTGCGCTTTATCGCCGCCGCGAGCCGCTCGATTATTCCGAGCATTTCGTCCTGCAGGAACAGGTTGAAGTCGGCGATGTCGCGCATTGTCGCGGGGTCGAGGACGTATTTGGAAAGCGCGCGGCGTTCGGGGCGCGGCACGTCGACTGTCGCAAGCGAAACGTTCGGGTTTTCCCACGCCTTTTGCAGGGCTTGGTCGGTCTCGTATTTTTTCGCGAGCCACTTTTTCCACGCCGCCTTTTCGGCGACGCCGTAGCCGAACCAACGGGGGCCCCACGCATTGCCGTAGTACCACTCCGACGAGCCGCCGCCCCCCGGATGGTAGCCCATGATGTTTTTGCCGTAGTTCTTTTCGCAGAAGTCGATTACGAGGTTCAACGCCTTTTCGCAGTCGGCGCGGAAGCGTTCTGACGAGGGCGAGGCGAACTCGTTCTGTTTGCCCTCCGACGATGTCATAACGTCGTCTTTGTATTTTTTCATCCACCACGGCGGCGGATAGAAGCGTATGCGCACGAGGATTTTCGCGTTGGGGTTTGCCGCCACTATTTCGTCGAGCGCACCGCGCAGGTTTTCGTAGTTCGGCTTGATGTCGCCTTCGGCGAAGAAGTCGGCTGCCTGCACGGGGAAGGTAATCATATCGACGCCCGCATTTTTTGCAACTTCGGTTTGCAGCCCGACGTACGAGCGCGTCTGCGGGGCGGTGAACTTGCCGTTTTTGTCGAAAAACTCCAGAGTGTAGTCTGCCGTTTTGTCGGACTTTATCGTCAGGTTTATGCGGTATTTTTTGCCCGCTTCGAGGTTGATTTGCCCGATTTTCAGCGGAACTTCGGCGTTCTCCGTGCGCGTTTTCCCGCCGCAGAAGTCGTAGATTTTTTTGCCGCCTCGGGCTTCGAGTATTTCGAATTTGGAGATGTCGAAAGTCTTGCAAATTCCCTTTCGGAATGTGAGTTTAAGCGAGCCGTTTTCGAGCGGTTTTTCAAGCGGCTGTATTTCGAAGAAAGTCTCGCACCAGTCGTAGTTGAACGCCGTGCGCCTAACGGGCGAGCCGAGAAGGAAATATGTCGGCGAAACGTAGAGCATACGCGCCCGCTGGGGTTCGCCGTCTATCGTAAGGCGCGGCACGCCGCCGATGTCCTCGACCCTGTAGACGTACCCCGCGGAGGCGGTGCAGCCGCCCAACGCAACGACTGCGGAAATAATAAACGCAATTCTCTTAAATGCAGATACCATAGCGAAACGTTTAACCAACCCCTGTTTGGAGGTCAACAAAAAAACCGCCCGAAAGAATCGGGCGGTCGGTGTTTATGAGGAAGTTGCGGTTGTCGGCTATTTCGCGAACTCCGAATTGCCCTTGCCGAGTCTGAGTATGCGGTTGTCGCCGACTTTCATTTTCAGTTCGAGCGTCGGGGCTTTGCCGAGCTTTTCGCCCGTCAGCGCGTCGAAAACGTCCTTGTCCGACGGAATGTCGAGCCTGAGCGGTTTCGAGAGGTCGGTTTCGCGCAGGGCGGTTACCGAAATGTACGCGCCGCTTGCAAAGACCGACGCTGGGGTGTCGGTGTAGACGTGTACGCCCGAAATTTTCGCCATATGCAGGTAGAGCTCGCGCGGGACGTGCGCAACGCCGCAGAACAGATGTTTGCCGCGCAGGACAATCGCGGGCATATCGTTTTCGTAGACGGCAAGCACCTTGTCTCCGTCTTTGAGCTTGGGCGAGAACAGCGGCTTTGCCTTGTCTTTGAACCCGAAGATGTCGTTCAGCCCGATTGCCCTACCTTCGTCGGTCGGCATTACGCGCGCGCTTATGTCGTCCTTTATCCGCTCGACTTCGAAGCCCGTCGCAGCCTCCACTGCGCCGCGCGAGAACTTGTTTTTCTCGATGTCGATATACGCGGGAGCCCAGACGAAGATTGCGCCGATGTCCTTTGTCTTTTCGCGCAAAACATTGCGTTCCCTTGCGGTCATCGCGTATTGCGTGGGGAAGATTGCAAGTTTGGGCGACATTTTTTTGCCCTTTGCGAAGTCGTCGAATAGGTACATTCCGTAGGGCGCGGCGATTCTGCCGATTTCCCTTCGCATTGTGCGCAGAATTACGGTTGTGGATTTCGCCGTGTTGCTCGCCCCGCCGTAGTATACCGACTGCTCGTCGATTACGACGGCGATTTCGGGATCGTAGGCGACGGGGTTTTCAATCATATCGCGCTCGAACTTGTCGGCGGCGGTCATAAGCTTCCAAAGCTCGGGGTCGTCGTACCAGCCCGTGCCAGACAAATCCATCCACCAGCAGCCGTTGTTGCGTATTGCCTGACGCGCCAAGTCGCGCTGCATTACGCTTTCGGTGTCGCGCAAGTTTGTCAACTCCGAACCGATGTCGCCCACGCGCTGCTGAGTGGGCGGCGTGCGGTGCGTGCGGATGTCGTCTTCGTCGAACCAGATTTTTCCGCAGCGGGTGATTGTTTCGACCGCGCCCATCGAGTAGCTCGGTTCGCCGAGTTCCCTGTCGGCGTACGAGACGGGGCCGCTTAGCAGGTCGAAGTTGGGCGAGTTCGCGATTTTCCAAAGCGCGTAGTGCCCCGTGTTCGCGGGCCCCTTGTGGAGTCCGCCGAATTCGCAGGCGTAGCCGTAGAACAGAGCCGAAAGCTTGTTGGGCACTTTTTTGCGGATTGTCCTGCCGAGCAGCTCGACCATATCTACCATTTCGTCTTGGAGGAAGTAGTTGTAGTCGGCAAGCTTCTCCTGCGTCTTGGGGTTGATTAGGTACAGTGCGGCGTCGCGTTCCTCCTTTGTGGGAACTTCCACTTTGTCGAGCCTTGCGGCGGGGTCGTTCCACGCCTTTTGCAGGGCTTCGTTTGTCTTGTACTTTTTGCCGACCCATTTTTTCCACGCATCGACCGCCGTCTTGTTGTAGCCGTAGTGTTGTGTGGACCACGAATTGCCGTAGAACCATTCGCACGAATTGCCGCCGCCGGGGTGGTAGCCAACGATGTTCTTGTTGTAGTTCTGCTCGCAGTAGTCGATGAACATCGACAACACTTTCACGCACTCGTCCCTGTAGCGTTTCGACGACACGCAGGGGAATTCGCACTTGTTGCCTTCGGAAGTGGTCATAACGTCGTCGGGATATTTCGCGCGCCACCAGTCTGGCGGATAGAAACGTATGCGCAGCAGGATTTTCGCGTTCGGGTTTGCCGCGACGATTTCGTCGAGGGCGCGCTTGAGGTTGCGGAAATTGTAATCCTTGCCGTCTTCGGGCATTAAATCCGCCATTTGGACTGGAAAGGTTACGATGTCCACGCCCGCGTCTTTCGCCACTTTTGTCTGCTCGCCGACCATCGAGCGCAGTTGCGGCTCGATGAATTTGCCGCCTTTTGCCACGTAACCCCTGAAACCGAAACTCTTGTTGCCCCTGATTTTGATGTCGATGCGGTAGACTTTGCCCGCGTCGAGGTTGAGCCCTTTGAGGGCGAGGTTTACGCCACCCGTTGCCTTCACTTCGAGAATCGGAGTGCCGTCGGAGGCTTTGTCGAACGCGAGCTTCGATTTCGACGCGTCGGAGACTATTTTCGCGCGGTCGTCGCCCGCCGCGTTTAGCGAATAGACCTTTTTGCCCGAGTCGCGCTCGGAAATTTCGACTGCCGCAATGTACGCTTCGAAGCTGCCGCCCGCAACGTCGAAACGGAATTCGCCGTCCCTAAGCGGCTTGTCGAGCTTCGGGATTTCGATGAACGTGTTAATCCACGCCTTCGAGGGAATCACGGAACGCCCGTCGAACGAGCCGAGCATGAAGTATGTCGGCGAAACGTAGAGCATTCTCGCGCGGACGGGCTTGCCGTTGAAGACAAGGCGCGGCACGCCGCCGACATTTTCCACTTTGTAGGAGTCTCCTTGGGGCGCGTTTGCCGCGCAGCCGCCAAGCCCGAATGCGGCGGCGAAAACCCCCGCCGCAATTATAGACGATACTTTTTTCATCACGCTTTCAATATGTTGTGGTTAGTCCTCCGCCCCGTCGATGTACGGAAGCGATACGAATCAAGGGAAATAAACAAAACCCCAAGACGGTCAAGAAACAAATTGTGCGGAAAAACAAAAAAGCCCGAAAACTCGGGCTTTCCGAACGGGTTGCGAATGCGCCCGTTTTGCGCGTCCTACTTCAGCTTTATCTCGAGCGCGAAGGGCAGCTTTGCCTGCGCCAGACTTGCAGGCAGCGAGATTGCCGCGCCGCCGTCCGTCTTGCGCCATCCGATTTTTTCGCCCGTCGCGACTTCGACGATTTCCGAACCGTCTTTCGGCGCGACCGCAAGCTTCATTTCGGGCGCGGGCTTTTTGACTATCGCGAACGCCGTCTTGCCGTCTTTCGAGCGCGTGTAGGCTATTTCGTCCGTCGCGAACGGCGCGATTATGCGCGTTGCGTAAATCGCGCGCCCGTACTTTGAAAGCCACTGCCCGATGTCGAGCAGACGCTTTTTCTGGATTTCGGGAATCGCGCCCTGTCCGTCGAGGTTTACGAGCAGAAGCAGGTTTCCGCCGCGCGCCACTGTGTCGGCGAACATCGAGATGAATTCCGCCGATGTCAGCACGTTCGATTCGTCGTCCTGCCAGTTGTTGCCGTACGACTGGCTGATGCCCCTGCACGCCTCCCACGGATGGTATTTTGCGGGGTCGATACTGTCGGCGGTGTCGCCGAATTCGTCGGTGAAGAAGTCGCCGCGGATTGCGCGGAGAAGCTTTTTGAGCTTTTTGCCGCCCTTGTGCGCCACTTCCTGCGGCGTGCCCTCGCCGTATCTATCGTTGACGGCGACCTGTTTTTTGCCCTCGTTTACGTTGTAGAAGTATGCGGCGATGTCGTAGCCGCCGAGCTCGGTTGCGGGCACGCGCCATTCGCCGTCGAACCACAGGATGTCGGGCGAATACTTGTCGATGAACTCGACGGCCTGCGGCACGAGGTACTCCTTCACATAGTCTTCGACCGCGATTTTTCCCGAAGCCTTGTATTCCATATCGGGCGAGTAGTCGAGCGTTTTGCCCCACGCAAAGTTGCGCATTTTGCCGTCTTTATCTACGACGGGGTAGTCCCATTCGGTAAGGCTCATATAGAAGCCTAACTTGAGCTTTTGCGCGGCGCAGGCATCCGCGATTTCGCGCACGATGTCGCGGCGCGGACCCATATCCACGGTGTCGCGCAGTGTGTACGAGCAGTCCCAAAGGCAGAAGCCCGAATGGTGCTTGTTGAACGGCACTACGTATTTTGCGCCCGCCTTTGCGAAGACTTCGACAAGCCCTTTTGCGTCGAATTTTTCGGCTTTGAAAAGCGGGATGAAGTGGTCGCGCTCGAAGTCCGCGCCCCAGTTTTTGACGTGGTAGCTTCGGTAGCCGTAGAAGTGCGAATCGGGGGTGAAGTCCGAATACATCCGCAACTCGTACCAGTCGGGATACATCGCGCCGTTTTCGCGCTTGGGTGCCCAAGAGGCAATCGACCACAAACCCCAGTCTATGAAAATGCCCAGTTTTGCGTCGACAAACCATTCGGGGCATTTGTGCGCGTCTATCGACTTGCCGTCCGCCTTCCACTTGCCGCGCTCGTTGACGGCGGCGACTCTTGCGTATTCGGCGCGTCCGCGTTTGATTGTCTCCGCCCCGTATTTATCCGAAATCTGGCGCAGGTTGAGCTTGTAAAGCTGCGGTTTGCAGCCGTCGGGGCGGCGGAACTCGGCGGGCGCAAGCGGGTGGTCGGGCAGTTTTGCCGAAACTTTCGCGCCCGAGCGCACGGCGGTTTCCCCCGGAGATTTCATCGAAGACGCCGCGTCGGATGCGGTGGCGGCGGAAAGCGTCTGCAGGGCGCAGGCGCACGCGGCGACTGCGAGAATTTTGGATAATTTGCCTTTCATATATAGATTGCGATATGAGATTTGTTCGGAAAATATTGGTAATTTTTCGGGGCGTTGCTGTCAACGACAAAAAGCCTTTACAGTGCGGATGTTTTTTATTATCGGTTTCTTTCAAGCGTATACACGCATACGTCAACACACAGGAGGAGATATATTGTCTATGAAAAAACTGTTATCCATTGCCCTTTTGCTCGCCGCGGGCGCGGCTTTCGGCACGCCGTGGCACTTTCCGCTCTATCTCGACGGTGGCGTTCCCGCTTCGAACCGCATAGCGGTGGACGTTTCGAACTCGGGCGAAAAACCCGCCGAGGGCGACATAATAAAAATCCCAGCGTCCGAACTGGGGCTTGTCGGGAAAAAGAAAAAGAGCATACGCGTAGTCGGCGAGAACGGCAGCGAGCTGCTCTGGGCGGTTCATCCCGACGCGGAGCGAATCGGCAAAAAGGCGTCGATAATCCTGCCCGTCGATTGTGCGCCCTCGGGCGCAACGCGCATTTGGATTTACTACAACGCCAACGCCGCCCTCGAGCAGCCCGACTATCTCGATTTCGGCAGCTCGATGTTCAGGGAGTCGTTCGAAAAAATGGACGCCGTGGACGACAACGGCTGGTCGCAAAAGGATATGGACGCCGACCACGTCAACTCCATTTCGACGGAAGTCGCCTACAAGGGGAAGAAATCGGTTCACACGCACGTAAGGGAGGGCGCAAAGGCGAATTGGATTGCCGTAAAACGCCCGTTCGCCGTCTCGCCGTCGAAGGGAAAGGTTTCGATGTGGGTTAAGTCGGAAAACGCGCGTGTTGTCGGCAACGAGCAGGGCGTGCGCTTCTACGTGGCGGTTTTCCCCGTCGACCGCGAAAAGAAGACGCTTTTCTTCTATCCCAAAAAGGCGCTCAAAGGCA
Source organism: uncultured Opitutales bacterium (assembly GCA_900548275.1). Lineage (GTDB taxonomy): Bacteria > Verrucomicrobiota > Verrucomicrobiia > Opitutales > Intestinicryptomonadaceae > Merdousia. The sequence goes on along the minus strand of URJY01000030.1, from coordinate 5,848 downwards.
CGCAGGACTGGACGAAGCTCGAGACCGAAGTGGAGATTCCCGAGGGCTATAAGTCGATGAACATAGGCACTGTCGCGCACATTTCGGGCGGCGACGCGTATTTCGATTCGCTCAGTCTCGAGCTTAAGCGCGACGGCATTGCGCTTTCGTACAAGGTTGAAAAGCCCGAAAAGCTCTCGATTTCGCGCGAGCTTGAAGCCGACGCGTGGGACGTATCGCCCGACGAATACGACGTGCGCCTGCTCGCGTCGGTGTTCAATGTCGACGGCGAGGCTTCGCAGGCGGGCTTGGGGTACATTCCGTTCAAACGCCTTTCGGCGGGCAATTTTCCGCAGTCCGATTTCGCGCTCTACAGGGGCGGCAAGAAAGTCGATTTTATGCTGATGGGCGAGTATATGCTCTTCCAGCTCGACCCGATTGCGCCCAAGACAGAAGTTCAATATTCGCTCTACCTCAAACGCGACAGAAAGAACCAGATTGTCAAAACGGGCGGCACAAAACAGTCGAGCTACGTTATGAGCGACCAACAGGCGGACACGCGCACCGCCGTCGACGCCGACGCTTTCGAGAAAATCGTGCGGTCGAAGTCGAACCTGCTCAAAAACCCGATGTTCGAAAATGGGCTTGACGCGTGGAATCCCCGCTCGGGCACGACCGACGAAGCCAAGGTTGTGGACATCGACGGCAAAAAGGCGTTGAACCTCAAAATTTCGAAAGACGACAGGGTTTGGTACGGAATGCAGCAAAACGTGGTCGTTCCGCGCGGCTCGTATATGTACATCGTGAAGGTGAAATCGAAAGACCGCGCGGTGCGTATCCCGCGCCTTAGCCATTCCAAATACCGCTCGCGCACAACCACATACGTAAACGGTAAAACGGAGGCCTCCGACGACTGGCAGTTCAACGCAATCGTCGCGCAAAACCGCTTCGAGAAGGGCACGTTCATCGTGAACATCAACGAGTCGGGAATTACCGACTGCGCCGTCTCGCAGGCGTTCTTCGGTTCGGTTCGCCGCGCCGAACGCTACGAATACAAAACCGCGTTCGATTCGGACAAAAACGGAAAAGTCGCGGCGTGGCAGGTCAACACGGTCGTAAAGGTGTTCCCGTTCTACGCGCCGCCCGCCGAGAAATCGGCGGCGAAAATCGCGCTCGCACGCAACGAGGTCGAAAATCTCCAGATTGCGGTTCGCGCAAACACGCGTCTTAACGGAACGGAAATTTGCGTCTCGGAAGCCGTTTCCGCCGACGGTTCCAAGCTTTCGCCGTCGCAGACGGCGGTTGCGGGCTACGTTGTGGTCGACTCGAAGTCGAACTACTACGGCTTCACCGAGCTTAAATTCCACGAGCTTTGCGTTCCGCCCAACTCGATGGCGGAAGTCTATCCCGACCCGATTATTCCGCAGAAATCCTTCGACCTTTCGCCGAACAAAACCGAATCGGTCTGGATTGAATTCAAGGCGGACGAAAACACAAAGGCGGGCGTTTACAAGGGCATTGTGGAATTTAAAAACGGCGGCAAAATCGTCGAATCGCTGCCCTACGAAGTGCGGATTTTCGACTTCGCCCTGCCGAAAAAAACGCACCTGATGGCGTTGTTCGACAAGCGCAGCGAGGGAAGCCGCGGCGGATGGCGACCCAACATCACCGAAAAGGGCATAACAAACAAGTTCTACGACCGCACCGAGCTTCAGCGGTTTATGGCGACGAAACGCGTCTCCGTAGACCATCCCGACCGCCTCGAATTTAAAATCGAGAACGGCAAATACTCCGTGGACTTCACCGAATTCGACAAATTCTGCAAGCTCTCGTTCGAGGAGCTCGGTCTGCCGATGATGTATTTGAACCTTCTCCCTGGGCACGCGTTCGGCAATCCCATCCCGAACGTCGACGGAATCAGACCCTACGACGGCGCGTGGCCCTACGCCGATACGAAAGACTACTCCAAGCCGAAGCCCGAGTACGTCAACGCCGTCTCGCAGCGCGTAAAGCTCGTATACGACCACATCCGCGAAAAGGGCTGGGCCGAAAAATTCATCCTGTTTATGTCGGACGAGCCGTACTATTGGGAAAAGAACGTCGCCACAATGCTCAACACCTATTTCGGGCTAATCCACAAAAACGCCCCCGAGGCGAGGGTTTACACGAGCACTTGGGGCTATGCCGAACCGCTCGAAAAACAGGTCAACGTATGGGGGCTGAACGTATCCGCCGCCGCAACGCCCGCGGAAATCGTAAAAATCGACGCGCAGGGACAGCAGAAAGTCTTTACCACCGACGGCAACTATTGCATAGACACGCCCTACAACGCGCAGGAGCGCATTATGGCTGCGTACTGCTTTGCGGGCGGCTTCCTCGGCTACGAATACTGGGGGGTGGACTGGTATATGCAAAACCCCTTCAAGTGGGGTATGCACAAAGACAGAATCAGCGCGCCCGCCCCCGGAATCAAACGCCGCAACCGCTTCCCCAACGGCGACGGCTACTTCATCTATTCGGGCGAACTCGTCGGTCGGAACGAGATTTTCTCGTCGGTGAGAATGGAGTCGGTGCGCGATGGGCAGGAAGACTTCGAATACTTCCTCATTCTCGAAAAACTCGCCAAGCAGACGGGCGACAAAGCCGCGCTTGCGACGGTCGAAAAAATCAAGTCGTACGCGGTCTATCCCAACCCGGGGGCGAGAAATTCCGCCGAATTTATGCCCAACCCCGACGCGTATACCGTCGGGCTTCGCAACGAAATCGCCGAGCACATAGAGCGGCTTTCGAAAAAGGCGAAGTAGGGCGGCTTATTCGCGGACATTTTCGGAAATGGCGGACGGGGTTGCGAACTTCGCCCGCCGTTTTCTCCCTTTTTGCGATGATGTATTTTGTTGACAAATTAGGGATTTTTTTCTATTTCGGTCTTTAATTAAGGTGTGTCCAACTCGGAGTTTTATATGATGAAAAAAACGGTACTGGCTTTTGTCTGTCTTCTTCTTTCGGCGGTTTCGGCATTTTGCGCCCGCAAAGTGCCCGCCGACAAACCGCTCGACCTTTCGGCGTGCGTAAACATATCGGTTGACGCCGAGGGCGACGACGGAGAGTTTTATCCGCTCAAAAAAATCAAGTCTGGGAAATTCGGCGGCGTCGATTTCAGGCTCGCCAAAGACTCCGACGGCGGACTGTTCGCGCTGACGCTCGCCTCTCCGCGCGCGCCCAGAACGCGTTCGGCGACGATAGACTTCGGCGAAAAGCCGACCGTTTCGTATTTCCTGTACGTACTGCATTCGTCGGGCAAAAACACGCGCGTTGCAAACCAGAACAAAAACATCGGGCGCATCATCGTTGAATACGCCGACGGAATGAAAGACACTTTTTGGGTTAAAAAGGACAGCGAGGCGATTTCGACTTTCGAAGAAAGAATCGGCGACAACGCCCTGCCCGTCTATGTCGAGGACAAGGAGAACGACAGGGGCGTGGTCTATCTTAGCCGCTACAATCTCGCCCGCCGCCCGATTAAAAAAATCACGTTTTCGTCGACGCGCTATGCGGCGTGGAACATTTTCGGCGCGACGCTTTCGCGCAAAGACGTGCAAACCTGCGAACTTTTCGAATTCAAGCCAGACGAATGGAAGCCCATCGACGTGTCCGACTTGGAGGTCGCGGACGGCTCCGCGCTCGACGTTTCCGCCGATATGGGCGATGCGCCCGCAGGCAAATTCGGACGCCTCAAGGTTATGCCCGACGGCACTTTCGCCTTCGAAAAAGCCCCCGACAAACGCGTGAAATTCAAGGGCACGAACTGGCGTCCGGGGGACTGGTTCTTCAAGAGAATCAAGACAAAAGAGGACATCGACGTGCTCGCCCGCGCCGCGCGTAAACAGGGCTACAATCTCGTTCGCTGGCGTCTGTCGATGGGCGGCGAAAAGGAGTTCGACGCGCCCTATCAAATGAAGCCCGAAGTTCTCGATATGTACGACTACTTCCTCTACGCGATGGCGCGCGAGGGCGTCTACACCCACCTGCACCTCGCCAGCCACGACTTGGGCGACCCGTCGTTCAAGTGGGCGGACAGAAACAGCGTAAAGCTCGAGATGGCTCTCGGCGACAAGTCGAAGCGCGAGGCTTGGCGCAAGCTCGTCGCCATGCAGCTCAACCACGTCAACCCCTACACGGGCAAAAAGTGGAAGGACGACCCCGCGATAGCGACGACCGAATATTTCAACGAAATGGAAATCGGCTGCTACACGAACATCAGGCTGCGCCCCGACACAATCGCGTATGCCGACTCCGAATTCCGCGCGTGGCTCGAAAAAAAGTACGGCACAATCGAAAATCTTAAGGCTGCTTGGGAGCGCGAAAGGCTGCCGACCAATTTTTCGGATTTCTCGGGGATAAAGGTTTTCGGCAACGGCAAGTTCAACTCGAGCCTCGACCGCAGTCTGTTTATGCGCGAGCGCATTGCCGACTTCCTCAAGTACTGCGAAAACGTCGTGCGCAACGAGGAAAAATTCACCGCGCCCCTGCACCAGTTCAACTGCGGCGTGCGCGTCGATTTGATGCGCATGAGCGCGGAGGGCGGCGAATATATGGCGCAGAACGTTTACTTCGCCCACGGCACCAACTTTATGGCTGCCGACTCGAGAACGCCGCAGGGCAGCGCGCTCGAAATCGGAGAACCCATGCGCCACTTCCGCGCCGCCGCCGCAAAGCGGATGGCGGACAGACCTATGGTGCTTACCGAATGGCAGCACTGCCACTGGAATCCGTACAAGCACGAGTCGGGCGTGGCGTTCCCCGCGCTCGCCGCGCTCCAGAATTTCGACAATCTGACGATTCACGACGTTGCAATCGAAAAGCGCGGAGAGGGCGTTTTCGGGCACGCCGAAGTCTCGAAAAATCCGATTCTTCGCGCGAACGAATTTCTGACATACTGCTTCTTCTACCGCGGCGACGTGAAGAAATCGCCCCACCGCGTCGACCTCGTCTTTACCGACAAATTCCTTAGTTCCGACGTTGCGGCGACAAAGGCGGTCAACCCCGAGCAGTCGAAAATCTCGTTTATGACGGGCTTTGCAATCGACTTTCCCGATGCGCGTAAAATGCCGAATATCGCCGACACGCGCGCCCCGAAGCCCGACATCGTGCTGCCCCCGACGGGCTACGCCGAATCGGAAATGCTCCAGAACGCGTCGGTTGCGGGCAAGGCGGGCGGCGAAAAGTTCGACCTCGACAAATTCGCCGACGAACTGAAATCGCGCGGTATCCTGCCCGCGGGCAACCTTTCAAAGCCGTCCGAGGGAATATTCCAGAGCGACACGGGCGAAATCGTCTTCCGCCTGAAGGAACGCCTTGTGCGGGTCGTCACCCCCAAGAGCGAAGCCGTTGCGCTCAAGCCCGAGACGAAGAACGAAAAGCTCGGCGTGCTCGAAGTGGAGTCTACCGACGTTCCCGCGTCGGTTGGGATTGTCGCCGTGGACGGCAAGACGCTTGCCGAAACGTCCCGCGCCGTCTTGGTCTACGCAACCGACACCGTTGCGACCGACTTCAAGGTTTCGAAATCGCGCGAGGCGTTGAAATTCAGGGGACGGCAACCGATTCTTTTGCGCGTCGGCAAGCTTTCCGCGAAAATCGCCCTGCCGAAGCGCGACGACGGCAAAAAATACGCCCTCTACGCGCTGAAGTTGAACGGTACGAGAACCGAAAAGCTCGCGGAAGGTCTTTCTGGAAATGCGGAGATAAAGCTCGACACATCCAAGATGAAAGAGCCCGCCGTTTTCTACGAAATAATCGCCGAGTAGTGTAATGGGTATGAATTGCGCCGTACATTTTATAACGGCGCAAGAACCCACGCGACGGTAGGAGC
>URJY01000029.1 GCA_900548275.1 uncultured Opitutales bacterium | reverse complement strand
TTTTGCCGCGTATCGCAGGAGAAAATAGCAAGTTTTTCTAACCAACCTGAACCCAAAAAAAGCCGTCGCGGATTTCGCGGCGGCTTTTTGTTTTTGGGAACAATTCAATGCGTCTTGCGGGAAGAAAACTAAAGCCGCGCGGCGCAAATGCGGGCGGTGCGGCAATTAGTCGACAGTCCGCAAAACTACATACAAAGCATTCGGGACAGGCATTCTTCGCGCGTCAGTTTGCCCTCGGACAAGTCGCAAAGTGCCGTCATTATCGGCAGTTTCACGTGGTGCAGATTCTCGAACATCCTGCAAATTTGGATTGTCTCAAGCCCCGCGCAAACGCGTCCGTTGAGCTTTGCCTTCGCGTCTTCGGCGTTCAGTCCGCGTCCGAGCTGTTCGCCCGTGCGGCGGTTGCGCGAGTCGGGGCTCATGCACGTCGTCAGCACGTCGCCCAAAATGGCGGACTCCTTTACGAACGAATCGCTCCACGCCCCGAGTGCCGCCGCCGCCCTGTAGATTTCCTGAAAACCGCGCGCCATCACGATTGCCTTTGTGTTCGCTCCAAGCTCCATTCCGTCGCAAAAGCCCGCCGCGAGAGCCACGATGTTCTTGAGTGCCGCCCCGATTTCGACGCCGACAACGTCGTCGGTCGGGCGGACTCTGAATGTGAGTGTACAGAATGCCTGCGCCGCCTTTTCGGCGTCGGAATGTGAGTCGAGCGCGACAACCGCCTCGGCGTATTTGCCCAGTGCGACCTCGAAAGCGATGTTCGGGCCCATTATCGAACCGCACGACGATGCCTGCGGTATTGCCTCGCGCAGAATCGCCGAGGGTCTGCGCCACGAGCCTATTTCGATGCCCTTGCCCGCGTTGATCATAATCGAGCCTGCGGGGATGAATTTTGCGAAGTCCCTTGCCGTTGAGTCGAGGTACTGGATTGGCATAACCCAGACGACCATTTCCGCGCCGTCCAGAACTTCGGCGGGGTTGTTTGAAAATTTCACATTTTCGGGAATCTCGACATCGGGAAGAAAGAGCGAATTTTCGCGCGACTTCGCGACCGCGTCGACAACCTCTTTTTCGCGCGCCCAAACCGACACGCTCGGAATGTTTTTCGAAAGGATGACCGAAAGCGCACTGCCCCACGCGCCAGCACCCACAACCGCTGTTTTTTTGAATGTAGCCATATTAGAAAGGAATGATTCCGTCCGCGCGCGCGCCCGAGAACTGCCAAGCCAACGCAAGAGCGAACGCCGAAAGCAGGACAAACGAATAAACCACCGCAAGGGCGATATTTGCCGCACGCGCTTTCGGATTTTTTATTTTTTCAAACATCCCCCACGCATAGCATATCGCGCGGCAAAATGCAACCCAATAGAAACGTCCGCCGCCGCGGGAAAATCATATTTCGAACGGGGAGCTCGACTGCGAAAACGGGGAGACTATTTCTATTCTCGGGCGGATTGCGCCTATGTTTTCTATCAGTTCGGCTATGTGTGTCGTGCTGTTGCACTCGCGCGAGATATGCGCCAAGTAGACCCTGTCGACGGACTCGGGCGAGAGCGTTTTCAGAATCGAAATCGCGTCGCTGTTCGAAAGGTGTCCGTGCGAGCTTTTTATCCTGTTTTTGAGTCGGTACGGGCGCGACGAGTTTTCGAGCATTCGCGGGCAGTAGTTGCTTTCGAGAACGAGCACCTGCGCCGACTGCGCCATATCGCACGCGAGTGCGGTCGGCTTGCCGAGGTCGGTCATCCAGACGAGTTTTCTGTCGCCCAGAACGAAGCGGTATCCCACCGAATCGCTCGTATCGTGAGGCACGGAAAAGCCGCACGCCGAAATGTCCATAAAGTCGAAATCGGTGCCGTCTTCGAACGTCGCCCAGTTGAGCGGTTTTGTTGCGGAGTCGTTATGGCAAATTGATTCGGCGGTAAGGCGGTTTGCGAAAATTTTCGTCCGCGCGCCCGCAAAATATTTGAGCGACTTGCAGTGGTCGGTGTGTTCGTGGGTTACGAAAACCGCATCGATGTCGTCGAGTTCGAGCGACCGCTCCGCCAGATAGGCGCGTATTTTGCGGATTCCCACGCCCGCGTCGATGAGTGCGCGCGTGCCCTCGTATTCGAAGTAGGCGCAGTTGCCCGCGCTCGAGGTTTCTATTATTTGGAAAAACATCACTCCGCCTTTTTCGGTGTCTCGGCGGCTTTCATCAGTTCGCGCGCCGCCGCCGCCCGCTGCGCTTCGGTCGTGGGCAGCACGGGAATTTTCGTCACCCTGTAGATTACCATTTCACCGTTGCAACCCACCTTGATTTTCTGCTCGGGGTTCAAATACGAATCGCCCATCATAACGACCGCCGAGCCGTCCTGAAAGAAGAGTTCGGCGGAATAATTGTCGAGCACGACCATTGCCGACGTCGGCGCGTCGGGCAGCCCGTCGGGGAAGGGCTGAATGTGTTTCACATCCTCGATGCGCGTTGTCTCGAAATATTTTCCGCCCTTTGAATAGCCGAATTTGGCGACCCCCGCGCGGATTGAAAAACCGTCGAGCAGGCGAGTGTCGAAAGTCAGTACCACGATGAAATTGTTGCCCACGGCGTCGGGCAGCATAAAGACGTTCGAGCGGAACGCCATAGACGGCAGCCCGAGCCCGTCGGAACCCTGCCCCATATGCGCGACGATTTCGGTCGGAAGCGAGACGCGCATGCGGTATCCCTGCTTCGTATCGGCAAGGCGCACATCCCACGGAGTCCCCATCGACTGCGAAAACGCCTGCCCAACGGTGCGCATCAAATCGCCGGGTTGGTCGACGCGCGCGGCGACGATGTTTCTGTTGTCGGGAGCATTCCGCCAGAACCGCGCCGACTTGACGTCGCCGAAAAGGACGCGCTGCGGCTCGGCGAAGTCGGTCGAGAATTTCGAGCCGTCGAAGTTCCCCACAAAGTACCTGCCGTCGCCGCTCCAGAGTACGTATTTGGAATCCTCGTCGTTGCCCGAAGCCGACATTTTGCAGATGGTCGGCGAGGGGAAATCGGCATCGAAGCCCGACGCATACTTCCAATCCGACAAATTCGGCGAAACGTAGAAATCGACGCGCTTGACCTTGCCGTTTTCGACGCACTTTACGAGCACCCACTGCTTCGACGCGCCGTCGTAAAACACGCTCGGCCCGCCCAACGACCTGCCGCCGACGCCCGAAAGCTTCACGTTTACGCCGCCCGAAAGCGGCGCAAGCCACGTCGAACCGTCCGACTTTTCAAGCACCAAAAACGCGCCGTTTTCGGTATCGAAAAGTCCGCTCTTGTTGCCTTTGTCGAAGAACGCGTCGCCGCCTGTCGGGTAGACGGTTCCGCCGCCGTCGACAACCTCGTAGGGCATTAAATTCGGCTCGTACGTCCAGTTTATCAAGTCTTCGCTGACGGCGTGGGCGACGGAATACGGCGGCTGCCCGTTCATCGCGAACGGATTGTAGAGGAAGAACGCGTGCCACTTGCCGCCGCTGCACACAAGCCCGCAAATGTCGCCCATATAGCCGTCTTTCGATGTCAGGTGAAAGGTCGGTCTGCCCCTGTCGCGCGAGTGGTCGCGGAAACCGATTTCGTCGACCTGCCGAAAGCTCGGCTCACGCCCCGACTTCTGGTATGTCAGAGTAAGCTCCTTCCCCTTGAATTGGGAAACGTTTATCGGTGCGAACCACTGGGGCGTTTCGTCGGTCAGGAGCGCGGACACTTTGAAAAGGACATTGCCGTCTTCGTCGGCGAGCGAAATTTTGTTGTAGTCTTCGTTGCCCTTCATCGGCAGCAAAAGGAAATTGCCCTCGATTTTTATCTTTGCGTCGGCTGTGCCCGAAAATGCGCGCGGCTTCTTCGCCCCCGCGCCCGCGGCAAGCAGCGGAAGAACCGTCAGAAAAACGAGAAGAATGCGAATCAATTTCATATTTTTTTTAGAAAATGGGGAAATAAATAAGTTCTACGAATATTCGCAAACGCCGAAAAATTTTGCGAGAAAAAACAAAAAAAGTTCGCGCCGCCGACGTGCGAAACGCGAACTTTCAGAGCGGGAATGCCCGTCAAAAAACGGAACGCAAAGCCCTACGCGTACGCGCGGACTTCGCAGACGACAAACTTCGAATCGCCGTTTGTCGCCTTGAAATCGAACCTGAGCGACTTCGCCGAAACGGCGTCGAACTTCGCCCGAACAAGCCTTTGCGCATTGCCGCGCACCTGCGCCAAGACGCGCTCCGATCCGTCTTCAAGCTCGGCTACAATGTCGAAATCGCGCACAAGCTCTTTCTGCGCGCCGCGGTGCATATGCTTTAGCAGATAGTCGGAATGCGTCATCGAAAGCTCGGGATACCCGCCGAAGAACGTCAACTGCGCCGACGAAATCTTCACGGGCGTACGCCACGAAAGCTTCAGCCAGCGCGCGGCTGAGGCGTCGGCAACCCAACGGTTGGCAACCGACTTGCGCGAGTCTATCGCAACGCCCGTAAGCACATTCTCGGGCTTGCTGCCGTCCGCGCTGTCGGATGCGGAGGCGGAAGCCGAGCGAGCCAAGTCGAGCGGGTCTTCGTTCCTTATTCCGATGATGGTCTGGTCGTCGCGCAAAAGAGCCTGCTGAAGCGCGCGGAGCTTTGCATTGTCGGCGCGAAGCTGCGCGGGCAGCAGCCCTTCGTCGATGCACATCGACGCCGCCGTTCCGACCGCCTGCCCCTCGACCGCACACGTCGACATCACGCGCGTCGACGTGAAAGCAACGTGGCTGCAGCTTATGTTGCGCCCCGCCATCATCAGATTTTTAACGTCTTTCGAATAGAGCGACGACAAGCCGATGTTGTAGAACGGCACTTCGCCGAACTGCCTGCACGGGCGGCGGTCGGACGCGTAAAAGCCCTTTGCGGGGTGGTCGTCCATCGACCAACCGCCGACGGCGACGGCGTCGTCGAAATTCCGCCAACCGCCCATTATATCCTGCTGAGTCATAACGCGCTCGCCGACAATTCTGTAGGTGTCGCGACGCCCCGTCACCATCGAAACCGTGTCGATTGCCCTGTTCGCCGCCTCGGGATACTTGCCGCTGTTTTTGATGTAGTCCCAAACGCCCATAACAATCGAGAGCAACTCGAAACGCAGCATTTCGTTGTCGGCAATGGCGTCTCCGTCGCCGCCAAGCTCAATCCACCAGTAGCCGTAGGCGAGCCCGTCGCCCTTTATACTGCGAAACTTCATCTGCTCGGGCGTGATTTTCTTAGCCCACACGGGCGGCTTGTAGGGCATAGGCTTGTCGTACAATTTCGACGTAAACATTATGCTCGAGCCCTGACGCGTGCCCACGGGGTCGAAATCCGCAAACGATTCGCCGAACTTCGCCGACCCGTCGCGCCCCGACATCACCTCGGCACCCGCCTCCATCGCAAGCCTGCTGTCGCCCGTGCAGTCGACGAAAATCTTCGCCTTGATGTCGTAAATATGGCGCGTAGTGTCGGAACGCGCATAGGCGCGGGCGATTTTGTCGCCGTCCATCTCCACGCCGCAAAGGGAGGTGTCGAGAATAAGGGTTATGTTTTTTTCGCTGACACACTTGTCATACAAAAGCAAGTCCCACATCTCCCACGAAAGCTGCGGATTGTTCGCGGCATTCTCAAGCTTGAGTTCTTCGATAAGCCCGCCCTCGCGCCACCCCGTGCGCGGCGACTTCACGCCCAACGGATGCATCTTGATTTCGGAACTCGAATTGCCGCCGAGCCTCGACCTGTCCTGCACAAGCACGACCTTTTTGCCGTGCCTCGCCGCAGAAATCGCCGCACAAATGCCCGCAAGACCGCCGCCCGCCACGAGAACGTCGCACTCGAGCGAAACCTTCTTCATCAACTTTTCGTTCGGCGCATACGGAGCCGACTTCGACGCACCCAACGCCGCCAAACGCCGCGAACGCTCGTCCGTAGGCTCGAATGCCGACGCCCCCTTGGGCGCGCTTACAATCAAACTATAGCCGAACATCGACGCAGCCGACGCACTCAAAAAATTCCTTCGCTTCATACTCCCCTCGTTTAGTGTTGCAGATTCCGTGTATTCCCGAATGATTCCAAATACGTGGCGAACGGTCAAGTTAATAAAGAACGCAATACCATTGAATTTGGTTGCAATCGAAACGCAAGACATACACACTTGGGGGCGAAATACTATGAAAACTCTTGCTGAAAAAATCAGGGAAGCACGCATCGTTGCCGTGCTCAGCGTAAACGATAAAGACGCCGCAGTCGACTTGGCAAAGGCACTCGCCGACGGCGGAATCAAGGCGATAGAATTGACACTGCGCACACCCAACGCATTCGAATGCGCATCGGCAATCGCCGAAAAAGCGCACGACGTAATGCTCGGTATCGGCACGGTTCTGACGCCCGAACAGGCAGTCGAAGCCAAGAAACGCGGAGCGGACTTCGCAGTAAGCCCCGGTTGCAACGTGCGCGTAATCGACGCGGCAAAAGAGGCGGGTCTGCCCTTCGCCCCCGGAATTATGACCCCGAGCGAAATCGAACAGTCGCTTGAACACGGCTGCACACTGATGAAATTCTTCCCTGCGGGAACGACAGGCGGAATGAAACACCTCGAAAGTATGGCGGCACCCTACAAACACCTCGGCGTAAGCTTCATACCGCTCGGCGGCTTGAAACTGGCGAATATGGGCGAATACCTGTCGTCGCCGTTGGTGGCGGCAATCGGCGGCTCGTGGATAGCCCCCTCAAAACTGATAGAGGCGCGCGACTGGGCGGCAATCCGCAAAAACGCGGAAGAAGCAGCCATAATGCAAATCTAAGAAACAAAATCTCCGACAAAAAAAAAAGCGACAACGTTTTCGTTGTCGCTTTTTTTGTCATCTACTTTCTCCGCAAAATAACCGCCCTATTCCGAACTTCGTTTATTCTATATAGCTAACAGGTTTCGTGAAATAACAAAATAAGTTCGAACCAACAAAGCGATTGAGCGGCATTCCGCCGCTCAATGCGTTCTTATACAAAAAAGGCGCGACTATAGTCGCGCCGAGGTATCACAACTCCCGAACGAAGTTCGGGCGTCAAGGGCTTCGCCTTTGCTAGAAGCCGAAGTCTACTTTGCCTCCGAACCAGAGGTTGTTTTCTCTGCCTTGGAGCGGGTAGTGGTCGACCGATTCGCCCTGATTGCCGCCTTCGCGCATCGAGTAGCGGATACCGCCGCTTATCGTGCAGTAGTCGGTTACGGCAAAGGCGATGTCGCCGCTTACGCCCCAGTAAAAATAATTCACGCCGCTGTCGGGACTGCCGTTGTCGCCGTTCTTTCTGCCGGAAGTCAAATAGCCGCCGTAAAGGGTGACGGGAAGAGTGAACCTGCCGTCGTCGAGAAGCTGCTCGCCAATCGGAATGCTGTAGCTGAGCGAAATCTCAACAACCTGCTGCTTGAGAATCCAGTTGTAGAAATAGTAGGCGGACGGATTGAGATTGTAGCCCCAGAGGTACGCGGAAGTGTCAAGCGCACCGCCGACATAAACTTCCATATCGCGCGAAAGCCTGTTCTGAGTCTGGTCGGAATCGGGATAGTAATAAAGAATGTACCCTACATCGACACGCGCCGACTTGTAGTAATAATTGATACCGCCGTAAATGTCGATTTCGGTCAAACCGCCCTTCGTGCCCTGAATGGGAGTGTTCGCCCACGCGCCGACATAGATGTCGAAGCCGTAGACGGGATACGCAAATTCAACCTTGGGCTGAATCGAGTGCCCCGCGAATTTTTCGGCGCGGAAGACGTACTGCGATTCGTAGCCGACCGACGCCGAAACGCTCAGAAGCGAGAGCGAAAGCTCGGGCGCATAGTCCTTGACGACGGACGCGCCGCCCTCGAGCGTGGAGGTAATCGAAGTCGCCGCCGAGTCGACCGAAGCCTGTCCGAACGCCGACAAAACCGACGCGGACAACAAAGAGATGAGTGCAAATTTTTTCATATATCCGAATTAATCTCAGTTGAAAATGAACCACGAATGCATTTTTGCAAGCCTAATTTGAACGCAGTGCGCCCCGCCCTACTTCATCCACTTGCGCCAGTCGGCGGAAAATGCGGACGGATTCGCGGACGTTGCGGTTAGCGGCTCGAGCAGACGGACGGGCTGCGACGGCTCGGTTTTGTCCATAATTTTTTCCGCGAGCGCACGGGCGGCGAAATAGCCCCAACCGTAGTAGTCGCCGTAGACGCAGGCGGTAAGGAAGCCGTCGGCGAGCCTCTGCTCGAGCTGCGGAATCGCGCCGATGCAAATGGCGAAACGCCTGTCGGAATCGCGCTTTATCGGCATCATGTCGGCGAAGAGATAGGGATTGAAAAACAGCTCGCCGTAGTCGTCGCGGCGCACAATTTCGACGGCGTTCCTCTGCGCGTAAACCGAGTAGTACTCCGCGCCGACGAGCACACAGCGGTACGGCGCTACGAGCGACCTGAACTGTTCCGCCGACATCGACAAGCCCAAGAAAGGCGTAATCTTCACCGCGTCCGAAACGGACAAATCGTCGGTCGGCTCAGTCGTTTTGAAATAGCAATAGAGCGGAATTTTGCCGCGCGGGGAATGCTTTTTCAGAAGCTCGGCAATGCGCTTTGCGGCGGCGGCGGAGTCAGTGCCGACAAAACACAGACGCTTTGAATCGGGAACGTCGCGCCCCGCGAGCGCAACGGGAAAATTCTTTCCCGCGAGATCCGAAATTTTACCGCCGAGCGCGCCGCCGCCCGAAACGGGAAACACGACAGCCCCCGCAAAGCCGTCGATGTACGCGCCGCCGAGCTGCGAAACCTGCTCGGTCTGCGAATTGCCCGCAGAGAAATATTCGAGCGAAAACCCGCAGTTGTAGCGCATGCGAAATTCGGAAAACGCGTCGCGCATACCGTTGTAGACTGCGGAATTTTGGGGCGTCAGCCCGTCGGGCGCAAGAAACGCAATTTTCACGCTCTTCTCGGCGAGGACATTTCCCGCGAAAAACAGGACGGACACAATGGACAGATAAAAATATTTCATATCAAAATCACTTGCTGTTTGTCAAAACGGATATAAATTCGGACAACGAGTCGGCGCAGGCTTTCGAAGCCTTTTTCGCGTCGGGGGAAGGAACGAAAAACGCCGCCGCGACGTTCGATTCGGGAAAGACCGCGACAACGTTCGCGCAATTCTGCCAATAGTCGGCGGAAACGAAAAAGTGCGCCCCGCCCTCGTTCGAAGCCAGCCATCCGCCGCCGAACCTGTCGGTTGCGTCGCGCGAAAGCCGGCGGACGGCGATTTCCGAACGCGTTGAAATCGGCGGATTCGGCGAAGTCTCGCAACAAAGCCAAGCGGCGCAGTCGACCACCGAAAGGGCGAACGCCGTCGCGGGAAAAATCGCGGTGTCGAACGAAACGAAGCGCGGGTCTTCGAACTTCATCGGCTCGAACAGATATTTTTTCGCACACGCGGCGAACGACTTTTTCATATTCGCCGTTTTTTTGTCGAACACATAGCCCATCGCATAGCCCGCCAGAGCCGCGCTCAGACGCGAACGCGCAAAGTACGTTTTAGCCGCGCCCGCGGGCGGAATCTGCCGCGCGATTTCGAAGACTTCGAGCGAAGAGGCGTCGGCGGGCACGAGAGAGTCTGAATGCGAATCGAAGCCGCCGCGCATGGAAAGCAGGTCGTCGAACGTGGCGTCGCCCGAGCCGAATTTGAAATACGAACAGTGGCGCGAAACCCGCCAGTCGGCGGCGAGAACGCCGTCGCCCTGCATCGCCGCGAGCATCAGCGAAAGCAAAACCTGCGAAGTGTTGCCGAGCGGATACTTGCGCAATGCCCCCGCCCCGCCCGACTTCGCGCCATCAGCCGAACCTTTCGGCGAATCGAAATCGCGCCCGTAGAGAACCTTTCCGTTTGCGACAACGCACAACGCCCCGCCCGAAGCCCCGCAATCGGCAAGCCTCGCGCGGAACGATTCGCCCAAGCCCGCGAGCTTTTCGGCGGACGGCGCGGAGAAATTTTCGGCGGCGGAAGCGCAAAGAAACCCGCACAAAACGGAAAACACAACGCAAACTGTCTTTAAAATATTGCTCACAACTTGAAACGCTTTATCGGTGCTTTGCCGCCTTTCGACTTCAGCCAGTCGGTCAAATCGGACGGCAGCGACATTTCGGGCAGGATTTCGTTGAACATACACGAACGGGTTTTCACGCGCGCGGCAAGACACGACATATCCATCGTCAAATCGACGGGTCTGTCGCCCGTTGTGGGGTTTACGAATTCGTCGGGGTCAAGTCCGAAGTGCCGCGCAACGCGCACCGCCATTTCGTAGCGGCTTATCGGCTCGAGCCCCGCAAAATGGTATATGCCGCTGACGTTCGGACGCTCGCAAAGTTCGCAGAGCAAATCGGCAAGGCGCAAAACCGAAAGCGGACACTTAATTTCGTCGGTTCGCGCATTTGTCTTTTCGCCCGCAGCCCAAGAGCGCAAAAGCTTTTCGTGAAGCGAGCGGCGCGTGCTCAAGCTGTTTCCGCAAACGTGGCTCAGGCGCAAAACGACGGTCGTCGCCGCCGACACTTTCAGCACGCGCTTTTCAGCCATCAACTTCGTCGTGCCGTAGAGCGTAGACGGCATCGGAATGTCGGTATTTTTGTAGGGCGGACACGAGCCGTCGAAGACCATGTCGGTCGAAAGGTGGATAAGCCGCGCATTGACGTGGTGCGCCAAAACCGCCAGACGCTCGGGCAGAACAGTGTTCATTTTCTCGGCAAGCTCGGGATGCGCATCCACATCGGCTGGGCTTGAAATTGCGGCGCAGTTTACTACGATGTCGGGGAATGCGTCGAGCACGGCGCGTTGGAGGGCAGCCTCGTCGGTGAGGTCGATTTTGAGATTCTCGACATTCTTCATCTGCGGAAGGTCGCGGCTGTGCGAAAGCGCGACAACGCGATGCCCCGCCTCGGAAGCCGCGCGGACGAAATTATAACCTACAAGTCCGGTCGAACCCGTACAAAAAATCAGCATAAAAAAACCTTTGTTAGTTGCGTAGAGTTTGGCATACAAAACCCGACAGGCAAACCAATTTTGCAACCGCGCGGAAAATCGCCTTTCGGCTCAAAATGTCAAGATTTTTGCGGGTTTTCGGCTCATCTTGAGCCGTATTTCGGCAAAACCCGACCCGTTTTGAGCCGATTCCGCCCTTTTTCTGTCCGCAAAAAAACGAACCCGCACTCTTCAAATGCGGGTTCGCTTTCGGTTTGTTTGCGTTTGTTTACAGAGAAAATTCCACTTTATAGTCGCCGCTTTCCACGTTTTGCGTCAGCGAATCAACGGGCTTGCCGTTCAGAAGCACGCCGTTTGTGTTTCCTGCGGGAATCACGAGTGTGCCGGTAGAATTCGGCGGAACGGAGACGTTCCACACGCACTTGCCGCCCTTCACGCTCCACGACGACACAACCTTGCCGTACGGCGACTGGAACGTCGCCGCCGCGTAGTCGAAACTTACGCCGCCGATTTCGGGCGCAAAGATTATGTTTTTGTAGCCCGCGGCGTTTTCGTCGTAGTTGATGCCCGCCGCGTTTGCGTAGAGCCACTTGCCAATCGACCCGTACGCGTAGTGGTTGAACGAGTTCATCGACGCCTCGCCGAAGCCCTTTTCGTGCGAAAAGCTGTTCCAGCGTTCCCACATTGTCGTCGCGCCCTGATTGATTGAATATATCCACGACGGATAGCCCTCGTTTTGGACTATTTTATACGCCAAGTCGGAGCGTCCGAATTTGGAGAGAACGCCCGCGAGCAGCGGCGTGCCGACAAAGCCCGTATCCAAATACAGGTTGTCGCGCTTGAGCACTTTCAGGAACTTTCCGAACACCTTTGCCCGCATATTTTCGGGCAGGATGTCGAAGGCGAGCGGAAGCAGATACGCCGTCTGCGCGTCGCCCTTAACCGCGCCGTCGGGCGAGACGAAATTGCGCACGAACGCCGCGCGCACGTCGCGGGCGAGGTTTGCGTATTTCGCGGCTTCGTCGTTCCTGCCGAGAATCTTTGCGGCTTTCGAAACGATGTCGGAGGTGCGCGCGAAATACGCCGTGCCGATGAGTTGTCGCGGAGTTGCGCCGCGCCAGTTTTTGGAGTCGCCGCCGAATGTCGAAGACGGCTGCAGCCAGTCGCCGAAGCCCGAATCGGGGCGTATCAAGCCTTTCGAAGTGTTCTTCTGGAAATCGACCCACTTCTTCATCATATCGAAGTTTTCGGCGAGCGATTTTTTGTCGCCGTATGCAAGATAGATTTCCCACGGGCAAATAACCGCCGCATCGCCCCAAGCGGCACTACCCGAGCCCCATCCGCAGGGCACGACGTGCGCCATCGCGCCGCTCGCCTCCTGACAGTCGCGCATATCCTGATTCCACTTGCTGAAGAAGCCGTTGACGTTCATATTGAACGCGGCGGTCGGGATGAATACCTGCGCGTCGCCCGTCCAGCCCATACGTTCGTCGCGTTGCGGGCAGTCGGTGGGAACGGAGAAGTAGTTGCCGCGCTGCCCCCAGACTATGTTTTGCTGAAGCTTGTTGATTTTCGGATTCGAGCAGACAAACGTGCCCGTCGGCGGCATATCGTTGTGCATCACAAGCCCCTCGACGGCGGAGACGTCGGGCTTCCAAGCGGCGTCGAGCCCGCTTATTTCGACGTATCTGAAGCCGTGGAAAGTGAACTTGGGCGTATACGTTTCGACTTCGTTCGAAGCGGGAACATAATAGTCAGTACTCTTCGCCGAACGGTAGTTTACGGTATACATCGAACCGTCTTTGTCGAGCATCTCTGCGTACCTGATCGTTATCGGCTTGCCCTTTGCGCCCTTTACGCTTATGCGCGGAACGCCGACCATATTCTGCCCGAGGTCGAAAATATACGTGCCCGCGGACATCCTTTTGACGGAAATCGGCGCGAGCCTTTCGCAAACGCGTATCGGCTGATTGCGGCGTGGGGTGATTGCGATTTTCGGATTTTTCGCAGTCGTGGCGGCGTTTTGCCACGCGGAATCGTCGAAACCGTTTGCGTCCCAGTTTTTCGGTTCGAGGTTTGCGTCATAATACTCGCCGTCGTAGATGTCGGAATAGTAGTACGCGCCCGAAGAGGCTTTCCACGAGGAGTCGGTTGCGACAATTTCGCGCGAGCCGTCGGCGTACTCTATTTCGAGCTGAGCCAAAAGCTCGGGCTTGATTTTCCTTTCGAGCCATCTGTTCTCGATTCTGCCCGCATACCAACCGTCGGCGAGAATTACGCCGATTGTATTTTCGCCGTTTCGGACGAGTTCGGAAACGTCGAATGTGTCGGAGGTAATGCGCTTGCTGTACGATGTCCAACCCGTTCCCCACTTGGTGTCCGAAACGGGCTTGCCGTTGATCGAAAATTCGAAAATGCCCCTGCTTGCCGCATACAGACGCGCCGATTTAACCGCCTTTTTCGCCGCAAACGACTTTCTGAAATACGTAGGCGGAACTCCCGCTTTTTCGAAGTTGCGCATCGCGCCCTTGCGCCACGCTTTGAGTCCGTAAAGCGGACGGCACTGTTCGGGAGAGGAAATCCATTCGCCCTTCCAGTCTGAAAGATTGAGAAGCCCCGTTTCGAAAGTTGCCTCGCGCGACCAGTCGGAAACTTCGCCCTTTTCGTCCCAATAGCGCACGCGCC
This sequence comes from uncultured Opitutales bacterium, assembly GCA_900548275.1. Classification (GTDB taxonomy): domain Bacteria; phylum Verrucomicrobiota; class Verrucomicrobiia; order Opitutales; family Intestinicryptomonadaceae; genus Merdousia. The sequence continues at coordinate 14,106 of URJY01000029.1, read as the reverse complement.
AAGTGAACTTTTCGCCCGACTTCAACGCCGCGCCGCCGTACGGCACTTTCACGCTCGCGTCCGACTCGACTTTGCCCGTACGCCAAACCGACTTCCCGTCTTTGCGCACGTCGATTTCGTACGCGCTCTGCGCCGCGCCCGCGCCCGTGTTCGGAATCTGCCACGAGAACGACAGACCCGACAAATCGCGTCCAATCGGATTTTCGAAAAATTCGCCGACCGTCGTTTTAAACGGCGCAACCCCGCCCGCCGTCGCAACACCCGCGAACGCGAGAACCGACGAAACCGCCAATATAGATAGATTACACTTCATACACGAAAACTTTACCGATTCCCCCGCGACCCGTCAACTATTTTCAAGACAAAGCAAACAAAAATAACACAATATCTGCCTTGCAAAACGGGCGTATTTGTACAATAGTGGGAACGATTATTTATAGACTTATTATGAAGCTCGAAAATACGGTAAAATCGCAAATCAAAAACCTGCCCGTTTACGAAACGGGAAAACCCATCGAATACGTCGCGCGCGAGTTCGGGCTCGACCCCGACGGAATCCTGAAAATGGCTTCGAACGAAAATCCGCTCGGCGCGTCGCCCAAGGCGGTCGAAGCCGTCTCGAAACACCTCGGCACGCTCAACTACTACCCCGACGGCGGCTGCTACGAACTGCGACAAAAACTTTCGAAAAAGTGGAATCTCAAGCCCTCGCAATTCGCTTTCGGCAACGGTTCGAACGAAATCCTCGAATTCATCGCCCAGTGCTTTGTGGACAGGGGCGACGAAACCGTTTTCGGGGCGCAGTCGTTCATAGTCTACAAACTGGCGACGATATTTATGGGCGGCAAATGCGTATCAGTGCCCATGCCGAACCTTAAATACGACCTCGACGCACTCCGCGACGCCGTAAGCGACAAGACGAAAATCGTGTTTATGACCAACCCCAACAACCCCACGGGATGCGTCGTAAAACAGTCGGAAGTGGAAAACTTCGTGCGCTCGCTGCCCGAACACGTCGTATTCTGCTACGACGAAGCCTACACCGAATATCAGGACGAACAGGTAGACCTGCGCCCGCTCATCGCCGAAGGCAGAAACGTAATCTGCCTGCGCACGTTCTCGAAAATCTACGGTTTAGCGGGGCTGAGAATCGGCTACTCGTACTCGTCGGAGGAACTTGCGGGCTACATCAACAGGGTTCGCGAGCCGTTCAACGTCAACAGCCTCGCGCAGGTCGGCGCAATGGCGGCTCTCGACGACGCCGAATTTGTCGCCGAAAGCAAGCGCGTGAACGACGCGGGCAGAAAGCAGTTCGTCGAAGCATTCGAAAAGAACGGACTCACCTACTTCTCCGACGGCGCGAATTTCGTGATGGTCAAGGTAAAGGACGCGCCGCAAGTGTTCGTGGAAATGCAGAAACGCGGCGTTATCGTCCGCCCGAACGTCGGCTACGGACTGCCCGAATGGCTGCGCATTACAATCGGCAAGCCCGAACAGAACGCGCGCTGCATCGACGAACTTCTGAAGTTCGCCAAATAACGTATGGCTTCGGTCTGGCAGCTTATAATATGCCTGCTTGCGGCGGCTTTCGCTGCGGCGGGCGGCGCGGCGGGCGCGGCAATGGCGCTTGCGATAGCCTCGTTCCGCTTTTCGAACCTCAAGAAAAACGCCCAGAAAAAGAGCGAACTTTCGGGCGCGGCGAAGTTCTGCGCGTACAATTCCGAAAAAATGGCTTCGATAATATCGCTCGAGCGGCGTTTCTTTTTCGCGCTTGAAGCGTTCTCGGCGTTCTTCGCGGCGACTGCGGTAGCCGATATGGTCGACAGCGGGCTTTCGCGCGGCGGCGAGATAACCGCAGCACTCGCGGCGACCGCGGCAGCCCTGCTCCTGCAATACGCCTGCCTCGACATCCCCGCGGCGAAAATCGGGCGCAATATGCCCGCGCAGACAATCTCCAAACTCGGCGGTTTTATGTACGCGGCGTTCGTGTTTTTCGCGCCGTTCGACATAATCGCGCGGATAATCGCAAAAAAGGCGATGCCCCGAAAACTGCGCGATATGGAGTCGGGCTTCGACTACATCGACGTCGAAATGATGCTCCGCGCCGACGAAAACGACGCAGAGGCAATAACACCCTACACGGGCAAAATCGTAAAGAACGCATTCAAGCTTCAGGAGCTCGACGTAAGCGACGTAATGCTGCCGCGCAGCCAAGTTGTGTTTCTCGACACCGAAATTTCGAACGCAGAAAACATCGAACGCGTCCTTTCGGCGAACCACACGCGCTACCCGATATGCAAGGAGGATCTCGACGACTGCTTCGGAATCGTGCACGTCAAGGACATCTTCATCAAGGGAGGAATGCAGAACCCCGACGCGATAAACCTTATGCGCCTGCGCCGCGAAACATTCAGGGTTCGCGAAAACGACAAGCTCGAAATCGCGCTTGCAAAGCTGCTCAAATACAGGCTTCATATGGCGTTGGTCGAAGACGAATTCGGCGGGGTCATAGGCGTGCTGACGCTCGACGCGGCACTCGGCGAACTTGTCGGACAGCAGATACGCGACGAATTCGACGCGGGTAAAAAGCTCGACATCAAGGCGGTCGGACGCCGCAAATACAAGGTCAGCGGTCGCGCAATGCTAAGAAGCGTGGAGGATTTCCTCGACGTCGACTTCGACACCGACGAAGTTTCCACTTTCGGCGGCTTGGTTACTTTTTTGCTTGGCAGATTCCCCGAAAAAGGCGAACGTCTGTACCTGAAGGAACAACGGCTACGAATCGTCATCGACAGCGTTGAAGACAAAATGGTCGGCGAGTGCACGGTTGAACTGGACGACCCCGACAAAGAACAAAACAACGGCTAATTTGATTATGAACAATCCCCTCGGAACACTGAAAGAATTTGCGTCCAAAGACGGCGGCGCAAGCGGTTATATCTACAGCCTCAAGGCTCTCGAAAACTCGGGCTTCGACATCTCGCGCCTGCCCGTAAGCATAAAGATAGTGCTCGAAAGCGTGCTCAGAAACTGCGACGGCAAACGCGCAACCGAAGCCGACGTCAAAAAGCTCGCCGCGTGGAACGCCGCAGCCCCCGGAGACTACGAAGTTCCGTTCGTCGTCTCGCGAATCGTTTTGCAGGACTTCACGGGCGTTCCGCTTCTGGTAGACTTGGCGGCAATGCGCGACGCCGCCGCAAAACAGGGCAAGGACGCGGCGGTAGTCGAACCGCTCGTCCCCGTCGACCTCGTCGTAGACCACTCGGTGCAGATGGACTGCGCGGGCACGCCCGACGCGTTCGAAAAGAACCTCGAAATGGAATTCAAGCGCAACCGCGAAAGATACGAATTCCTAAAATGGGGTCAGCAGGCGTTCAAGACGTTCTCGGTAGTTCCGCCCTCGACGGGCATCATCCACCAGATAAATCTGGAATACCTCGCCCGCCTCGTCTTCAAGGGCGAGGAAGACGGCAGGACAATTTTCTACCCCGACACGCTCGTCGGCACCGACTCGCACACGACTATGATTAACGGCTTGGGCGTAGTCGGCTGGGGCGTCGGCGGCATCGAAGCGGAAGCGGGTATGCTCGGTCAGCCCGTGTACTTCAAAGTTCCCGAAGTTGTGGGCGTGCACATCTCGGGCAAGCTCGCCGAAGGCGTAACGGCGACGGACCTTGCGCTTTTCGTAACGCAAATGCTCCGCAAAGAAAAGGTCGTGGGCAAGTTCGTCGAATTTTTCGGCGAAGGCGCGCGCAAACTCTCGCTCGCCGACAGAACGACAATCGCCAATATGGCTCCCGAATACGGCGCGACAATGGGCTACTTCCCCGTCGACGACACGACGCTCGAATACCTCAAGCTCAGCGGGCGCGACGAAAAGCTCATCGCCCTCGCCCGCGACTATTTCAAGGAACAGGGAATCTTCGGAATCCCCCTCAAGGGCGAATGCGACTACACGAAAGTTCTCGAGCTCGACCTCTCCACGGTAAAGCCCGCAGTGGCTGGCCCCAAACGCCCGCAGGACAGAATCGAACTCGGCGACGTCAAGAGCGCATTCGGAAAATTCATCGACGACATCAAGGGCGGCGAACGCAAGTCGGTCAAGACCTCCAAGGGCGAAATCTCCGACGGCAGCGTGCTCATCGCGGCAATCACAAGCTGCACCAACACCTCGAACCCCTCGGTTATGATAGCCGCGGGCTTGGTAGCAAAGAAAGCGGCAATGCTCGGAATCAAGCCGCCGAAATACGTCAAGACCACAATCGCCCCCGGCTCGCGCGTCGTCAGCGACTACCTCGAATCGGCGGGGCTGCAAAAGTACCTCGACCAAATCGGCTTCAACCTCGCGGGCTACGGCTGCGCAACCTGCATAGGCAACTCGGGCCCCATCGACGACGAAATTTCCGAAGCGGTCAAGGCAAACGACCTCGCCTGCGCGAGCGTGCTTTCGGGCAACAGAAACTTCGAAGCGCGCGTGCACGCACTGCTCAAGGCGAACTATTTGATGAGCCCGCCGCTCGTCGTTGCGTTCGCCCTCGCAGGCAGAATCGACATCGATTTCGACCGCGAACCGATTGCAAAAACGCCCGACGGTAAAGACGTGTTCCTTACCGATATCTGGCCGTCTTCGAAGGAAGTCGCCGAAACGGTCGCGGCAAACGTCAAAAGCGAAATGTTCAAGAAACGCTACGCCGATATGTCGGGCCCCGAACAGTGGCAAAACATCAAAAGCTCTACGGGCAGCGTCTACGACTGGAATCCCGACAGCACGTACATTCAGAATCCGCCGTTCTTCGAAGGCTTCTCTATGTCCGCACCCGCCGCGCCGTCGCTGCAAAACCTGCGCCCGCTCGCAATTCTGGGCGACTCGGTTACGACCGACCACATCTCGCCCGCAGGCGCAATCCTCCCCGACGGCCCCGCAGGCAGATACCTGCGCGAACACGGCGTGGAGAAAAAGGACTTCAACTCGTACGGCTCGCGCAGAGGCAACGACAGAGTTATGACGCGCGGCACTTTCGCAAACGTCAGAATCAGGAACAAAATGGCGGAAGGCGCGGAGGGCGGCTATACGAAAATCGACGGCAGGGGCGAAAACGTCTCCATCTTCGACGCGGCGCAGACATACGCAAAACGCGGCGAAGGTCTGATAGTCTTCGGCGGAATCGACTACGGCATGGGCAGCTCGCGCGACTGGGCAGCAAAGGGCACAAAACTGCTCGGAGTGCGCGCGGTCGTCGCAAAATCGTTCGAAAGAATCCACCGCAGCAACCTCGTGGGAATGGGCATACTGCCCTACGAATTTACGAACGGCGAAGACGCACAGTCGCTGGGCATCGACGGCACGGAAACGTTCTCGATTGACGGCGTTGTCGCACCCGCGCAAAAGGCGGTTCTGACAATCAAAAAAGCCGACGGCTCGGTAAAAAAAGCGGAACTTCTCCTGCGCGTAGACACTCCGATAGAAGTGGAATACTACAAGGAAGCGGGCATTCTGCCCTACGTGCTCAAGAAAATCCTCGAAAAATAATCCCCTCCCCCGAAATGCCCGAAGGAACAAAATACCTCGTACGCGTCTGCGCCGATACCGCCTTTCTGGCGGTGGTCGGCAAGGCGGGCTACCTCAACTGCAGAAACGCGGAACGCTTCTTCGTCTCGTCCATCGACGGCGGATGTTCCAGAATAGTCGTGCAGTTGCGCGATTGTACGGGGATGGACAGCACGTTTCTGGGCATCATCGCGGGGGCGGCTCTGCGGCTGAAAAAACGCGGCGGCGAACTCGTCCTGCTCAACCCGAACGAGCGCAATGCGGAACTGGTCGAAAACCTCGGAATTTCGAAACTCGTGAAAATAGACGGCGGGGCGGCGGCGGAAAATCCGTGCCAAGAGCTCGATTCGTCGTCGGCTACGAAATCGGAAATTCTCGGCGCGCACCAGAATCTGGTGGACGCCGACGCCTCGAACCTCGCAAAATTCGAAGACGTAATCAGCTTCCTCAAAAAGGAGACGGAAAAGAAATAGAATGCCCGTTAGCGCAACGACAGTCATTTGCCTGCTCGCGGCGGCGGCGGTCATAGCCCTGCTCGTCAAACGCAACCACGACTTCTACGTCTGGCGCGAAGAGCTCGACAGACTCCGCGACGAAAAAAACATCGTCATCGAATTTTTACATAAAACCGCCGAAGACATCTCGGGCGCGAACAAGCCCAAACTCTACGAGCGAATAGTCCGCGCAACGGCAATCTCGTGCGGCGCAATGAGCGCGTGCGTCTACGAGAAACAGCCCGACGGCAAACTGAGGGCAAAAGCGGTCGAAGGACTCTTTCCGCCGCAGTCGCGCAAAATCGCAAAACAATCGGGCGACCAACTGCGCACGAAATTTCTCGAAAACGCGCTCGTCGACGAAGTGCTCGAGCCGCAAGAGGGAATCGTGGGCTTCGTGGCGTCGGAGGGCGAAAGCGTGCTCGTCAAAAACGGCGACAAAGACAACCGCGTAATGCGCCACGGCGACGACTCGCTGAAAATCAAAAGCTTCATCGCAGTGCCCATTATGTTCTCGGGCAAACTCTACGGCGTACTCGCGGCGGCAAACCCCATTTCGGGCAAGGCGTTTTCGGAAACGGATTTCTCGCTTGCGCGCTCGCTCGGCGAACAGGCGGGGCTTGCACTGCACAATCTGGAATCGGTCTCGGCACTGATTCTGAAAAACAAGATGGAGTCGGACCTGAAACTTGCAAGCAGCGTCCAACAATACCTTCTGCCGCAAATTCCCGCCGATACAAACAAACTGCAGTTCGCCGTCAAATACGTCCCGCAACAGCTCATCGGCGGCGACTTCTACGACTTTATCGACCTGCCCGACGGAAAGCTCGGAATCGTCATAGGCGACGTATCGGGCAAAGGCGCGTCGGCGGCAATCCTGATGGCAATCTGCCAGACAAAACTGCGCTACATCGCAAGGGAAAACGCCGCGCCGAGCAAGACACTCAAAAAGCTCAACGCCGAAATGGTCGATTCAATGCGCACCGATATGTTCATTACAATGATTTACGCGGTGGTCGATAGAGACGCAGCGCATATCACACTAGCCCGCGCGGGGCACGAACCCGCCCTGCTCCACCGCGCAAATTCCGCCGTCGCCGAGAAAATCAAAAGCGGCGGAATGGCACTCGGAATGGTGCAACCCGAAATATTCGACGAAACAATAGAAGACATCTCATTCGACTTCGGAAAAGGCGACGTTTTCACGCTCTACACCGACGGCGTAACCGAAGCGGCAACCCCCGACGGCGAAGAATTCTCGACCGCGCGACTTGCAGCGACAACCTCGGCACTGGCACAAAACGACGCGGCAAAAATCAACACGGACACCATCGCCGAACTCGAACACTTTACCAAGAACTCGGTCTACCCCGACGACCTGACACTCTTGACCGTAAAACACATTTAACACATTACATTCACAATCAAAAAAAAAGGATAAAATATGCCCGGAGTAGGAAAACTCTTAAAACAGGCCCAGAAAATGCAAAAGGCGATGGAAGCCGCCCAAGCGGAACTCGAATCGATAGAAATAGAAGGCTCGGCGGCGGGCGGCGCAGTGAAGGCGACCGTCAACGGACAGGGCACACTCAAGTCGCTCAAAATCGATCCCGAATTTCTGAAAGAAGACGTCTCGAGTGTGGAAACGTCGATAGTTGCGGCAATCCAAGACGCAGCCGACAAAGCCAAAAAGACGAGCGAAGAAAAGATGTCCTCCATCACGGGAGGCTTCTCCCTCCCCTTCTAACCCGTAACGGACGGGGCAACCTCTGCAACAGCAGGAAATCCAAACCGCCCCGACACACCAATTAAGGGAAAACAACCCCGATAAAACAAAAGGCGACGGCAAACCAACCCGCCGCCCTTTTTGTAGCCGTACGCATCGGGGGAAAAATATCGCCGCGGTCTTGTTGCAGACGTTTTCTGCGTCTTCGTCCGTACGATACGGATTGCCGTTTCTTAGTGATGTCGAAGTTTTGTAAGGCGATATTATTCCTTCACCCCACGTCCCTTCTTCCTCATCTTCGTAAATTTTTTGGTTGACAGGTTGCCTGCCCATACCTAACTACCATGTGGGTAAATCATCCAACTATGAGCAATAATATAGACGACAAATTCTTCTTGGACGCTGACGCGTTCTTCACCTCGAACGCGGCCTTCGGTCTGACGTACGACGACGTTTCGCTCGCAACCCAGTATTCCGACGTACTCCCCCGCGAGACCCGTCTCGACACTTCGATTTCAGACTCAATCAAGCTTTCCCTGCCGATGATTTCCTCCGATATGGACACCGTGACGGAATCGCAGATGGCCATCGGAATGGCGCGCAACGGCGGTCTCGGGCTGCTCCACTGCAATATGAGTCAGAAAGAACAGCTCGTAGAGGTCGCCCGCGTAAAGAACTACATTCACGGTCTGATTCAGGAGCCCATCAAGGTTTCGCCCGAAATGCACATCGGCGACGTCCTCAAAATCGTTACCGACCGCAATTTCAGATTCCGCACGTTCCCCGTTGTCGACGCGCAGAACAAGCTTGTCGGGCTTCTCCCCGGAAGCATTGTCAAGGAACGCTATGCCGCGCTCTCGGTCGCGAAGACGATGACGCAGCGCAAGGACGTTTTCACGGTCAACCAAAAAGACCTCGGGGCGGACCCCATCGCCGTTGCCGACGCTTTCTTCGACGAACATTTCGGCGTACACAAGCTTCTTGTTGTCGATGACGACGACAAGTTGCGCGGGCTCTTCACCCTCTCCGACATCGAAAGAATTTCCGAGGAGCGCGGCGCGCCCCTCAAGAATGCCCGCGACTCCAAGTTCCGCCTGCTCTGCGGCGCGTCGATTGCCATGATGCGCCACAAGGACGGCACTGTCGATTTCGACAACATCATAAACCACGTCGGCGCGCTCGTCGACGAAGGTTTGGACGTTGCTGCGGTCTCCACGGCGCACGGTTTCACCGAGGGTGTCGGCTCGACGGTCAAGGCTCTCCGCAAGGCGTTCCCCGACCTCACGCTCATCGGCGGCAATGTTACCAACGGCGCGGGGGTCGAGTATCTCGCAGAATGCGGTGCCGACGCCATCAAAATCGGTCAGGGCCCCGGTTCGATTTGCACGACGCGCATTGTTGCGGGTGTCGGCATTCCCCAGCTCACAGCCCTTTATGTGTGTTCGAAAGCCGCGCAAAAATGCGGCGTAAGAATCATTGCCGACGGCGGAATCACAAAGAGCGGCGATATGGTCAAGGCTCTCACGCTTGCCGATGCGATGATTTGCGGCGGGTTGCTTGCGGGCTGCCCCGAAGCCCCCGGTCAGGTGATGGAAATCAACGGCAAGATGTACAAGCAATACCGTGGAATGGGCAGTTTGGCGGCGATGAAAGCGGGCAGTGCCGCGCGTTATGGGCACGACCTCAAGGTCAAGAATGACAAAATCACCGCTGAGGGCGTCGAAGCCCTCAAGGAGGTTTCCTCTTCGCTCGACGAAGCCCTCAAGATTTTTGTCGGCGGCATTCAAAGCGGAATGGGTTATCTCGGCGCAAAAACGCTCCCCGAGCTCCGCAAAAATGCGCGTTTCACACGTCTGACGGGTGCGGGTCAGAAAGAAAGTGCACCCCACGACATCATAGAAATCAAACAACCCTCCAAGTAAGCAGGCTGCAAAGGCGAAGCCCTTGACGCCCGAACTTCGTTCGGGAGTTGTGATACTTCGGCGCGACTATAGTCGCGCCTTTTGTTTATAAGTTCGCATTGAGCGGCGTTTCGCCGCTCAATGGCTTCGATTGTTCGGACTTATTTTGTTGGTTGCCGAAACCTTTTAACAATACTTGTTCGATAGAATAAACGGAGTTCGAAGGGGGAATGTGGGCGGTTATTTTGCGAAGCAAAATGCCCACTCGGGGGCAACGCCCCCGCAATGGCGTGCAGGCTCCAGCCTGCAAGGTTCTTCCGCCGCAAGAAATAGTCTGCGCGCGTCAATTAAAGTCGGGCACGGCGTCGATTTCCACGTTGTCGCAATTTTCAATCACAAACGGCTTGGGATTTTTTATGTCTCGGGCGGGATAGGCTTTTGTTTTGTTTATTTTGTTTCCGCGCCAAACAAGCCCGTCGATACAGTAGACATCGAGAATCGGGGTTGCGTCGAATACGTTGAAGACGTTGTTTTCTATTTTGATATTGCGGTTGTAGCGCGAAGTTTCGCGGTCGGCGCGCACGCCCGAACCGACCGAAATAATCGCCCTGCTCCACTTGCCGAATTTGCAGTTGTCGAAAGTATTCGAGCGTATGAGACAGTCGCCGACTCCGCCCTGCTCGAACCAGAAACTCGCGTCGCCCTCGAAGAGCAGCGCAGCTCCTGCGGACTGGAACAGGTTGTTTCCCACAACGGTCTTGCTCCGACAGTTTAAGAGCATACCGCGGGCGCGGTTTCGGCGTATGACATTGTTGCGGATACAAACTTCGGGATAGTCGCGCACCGCCGCCACCGCGTCGAGAAGTTTTACTTGCGGCGGAACGGGAGCGGCAAGCTTCAGTTTCTTCACCTCTTTGTTTACGCGCTCGACCGACTCAATCCGCCCGTTACCGGGCGTTTTCATACTCCTGCCCGCCACAAACTCGACGGTCTGTTTCGGCGCGAAAGTCTCGAAGCCCAGTTGCTGTGGATGCACCAAGCGCGTAAAAACGGTGTCGCCGTCGATTGAAATTATCTGCTCGTAAATGCCGTGAATATTCGTTGCGTCGTCCATTTGATTTTCGAACAAATTGCCGTCGAGCAGAATTTTTCCAGAACAGTTTACGAAATGGGTTGCGTCGGCAGTGCAACTTACGATTCGCCCGCGCGACGGAGTGAATCTGCAGCCCACAACGCCCACCGTGTGCGTATTTTGAGCGAACACGCCAACCCCGCCCGACGCGTGGATTGTCAGATTTTCGAACGAGACATCCGCCGATTTGTCTACAATGAACGCGGGATAACGACGAAGAACGGGCTGAAATACGACGATGTTTCCGACAATTCCCGTAAAGCGCGGATGTTCTATGCGCACTTTCCCGACCGCCGATTTTTTCGGCTTTGAGCGGACAGCCTCCGTAGTAGTCGCCGACGTTGTAGGCGGTTTCGCGCCGTTCGGAATCGAAGTCCAAAAGCAGCTGATAGGCATATTCCGCGTCGACGGGTCGCCCCCACAAAAGCGGGTCGTCTTTGCCGATAAAGCGCAGGAAGCCGTTTTTTATTTCGAACGGAAACTCCTCGGAAATTTCGACCTCGAACCATCCCCTTCCGCACCCGAGAATTTTGCCCTCGCTGTGGTAGGAGCGGAACACGTCTACGGAAAAATTTTCGAAGCGCACCCCTTTCGAATTTTGGACTATAAACGGGTTAGCGAAACCGTGGAAGACGAAATACGAACCCTTCCCGTCGAAAGTTATGTTTTCGAATCCGTCGACATTGAAAATCACGCGCTTCAAACCCTCGTTGTTGTTCGCGGGGAAAAAGTACTTTTCGGGCGCGAAATTCGGGCCGAAGTCGTAGCGGCCTTTCGGAAATTTGACGACCGCCCCGCCCTTTGCACACTTGGCGGCGGCGAGAACTTTTTGAAGCGCGGCGGTAGAGTCGCCGCCGTCGGGCTTCATCCCGAAGTCGGAAACGTCGAGCACGACGGGCGCGGCAAACGCCGCCATTGAAACAAAGAGAAATGACAACTACAATGATATGGATTTTAACATACAAATCGATGTATTATGCCTGACACATAAATCAACAAAATTATCGCCCGAACGCCGTTTGCCCGCGAGCGTCCGTCTGCCTGCAGTCCGCCGATTCGAAGAAATAATCTACTTGCAATTTTTTGAGCAAGTCCAATTATGGGAGGCTTAAATTTTTCAAAACCTCAAAAAGTAACGAATATGTCAAACATCAAGACCATCAAAGACGTCGACCTGAAGGGAAAGAAAGTTTTCGTTCGCGTCGATTTCAACGTGCCCTTTGACGCTCAGGGCAATATCAGCGACGACACCCGCATTGTTGCGGCGTTGCCCACTATCAAGTACCTCCTCGACGAAGGTGCAATGGTCGTTCTCACCAGCCACCTCGGACGCCCGAAAAGCAAGGCGGACACGCAGTTCTCGCTCGCTCCCGTGGCAAAGGCTCTCGCCGAAAAGCTCGGCAGGAACGTTACATTCGTCGACGACTGCATCGGCGAAAAGGTCAAAGAAGCCTGCTCGAAGATGAAGGCTGGCGACGTTGTTCTTCTCGAAAACTCGCGCTTCTACTCGGAAGAAAAGAAGAACGACCCCGAATTTGCAAAGAAGCTCGTCGAAGACACGGGTGCGGAAGCATACGTAAACGACGCTTTCGGCACGGCTCACAGAGCGCACGCCACGACGGCGGGCGTTGCGGCATACCTGCCGATTAAGGTTGCGGGTCTGCTCATCGAAAGGGAACTCGAATTCCTCGGCTCGAAGACCGAAACACCCGTACGTCCGTTCACGGTCATCCTCGGCGGCTCGAAGGTTTCCGACAAAATCACGGTTATCGACTCGCTCCTCGACAAGTGCGACGCAATGCTTATCGGCGGCGCAATGGCATACACTTTCGCACTCGCACAGGGTCGCACGACGGGCACGAGCCTCGTAGAACCCGACAAAATCGACCTCGCGAAAGCCGCACTTGCAAAGGCGGAAAAGAAGGGCGTTAAGTTCCTCCTGCCCGTCGACAACGCGGTAACGCAGTCAATCGACTTCGCTGCGGGCAAGGTCGGCCCCCTCCAAGTGATGGGCGGCAACATCGAAGAAGGCTGGGCCGGCGTAGACATCGGTCCGAAGACAATCGAACTCTACAAGGAACAGATTGCCCAGAGCAAGACCATCCTCTGGAACGGTCCGATGGGTATCTTCGAAATCAAGGACTGCGCAAAGGGCACGTTCGCAATCGCGGAAGCCGTTGCAAAGTCGGGCGCAATCAGCATCATCGGCGGCGGCGACTCGGTAAAGGCAATCAAGAAGAGCGGCTTCGCAAAGGACGTAAGCTTCATCTCCACGGGCGGCGGCGCATCGCTCGAATTCCTCGAAGGCAAGGAACTCCCCGGCGTTGCGGTTCTCGACAAAAAATGCTAACAATATATAAATAAGGATAAAAATTATGGCACGCAAATATTTCATCGCAGGCAACTGGAAAATGAACAACACAGCCGCAAAGGCTGTCGAGCTCATCGAAGGCATCAAGGCGAAAATCGGCAACGAAACTTCGGTCGACATCGCAGTATGCCCCACGTTCACGGCACTCGACGCGGCAAGCAAGGCTCTCAAGGGCTCGACCGTAAAGCTCGGCGCGCAGAATATGTACTTCGAAGCCAAGGGCGCATTCACGGGCGAAATCGCCGCTGATATGCTCAAGGAATTCGACTGCACATACGTCATCCTCGGACACAGCGAACGCCGCCAGTACTTCAAGGAAGACGACGTGCTTATCAACAAGAAGGTCAAGGCGGTCATCGCCAACGGTATGAAGCCCATCCTCTGCGTAGGCGAAAAGCTTGAAGACCGCGAAGCAAACAAGACCATCGACGTTGTATCCACGCAGACAATCGGCGGTCTCGAAGGTCTGTCCAAAGAGGAAGCCGAAAAGGTTGTTGTCGCATACGAACCCGTATGGGCTATCGGCACGGGCAAGACGGCTACTCCCGAAATGGCGCAGGAAGTCCACGCCGAAATCCGCAAGATTCTGGCGAAGCTCTTCGGCGAAGAAGTTTCGGAAAAAATCCAGATTCTCTACGGCGGCTCGATGAAGCCCGAAAACGCCGACGCACTGCTCGCCGAAAAGGACATCGACGGCGGTCTCATCGGCGGCGCGGCACTGAAAGCCGACTCGTTCGCAGCCCTCATCGAGAGCGCGAAGAAGGCAAAGTAAGCCAGTTGAGGAAAGTTTTCGAAAAGGAAGCAGGGGTAAGCCTTGCTTCCTTTTTTTGGCGCATAGCGTTTAATGAATAATGAATTGCGGCGTACATTTCATAGCGGCGCAAGAATGAATTTCGGCGTTTACGATAGACGCCGAAAGAACAACAAGAATCGC
>URJY01000028.1 GCA_900548275.1 uncultured Opitutales bacterium | reverse complement strand
GTTTGCCCGCAAAGCGGTGCAAACCCCAATTATTCATTATTCATTATTCATTTTTTATTCTACAGCTCCTACCGTCGCGTGGGTTCTTGTGCCGCTATAAATGTACGGCACAATTCATTTTTCATTACAAAAAAAGCGGCAACTATAGTTGCCGCGAAGCATCACAAATATAAATTATTCGCCGAGTTCGATGTTTGCTTCGAACGCTTCGACATCGATATTGAGCTTGTTCGCCAAATCGTTGGCGGTTTGTTCGTCTACGCCGCGCTTGACGAGTTCGCAGAAGAAAAAGTCGCCGAGGAGGGCGGAGAGCACTTCGGTGTCTTCAAGCTGCGAGAATATTTCGGAAACGAGCGATTCCGCGCAGATTGCCTCCGCTTCCGCCTTTTTGCAGGCGCATCCGCCCTTGCCGCAGCAGCCCTTTGCCGCCTTCTTTTCGGCGCAGGGTTTCTTTGCGGCTGCCGTCTTTTTTGCCGCAGCAGCCTTTTTTGCGGGGACTTTTGCCGCCGTTTTTGTTGCCGTTTTCTTTGCGGGAGCTTTCGCTTCCGCGCTCTTCTTTTCCGTTGCTTTTTTCATATTTTTCAGAAGTAAAATAACCGATTTTTCGCCGAACCTAACGCCCTTTTCCCGCGCGTTCAAGCATATTTTAGTTTATCGGACAAAATCGCGTCGAATTGTAATTTGTAGACAACTGTAAATATTGTTGCGATTTTCGCCGTTATGCTTTTTAATCGGCGGAAAATTATGAAAGTACCACTTTTAGATTTGAAAATTCAGTATGCACCCCTGCGCGAGGAAACGTTGAAATCGCTCAACGACATTCTCGACAGCCAGTATTTCATCGGCGGCAAATACGTCGCGAAACTGGAGGAGGACATTGCTGCGTACTCGGGCGTGAAGCACGCAATCGGCGTTTCGAGCGGCACCGACGCGCTCATCGCATCGCTTATGGGTTGCGGAGTCTACCGCTCCCCGCTCGACGAGGGCGCGGCTGACGAAGTGGTTCTTCCCGCGTATACGTTTTTTGCGACGGCCGGCAGCGTGTGGCGTTGCGGGGCGCGTCCCGTTTTCGCCGACATCGATCCCGATACCTACAACATTTCCCCCGACTCCGCGGCCGAAAAAATCACCGAGCGCACCAAGGCGATTATGCCCGTGCACCTCTACGGTCAGTGCGCCGATATGGACGCGATTTTGAAAATCGCGAAGACCCGCAATCTGGCGGTAATCGAAGACGGCGCGCAGGCTATCGGTGCATCGCAAAACGGCGTAAAGGTAGGCGGTTTCGGCAAATGCGCGGGCTTGAGCTTCTTCCCGTCGAAGAACCTCGGCGGCTTGGGCGACGGCGGTATGGTCATCACAAACGACGACAATTTGGCGGTCAAAATCCGCGAAATCCGCAACCACGGGATGGAGCCGAAGTACTACCACAAGCACGTCGGCGGCAATTTCAGGCTCGACGCAATTCAGGCGGCGGGGCTTCTGGCGAAGCTTCCGCACCTCGACTCTTGGGGCGAAATGCGCGCGCGCAACGCCGCCGTCTACAACGCGGCTTTTGCCGATGTCGACGAAATCAAAACGCCCGTCATCAAGCCCTGCAACAAGTCGATTTACAACCAGTACATAATTTCCGTTCCGAACCGCGACGCGCTTCTGGCGCACTTGCGCGAAAAGGAAATAGGCTGCGAAATCTACTATCCCGTGCCGCTGCACCTGCAGGAATGCTTTGCCGCGCTCGGATACAAAAAGGGCGATTTCCCGAATGCCGAATACGCCGCCGAGCACACGCTCGCGCTGCCGATTTATCCCGAACTGACCGTCGAGCAACTCGAGTATGTTGCGGCGGAGGTCAAGAACGGCTTGGTTAAGTAGACGGGTTTCGGGCGGCGCGCAAAATGCGCCGTCCCGTTTGCAGGCGTGTCGGGCGCGTTCCGCAGACACACTTCCCGACAGAAGGACAAAAATTATGGTTAAAGTATTATCGACAATATTCGAAATTTGCTCGTTCGTTGTTCCGTTTTTTATCGCGCTGCTGTTTTTGCTGCGCTCAAACGAGTCGTACGCGGAATCGTACGATTCATCGAAGCTGAAATTCGTGGGCTTTACGAAGAGGCAGTATATGGCGTTTTTCAGAATCATAGGCGTGTTTTTTCTGCTCTTGGGTCTGTTCGCGGTCTACAAGAACTATTTCTACGAGCCGTCGCCAGAGTATCAGGAATCGCGCGACTTTTGGGACGACATCGACAAGAAGTCGTCTCAGTCGCCGTTTAAGACGGCAATGCTCTTGGGCGCGGCGATAGCAATTCCCGCGCGAATGGGCTCGACGCGCTTCCCCGGAAAGCCCCTTGCGATGCTCGGCGGCAAGGCGGTGCTCGAGAGGGTCTACGAAAACTGCCTCAAGTGCGAACGCGCCGAAAAGGTCGTGATTCTGACCGACAGCGCGGAGATTCTCGAGTTCGCCGACAAAATCGGCGCGCCCGCGCTCGCAACTTCGCCCAAGTGCGCCTCGGGTACGGAGCGGATAGTGGAGGCGTTCGAGGAAATCAACGCCGATTTCGTCGTGAACGTGCAGGGCGACGAACCCTTCATTTCGCCGAAGCTCGTGGATTCGATAATCGAGGTGCGCTCCAACTCGAACGTCGATTTGGTTACGGCGGTTTCGAAGATTTCCGACGAACAGACTCTGGTAAATCCGAACGTGGTCAAGGCTCTGCGCGGCGGCGACGGCTCGGCGATATATTTCAGCCGTACGCCGCTTCCGTACGTGCGCGGCGAGTCCGACGCGGGCGAATGGCTGAAGCGTTGCGACTACTGGCGGCACATCGGCATCTACGGCTATTCGGCAAAGGCGATTGCCCGCTACGCTTCGCTGCCCGTAAGCAAAATGGAAAAGTGCGAAATGCTCGAACAGCTCAGATTCATATCGGCGGGCTTCAAATTCGAGGTGGTCGAAACGCAGTACGAATCGATTGGCATAGACACGCCCGCCGACTTGGCTGCCGCCGAAAAATTCTTAAGCAAAATTTAAATATGGAAGATTCCGAATTATTGGCTTTGGCAAAGGCCACGCTCGAATGCGAATCGAAGTCGATTCTGGGCGCGGTCGAAAAACTCGACGACAACTTTGTGCGGGCGGTCAAAACGGTGCTTTCGCACAAGGGCAAGCTGCTTGTTTGCGGCGTCGGAAAATCGGGGCTTGTGGGCGCGAAAATCGCGGCGACGCTCTCGAGCACGGGCACGCCGGCGGTCTTTATGCACGCCTGCGACGCCGTTCACGGCGACCTCGGCGTATACGAACCCGGCGACCCCACGCTGCTTATCTCAAACAGCGGCGCGACGGTTGAATGTCTGCGGCTCATTCCCATCCTCAAAAATTTCAACTCCACGATAATCGCGATGGTCGGCAATGTGGATTCGCCGATGGGGCGCGACTGCGACATCGTTCTCGACGTGTCCTCGCACGGCGAAGCCGACCCGTTGGGAATCGTTCCGACGAACTCGACGACGCTTGCGATGGCGATGGGCGACGCGCTTGCGTGTGCGCTGATGAAGGCGCGCGGTTTCTCGAAGGAGGATTTCGCCCGCTTCCACCCCGCAGGTCAGCTCGGCAGAACGCTGCTACTGAAAGTCGGCGACGTTATGCACAAGGCGGCGGAATGCGCAACGGCTTCGGCTTCGGACTCGATTCGCAAAGTGGTTATCGAGATGACGCGCAAACCGCTCGGGGCGGCGTGCGTCGTTGATTCGTCGAACAAAATGGTCGGGCTTGTAACCGACGGCGACCTGCGCAGAATGCTCCAGACTGTCGTTGATTTGGACGCGGCGAAGTGCTCGGAGATTATGACGAAGTCGCCCGTGAGCGTGGGCGCGGACGCGTCGCTGGGCAGGGCGGTCGAACTTATGGAAAACCGCAGGTCGAAGATTTCGGTTTTGCCCGTGGTCGGCGACGACGGAACTTTCCTCGGTCTTTTGAGACTGCACGACATCTATCAACCGCAATCGTAATTCGATATGGGCATTTTGGATACGGCAGTAATAATCTGCAAGTATATAGCGTCGCCGCGGCGCACGGGCACGATATGTCCGAGCTCGCGCTTTCTGGCGCGGCGGATGGTTGCTTCAATCGGCAAAAAGCCGAAGGACTGCGGCGCGGTCGTCGAGCTTGGCGCGGGCACGGGCGCGATAACAAAATATATCGTGGAGGGCGGATACGCCGACGGTTCTTCGCTTTATTGCATAGAATTCGATAAAAAACTCTGCGAAATTCTCGAAAAAAAATTTACGACGGCGAAAATTATCAACGGAAGCGCGGAAAATATCCGCGAACTCGTCGGCGCGGACTCGGGGAAAATCTCGGCGATAATCTCGGGGCTTCCGCTCGTTAGCCTGCCGAAGGAGGTTGTAGACAACATCATTTCGGAGGTCGAGGAGTCGCTGCCAGCCGGCGGTAGATTCGTCCAGTTCACCTACAACCTGCGCCGCCCGCCCGAATCGCTCGGCTTCAAAAAAATGCGCCACATAGGGAGGTCTTTCGTCATGCTCAACATCCCCCCCGCGAGGGTCGACGTTTTCGAAAAAATCCGATAACGGCGGGTTTGAAATGTTGACATCGCCATTTCATTCACTAACATAACGGCTTTTAATTTTTACAGTATGATTACTTGGATTCAAACAGTTCTTCAAAAGCACCATAAATCGGTTTTCGGCGTTTTGCTCGTTGCCATCATTATCGCTTTCGTTTTCACAATCGGTTCGGTTCCGTTCTTCGGAGACAGCCACAGCTCGGGCTCGCGCAAGGGCAAGGTCTTCTACGGCTTCGACCTCTCCAACGACGCGGTCGTGGCGCAGCTGCAAAATTGCGTGTATTTCGAACTCATTTTCGCGGGTCAGCAGCCGCAGTCGGAGGCGCAGTTCACGCAGCTTGTCCTCAGGCAGGCGTATCTGCGCAGCCTCGCAAACGAGCTCGGTATGACGACAGTTTCTCAGGACGAGCTTGACCGCTACATCAGCAGCTCGCCGCTCTTCGCCGACAAAGACGGCAAGTTCAGCCACGAGCTTTTCGCAAACTTCGTGAAATCGCGCCGAATCAACGAGGAAGTGCTTTCCGAAATCCTTTCGCAAAACGCGCTCGTCAACAAGGTAGCGAATCTTCTCGGCGGCCCCGGCTATATGCCCAAGTTCGAAATCGAACGCCAGTACGCCCAGAGATTCGGCACGTGGGACTTCAACTTGGCGGTGCTCTCCGCCGATTCGCTCAAGCTCGACATCAAGCCGACGCCCGAAGTTCTCGAAAAGTATTTCAAGGACAATGTCGAAGCATACAGAATCGGCGAAGGTGTTGTAGTTGAAACCGTTTTCTTCCCCGCGAAGAACTTCTCGGTTGAACCCACCGAACAGGAAATTTCGGCGCACTTTGCCGCAAACGCGGGCAAGTACGCGACGACCGACAAAGACGGCAAACAGCAAATGCCCAAGCTCGCCGACGTAAAGGGCAAGGTGAAAGCCGACGCCGCAAAGGCCGGCTCGCTCCGCAAGGCGGCGCAGGCCGCCGAAGAGTTCGTGCTCAAAATCTACGACGCCGAAGCGAAGAAGGCGTCCGCAGAACTCAAGAAAATCGCTCAGGACTTCAAGGTTGAGTTCAAGAAGAACGCGCCCATCCGCATAACCGACGTATCGCTGCCCGAGGGCTTCCCCGTCGAAGCTGCGGGAGCGGCAATGAAGCTCGACGATTCGCGTTTCTACTCCGACCCCGTCGCAACTGACGACGGCGCGTATGTCGTTTTCTTCGTCGAGAAACTTCCATCGTATCTGCCCAAATTCGCCGACGTGAAGGAAAAGGTCTTGCAAAACTACGTCGATTCCGAAAAGGCGCGCCTCTTCGCCGAACGCGCAAATACGCTCGACAAGGCGTTGGCAAAGGCGGTTGCCGAAAAGAAATCGTTCGCGTCGGTTGCTCGCGCGGGCGGCGCAAAAGTCGAAAGCGTGAAGAACTTTTCGTTCCTCAATCCGCAGGGCGACGCAGTGTTGCAGGCGTACTCGGTAATCTCCGCGACTCTTCCGTCGATGAAAGTCGGCGCGGTTTCTTCGGCGAAAACGTTCGGCGAAAAATCGTACATCATTGAGCTTGTGAAATTCACTCCCCCGACCGACAAGGACGCGGCGGCGAAAATCGAGACAATCGGCAGGGATATGGAACGCGCATTCGGCGCGGTAAGCTCGATGTCGGTAATCTCCGAAAAAATGCGCGCGGGCGAAAAGCGGATTTCCGACGAGGAAAAGTAGACCGCAGGCAGTTGATTGCGGAAGACCGACTTCGAAAAAGTCGGTCTTTTTTGTTTATGTCGGACGCGTTTGTTCCGATAAAATAAATAAAAATAAGTATGGGCATTTTTTTGCGAAAAAAATGCTTGTCTTAACAACGCAATGCTCGAAAATTTACGAGAATGGACATGAGAAGTTATGTCCGTTTTGATGAAAGGATACACAATGCCGACAACAAAAAAGACAACGACAAAAACAGCCAAAGCCGCCAAAACCGTGAAAACGGTTAAAGCCGAAAAGAAACCGGCGGAAAAAAAGTGCGCGGCGAAAGCCAAGAAATGCGTCGAATCGAAGGCGGTAAAAAGCGCGCCCAAGGGCAAGCTCACGCGCGTAATCGCAAAGTTCGACGCGGGTTGGGGTAACCAGCTTTACATTCGCGGACTCGGCGGAAGTCTCGATTGGAACAAGGGTGTACCTATGCAGAGCGTAAGCGAAGACGAATGGCTTTGGGAACAGCTCGTGCCCGAAGGTTCGGTTGAATTCAAGGTTCTGCTGAACGACTCGCAGTGGATGGACGGCGAAAATCTCGCGGTCGCGGCGGGCGATACGGTCATTTGCAGACCCGCATTCTAACTTGGTATTTCCCCGACATTTTCGCGCGGATTGGATTCCATCCAACCCGCGTTTTTTTGTCGTTATGCTATTGACTTTTCCCCGACGGACAAACTAACTTTCCTGCGGCGGCGGGAATGTTTTTCCCCCGCCTCCCTTTACGAAATCTAATTCAACAACGAAGGAAAAATTATGATTACTGTGACATCATACCCGATTGCGGTCGTTATGTGCATCATCACGATGATATGCTGGGGCTCGTGGGGCAATACCCAAAAACTGGCGAGCAAGTCTTGGAAATTCCAGCTCTTCTACTGGGACTACACAATCGGCATTCTGCTGTTTTCGCTTCTGATGGCGTTTACAATGGGCTCGTTCGGCGACGGCGGCAGAAGCTTTCTCGCAGACCTTTCGCAGGCGGATTCGCAGTGGCTTCTGTCGGCATTGATAGGCGGTATCATTTTCAATCTTTCGAACATACTGCTTGTCATTGCGATAGACATTGCGGGGCTCGCGGTGGCGTTCCCCGTGGGAATCGGCTTGGCTCTTGTGCTCGGCGTCATTACGACCTACGCGGCAAAGCCCGACGGCAACCCCGTTATGCTCGGCTTGGGCGTTGCGCTCATCTGCGTTGCAATCGTCGTGGACGCGTTGGCGTTCAAGCGTCTCGGCGGCAAGGGCGCGACGGTAAAAGGCATTGCCGTTTCGGCTCTGGCGGGCTTTCTGATGGGCTTTTTCTACAGCTTCGTCGCGGAGGCGATGGGCGATATCGATATGTCGACGGGCAGGGCGGTTCTCGAGAGCGGCAAGCTTTCGCCGTACACGGCAATGGTCGTTTTTGCGGCGGGTATTCTGGTTTCGAATTTCGTTTTCAACACGCTTGCGATGAAGTTTCCCGTGGACGGCGGCAAGAGCGTTTCGTACGCGTCGTATTTTAGGGACGGCAACGCGAAACTCCACTTTGTCGGCATTCTCGGCGGCTCGATTTGGTGCTTGGGCACAAGCCTGAGCTTCATCTCGGCAAACGCAGCGGGGGCTGCGCTCGCATACGGCTTGGGGCAGGGCGCGACGATGGTGTCGGCATTCTGGGGCGTGTTCATCTGGCGCGAGTTCAAGGGTGCGCCGAAAGGCACAAATACGCTGCTTGCGCTGATGTTCGTGTTCTTCTTGGCGGGGCTTTCGATATTGGTTGTTTCGAAATAGGGCGCGGATTGCCCGAAACGGAAAAGGCGCGGTCTTGCGGACTGCGCCTTTTTTGTAGATAGTTGCCGAATGCTATTTTTGCCCGAAATCGCGGATTAACGCGCGGATTGTGTTTTCGTCGAAAAACCGTACGGAAAATTCGCGCCTTCCGCTGTGTTTTTCGACGATTTGCAGCTTCGCGAACGGGAGCATTTTCATAGACTTGATTTCGGATTTCTTGAATATCCCGAGAGGCAGAAAAAATTGGAAGAATGTTATCCTGTCAGCCGAAACCGTTATGAAATAGGAATGGAAGAGCGCGAGAAATCCGACAAATGCCGAACAGAACGCAATCGAGCCGAACTTCAGCGCAAACAAAAACGGGTATCCTTCGAGAAACGGCATCGAGAGGAAAATGCAGGCGAGTATTGCCGCGCCCCGCAATGCGTGCCGAGTCTCGGGAAATATAAGGCGCGACGTCATTGCGCCGCGATTTTTTTGAAGACTTTTTCGGCCATTATCCTTGCGCCTTCGGCATTGGGGTGCAGGTTGTCGGGGAAAAGCTCTTTTCTGCCTTTCAGCGCGGAGTACATATTGATGATTTCGATTCCGCGCGCCTTTGCGACCGCCCTTATTTCCTTTCTGACAATCTTCAGGCACGCTTCGTCGGCATATTTACTGCCGAAACATTCGACGGGCAGACAAAGATAGATTTTCGGCTTTGTCTCGAGCGCGGAGTAGGTGTCGATAAGCTCGTTGAACGCCTTTGTGATTGTCTTTTGCGTCCGCTGCCAATTTTTCGGGTTGGTGTCGTTTGTGCCGAACATT
Source organism: uncultured Opitutales bacterium (assembly GCA_900548275.1). GTDB lineage: Bacteria > Verrucomicrobiota > Verrucomicrobiia > Opitutales > Intestinicryptomonadaceae > Merdousia. The sequence continues at coordinate 19,172 of URJY01000028.1, read as the reverse complement.
ATGATTACGATGTTCGGGTTGAACTCGAGCGACGCCTTGAATTCCTTAAGCTTCCAATAATTGTGCCACGCGCTTCTCGAGGCGGACGCGCCGCACGCGCCGAAATTGCGCACGTCATATTTGTCGCCGAGCGCGCGCCCGAGCACGGCGGGATAACAATTTTCCGCGCGCTGCTTTACTTGGTCGCCGAAAGTTATGCTGTCGCCGACGCAGGCAACCCTGATTTTTTCGGCGGATTCTTCGGCGAAAAGATTTCCGAACAATGCCAAAAACGCAAAACACACCCCGAGAATATTTACGGTTTTCATATACGTCGAGCTATTGAACCCGCGGGCGGATTTGTGTCAATGATGAATTTTGGCGTACATTTATAACGCCAAAAGAATGAATTTCGGCGTTTATGATAGACGCTGAAAGAACAACAAGAATCGCGACGGTAGGAGCTGTAGAATGAATAATGAAAAATGAATAATGAATGAATTTTTGCGTTTATAAATAGACGCAAAAAGAACAACACTATAAGGGTTTGCTCCGCTTTGCGGGCAAACCCTATTGTCGCACTGGTGTTGTACTTTGTTTCGGTGGGTGGCTTGGATGATAGATATTGCCGATGTATGGAAAATGGCGTGTGTTGTTTCGCTTTAAAAGCTCGAATTACCCGCAAACTCCAAGTAGACTATAAAAACAAAAAAAATGCGCCTGCGGGTGTCGAGGGCGCAAATGCGCCCCAATTATTCATTATTCATTTTTCATTAAAAAAACAGGTTTCGGAAATTACCAAATTAAGTTCGAACACCCGAAGCCATTGGCAAAGCCAATGCGGACTTATCCACAAAAGCGGCAACTATAGTTGCCGCGAGGCATCACAGAAAGGAACGAAGTTCCGTCCGTCAAGGGCTTCGCCTTTGCTTCGCCCTCGTTTTTTTGTTGACGTTTGGGGTTGGGGGGCTTTTAATTTTTCTATGAAATCAATGAAACGTTTGTTAACTACTTTGTTTGCGGTGTTGGCACTGCCCACACTTGTATTTTCGGCGCAAGACCCCGTGTCGGTAAGTAAAATCGAATTCAGAAAACTTTCGGCGCAAGACATACCGTCGTCGTCGGGACAGTGGACGCGCATTATGGTGGAACTTTCGGGCAACGAAAACCCCGACAAAAAGGCATTCAATAAGGACTGGATTCGCGACGTTGAAATCACTCTGACCCTTGTCTACTTCGACCAGAAGGCGAAGAAGTCGGAACGCATGAAGCCCGAAAATATGATAGTCTTGAAGAACAAGGCACGCCTTTTCGCGCTGAAAGTGAACGCGAAAACGCCCGTCGTCTTCTACATTCCGTCGGAGGCGTACAACATCTACCGCCTGTCGAAAGAGCCGTTCGCATACAGCATCGAACTTACGGCAAACGGTGCGGCGGTGGCACTGACCCGCGAAAACCTCAAGACACTGCTTTCGGCGTCAATCGTCAAGGCGGGCGACCCCAAAAAGGTCTACGACAGCTACCAGAAATTGGTACAGAGCGCGTCGGCGGCGAACGAAAACGTGCTTATGACGCTTCCGCAAACGCCCTACAACGTGCAGAAGTTCGAATACGACAACGCAAAGGGCATCCCCACCTACCTGCAAACCAAGTAGTTGGCAAAACATCGGGCGACGCGCTTGCCGCCCGATGCGTTTTTTTCTCCAATTTGAAAAAATTGCTTTACTATGGCGGCAGTAGTTTGATACTTTTGACCAATACCCCAGTTTCCACTTTAGAGAAAGTAAATGACTCCAAAATCCAAGCTCATCATAAATTGTCAGGCAACGCACGTCGCGGCGGCGAGATTTTCCGCGCAAGGCGGCAGGCTTGTGCTTGAAGACTTTAAAATGCAGGAGCTATCCTACGACTATTCGGTACAGGAAAATTGGCTCGATGCATTGCGTTCAACCCTCAAATCTATGAATGTCTCGGGCAAGGCAACGGTAATCGCCCCGTCGACGCTGCTGCTGACCAAGACAATCAAGATTCCGCACGTAGAAGTGTCGCGCCAGAAAGAGGTAATCTCTTTCGAGGCGGAAAAGAACATCCCGTACCCGATTTCCGAGGTAACGTGGGACTACCAGATTATATCCGACGACGGCGTTGAAAGCGAAATTTTCCTCGCGTCGATGAAGGCGGACGTAGCCGACGCCCTCTGCGAGGCACTCTCGAGCGTGGGAATCATCCCTACGGCAATCGAAGCTTCGTCGATTCTTGAATACAACACTTGGAAATATTGCGGTCTCGAAAGCGACGTTGTAATCCTCAACGTAGGCGCGCGCTTCTCGAATATGCTCATCGTCCGCGACGACGGCTTGTTCGCGCGAAGCATTCCCGTCGGCGGCAACGCTCTCACACAGTCCATCGCCGACTCGATGGGGCAGAGTTTCGAACTCGCCGAGGAACTCAAACGCCGCTACTTCAAAGACAATGAGGAAATCGAAATGTCTTCGACAGCCTCGAGCGCGACGGAACATTTCACGGCAAGCGCAAAGAGCGTCATCCAGAGAATCAGCTTGGAGGTAAAACGCTCAATCCTCAACTACCGCAGAACTGGGCGCGTAGCCGCTCCGAAGAAAATCTACCTTACGGGCAGGGGCTCGCTTCTGCCGTCCCTTGCCGAACATCTGGCGGAAGACCAGAAGATGGACGTGGAATTCCTCGACGCACTTTCGAACGTTTCGGTTTCGTCTAAAGTAAATCAGGGTCTGCTCTTGGCTTGCGCCCAACAGATGAGCGAACTCGTTGGCGAAGCCGCGGCGATGACCGTTCAGGGCGCAATGGGCGTAAACCTTCTGCCCAAACACATTGTCGACGAAGCCGCATTCGCGGCGAAACGCCCGCTTATGCTCTTGGGCGCGGCAATTCTGGCTGCATCGGCAATCCCGCCGTTCCTTTTTGTCGAAAAGGCAATCTCCACCGACAAGGCGTATGCGAAAGACTTTGCGGACAAAACGCCCGTCATCGAAAAGCGCATCGAAGATTTCGAGAAGAACCAACGGGCGGTAAAGGAAATATCGGCAAAGATAGCGGGTCTCGAAGGCTTGGCGAAATCGAAGTCGAACTGGATAAACCTGTTCATCGACATCGAACAGAAGCTGATGGAACAAAAAGACGTGTGGCTCGACAACCTGCGTGTTGTCCGCTCCACCGACGGCAAAAACCCGAAGTACAATCTGGAGCTTACGGGTCGCCTGCTTCTGCGCGACGTAAACCCCGACGATCCCACGGCGTACGACACGAACAAGGCAATCGAACGCATCAACAAACTGCTCGATTCCTTCAAGAGCTCGTCGTTCATCAAGGACTACTCGAACGTCCGCACCGACCCGTCGAATCCGCGGATTTTGAAGTTCGACTTTACTCTGGTGGTAAATCCCGACAAGCCCATCTAAGTCAAGGAGCTTTTCACGATGAAATACTTTAAAAAATATCCCCTGTTTTTCGCACTGATGACCGTATTGCTCGCGGGTTTTGCGGGTATGGTCGGCTACGATATCTACCTCGGCTCGGAGAGCGGCAAGTTTTCGAAAAAACTTTCGCGCGAAATGAGCACATATAAAACGGCACTTGGCGACGACCCCACCGAAAAGGCAATCGACGCCTCGAATGCCAACATCAAGAAACTCGAAGCACACTTGGCGTTTCTCGAAAAAGACCTCACCCGCGCGTCCGATTCAATCTTTAGGGAACTGACCGCAAAAGAGGGCTACCAGTTGGTGGAACAACTCCGCGGCTTCGTGAACTCGTGGCGCAAAGACGCCCGCAAACGCGGCATCGACCTGAGCGACGATATGGACTTCGGCTTCAAAAAATACGTAGCCCCCAATGCGGACTCGCCGAAGGACGAGGCAATCCCCGCACTCTGGAAACAGGCATGCGTGCTCAATTATATCAACGGAAAATTGTTCGCCTGCAAGTCGGACAAATCGCCGATGTGGATTCTGACGGTACAGCGCGAAATCCTCCCCGAAGAGGGCGTCAAGGAAAACCCGCGCAAACGCAACATCTCGCGCCGCAGAAACGCCGATTCGCAGACGGGCGACAACTTCAAAATCGACCCCGCCATCACGGCGCGCAAGGCGGGCAGCCTCGACACAATCGCCTATAAGTTCGTGTTCGCGGGTCATACCGACGTTCTGCGCCGCTTCCTCAACCAACTCAAGGATTTCGACGCAATGCTCGTTGTCCGCAGTATCGACGTAAAACCCGCCGATGCCGCACAGCTCGAACAGCTCAAGGAATCTCCCTCGGGCGACGGCGCAGGCAACGACTCGGCATCCGACGCAGGTCTTGCCTCCATTTTCGGCGCGGCGGCGGCAAACAATTCCGACGAATCGAAAGACGAGGCAAAGCCCGAAGGCGAAACCCAACAGGCCTCGCGCACCCCGATTGTAACCGACAACGTTTCGGAATTTTCGGTCGTGATAGAATATGTCGAAGTCGTGAAAGACTCGAAAGACGCGAAAAACTCCCCGAAAAAATCGGGTAAAAAATCCAAATAACGGGGGAACGCACTACAATGAAACACTACGATAAAATTTTCTTCATAGTCGCACTTCTGGCTCTTTGCGCATCGTTCGTCTGCTTCAACGTAATGCAGATGCCCAAAATCGGCGAAACCCAAGCCAAGGTGGAAAAACTTCTTTCGCAAAAGGCAAAGGGCGTCGAATGGAAAGACGTTGAAGTTCCGCGCCTCGAAATCAAGCCCATCGAATGGCCCGAAGTAAAGCCGCAGGACGAAGACGGTCGCTGGTTCTTCCAAGTCTTCACTCCCCCGCAAATCTGGGTCGACGAAGACGGCAAGTTCATCACGGAATCGCCGCTGATTAAGGAACGCGCAAGAATGTCTTTCGCTCTCAAATACGAAGGCGTCTCGAACGAGCCGTACCCCATCAAGTACAAGGGCTATATGGGCTCGGCGGACGACCCCTACGTCCAGCTTTACAACGAAGCCGACAAGGTTCTGCTCACGGGCAAGAAAAACAAGCCCATCACAATTCAGGTGAAGGGCGAAAACGGTCTGGCTAAGTCTGTCGATGTCGGCTTGATGGTGAAGTCGTTTGAAAGCAAGCGTATCAAAAAGGCGGACAATACCCTCGACAACATCGTTACGGTTGTACTGTTCGACAAAAAGCTCGGCAGAGACATCACGCTTTATTCCGACAAACCCACGGTGCTCGAAGACAGCCGCAGAATGACGCTCATTCTGCCCGACGGCGCACAGTGGCACGTAAAGGCGGCGGGTGAATCGAAAGACATCGCCGACGCAAAATACACCGTGAAAGACCTGAATTTCGACCAAGAGTACGCGATTGTGGAAATGCTACCCTCTAATAAAGAAATACCGCCACAAACGATGAAATTGTCGAAAGACGGGGTCGCTCCCGTAAAATCGGCGAAAAAGTAAAAATAAAGCTTTAAATTTTTTGAAAAGCATCTACATTTATTCTCCAACAAATTACAAATACAGCTAATATGAAAATAAACAGAATCCAGAAACGGGCTGCAATGGCGGCATCAATTGCCTGTATTGCACTCGCGGGCGTAGCGTCGGCGGCATCGTCCGACAACACGCAAGAAAAAATACGCCTTATGGTTACGGCGGTACAAGCGCGCGACAGCGGCAACTTCCAAGCGTCCAAACAGGCTCTTGAAGAGTTGGTAAAGCTTGCACCGAACGACGAAAGCGTCCAGAGGATGCTCGCCGATGTCAACGCCGACATCGAACGTCAGGCAAAGGGCGAAAAGCCCGTTCTGGCAAACGAAGCCACAGTTGCAAAACTCGAAGCCGAAAAGCAGGCAAAGGCAGAAGAAGCCAAGGCTGAAGGCGGCGAAAAGGCGGACGGAAGTATTGTTGCCGAAGCAAACCGCAAGCTGCAACTTTCCATCCTCGCTTCGTTCGACCTCATCGACGCTGCATACGACGCAATGGATTCTGGCGATTGGGACGACGCTTCCGCAAAGCTCGCTCTCGCCGAAGAAAAGATTGCCTCGCACGAATACTCGCCCGCTGCCGACGAAGTCCGCTCGGAACTCAAGCGCGCAAAGGCGACAATGGCAAAGGAACGCGCCAACATCGCAATGGCTGAACGCGACGTAAAGGGCGCAAAGAAATTCGCCTCCGACTACGCCGCTTCCGAAGAAAATTCGGACAAGGCAAAGAATTTCGTAGCCGAAGTCGACGCATTCGAAGACAACCCCTACAACAACCGCATTTCCGACGCAAGCCCCGATTACTCGGTGAGAATGAAGCGCGTTGAAGTCCTGCTCGAAAAGGGTCGCAGACAGTACCTGTACGGCGACTACTCGGGCGCACGCTCCACGTTCCGCCAAATCGAAACGCTCGACGCAAACAACATTCAGGCAAAAGCCTATCAGCGTCTGATTGCCGAAAAGCTCGCCAACCCCGGAAAGCTTTCCTATCTGGCAACGCGCGAATCGATGCTCGACGAAGTAAACCAAGGTTGGGTTCGCCCGCAGGTTTACAGCGGCGCAAACATCGACCTCGGCGGCGCACGTACCGATTCGGTCGTAGACGCAAAATTGCGCAATATCGTAATCCCGAATGTAAGCTTCCCGAACCCCGGCGTTCCGTTGGCTGATGCTATCAACACTCTTTCCGCTCTGTCGGTCGACTACGACAAGTCCACGGACGGCAAGAAGGGCGTAAATATCGTTCTCTTCGATACGGGCGGCGAAACAAAGAACGTTGTTCTCAGCTTGCGCGACCTTCCCCTCGGTCAGATTCTTAATTGGGTAACCCAACAGGCAGGCTACCAGTACGACATTGAAAACGACACAATCGTAGTCCGCAAGGCTTCCGACGCTTCGAGCGCGACATCCTCGATGGATACGCTCGACTTCGCAATCACCCAAGCTGCGGTAACGCGCATGGTCGGCATCAAGGCGGCGGGCAGCGCAGGCTCCGACGACCCGTTCGGCGGCGGCGGTGCAGGCGGCGACGACAGCAACAAGGGCGAAGCAATCAAGCAATTCCTTATCAAGGCAGGCGTAGAATTCGGTCAGGGCGCAAACCTCGCCTACGACGGAACGAAGCTTTGGGTAACAAACACCCGCCGCAACCTCGACAAGGTTCGCAACATCCTCTTGCGCTATAGCGAAATCAAGCAGGTCGAAATCGAAGCAAAGTTTATGGAAGTCACACAGGGCGACTTGAAGGAACTCGGCTTCAACTGGAACGTCGGTCAGATCGCAGGCGCAAAGAACAGCCTGATGAAGTCCAACAACAGATCGCTTGCAGACTCCGCACAGTCGACGAACGCGGGCAAAACTCCCATCACAATTAAGGAAACGTCCGCATCCGAACCCGAAGAAGTCTACAACTCGATTGCAAAACTTCCCTCGACAATCAACCTCGGTCCCGACGCTTCGGAATACAACACTTCGAGCGTAGACCTCGGCGCAATCGGCTCGACGGGTATCTTGGACTCGTACATCTTCAATATGACAGTCCGCGCCCTCGAACAGAAATCGGGTTCCGACTTGCTCTGCGCACCCAAGGTTACAGTCCTCTCTGGCTCGCAGGCAATCATCACCGTTTCGCAACAAATGCGCTACCCCGAAAGCTGGGGCGATATGCAGTCCAACGTCGGTACTTCGTCGGGCACGGGTACGGCAGGCGGCGCGGCTGGTGTTACGGTAACCCCCGGTACTCCGACTGACTTCACCTCGTACGACGTCGGTGTTGTAATGGAAGTAACCCCGAACGTTGAAGAAGACGGTTCAATCAACCTCATCCTCAACCCGAAGGTAACGGAATTCGAAGGCTTCCTCGAATACGGCGGCGTTGCAGTCGCTATGTCGAGCGGCACAACGGTAACAGTTCCGTCGGGCTTCATTCAGCCTGTGTTCTCGGTTCGCGAAATCCGCACATCGGTAACGGTATTCGACGGCGCGACACTGGTAATGGGCGGTTTGACACGCGAACAGGTTATCACGGTTAACGACCAAGTTCCCGTTCTCGGCGACATTCCGTGGGTCGGCAGACTCTTCCAGTCGAAGGGCGAAACCCGCCAAAAGAGAAATCTGTTGATATTCGTAACGGTTAACAGAATCTCCCCCGGAGGCAGCGTAGGCCGCGAACAATTCCAGGAAATGCGCCCCGGCAGCGTATTCCAGAACCCGATGATTGTTTCCCCCGGCGGAGCAGTACAGCGCGTTCTCGAAACGGAAAACGCTTCGGCAGAGAAATAAGCTAAAATTTGTAATTTGAAAACGGAAAGGCTCTCGGAACACCGAGAGCCTTTTTTTTGTGAAAACGAAATTCGAAAATTAAAACGGCGACATCCGCCGACCGAAAAAATGCGGATATAATACGCAAAACCGCGTCGCAACTAATCGGCGCGCAGGGCATTCATCGCAGCCAAGACATTCGGCGGAACGAACTCTTTAATCCGCTCGGGCGCATAGGCGGCAACCTGTTTTATTATCGTGGAGCTTGTATAAAAATATTTGTGCGACGGCATTAAAAATATCGTCTCCACATCGCCCGCCAAGTGCCTGTTCATCTGGGCGAGCTGAAACTCGAATTCGAAGTCTGACACCGCGCGAAGCCCGCGGATGATTGCAACGGCATTGTGCGCCCGCGCAAAATCGACAGTCAAATCGTCGAACTTGCATACCGACACATTCGGACAATGTTCCAAGTTTTCCGCGAACAGACGAACGCGCGTGTCGGGGTCGAAAAGCGGACCTTTGCCCGCATTCGGCGCAACGGCGACGATTACTTCGTCGAACATACGGGCTGCGCGGTGGAGTACGTCGAGGTGTCCGTTTGTAACGGGGTCGAATGTCCCGGGGTAGATTGCGGTTCTTTTTTCCATTTCCGAATTTTTTTTATTGCGCTTATAGTCTTGTAAAATCGAAAATTCTATCAACACTATTTTGAATGAATTTTCCCAATACCCTCACCATTTTAAGAATTTTGCTCACGTTCTGCGCCGTGGCACTGCTCTGTACCGACGTTAAATATTGCGCATTGACGGCGTTTTTCGTGTACGTCGTGGCGGGCTCTACCGACTGGTTCGACGGCTATCTGGCGCGAAAATACAATTCCGTAACGGTGTTCGGCAAATTTATGGACGCGCTCTGCGACAAAATAATGGTCGTGTCGATGTTTATGACGCTTTTTGCGTTCGATATGTACAGGCAGTGGACGCTCGCAGCCCTCGTTTGCGCGATAATTTCCGTAACGCGCGAGTTCGCCGTAAGCGGCATTCGCATGATTGCCTCGAACGCGGGAGTTGTGCTCGCCGCCGAAAAGATGGGAAAATACAAGGCGGCATTTCAAATGTACTCGGTCGGGGCGATAATACTTTCGTTCGCAATGCGTGTCGATTTCGGGCAGACAAGCGGCTTTCTCTTCGACTTTTCGTACGGCTCGGGAATCGCGACACTGCTATTGTCGACGGTGCTTTCGGTTCTTTCGGGCGCGGGATATATCAAAAGGTACGGACATTTGTTGAAAGGTTAGAAAATGACAATGCGCAGGAGATTTTATCCGTGGGCGGCCGCGCTGCCCGCAAACATATCCGTAAAGATGGCGACCCTTTTCGGGCTCGGTAACCTCAAAGCCCCCGGGACGTGGGGCGCGGCGGCGGGCGTGCTGTTTTACTGGCTCTTGTTCTCGGGGCTCGGGAACGGCGGCGCAACGGGATTCCTGCGGTACGTATTTTTTGCGGCGTTTCTTGCATATGTTGCAGTCGGCATTTGCGACGCCGCCGAACGCGCCCTCGGACTGCGCGACCCCGGTCAGATAAACCTCGACGAATTCGTGGCGATGAACTTTTGCTTTATGCCGTTTTGCGCCGCGCCGTACAGCCTGCTTGGCTTGCTTGTCGGATTCGGACTTTTCAGATTTTTCGACATCAAAAAACCGCTCGGAATATACAAATTGCAGTCGCTCGAAGGGGGGCTTGGGTGCGTTGCCGACGACATCGCCGCGGCGGTCGTATCGTGCATTTTCCTAAATATTATCGGACTTGTCTTTCCCGCAATATACGCATAACGCGGCGTTATAAAAAATCCGAAAAATTTTCAAAAAAAGCTTGCTAAGCAGGAAGCAATACATACATTGTATGCTTTAATTTCTTTAAGGGCCGATAGCTCAACGGTAGAGCAGTTGCCTTTTAAGCAATTGGTTCCGAGTTCGAATCTCGGTCGGCCTACTTAGAGAATTGAAAGTTTAAGAACTCGCAAGTTAACCACTTGCGAGTTTTTTTGTGCGAATCGGGCTTGTGCAAATTATGTAATTCCCGATGTGTTGCGCGTTATTTATCCGATAAAGCTTGACTGGCGGACGCTTCTGCCGATACTCGGTCTATGTAATTTGCCGGTTTAACGACGGCGAAAGAAAGGTTAGATAGAAATGGAATTAAAGGGCTCTAAAACTGAAAAAAATCTGCAGACCGCCTTTGCTGGCGAGTCGCAGGCTCGCAACAAGTACACATATTACGCTTCGCAGGCAAAAAAGGACGGATTTGTCCAGATTGCCGAGCTTTTCGAAATTACTGCCAACAACGAAAAGGAGCACGCCAAGATTTGGTTTAAGCTTTTGCACGACGGCGCGATGCCCTCCACGCCCGAAAATCTCGTGGATGCCGCCGCGGGCGAGCACTATGAATGGACCGATATGTACGCCACTTTTGCGAAAGAGGCGAAGGAGGAGGGTTTCGACAAAATCGCCTTCCTTTTCGAAGAGGTCGGCAAGATTGAGCGCGAGCACGAGGAACGCTATCGCAAGCTTCTCGAGAACGTCAAAGACGGCAAGGTATTTGCGAAGACCGAAAAGGTCGTTTGGGAATGCTCCAACTGCGGGCACATTTACTACGGCGAAAAAGCCCCCGATGTGTGTCCCGTTTGCAACCATCCGCAGGCGTATTTCAAAGTCAACGCCAAGAACTATTAATTTCCGCGCCGAGAAAAGCGCGAACAAAAAGCTCGACGGATTTACGCATCGCGTCGGGCTTTTTTGATGGAAAAACTATGGAAGAATGATGATTAAGAGGATTCCGATTATAATCGCGATTAACTCGTAGAGTGCAAGTCCGCATTTGAAGTCGACATAATCGTCCGTGGTAATCTTGTCGTTGTATTTATCTTTTTTCTTCATTGCTTCCCCTTTCATGTTTTTCGGAATTTTGTCCTAATTGACGATTTGTTTTTTTACAAGACAGAATTGCAAGTGCCATTCATTTGTCAATAGAGGCGTTTCTATCCGAGTTTGCAAAAGCCCGACGGATTTTTCGTCGGGCTTTTTGTTTGCTCTGTATGTTTATTTGAAGTCGGCGGGGAACGCCAGCAGTTGGTAGGCGATGGCTTTCGCCATTCTATAGTGTCCCGCGGCGTTGGGGTGGAGCAGGTCGGTCTTTTGATTGTGCAGGAATTTCGCGTGCGCGGGTAGGTTCGGGTAGATTCCGCAAATGCTGTTAAGGTCGATGACGGGCACAGCCCAGACGGTCGCGGTTTCCTTGACGACGTTTACGTAGTCGTCGATATAAAGTCCGATTCTGTTCGGGAACGATTCGTCGGGCTGGACGTTGTTCGCCGAGAACTTGGCGAAGCCCCTGTGTATCGGCGTGAGCACGATTATCTGCGCGTCGGGGAAGTTCGACTTCAGATATTCCATTGCGATGTTGATTCTGCCCCTGAACGTATCGAGCGTTTTTGCCGCGATTCTGCGTTTGCGGATTTCGGTTTTACCGTTTGCAACGGGGGCTTGGTCGTCTTTTATTTCGTACCAGTTGCCGAGCGGAAGACCGCCGTTGAAGTCGTTCGTGCCGAGGAACACGAAGATTGCGTCGATGTCGGTTCCGCGTTCGGCTTTGAGTTTTTCGGCTTGGCGGATTACGCCCTTGTATGTGTCGCCGTTGATTCCGTAGACGTGCGGGACAATCCCGAGCATTTCGTCGAGGTACTGCCAGTAGTTTTTCTTCGTGCCCACGTGCACTTTGTCGGTTATTGAATCGCCGATAAATGCGACGTGTTTTGCCTTCCATTGGCTTTCGATTGCGTCCGATTTTGCGTCCGCTGCGTTTGCCGCAGCGCAACCGAGAACGATCGCAGCCGCCACAGCCGCCACCATATATTTAATGCGTTTCATAAGGCGTGAAACGTAGTTTTATCTGCGGATTAGTCAACTATTTTTGTGCCTGAAAGGTCTGATTCCCGAGAGCATTTTTCTGTTTTCGATGCGGCTTGAAAGCGTGTCCACGAACACCGACACCGACGCGCCAAGCACGATGGCGAACATAATCGACGCCGAGACGATTCCGTTCGAAAGGAAGTCTTCAAGATGTGTGCCCGTCGACGTGCCCGAGGAATTTGCGCCGATGAATTTGATTGCGGAAAGTATCGTTTTGTACGCGAAAAGACCGGGAATCATCGGCAGAACGGCGGGGAAGGTGAAGACCTCCGAGGGGCAGCCGAGAATGCGTCCCGCGACGAAGCCGCCCGTACCGATAAGCAGTGCCCCCGCGAATGTCGCCGCGCAGATGTTGACCGAGCAGCCCGTCATAAGCCACAGTCTGAACGAGTGTCCGACGGCGGCGAGCAGCCCCGCGATGAGCAGTTTTTTGAAGTGCGGGTTGAATGCGATTCCGAAGCCCATTCCCGCGAATGCCGCGAACAGCGCGTCTGTCAAAAGCCGTTCAATCATAGTATTGCGCGCCCCAAAATAAGAATTGCCCCGAGCAGCCCGAGGGTCATTGCAAGGATTGTCTCCGAGGCTTTCACCAAGCGCGAGAAGCCCGCGAGGATGTGCCCGTCGAACATATCGATGAACGCGTTAAGCAGCGGCACCCCCGGAACGAGGTAGAGAATGCTCGTCGAGATTGCGATGTCGGTCTTGAAGCCGAAAATGTTTGCGCCTATACCCGCAAGCAGCGACGAAACGAACGCCGCGACGATGCAGCAGAGCTGTTCGGGGGCGCGGCGGCGTTGGAGCGCGAACCTTGCAAGCCAGCCTGCGAGCGTCGTAAAAAACACGAGCGGCACCGAGTAGAAGCCGCCGAAAAGTTGGCAGAACGCTGCGTTGCCGAGCGCGACAATCGGAGCTTTGATTTTCCACGAAACGGGTTTTTGTTTTTTGATTTCGTCGAACCGCTTTTTACACTCGTCGAGCGGCATTCCGTTTTTGTACGCCTCCCACGAGAGTATGCGCAGTTCCGAAATTATGCGGAAGTCGGGGGCGTGCGGCGAAACCTTTTTGACTCTTGTCAAAGAAAAATCCCCCGACGATACGGTCATAATTATCGTGCGGGGGAGTATTATTATGTCGGCGCGGCAGCCGAAATTGTCGGCGAGCCGCTCGACGTTCCTGACGACTCTCGAAGTCTGCGTTCCCGCAGCCATCAGGGTATCGGCAAAATCGAGAAGAAAATCGACCTGCCCGCGCAGTCCGTTGCCGCGCGGCGCATTTCCGATTTCTCCCGAAATTTCCATAATCGCGGGATGTTTTTTGCTACTTGATGAAGTAGCCCGTCGAACCGAGAACGAACAGCAGTCCGTAGCCGATTGCCAAGCCGAGCGCGCCGACGATTACGCCGACGGATGCCATCTGCTTTTGCGTCGTAAGACCCGCCGAGTGCGCGATTGCGTTCGGGGGCGTGCTTATCGGCAGAATCATTGCAACCGAAGCCGAGAGCGCAACGCCGATGAGCAGCGTGGGAACTCCGCCGAAAGGCGTCAGTGCGTCGCCCATACCCGTTGCGACCGCAGCGAGAACGGGAACGAGCAGGGCGGTTGTCGCCGTGTGCGACATAAACGTCGACATCGCGAAACAGAGCAGCCCCGAGCCGATAATCGTCATCGTCGGCGACCACGTTTCGAAGGGGATGGATGCAATCAGGTGCTTTGCAAGACCCGTGTCCTGCAGACCTACGCCGAGCGCGAAGCCGCCCGCAACGAGCCAGAGAACGTCCCAGCTGATTTCCTTGAGGTCGTTTTTATCCACAATGCCCGTAACGCAGAATACCGCCATCGGAATCATTGCGACGACGTTCGAGTTGATGCCCGTAAATTTGTCGAACATCCACAGCAACACCGTTACCGCGAATGTAACGTAGACGATTTTCGCCTTTTTCGTTTTTTCGAATTCGCCTTCGAAGTTCAGCTCGAGAACGTCGCGCTTGAAGGGGAAGAGCTTGAGCAGAATCCACCACGAGGCGAGCATAATCACCGCGACGAACGGAACCATTACGACCATCCACTGACCGAAGCCGATGCCCAGATTCAGACCGTCGACATCGTTGAGGTATTTGAGGGCGATTGCGTTCGGGGGCGTGCCGATTGGCGTGCCGATGCCGCCGATGTTCGCCGCCACGGGGATTGCCAGAACCAGCGCAACTCTGCCCTTGCCGCTGTTTTCCATCGGCTTGAGGAGCGGAGCCATAACCGCGAACATCATGGCCGTGGTCGCCGTGTTGCTCATAAACATGGAGAAGAACGCCGTAACGAACATCAAGCCGAGCAGCACCGTCTGCGACTTCGTTCCGAAGGGTTTGAAGAGCACCCGTGCGAGGTTTTTGTCGAGTCCGACCTTGCCCGCGCCCATCGCCAGAAAGAATCCGCCCAAGAAGAGCATAATGATGGGGTCTGCGAAAGTCGCCATCAACGCCTTGTACTTGATGAGCGTGCCCAACGCCTGATGTTCCGAGCCGTTGCGCAGGAACAGGAAAGAGCTGTCCGAAACGCTCAGCAACATAATCACGATTACGAGAACCGAAGTCGTCCAAATCGGAACGGCTTCGCTGACCCACATAATTGCGGCGAATATGAAAATCGCTATGACTCTCTGTTCTACGACCGACAGTCCGTTAATATGATAATACTCGGGCGACATCAAAAGGGCGATGAGTCCCGCCGCTATTGCTATCGTCAACGATATGAGTTTTGCTGGTTTCATTTGTTGTAGTGTGTGTGCAGTTTTGCTTGATTAGAAAAGAACCTGTACCATCGAACGCACCGAGTTTTCCTCGGCTTCGTGCGCGCCGTACGCGCCGCCGTCGAAGTGAGTGTATTCGTAGCCGAACATAAATTTCAGATTGTTGCCGCGCAGATACCAGTTTACGCCGCCGTAGTAGCCCGTGGCGCGCTTGTAGGGCGAGTCGCCCGCGATGTTCTTTGTGTGGCGCAGACCGTCGGACGGCGTAACGCCGCGCCCGTCGGTGTCGAGATACGTGAACCTGAACGCGGGGGCGAGCTTGCCGAATTCGCCGATGTCGAACTTGTATTCGACCATTGCGTTCAAGCCTATCGGAAACTGCCTGCCGTACGAGCCGTCGAGGTTTTTGCCCTCGTCGACGCCCGAGACCAAAAATTCAGCCATCGCCCGCAACGCGTTCCAGTCGAGGGACGCGTAGGGGTTTGCGCCCCACATCCCCGCCGTCGAAGAGTTCGCGGCATATCCGTTCGCGTCCGCGCCCCAACCGAGGTTTACGCCGAGCAGAATTTTAACGTCGTCGAAATTCAGCTTTTGCGATACCGCAAAGTAGAGATTCGGGGCGTTGTCCGAGTCTATCTGCGAGATTTCGTAGTTCTTTGCGTTCGATACGCTCAACACGTAGTTCAGCCCGTCCACAATCTGCGACTTCCCGAGCCAGTACGCGCCCGTGTGGAACGACGCAAGCCCGAGCCTTCTTGCGTTCTTCGGGCCGCCCCAGTAGTACGTGGCAATCGAGCGTTCCACGCAGTAGAGGTTGAACGGCGACATATATTCCTCAACGTTGAAATTCGACTTCACGTAGCCGAAACGGAACTCGCCCTTTGCGAACGACGTTTCTACTCGCTTCCACATATACGTAACCGACATCTGGTGCGGCAGGATGAAGTCGAAAGACAGCTGCGCGCCCCAGTCGCGCTTTTCGTCGGTCTTGAACGTGAGAATCACCCTTCGGGGGATGAACTTGCTTACCGTCGCCGAACCGTCAACGCCTTCGAGACCGTTGACGTAAAGGTATTCGTACTGCCCCTGAAACTTGCCCGAAATGCTGATTACGGGATTTCCGCGTTCTACAAATACGGGGGCTTCCACCGACGACTTCTTGATTTCGTTCGCCTCCTCTGCCGTCAACGTACCCTTTTTTACGAGGATTGCGAGCAGGTCGGCATCGCCCGCCGCCCACGCTGTTGCGGACAGAAACGCCGCCGCGGCGACCGCCGCGAATTTCGAAAGGAATTTGAACTTTGATTGAATCTTCATTGCGCTTTAAATGAAAAAGAATATCGCACACGCTATGAGCGTCGGCGGGAGTGCCCAGATAAACAGCAGCTTCGGAGATACGCCCGTTCTGAAGTGCTCCTTGAGCACCGAGAGTGCCACGAGGTTCGGGGCGTTCGCAATCACCGTAAGACCGCCGCCGCAGATTGCCGCCGCCACTATGCAGTATTTCATATCTTCGCCGAAGTCGGGCACGAGCGATGCAAGATACGTTATCGCCGCGTTGTCGTTGAACGACGTCAGCGCGACGCCCGCGACGAACAATGCGCCCGAGTTGAGGCTTTGCAGGACGGGTTCGAGCCACCACGCCTGCAGACTGCCGTGCGTTACCAGCGCGCCGAGGAAAATCGCCACAAGCATCGGGCTTCTGTAGCACATCGGCGACTGGAAACGCTGCGTGATGTCGGTAAAGGCTATGAACGCCAACAGCAGGAACAGCTCGAACACCAGATAGTGCATTATCGCAACCGCCGCCGCCAGAAACAGCAAGTGCATACATACTACCCAGTTCGGCGGGTCTTTTTGCCTTTCGGAATTGTCGAAGACGTGTTTTGCTTCGAGCTTTTTGAAATCCTTCGCAAACCAGACCGCATAGAGCGCGACCGATGCGAGCGAAGCCGCAACCGACTTCCATCCGAAATGCGTGAACATAAATCCGCTGTCCCAGCTCCACGGGCGGGCGACCATAATAATGGGCGGCGCGGCAAAATGCGTCAACGCACCGCCCACCGACACCGACACGAACAGCAATCCGAGCGTGGCGTATTTGAACTTGAGCGACGGTAGCCTCGAGAAGAAGTGGCGCGAAAGCAGAATCGCGCAAATCGTAATCGCCGCGGGCTCCGTGATGAACGAGCCGAGAAGCGGGCCGACCGCGAGAATGGAAATCCACCAAGCCCTGACCCCGCCGCCGAAAAGGTTTGCGAACAGGCTGATGAAGCGCGAGGCAACGTAGATAATCGGGCGCGTTGCGGCGATGCACATAACGACCATCACGAAGACCGGCTCGGAATATTTGTCGTCGGCATAGGCGAGGTTGTCGACATAGTGGGCGACTGCCGCACGCCCGTACTTCCAGTAAATTACGCCGAACAGGGGAATCAGCCAGAGGGCGAACACGATTTCGACTTCGCCGAGCAGCGAGAAAATCCGCTTGGCAATGTCGCGGCTCGAGTCGCGCATTTTGAACATCTTCTGCTTGTGTACGGAATCTGCAAGGCGCAGAAACACGCTGTAGCAGAAAGTGTGCACAACC
The DNA here is from genome assembly GCA_900548275.1 of uncultured Opitutales bacterium. Lineage (GTDB taxonomy): Bacteria > Verrucomicrobiota > Verrucomicrobiia > Opitutales > Intestinicryptomonadaceae > Merdousia. The sequence goes on along the minus strand of URJY01000028.1, from coordinate 1,656 downwards.
GCACAGGCGAAAATCAGCGTAGCCCAAAGATTGGCGGGGCACTGGCGGACGCGCTCGGCAAGCGTAGCCCAAAGACCGTCGCATTGCGGATATGCGTCGAGCGGCAGCGGAAACTTTTGCGCCGCCGAGACATCCGCGACCGAAAGCAGAAAGAGTAGCGCGGCGAAATACGGCATTCCCGACAGAAGCCGCCGCCCGCAATAACACGGAAAATGTACTGTTTGTTTCGCCATTTTTGGGTTGCTTTCCAAGCTTACTACCCCCGAAAAATCGGCGCATACCAAAAAAGCTTTACCGAATGCGGTAAAGAAATTAGTCCGTCGCCTCCGATTCGCGGGAAGTCGCGTATCTCGAATTTCGGATCGTCTCCCGACTTGCGGCTCCGATTGTCTGCCAGTCCTTCCCGAAACGTTCGCTCAGTGGACGAACTCGGAATGCCATGCCGCTTACGGTGGCGCGTCCGTCGCGGCTTTTCACCGCGTTCCGCTATCCGAAACTCAATTCTTTCTATAATGCATTCAAGGCGATTGCGCAAAAAGAATCAAGCCAATAAATTTGTCGGATTGATTTTGGTTTTCTGGGAAACGGCTTTGAAAGCGTCCGCGCCGCCGACGCGCTCGGCTACCGCGCGTACTCGGCAATGTCCGACTTCATAATTTCGAAGAAATCGGATACCGATTCGGCTTTCGGCGGAGCTTTTTTCAGGGAAAGCATACACGCCTGCGCCGAGATTGAAGCTACGCCCTCCCGCGTTCCTGCGTAGACGAAGTTCGGCGAAAATTCCGTTCCCGAGTCCGCCGCGAAGATGTCGTCGCCGAACCTGCGGTCGCCGAAATCGATTCCGAATGCCGACTTTTCCGCCTCCGACATAAAATGTCCCGACACGCCGACGAGCGCGGCGCGTATTTTCCCCTTTGCGTCGTCCGAGTCGTATTTGAAGAGAACGTAGTCGGGCGCAACGAACGCGTCGAATCCGCGTCCGAATGAAAGCCCCGACTTTTTGAGCAGCCCCTTGATGTCGCAGACCGACTTGCATTCGACTATTTCGTAGCCCGACAAAACCGAAATTTCCGCATCTTCCGATACCGTCTTTAGCCGCGCCGAAAATCGGGCAACAAGTTTTCCGAACGATTCGAAATACCCGCGCACGGCGTTTTCGTCTTTTATGTTGCCGCGCAAAAATTTCTCGGTTCGGCGCAGTTTGGCGAAAACGAAACACGCGCCGTTTTCCGCCGCTTCGGCAGCGTCCCGCAGAATTTCGCCGTCGGGTTTGTCCGGCGTCGAAACGAAATATTTTATGCGCGATTTTTCGAGAACGCCGCGCAGGTTTTCCGCCCCGCCCGAGCCGTTCGCGGCGAATATGTCGGAGTTCCGCGCAACGTCGAAACGCGCAAGGCTTTCGTACGGAACGTTCAGTATGTCGAACGATTTCGGCAGGGAGAATTTTTTAGCCAGTGCGCCCGAAATGAACCTTCTTGCCGCCCGCGTATTGAAAAGGCACTTCGGGTGCAGCCCCGCGCCGAAACAGTATTTAAGATAGGCGAATTTTGCGAACGGCGAACGCTTTTCGGCAAAACAAAACGGGGCGAACGCGCCGCCTGCGCGCGGAGGTTGCCCCGAAAAGATTGCCGCGTCGGCGGCGCAGTCGAACTGCGG
>URJY01000027.1 GCA_900548275.1 uncultured Opitutales bacterium | reverse complement strand
TAATAGTTTGCTTGGAGATTGCGGATAGTTCGAGTTTTTTAGGCAAGCGCAACAACACGCGGCTATTTTTTCATACATCGGCAATATCCATTCGCCAAGCCACCCACCGCAACAAAGTAAAACACCAGTGAGACAATAGGGTTTGCCCGCGAAGCGGGGCAAACCCCAGTTATTCATTATTCATTTTTCATTATTCATTCTTAATTCTACAGCTCCTATCGTCGCGTGGGTTCTTTTTGCGTTATAAATGTACGCAAAAATTCATTTTTCATTAAACCGCGCGGCTACTTTAGGATATAAACCAAGTCGGCTTTTTTTAGCGGGGTTGGCACTTTCAAGCCTATGTTGCTGCCTTTCGGGGCGTTTTGCACGTTTTTGCCCTCTATTTGCATGCTTTCGACGAGCACTTCCGTATAGCCCGAGTTTTTCCCCTCTATCTGGATTTTATCGCCTACCGAAATCGGGGTGTTGTCTATCGAAATTTCGGCTACCGAGATTTTCGGGAAGAATCTTATGACGTGTCCGACAATCCTCTTTTTTGCCGTAGCCTTGTTTCCGTCGGATGTCCAGTCGCCGACGGGTTTGCCCATAAAGAAGCCGTCCGAGAAGCCCCTGTTGAACACTTTCGAGACCTCGGCGATTGCGTCCGATTTCATCTTTGCGAAGTCGGCGGCGAAGTTCGGTTTTCTTCTGTTCGCAAAGTAGAAGTCGCGCAGTTTGCGGTATGCCGAGACTGTCGCGAAAACATATTCGGGGTTGCGGTTGCGTCCCTCGATTTTCAGCGAGTCCGCGCCCGCCGCAAAAACCTTTTCGATAAACCCGATTGTGCACAAATCCTTGGGGCTTAGAACGTATCCGTTGCCGACCACGAAGCCGTTTCCGTTCGCGTCTTCTATGCGGTATTCCCTGCGGCACGGCTGCATACACTCGCCCCTGTTCGCGCTTTTACCGCAGGCGAATGTCGACATAAAGCACCTTCCGCTTTGCGAAACGCACATTGCGCCGTGTGCGAAGACCTCGATTTTTATTTCCGCGTCTTTGCCGAATTTTTCGAGCATACCGCGTTTGATTTTTGCGATGTCGTCGAGCGAGCACTCCCGCGCGAGCACGAATCTGTGTATGCCGAATTTTTCGAAATACTGGGCGGCGGAAAGGGCGTTTGCAACGCTTGCCTGAGTGGAGAGGAACACCTCCACGCCGTGCTTTTTTGCGAGGGCGATTGCCCCGAAGTCCCACGCGATAACGGCGTCGATTTTGGCTTCGGCGATTTTTACAATCAGACGCTCGAGCTTTTTCAGCTCGTTTTCGTAGTAAATAGTATTTAGCGTGATGTACGATTTTACGCCCGCCCTTTTGCAGATTGCGGCGACTTTCCCTATTTCGGCGACCGAAAAATTCTTTGCGCCAGCCCGCATGTTGAAGCCTTTGACGCCGAAGTATACGGCGTCCGCGCCCGCCTTTATCGCCGCGTCGAGACTCGGGAAGTCTCCTGCGGGAGCCATAATTTCGGGAAGGTTTTTCATATCGGGTTTTGTGTATGTCGGGACGGGCGAAGCCGTCGTTGGGCTGAACGGGGGCAATCGGCATCTGTACAAACAAAAAACGCGCCGACGTTTTACGCGGGCGCGTCAAATGTTCTGTACCGATGTTATTCGGCGGGCTTTGTCTTGGGGAGACCCGTTACGCGGGTAACTTCCTTAATCTGACCGCGTTTGCGGAGCAGGTCGATGCGTTCAAAACGCTTGAGAACGCTGCGTTTTTTGGAAGATGCGGAACCGCCGCTTTTGAAACTGTTGTGCTGTGACATAAAAATCTCCTTTTTAAAATCAATAAAGTTGTGTGATTAAAAGCTTCGCCGCGCAAAAAGCAACTGTTTTTTTTCTAAAAAACGCCCGAAGCCGGCAAATTCCGCCCGAAAGCTCGTATTTTTGGGCAATCTGGCGGTCGTTTTGCGTTATTTTTTCTCGAACACGAGCACCGCAAGGGCGTTCTTGCCGAGTTCGACATTCGCCCTTTCGCCGTCGCCCCTGATTTTGAAGTCTCCGATGCCGTCGCCTTCGAGGAACTTATAGCCTGCGGCGGTGAAGTTTGCCGAGACCTTTTGGGCGTCGGCAAGGCTTGTCGTGACGACAGCCATTTTCGAGCCGTTTTCGAAAGTGTGGAAGCGCGGCAGGCGGGAGTCGCAGGCAGCCAAGTCGCGGTCGCGGAACGTTCCGTTGAGGATTAGGTCGCGGTATTTTTCGCGCAGGGGGGCGATTTTCGCAAGATACGCCTTGTACACGGGGGCGTCGTCTACGGTTGCGCGGCAGCGGTACACGCCCGCGTCGTCGCGCCAACCGCGCATTACGGTGAGGTTGCAGCGCGGGGCGACGTTGTCGTTGTTGTAGATGTCGCGGTTTGTAACGTAGACTTCGGGGAAAGTGTACTGGTACATCGGCGCGTGCGGGGTGCACGGCACTCCGAATTTGTCCTTGCGCGAAACGTGCAGGTTCGGGGCGACGCTGTGGATGTAGTCGGCGTACATCGAGGTCGGGTCGCTGACCCATTCGATGCCCATACTCATATCGGGCTTCTTTTCGCGGATGTATGCGCGCAGGTTTTTGAGCATTTCCTGCTTGTACTTCATTATGTTCTGGCAGGGGATTGGGTGTCCGTGCGACTTGTCGTAGCAGAGTTCGCTCTTGAAGCCGAGCTGGTCGAAGAACACGCCGTCGGCTCCGAGTTCGATTGCGCGGTCGGCGAGCTTTTTGAGGATTTCAATCCATTCCTTCGTCGCGGGGCACGCCGTCACGAAAGTTTTGTTGCCGAACACGCGCAGTGCCGTGCCGTCGCCGCCGAACGGGTAGCGTTCCATATGTTCCGTACCGTCGGCGCGTTTGATTGAAATCTTCCTGCCGAGCGTGAGGTAGAAGTTCGTGCCCATATCGATGAGCTGCCCGTTGTAGTAGAGGTTGACCTTGCCGCCGTCCTTTTGAAATTCCCTTATCCATTTTTTCAGGGCTTTGTCGCCGCCCTGCGTGTCGTCGGGCGTGTATTCGGGGTAGCCCGCGTCCATTCCCTCCTTCCACCATCCGAACATCAGGATTGTGTCGAGCCCCGCCTCTTTGCCCGCCTTGCGGATTTCGGGCAGTTGGTCGTAGCGGAACAGAACCTTGCCGTATTGGTGGCGCATAATGATTCGCTGCCATCCGTTGGATTTTTTGAAGTCGTCGTCGATGGGAATGTGTTTGTACCAGCTGTCCGCCCATTTGCGGTACTTTTTCGCCGAAACGTGCCAGTCGCCCGAGTGCGGGGAGATTACGAAATCGGCGATTTTCTTCGATTCGCCCGCGTTAAGAAACGGATATTTCGCCATTGCAAGGTCGATTCCGCCGTATTTGAAATCGCCCCTGCCGCCGATTTTGCGCGTTCTGAGCAGGTGGAGGGTCTTTTCGAATTCGGGGTCGTGGCTTGCGAAGTAGAGGGCGCAGTTGCCGTCGTCGAGCACGTAGTAGTTCATCGAAAGCGGCGATGGGTAGATGTCGTAGCGTTCGATTGCCTTGTTGTCCTGCGCCATATACGACTTGAAGCCCGCCATCAGCCAGCCTCGCACGTTCGGGAAGCTCATTCCGTTTGCGTGCGACCAGTAGAGCGTAGTCTCGGGCTTGATGTTCGCCGACTGAATCATCGGGAACTGGAATTCGCGCAGTACTTTGTCTTTCGATGCGTTTTTAATTTCGGACGAGAAAACGATGTCGTCGCCCTCGAGTTTGCAGAGCACTTTTACGGGAAATTCGCCGCCGTATTCGAGCGAGATTTTGCCGTCGGTCTTTGCGACTTTCACGGGCACCGACGCGCTTTCGACGCTCTCTTCGAGCGACAGCCCGTCCTGATAGATTATGCGCCAGAGTCCTTCGCCGCCCGCGTACTCGCGGTTGTCGACCAGATTTTTGAGCGATACCAAGTTGCCCCTGTCGTCAATCGACAGGCGCACTTTTTCGTTTTTGATTTCGAAAACCTCCGCGTTAAGCTGCGCCGCAAAAAGTGCGGCGGCGAGCAGACCCGCGGAGAACAGAGACAGTTTTTCTTTCATATGTGTGGTAATGTAGTGTAGGCTTTGAAAGAACCGACGCTAACAGAAACGGCTTCGGCAGTCGAACAAAAAAAACGACGCTTCGGCGCGCTCGAATTGTTTTGCGTTTTGCTCGGGAACTCGGAAAATACCGCCTCTTTTATCGAATGAAAAATTCCGAAAAAATCATATTGGCTTCCGCAAGTCCGCGCCGCCGCGAACTTCTCGAACGTGCGGGCGTTCCGTTCGAAGTGCGCGTTTCCGACGCCGACGAATCCGCCGACGCGCACGGACACCCTGCGGAACTTGCAATGGCGAACGCGCGCCTGAAGGCGGTTGCGGTTGCCCGCAAAAACGCGGGCAGATACGTTCTGGGCGCGGACACCGTCGTGTGGCTTGCGCCGAATCTCTACGGCAAGCCGAGGGATTTGGACGACGCCCGCAGAATGCTCGGCGAGCTTCGCGGAAAGACGCATTCGGTCTTCACGGGCGTGTGCGCGGCGTACTGCCCTGCGGACGGTGCGGAGGTTCGGACTCTTTGCGATTTCGGGGAGTCGCGCGTGGCTTTCAGGAATCTGGACGAATCGCAAATAGCGCAATACCTTTCGAAAGTTGACGTTCTCGACAAGGCGGGCGCGTACGCCGCGCAGGAACACGGTTCGATGATAATAGACGACATCGACGGCGGCTTCGACAATGTGATGGGTCTGCCCGTCGAACTCGCAAAGAAGACGCTCGACACTCTCGCCCGAAAAATGCAAACTGCCTGAAGCTTTTTTTGAGTGCATAATATAATGCAGGACGACTTCGACAGAGACCTTTACTTCAACGCCAACCGAGCCGACGCGCTTGCGGTTGTCGCGGCGTTTCTGCTGACGGTTCTCCTGCACGCGGGCGCGTACTACGCGCTTCCGTACGAAATTCTTCCGTCCGAAAAATCCGAAAAAGCCGACGACCTGAAGCTCGAAATTCTTCCGCCGAAGCTGAAAATAAAACGCCCCGAGTTCATCGAGGCGAACCCTTTCGGCAACGACCTGAAGCCCGAGTCGCCCGACGCGCCCGAGTCTTTCAAAGACCAGCGCGCCGCCGACGAAATCCCCGACCCGACTTCGAAGTCGCGCAAGCCGTTTGTCGCGGGCGACACAAAGGACAGCCAGAAAATCGTTTCGGGCACGAGTGCCGACCAAGACGCGCTTTCGCCCGAAGCCGTGCTTTCCACTCTCGAACGCCCGCTTGTCCGTCCCTCGCAGCCCGACGAATTTCCCGACTCCGCCGCAGACGCCGCACGGTCGACGCCCGATTCTCCCGATGCGGAAACCCGACAGACGCCCGTTCAGCCCGATTCCGCCGAACCGCAGCAAAGCGGGCAACGAAACGAACGGGACAAATCGGCGCAACCCGCAACGCCAGAAGAATCCGACCCGTCGCAGCCCGACGGGCAGACTGCGTCTTCGCAAAAAACTTCGGAGAATGCCGATTCCGCTCCGCTCGAATCCGAAAAAACGCGCCAAGAGCGGAGCGATTCGGACAACGCCTTTTTGAAAATCGTAAAGGCGGAAAAGACCGCCGACAACGCCGATAAAACGCGCGCAAAAACCGCCGATAAATCGGACGCGCAAAACTCGAACCAGACATCAAAGCGCGGCGCAAAACAAACCAATCCCGACGCAAAACAGCCAGCCAACTCGCGGCAATCCGCCGAAAAAAATCCCGAGCCTCCCAAGCCCGAAACGAAAAAACCGCAACCCAAGCCCGAAGAACCGCCCGTCAACGAAGAGCTTCCCGCGCCGAAACCGCGCCCGATGTTGAGCATGCGCATCCCCGCGGGGCCGCTCGCCGAAAACAACTCCCACGCAAGTATGCGCGGCGTGGTGGCGTGCGACTCGCGTTTCAGCGAGTTCGGCGCGTACCAACAGCGGATGATAGAGGCAATCTCGCGCCAGTGGAATTTGCTCGCGTCGAAATACGACCTCGGCACGGCGGTCGGCACGATTGTCCAGATAGAATTCTACCTCGACTCTTCGGGCGCGCTCTCGCGCTTCAAGGTGGTTTTTTCGAACTCCACAAACACGGGCAGCGGACTCTGCGAACAGTCGATTCTCACAACCGCCCCCTACGGCGAATGGACGCAGGAAATGGTCAACACATTCGGCAACCAAGACCAGTCGGTCAAAATAACATTCCACTACAGATAGAAATGAACACCGAACAATTCGCATCAGAACTGCCGCTCTCGAGCGGCTGCAGCGTCGTGAAAACCGACGAATGCGGACTTATTGCAATCGACAAAAAGGCGGGGCGCGCCACGCATCCCAATCCGCACCCGTCGCCCAACGCCAAGCCAGCAATGCTCCGCGCGCGCTATAATTTTTCGGGCGAATACTATTCGTGGGAAACCGAAGACGGACAAAAACGCAGGCTCTATCTGATAAACCGCCTCGACTCTCCGACATCGGGAATCGTGCTCGCCGCCGACAACGAACGCACGGCGCAGCTCGCCCGCGCCGAATTCAAAAACAAGACGGCGCAGAAAACGTATATGGCGATATGCGTGGGCAGAATGTTCGGCGAGGGAAAATGGACAGACAAGCTCCGCCCGCAACGCGGCGCGGGCTTCGTGCGCACGTCCGCCGATTCCAACGGAATGCCCGCGCGCACGGGCTACGCCGTCGAACGCCAAGACCTCAACGGACTCGGCGTAAGCCTCGTGCGCCTGACGCCGCTCACGGGCTTGACCCACCAGTTGCGCGTGCAGTGCGCAATGCACCGCTTCCCGATTTTGGGCGACGCAACGTACGGAAATTTTGCGTTCAACAAAAAATTCCGCGCCGTCTCGAAAATAAACCGCCTTTTCCTCCACTGTCTGAAAACGCGCTTGGAACTTGAAATCGACGGCAAAAAAGTCGAATTCGAAGCCGAGTGCCCGTTGCCCGAAAGCTTCACGAAAACAGTGGACTACAACGGCGAAATATCCAAAAACCTCAAATTCTAATATTATGGACATATTCAAAATGCTGTACCTTTCGTTCGGCTCCGTGGAGGCGTACCGCCGCGCGGTCTTCGGCTGGCATTGGAAAATTGCGGCGTATTTCGCGCTGCTGACTCTGCTTTCTTGCGTGTCGGCAATGATTGCCACAACGGGGACAATCGAAAAATTCTACGACGATTCGATAACGCCCGCGCTCGCCGAATTGGCGAAGGTGAAAGTCTCGGACGGCATGGTCAAAACGCCGAACGGCGCGGATGTCGAACTGAAGGGCGCGGACGGCAGAGTGTTCGCAATCGCGTCGGAAAAGCTTCTCGACGCGTCGCGCACAAAGGGTTTGATGTTCGCATTCGAAAGGGACAGGGTTTCGTTCTATCTGCCCGACGGCGGCGAAAGCTCGATGTCGCTCAAAGACTACGATCAACTGTTGGGCGACAGGGGCGTGGACGCAATATTTCCGTCGAGGGATACTCTTTTGTACGTGATAACGCCGCTCGTGTGCCTTTTCCTTTTCGTACTGCCGATGAACCTCATATTCTGGGGGCTGATGACGATAGCCGTATACATTCTTTCGCGAACGCTCTATCCGCAACTTTCGCTCGGCGGCGGCGCGAGGTTGGCACTGTGCGCCCTGACGCCGTCGGTAGTGGTCGACATCCTTTCTATGTCGGCATTCGGCTACCCTATGCAGGGCTTCGCCTACGCGCTAATCTCGGGCGGGATGGCATACTACATCCTGCGGAACTTCCGCGCGTCGGCGGGCGAATAAAGTAAAACTTGCAAAATCGGCTTAAATATAGATTCTTTTTTTAACTATGAAGATTAAAGCATTCAAAGGGTTGAGACCCGCAAAGGGCGAGGCTGCCGACATCGCGAGCCTCCCGTACGACGTTGTGAACTTCGAGCAGGCTTGCGAACAGGCCGAAGGCAAACCGCTCAGCTTTATGCGCGTTGTCCGCTCCGAAATAGAACTGCCCAAGGGCACGGAGCCGTATTCGCAGGCGGTCTACGACCACGCCAAGGAGAATTTCGAAAAGCTCGTTTCGGGCGGGCATCTCGTCCGCGAAGACGCGCCCTGTATGTATCTCTACCGTCAGGTGATGGGCGACCACGCCCAGACGGGGCTTGTCGCAACTTTCAGCGCGGCGGACTATGATGCCGACGTAATCAAGAAGCACGAGAAAACGCGCGAGGCAAAGGAAAACGACCGCTATATGCTTACCCGCACGCTGCGCGTGAATACGGGGCCCGTGTTCCTCACGGTAAAGGACGGTACGGAGCTTGACAAAATCGTCGAAGACAAAAAGGACTCCGACGCTCTTTTCGATTTCGTCGCCGACGACGGAATCCGCCACACGGTCTGGAAAATCGAAGACCCCGCAAAGCTTGCGAAAATCGTCGGGATTTTCGACGGCATTCCCTGCGCGTATGTCGCCGACGGTCACCACCGCAGCGCGAGCAATGCGCGTTGCGCGCGCTTCTTCAAGGCGGAAAATCCGAACCACACGGGCGACGAAGACTACAACTGGTTTTTGTCGGTCGTCTTCCCCGCGGGTCAGCTTCGCATTCTGCCCTACAACCGCGTAGTGCGCGACTTGGCGGGCAACACGAAGGAGCAGTTCCTCGAAAAGCTTTCGAAGGCGTGCAGGGTCGAGAAGAGCTCGGCGAAATCGCCCGACGGTTCGAAGAAGGTTTCGATGTATCTCGACGGACAGTGGTATTTGCTTTCGTTCGACAACACCGAAGGGCTCGACGCGGTTTCGTCGCTCGATGTCGCGCTTTTGCAGGACAGGGTTCTTGCGCCGATTCTCGGAATAGGAGACCCGCGCACCGACGAACGCATCGACTTTGTCGGCGGAATCAAGGGCACGGACGAGCTTGAGAAACTCGTAAATTCGGGCAAGTTCGCGGTCGCGTTCTCGATGTATCCGACGACCACCGACCAGCTGATGGCAATCGCCGACGCGGGTCAGATTATGCCGCCCAAGAGCACTTGGTTTGAGCCGAAGCTTCGCTCGGGCTTGTTTGTCCACACTTTCTAATGGAATACAAGCTCCGCACTCCCAAACTTCTGCCGACCCCGAAGCGCGCGCTTTGGGGCGACGGTTTTTTGGCGTGGGAAAAGGCGGAGTTTCAGATAGACGAAAGCGGGCTTCCGTGCGGGAATTTTCTCGACGTGCACTACAGCCCGCACGAGAATTCCGAGCACTACCGCATTGCGATAACTTCGGACGGAATCGCGGTTGAGGCGGCTTCAGAAGCGGGCGCGCGCGCGGCGTTGCAGGCTCTGCGCCAAATCGGAATGCAGGCGGATTCGCGCGGGTTCAGGTTTTGCGAATTGGAGGATTCTCCCGACCTTTCCGTTCGGTGTTTTTGTCTCGACCTTTCGGACGGGCGCGTGCCGAATGCCGAAAATATGCGGCTGCTTGCCGACAGGCTCGCCCTTTTCAAGTACAACAGGCTCGAGCTTGACCTTACGGACGCGTATCCGTTCGATGGGGGCGAAGCCCGATGGGCGGGGAGGGCAGTGTTGCCGCCGCGCGCGATTGACTCGCTTAAAAAATACTGCCGTACATTGGGCGTGGAGCTTTCCTGCCGAATCGACGCGGCGAAAGTACCTCTCGACGCTAAGCTGCTCGGGGAAATTTCGGCAAACTTCGACTGCCGCGACATCGCGTTTGCGGGCGTTTTGCGGGATTCGTCCGAAGCGGAAAGTCTTTCGCTCGCCTGCGAAAAGCTCGGGCTTAACGCGCTGTTTTGCGACGAATCTTTTTACGTGTCGGGAAGCGGGCGGAAAATTTTTGCGCGGGCGGATGCGCATCTCGGATTTTGTCCGAACTTCGACGCGGCGAAAATTTCGATTGAATCCGCCTGCAAAAGTGCGGCGGGAAACGGCTTGCGCGGGGCGGTTTTGGAGGCTCGATCGGGCGGGTTTGCGCCGATGTCGGCGGTGTATCCGCCCGTCGCCTGCGCCGCGTCCGCACTATGGGGCTCGCCCGCCGCCGAGGAGCTTTTGTGCGAGGCTTTGGACTCGTTCGTTTTCTACGATTCCACGGGCGATTTTGCCCGCGCGGTATGCGCCCTTTCGCGCGTAGATTCTTCGGGGCTGCCCGAAAGGCTCCTGCTTGCGCCCGCCGCCGAGCTTCCGAAAATCGCGGCCGAGTTTGCGCACGTCGATTTGTCCGTTTTGCGCGGCGCGGCCGATTTTGCGATGGGGCTTGCCGCAACCTCGAAGCCCGAATCGCGCGATGCCGCTGTTCTTTCGGCGGAATTTGCGCTTGCAGGAGCATTGCTCAACGCCTCTCTCGACCGACTTTCCGAAGCCGACGCGCAAACTTTCGAAGCCCGCAAAACCGCCTACAGATTCGCGGTGTCCGATTTCGAAAACGTCTGGGCTGCGCGTTGCGGGCTCGGCGGTTTGTGGGAGGCTTCGGCGAAACTGCGCGCCGCCCGCGCCGAATTTTTCCAAAAATGAACGAAGCAAGAAAAGCGACAAAGTCCGACATCGAGCTGATTCGCAGGCTCGCGCTGTCGGCGTTTCCCGCGACGTATGCGGAAATTCTTTCGCCCGAGCAGCTCGAATATATGCTCGACTGGATGTATTCGCCCAAGAGCCTCGAAGCGCAGTTCGACGGCGGACACGTTTTCTACATCGGCTATTGCGACGGCGAGCCGTTCGGCTACGTCTCGGTGCGTCCCGAGGGCGAAGACCTGTTCCACCTCGAAAAAATCTACATTCTAAAGGAATTTCAGGGCAGGGGGCTCGGCGGATTTTTGTTCGAGACAGCAAAACGGCACATCAAAAATATCCATCCCGCGCCGTGCAAAATGCACCTAAACGTGAACCGCAACAACAGGGCGTTGGGTTTCTACAAAAAAATGGGAATGGAAATTGCGCAGTCGGGCGACTTCCCCATCGGGAACGGATATTATATGAACGACTACATAATGGAATTGAAATTATAATTGCGCCTTTTCCCCGAATTTATTTTGCGGGCGGCGGCGTTGCGCGACTGCTTTGTCCGCGCCTTTTTGCAACAAAACACTTTACATTTCCCGCAGTCGGTTCAGTATAAACTGCTTCACGGGCGTGTGCGCGCGCTTTTTTTCGCGCAGAGTCCGTGCAGGATTTTTTATAAAGGCAAAAAAATGAACGAAGAACTCCTCAAAATCAGACACAGTGCCTCGCACGTTTTGGCTACAGCCGTATTGCGCCTGTTCCCGAACGCAAAACTCGACATCGGACCCGCAACGGAAACGGGCTTCTACTACGATTTCGACCTCGACCACAAATTCACCGCCGAAGACCTTGCAAACATCGAGGCGGAAATGAAAAAGGTCATTGCCGAAAACCAGAAATTCGAGAAGTTCGAACTCACGCGTCCCGAAGCCGAAGCGAAGATTAGGGAGCTCGGGCAGGAGGAATTCAAGCTCGGCAGACTCGCCGACATTCCCGACGGCGAAAAAATCACGTTCTACAAAAACGGCGAATTTTGCGACCTCTGCGCGGGACCCCACGTATACTATTCCAAGCGCATCAAGGCGTTCAAGCTGCTTTCAATCGCGGGCGCGTACCATCGCGGCGACGAAAACAACAAGCAGCTTCAGCGCATCTACGGCACGGCTTTCGCCTCGAAGGAGGAGCTTGAAAGCTACCTCAAGCAGATGGAGGAGGCAAAGCAGCGCGACCACCGCAAGCTCGGCAAGGAGATGGGGCTTTTCACAATCGTCGACAGAGTGGGGCAGGGGCTCATCCTCTGGAAGCCCAAGGGCGCAATCGTCCGCCAGAGCCTGCAGAATTTCATTCTCGAGCTTCTCAACGAGCAGGGCTATCAGCAGGTGTTCACGCCGCACATCGGCAAACTCGGGCTTTTCCGCACGAGCGGACACTTCCCGTACTACAAGGAATCGCAGTTTGTGCCGATTGTCGAACGCGAAGACCTCCAGAAGATGTCGAAGGAAAACATCACGATGGCGGAGTTCGAACCGAAAATCGAATCGGGCGATGTCGAGGGCTATCTGCTCAAGCCGATGAACTGCCCGTTCCATGTCGAAATTTACAAGAGCGACCCGCACTCGTACCGCGACCTGCCCGTAAGACTGGCGGAATTCGGCAACGTCTACCGCTGGGAACAGTCGGGCGAGCTTAACGGCATGACGCGCGTGCGCGGTTTCACTCAGGACGACGCGCACATCTTCTGCACTCCCGACCAGCTCGACGACGAAATTCAGGGCTGTCTCGACTTGGTAAAGGAGGTTTTCGCAAAAATCGGCATGAAGGAATACCGCGTGCGAATCTCCCTGCGCGATCCCGACAGCGACAAGTATGTCGGCGCGGAGGAAAACTGGGTAAAGAGCGAAGCCGCAATCCGCAAGGCGGCGAAGACGCTCGGCGTTCCCTTCACCGAGGAAATCGGCGAGGCTGCGTTCTACGGGCCGAAAATCGACTTCGTAGTCAAGGACTGCATAGGCCGCGAATGGCAGCTCGGCACGGTTCAGGTAGACTACAATCTGCCCGAACGCTTCGACCTTTCGTACATCGGTCAGGACAACAAGCCGCACCGTCCGATTATGATTCACCGCGCCCCGTTCGGCTCGCTCGAACGTTTCACGGGCGTTCTCATCGAGCACTTCGCGGGCAATTTCCCGACGTGGCTCGCGCCCGAGCAGGTCAGAATCATCACGCTCAACGACGAGGTCGTGCCGTTTGCCGACGAGGTTTTCAAAAAGCTCAAAAAGGCGGGAATCCGCGTTTCGATGGACGACACCGCCGAAAAGCTCGGCGCGAAAATCCGCAAGGCGGAGACCGAAAAAGTTCCGCATATGTTCGTTATCGGACGCAAAGAGGCGGAGGCGGGCAACGTCTCCGTGCGCTCGAGAATCCGCAAGGCTTTCGAGGGCGTCAAGAGCGCGGACGATGCCGTGGCGGAAATTGTTTCCGACGCAAAGGAACGCAATCTGCCCGACGGTTTCTAATTCGGAAAGCGGAAGTTCGATTTCGGGGCGCGGCGAAAGTCGCGCCTTTTTTGCTTTCCTTTTTGGGGAAGTCTTTTAGCGTGATTCATATGCACTTTGGAAAATACACAATCACACTTTTGGGGACTTTCGCGTTGGCGGTGTCGGTCTTTGCCGACGCCGATTTCAAATTCGGAAACGGCGAAAAACGTTGGTCGTATTCTGGGGCTGCGAAAATCGAACTTGCCGACGGCTTTTCGAAATTTTCGGCGGCTTCCGACCGTCCGTTTATGTTCAAACGCATCGAAATCAACCCCGACAAAACATACGAAATAACCGCCGAGGGTTCGGGCGAATGCTCGCTGTCGTTCACGCCCGACTACTCGCCGATGTTTACGGGGTTGAAATTCCGCCCGCAGTACGCGCACATTTTCAAAAACGGGGCGTTCAAAAAAACCGTGAGGTTTCCGCGTTCGTGCCCCGACCGCGTCAGAATAGATTTCCGAGCGGCGAAAAACGGCGGCTCGTTCACTGTTTCGTCGCTTTCGATACGCGAAGTCCGCGCGGCGGACGCGTTCGGCTTCGACAGAAAAAAACTGAAGTCCGACCACCCGTCGCCCGCGGTCGTGCGCGGCGTTGCAAACGTCGGAGACGCGCGCGAAATAGCCTCGAGCGGTTCGAATGTCTGCGTTGTGAAATTTTCGGCGGCTTCCGACGCCGACGCGGTTGCCGCAAAAGTCGCCGAGCTTGCAAAGTCCGGCGTGAAGGCGTTGCTTGTCTACGCGCCGAAAGACGGCAAATTCGACATCTCGGCGGTCGGCGCGGTTCGCGCAAAAGTGTCCGCGCAAAACGTCTGGGCGTGGAGCTTGTCGGAGGCGGAAACAACGCGCGGAAAGTTCGCCGAAATGCTCGCACAGTTCCGCAAAATCGAACCCGACGCTTGGGCGGTTTTCAATGTGTCGGCAAAGTCCCTCGACAAGTGCGAGCCGCTGCCCGAATACCGCGTAGTATACTCGCCGTCCGTCCGCGAACGGTCCGACTTGGACGGTGTTGTCGTGTTCAGAAATTTCCATCCCGCGCCGATACTCGCGCGCGGCGTGCACGGGTTCGCTCGCGACTTCGAAAAATATAGCCTCTCTTGGATTGTCGATTCGATTCCCTCGGGACGCTCGGAAAATTCCGTAAAACGCCTGCTCTGCAAAAGCGGGTCGAAACAGTTTCAGCTCGACGCGCTTAAGCGCGCATATCTTGCATCGCCGCACGAAGGCTGTCTGAACTTTGCGTTTGCGTCCGACACACACTACTTTTCGAATCCGAAAAATCCGAAAGCCGCGGGCGCAACGGGTGCGGAGCATATGCGCGATATGGCGAAAGTCGCAAGGGAACTGAAGCTCGATTTCGTATGCAACGGCGGCGATCTCGTGCAGGGCGCGAAGCCGAAGGCAAGAAGCATAGCCGATATGCGCGAGATGACGCAGGCGATGGAAACTTCGGGGCTGCCCGTCGTGATAACAATCGGCAACCACGACGACGGCGTCTTCTATTTTCTGCGCACGAAAACTCCCGACGACTCGCAGGTCGTAACGGGCGAAGAATGGCACGACGCGTGCGTTGCAACCGCCCTCAAAAGCGGCGCAGTCGGAGACGAAAATTTCCCGAAGGCGAACTATTTTTACCTCGACTTTCCGAAGCAGAAAATCCGCGTCATAAACATCGCAATAAGCGAAAACCCGATGGAGGTCGGCGCGGACGGCAGGGTGAAAATCGACTCGTGCGGGCTGTACGACATCACGCAACGCCAGCTGAATTGGCTTGCGCACAAGGCTCTCGACTTTTCGCAAAAGCCCGACGCGTCGGAGTGGGGCGTTGTATTCGTAATGCACACGCAGATTGTCTCGCCCAACCTCAGGCTTTTCGACGGCGTGCTGAATGCGTTCCGCACGGGCGGAAAATTCTCGGGTCAGACGGCGACGGGAAACTTTCCGTCGAAAATCTCGTGCGATTTTACGGGGCGCGGCAAAATGCAGATTCTCCTGTTCGTCGAGGGGCACGAGCACGCCGACGAAGTTTTCGAAACGCGGCACGGGTGCTCGCGCTTCAGGGTTCTCAACGACAAGAACCGCCCCGAATTTCCCGACTCTCCGCCGCGCAACTACGGCGAGGCGGACGACGCTTCATGGTCGGTTGTTTCGATAGACCGCAGGGCGAACGAATTCCGCGTTCTGCGCTTCGGCGCGGGAACCGATTTTTCGGGAAAACTGTTATTGAAAAAGTAGTTCCATCCGAATTTGACAACACAAAAAACGCGGAGCGCGATGTGTGCCCCGCATTTTTTTTGCGTGCCGATTACAGCATTTTCGCGACGCCGTAGACCGCAACGAGAACCAGAAGCACTGCGAACGCGCGTTCGCGCTTCGAGAAGACCGCAAGTCCGCGCTCGCGCCGCGCCCAAGCGTAGAACGGAATGCCGAGCGCAAGGAACACCGCCGAGTCGAGCAGGTAGTGCAGCCCCGCCGCGTATATAAGCCACGCCGCGTAGACCGACCCCACAACGCCCGAGACCAACGCCCAGCGCATCGCCTTTGTGCGCTGCCCCGCGTCCGCGCCGCTTTGCCTGTCGCGGCAGAACTTCCACAGGAACGCCGTGCTCGCCAGATACGGCGGCAGCACGAGCACGCCCGTTATGCTAAGCATCGTGTTCCACGCGTCGTTTGAAAAGTAGACCGCAAGCATTGCAATCTGCATTAGAATGCTCGAAATCCAGAGCGAGACGTTCGGCGAACCGTTTTTGTTTTCGCGCCCGAACGCGCTCGGGAACGTACCGTCCTTTGCGGCGGCGAACGGCATTTCGGCGGTTATCATCGTCCACGCCAACCAGCTGCCGAGAATCGATACAATCAGACCCGCGTTCATCAGCCATCCGCCCCAGTCGCCCACGATGCGCTCGAGTATTCCCGCCGTAGACGGGTTCGGAACGGCGGCGAGCTGCGCCTGTTTCATAAATCCGAACGGCAGAATCGAGAGCATTGCGAAAACCGCAAGTCCGGCGGCGTATCCGAGAATCGTGGCTTTTCCTACATCGCCCTGCGACCGCGCCCGACCCGAAAGTACAACCGCGCCCTCGATGCCGATGAATGCCCAGAGCGTAACGAGCATCGTACTTTTCACCTGACTTCCAACGCTTCCGAGAGCCTTCTGCCCGCCGCCCGAGAGATCGCCCCAGACGTCGGACGAAAAGTTGCTCCACTTGAAAACGAAGAGCGTCGCAACGATGAAAAACGCAAGCGGAATGAGCTTGCAGACCGTCGCTATCGCGTTCGCCTTCGACGCCTGTCTTACGCCCGAGAGCACGACGAAGTTGAAGAGCCATATCAGCAGCGAGCCGCCGACGATTGACTCCCAGTTGTTGCCGCCCGCGAACGTCCCGGGGAAGAAGTAGTCGAGCGCGTCCATGGTGATGACGGCGTAGCCCACGTTTCCGCAAATCTGGCAGAGCCAGTAGCCCCACGCCACCGTGAAGCCCGCGTAGTTGCCGAAGCCCTCCTTTGCGTACATATAGATGCCCGCGGTAAGGTCGGGGCGCGCGGCGGAAAGCGTGCGGAAGGTATTTGCTATAAAATACATTCCCGCGCCAGTAATCAGCCACGCTATCGCCACCGCGCCGACCGCCGCGCCCTCCGCCATATTCTGCGGCAGACTGTATATTCCGCCGCCTATCATCGAGCTTACGACGATTGCCGCAAGCCCGACGACTCCGAGTTTTTTCGCCGCGGTCGAGCCGTCGGAGCCCGCCGCGTCTGCGTTTTTGCCCGACATACCAAGCCCTTTACTTGACGCTTACCGCATCGGCGAATTCGAAGTTCAGGAACCCGAGCGCGGTCAGACAGTATCCGAACTGCTGCTCGATGTTGAGGTAGTTGTGGAATATCTGGAAGTCGCTGTGCTTTTCCACGCCTCGTATTTCCAGCTCGTGTTTGAGCGACTTGTTCAGCCACATTTCGCAGTGCGATTTCGCGATGTCGTCGTCAATCCACGTGTCGAAATATTCCACATATTCGGCCGCCCAGCCGCCCACGAGTTCGCCCTTTTTGTCCCTGCCCCAGCAGACGCCAACGCCCGTTGCAATCGCGCGGTGCTCCGAGCTTTTCGCTCCGTTCGCCGCCATAATCACCTCGAGAACCGCGCCGTGCTTGAAGTATTTGGCAACTTTGTCGACGGGGTAGATTTTTCCGAACAGCTCTTTCGGCAGAACCGACGTGTAGGGGATTACGTTGAAGTTTTCTATTTTCGCCTCGAGCAACGCCGAGTCGTAGCAGAACGTTTCGAAGGGCTGGGGCGGAATGCCGTCCGCCGCCTGACCCGCGCCGCCCGTGTGAAACGCCAAAGTGGGATATCTTGTGCCTAATACCATATTGTTCTCCTTGATTTTTTTGTTGTCGTTTTTGCGGCCGACTTTTTCCCGAAGTCTGCGCCGCGCCTGTTTTCCCCTTGGCTGACGGACAGTAGAACAATACAGTCTCCAATATCGTCGGATAACGCGCGCCTTTAATTTTTTTCCCCGACGGCGCGGGCGCAAAAAAAACTTTCGGAAAAATTCTCCGAAAGTTTTTTGCGGGTTGACGCGTTTTGCGCGTTCTATTTTTTTGCGGCGGCTTCCCTGTTCTCGCGCTCCTTTACGAGCACTTCCTTGAACGGATTTTCATCCGCCTTGATTTTTCTTTCCTTGCGCTCCTTCTTTATCTCCTGCAGGCGCGACGGATTTTTTTCGGGCGGGAAATATTCCAGACACCACACGACCTGTTCGTCGATGTTCGCCTTTATGAAATTGCGCGTCGAGATTGCCTCGGGCGAGAAACCGCGCCACGACCAGATATCGCTGCTGTCGGGCAGAATCGCCTGAATTTCGAGCGTGGCGTACGTGTTCGCCGACGCCGTCGAACCGATTCCGATGGGCTGCGAAGACGACATCAAGCTTCGGCTCCGTTCCGTTTCGGGTTGGATGTACGAGGCGTTCCAGAGGGGGCGGAAGATTATCTGCGCGTCGCCTTTGTCCGCCACGCAGTCGAAGCCCTTCGACTTCAGATATGCGGCAATCGAGCTTTTGAGCGAGGCGTCGATTTCGGCGGTGTTGCCAGTTTGGGCGAAGATTTCGCGCGTGCCGACGGGGTCTTCGACGTAGACTTTCACGAGCCCTTCGAAAGAGGCGTTTTCCTTCATTTCCTGCGTGATTGAACATCCCGCCGCGAGAACGGCGAGCGTTGCGACTATTGCTGTGTACAGTTTTTTCATATCACCGCCCATTGTTGTTCTTTTTTTTCGCCCGTTCAACTAAATAAAGATTCCGCCGAAAATAAATTGTGTTGAAATCGCCGGTGAAAGCGGACAGTATGCGCCCGTATATATGCAAGATTCGAAAAACAACTCCGATTATCTGTGGGAGTCCGTAAAGCGCGAGGCGGCTGAAATCGAGATTTCCGAGCCCGTGCTCGCACCGCTTTTGCGCGAGACGGTTTCCGACAGGCTCGACTTGTTCGATGCGGTTTCGTGGCGCATATCGCGCAAACTCGGCAGAAACGCCGTCTCGTCGTCGGACTTCTACAAGGTCTTCCGCGACGCGTTCGACGCCGACGAATCGATAAGGAACAGCGTTGTCGCCGACATCATCGCAGTGAAGTCGCGCGACCCCGCGTGCGCGTCGTTTCTGAATCCGCTGCTTTATCTCAAGGGCTTCCAGTCCATAACAACCCACCGCGTTGCGCACAGGCTTTGGAATGCCGACCGCAAGGCTCTGGCGTACTATCTGCAGAGCATATCGAGCGAAATTTTCGGCGTGGACATCCATCCGGCGGCGCGCTTCGGCGGCGGAATAATGCTCGACCACGGAACGTCGTTTGTGGCGGGCGAAACGAGCGTCGTCGAGGACAACGTTTCGATTCTCCACGAGGTAACCCTCGGTGGGACGGGCAACGAAACGGGCGACCGACATCCCAAGGTTCGCTCGGGCGTGCTTATCGGCGCGGGCGCAAAACTCATCGGCAACATCGTCATAGGCGAGGGCGCGAAAATCGGCGCGGGAAGCGTAGTGCTCGACGATGTCGGGCCGCACACCACCGTTGCGGGCGTCCCCGCGAGAAAAGTCGGCACGACAAGCGAAAAAAGTCCCGCCGCCGATATGAACCAGCACCTTTGCTGAACGCGGCGCGTTCTACAGCAACTCAACCGCCACAGCGTCTGCCACCAACCTGCCGTTTGGCGTGAGTTTTATTCTTTCGCCCGCAATTTCGAGCAGATTTTTCGACTCGAGGAATGCGAGCGTCCGGCGGTATTTTTCCGAATCGGCATTCGGGAAACGCCTTTCGAGCAGTCCGAAATCAACCCCGCCGTTCATGCGCAAGCCGAATATGAGCGCGCTCGAAAACATCTCTTCGTCGTCGAGTTGCACGATGTCGCATTCTGCGGGCGCGCGGTTTTTTATTCCGCCAAGCCACCCGTCGAAATCGGGTACGTTGCGCATTCGCCTGCCGCGCCACTGCGACGCCGCCGCAGGTCCGAACCCCAACCACTGCGCCATATTCCAAGTGGACAAATTGTGTAGGCATTCTCCGCCCGCCTTTGCGTAGTTCGAAATTTCGTATTGCGCAAAGCCGAGTTTCGGAAGTTCGGTCTGCGCGATTTCGAGAAAATCGCCCTCGCGTTCCGACTGCTCGTATTCCGAATCGTTTAGCCGTCCGCCGCAGCACGACGTTGCGCTTTCGAACTCGAGGCAATACGCGCTGATGTGGTCTACGGGGCACTCCGCCGCCTTTCGGATGTCGGCAAGCCATTGGTCTTCGGTCTGACCGTCCGCGCCGAAAATAAGGTCTATCGAGAAGTGCGGAAAGCCCGCGTCGGCAACGCGCTCTACCGCTTCGAGTGTCGTTTTTAGCGAATATCTGCGCCCGAGCGTGCGCAGGGTTTTTTCGTCGAAACTTTGTACTCCCATCGAGATTCTGCTTACGCCCGCGTTCTTGAGAACCGCCAGTTTTCGGGGAGTGGCGTTTGCGGGGGCTATTTCGACCGTCCATTCGAGTGCGGGCAGAAGACCGTTCTTTTCGAATGCCAGACGCAGCCTTTCGATGTAGCATTCGGACAGAATCGACGGCGTTCCGCCGCCCCAGAACATCGTCTGCGGAGTCGGAATCCGACCGCCCTGCGCCTGTCTGAGCGCGATTTCGGCTTCGACCGCATCGGCGTAGTTTTCGAGCATTTCGCGCGTCGGCGTTCTCTTGTAGAATCGGCAGTAGTCGCATCCTCCCGCGCAGAAGGGAACGTGCAAATATATTCCGAAATTCTTGAAAATGTCTTGCATATACAGAGCCGATTTAGTAAAGATGCGACAATATTTAAACCTATGAACAAAGCAAAGAATATTATTTCATTTTGTGCGTCAATAGCGGTTCTGCTCTTTACAGGCTGCTCGGGTCTGACAAACCTCACCCCCGAACGCGTCCCCGAAAATTCTTCGCGCGTCTACACTCTGACAATGAGCGCGTACATCAACGACGGCGCGGTAATAAAAGACACAATCAAGCCCTACATCGTCATCGACGAACAGGTCATCCCGATGAAGGAGGTCAAGGATATGAAGCACGACCGCCTTTACGAGTACGACTACACACTCCCGAAAGGCAGAAAGAGCGCGAAATACTACTTCCTGCTCAAGTACCAAGTTTCGAACAATATCGACGGCGTAAACAAAAACAGGGAAATGAAAAGCCCCACCGTCTACACTCTCGAACCCGCCTCGCGCTACATCGTCAATATGCAGAACGAACGCGGGCCCGTCGGCTCGTCGATTGCCGTCTTGGGCAGGGGCTTCGACAAGCAGGATGTCATCAGGGTCGGCGGAGTGGATGCCGACACCGAATACCTTTCGCGCTCCACGCTCAGCTTCGTAGTTCCGCCTCTTAAGTCGGGCAAGACGTACGACGTGGAACTCGTCGGCGAAAAGGGCGAAATGTGGATAGGCGCGTTCCGCGTAGACACCGCAAAGATGGGCGTTTCGCCCTCCGAAATCAATATGAACGGCGGCGATCTCACCACGATGATTTTCAATATCGGCTTCAGCGCGCCCAAGGGCGGCTATCCGATTGACGTGA
The DNA here is from genome assembly GCA_900548275.1 of uncultured Opitutales bacterium. Lineage (GTDB taxonomy): Bacteria > Verrucomicrobiota > Verrucomicrobiia > Opitutales > Intestinicryptomonadaceae > Merdousia. The sequence continues at coordinate 7,781 of URJY01000027.1, read as the reverse complement.
AGACGAACATACCAAGCTCCGTTATTATGGACGAAGTCGTAGTTCCCGAAGGTCAAAGCTCGGTAAGCGTAACGCTGAAGGCTGCGGCGGCGGGCAGGGGCGCGCTCTACATCAACGGCTTGGGCTTCGAGGAAAAGGTTGTTCCCGTTTCGATAGGTCAGTCCGAAACCGTCGAACCCGTGTCGAAGGACACGGCAAAAGCCATAAGCCAAGTGGAAGGCGCGGCACCCGAACGCGAAAAATAAAACAAACGCGATAGTTTTTTGCGAAAAGCGGATTGCGCCGAAAACGATTTTTTCGAAACGCGTAAATCCGCTTTTTTTTCGACTCAACAACCCACAAAGGAAGGGACAAAAAATGGCACGGAAAAGCAGTTCAAAGCCCGCCAAAAAAACGGCGGCGAAAAAGCCCGTCAGGAAAAACGAACACAGCGTAGTGGTGAAAGACGCCCTGCTTGAGGACGAACAAATCAGCAGTCTGCAGCCGATAGAATGCGTGTTCTCGGATATGTCGCAACGCCTTATGCGCATTATGCGCGACCTTCTTTCCCCCGCGTTCATCTTCGAAAAGGAGCAGATTCAGAACACCGTAACGATTTTCGGTTCGGCGCGTATAAAGTCGGAGGAGGTCGCTAAGGCGGAGCTTGACGCGCTCAAAAAGCACCCCGCAAAAACGAAGGAGTATAAGGAAAAGCTCGATGCCGCAAAACGCGCCGTCGAGATGTCGAAATACTACACAGCCGCCTGCGAGCTCGCCCGCCGACTTCAGGAGTGGTTCAATATGCTTCCGCTTCCCGACGCGGAAAAATTCTACATTATGACTGGCGGCGGCCCCGGAATTATGGAGGCGGCAAGCAAGGGCGCGTATATGGCTGGCGGCAAACCCGTCGGCGCAACCATTCTCATCACCGACGAGCAACGCCGAAATCCGTATGTCGACCAAGGCGTGTGGGTGAACTTCCACTACTTTTTGATGCGCAAATTCTGGCTTCTGTTCTTCGCAAAGGCGTTGGTCGTCTTCCCCGGGGGCACGGGCACGTTCGACGAATTTTTCGAAGTCTTCACGCTGATGAAAACGCGCAAGACCGCGCGGAAAATTCCGACCGTTTTGTTCGGCAGAAAATTCTGGGAAAGCTGCGTCGACTACGAGCCGATGATTAAAGCCGACGTGATAACCCGCGCCGACTTCGACTTCTTCGTATATGCCGACACCGTCGACGAAGCATTCGACTACATAACAAAAGAGCTTACCGACTGGATGAAACGCTCGAAGATGATTTAGTCTTGTGCCGCGTTTTCGGCGCAAATTGCAATCCGTTTCCCGCCGCGCGCGGGGGCGGATTGTTTTGTTTTTCAATATAGGCTTTACTTGCGCGGTGGCGGTGGCAGAATCTGCGCTATGCGAAAGATAATTTTGATTCTGTGCACAACGCTCTCGGCGTTTCTCGCCGCGTGTGCCGACTCGTCCGAAAAAAATGCGGGGCGCGAATACGTGAACGCCGCCCGCAAAGTGTCGACCGCCGCCGCGGCGTTCGATTCCGCCGACTACACTACCGCGCGCACGCTATGCGCGGAGGCTCGCGCGGACGTTCGGAACATCGTCGAAAAATATCCCGATTCGGCAATCGCACTCAGAATCGTCACCGACGCTAACCTGCTAATCGGCGCGTGCAAATACGCCGACCTTTCCGAGAAAGTAATTCCCGCGCTCGACCTCTTCGGAAACGCCGATATGCGGGCTGCGGAACTTGCGTGGATTGTCGCGGTTTCGTCCGCCGCGCCCGCGCGCGACGGCGCGCTGTGCAAAGTCGCCGAACTTGCAGCGACAAACGCGTATCCGTACAAGGGCGATTCCGCCGTTTCCGAAAAAGTCGTTTCCGTTGCGCTTGCAAACGTGAAATCGGTAGAGCTGAGGGCGTTGACGCTCGCGCTGATTGCCTCGAAAAACGCGGCAAAACCCGCGGCGGCACAGAAGCCCGCCGCTCCGATACGCAGGGCTTCCGCTCCCGAAAAAATCGCCGACGCCGAAAAGTTCCTTGCGTCCGCAAAATCGGGCGCGTCGCTCGTTTCGTACGATTTGGGCGCGCTCGACGGTCTGCGCCAAAAAGCCCTTTCCGCCCGAAACGCCGACAAAGCCGTCAAGGAGCAGTTCGAGAAAATCCTCTCGTCGGCGTACGACAATATTTTGAAAATCAGCGCGCTTTCGATGCGCGAGCGCGCGCTCGGCAAAATGGCGGCGGTGTTCGCAGACTTCGGCGACGACCTTCGGGCAATAGCCGTTTCGCGCAAGATTGCCGACCCCGCGCTTTTCAATTCCGTATTCTGCGAAATCGCCGACTCGCTCGGGCGCGGCAAAAATTACGCCGAGGCGGTTTCGCTTTCGGAAAAGCTCAATGATGTTTCCGTGAAAAACAAATTCCTTGCCGAGCTTGCGCAGGGTGTCGCCGAACAGGGGCTCTACAGGGAGGCGCGCGAAGTTGCGGTAAAAATCGCCGACGTTCCGCAGCGCAATGCGGTTCTCGCAAAGCTCGCAAAATCGGCGTTCGACAACGCCAAGCCCGATGTCGCAGTTTCGTTCGTGTCGGCGTTGAACGTTTCTAATCTCGACTGCCTTGCCGCTTTCGACGACGGCACCGAAAAGTCTTTCGGCGCGCCGCTGCTTGCGGGCGTCCGCTTGGCAAAACTTTCGGCGAAGACGGCTTCGGCAAACGCCAAGATTTCGGCGGCACTCAACGCACTCGCCGCCGCGCAGACGCGCAACGCGGGCGCATTCTCGGCTGACGGCTACGCGGAACTCTGTTCGATGATAGCCCGCAATATGCTTTCGACAGGCAGGCGCGCCGACGCGTTCGAATTCGTTTCGTCGAGCCTGCGCACGGCGGCGCATTCCGATGCGCTCTTCGGCGACATCTGCAAAATTGCGGTGGAAGCGGCGAACAGTTCCGAACCCGAACTTGCGGCAAAGGCGTTTTCTCTTGCCGCCGACGTTGTGCGTTCCGCGCCGCAGGCGGTCGAACTTGCGTTTGCGGTTCGGGCGGGCGGAATGCCCAAATCCGAAGCCGTGAAAATTCTGAAGCCGTTCCTGCCAACTTTCGGCGGCATTTGCGGCAAATAACAACGCTTTTTAACGTACGCAAAAAGGCGCGGACTTAGTTTGAAGCCCGCGCCTTTTGTTTTGCCGATTCTGCCGATTCGGAGCGCTTGTCCTTTTACGGCAGGAACGACGGATTGTAGTCGTAGAGCGATGCCACGAGCCTGTCGGCTTCGGGGCAGCCGTCGAACTTCATCGTCGCGGGGTTGTACTTCAATTCGCGGTCGGGGTTGAGCGCGCCTATCATGCTTAGCATAACCATTTCGGTGAACGGGCAGGCGTAGTCGAAATTCGACTCGCTCTTCGTTCCGTCGATGCACGAATCGACCCAGCCCAACTGCGGGTAGCCCGCGTGCTTCGAGCGGGCGTACTTTTTCGCCACGGGGTTCTTTTTCAGCTCAATCATCTTTTCGCGCTCGGTAAGCCGCGACGCCGTGCCGTAGTGCGTGCCCGTGAAAGTGGCTTTCGAGCCGACCACAAACAGGCAGTTCGAATTGCGCGGGTCCTTCAAAAATTCCTGCGAAACGCCCTTGATTTCGGTCGGGCGCAAAAGTCCGTCATACCAGTGGAGTCTGATTTTTCCGTTTTTGCCGAGCTTGTTGTCGAAGTCCATAACCATCGAAGTCTGCTTCGGGAAACTGTAGTCGGAGAAGTCCGTCGATTTTACGTTGAACGATTTCGGGAAGCCGAGGTTGAGCGCGCTGTAGGGCGTGTCGAAGAAGTGGCACGCCATATCGCCCGCCGAGCCCGTGCCGTAGTTGCGGATTCCGCGCCAGTTAAACGGCAGAATCACGCTGTTATACGGTTGGTAGGGGGCGACGCCGAGCCAGAGCTTGTAGTCGAGCGTATTCGGAACGGGCTGCCCTTCGGGGCGTTTCAAATCGCCGCCCTGCGGCCACATCGGGCGGTTCGTCCACATGTAGATGTCTTCGACTTCGCCGAGTACGCCCGCTTCGACCCATTCGCGCAGGTCTTTCCACCCGTCGTGCGTGTGTCCCTGATTGCCCATCTGCGTGCATACGCCCGCTTCGTTCGCGAGCCTGCGGAGTTCGCGCGCCTCCCAAATGGTGCGGGTGAGCGGCTTTTCGCAGAAGACGTGTTTGCCCTTGGCAATCGCCCACGCGGCGATCGGGTAGTGCATGTGGTCGGGCGTGCAGACTGCCACGGCGTCGATGTCTTTGTCCATCTTGTCGAGCATTACGCGGTAGTCGCGGAAACGCTTTGCGTTGGGGTACCGCTTGAACGCGGGAGCCGCCCGTTCGTCGTCAACGTCGCAGAGTGCAACGAGGTTTGCGTTCTTCGCCAAATCGCCGATTGCCCTTACAGTGTCGTATCCGCGTCCGCCCGCGCCGACCACGGCGACGTTGAGCTTTTCGTTCGCGCCTATTTTGCGCGGTTTGCGCGGCGTTGCGCAGGCGGGCAGAAACATTGCCGCGCTGCCGAGCAGAGCCGAATTGAGCAGGAATTGCCTTCTTGTAAACATTGTCTTTCTCTCCTTGTTGTTAAAGATAGCCAAACGCACCGCATTCGGACGCGTTCCGTCTGTTTCTGTGTCCGATTTTGAAAAAATTATTTGGACAGTCAATAAGTTTACGTATGCTCGGCTATATGGAAAATGAAATTCTTTGTATTTTTTCGACATTTCCGACGAAAGAGTCGGCGGAAACCGTCGCCGATACCCTTGTGTCGGAGGGCTTGGCGGCGTGCGTGCAAGTCGGTTCGCCGACAACATCGTTCTACATATGGGAGGGCGTGAAGTGCAAGAGCGCGGAGTACCCCGTTGCAATCAAGGCTTCGAAGAAAAACATCGACCGCCTGCGGAAACGCTTCTTCGAACTCCACGAATACGACTGTCCCGAATGGGTTGTTCTGACCGCCGAAACTTCCGACGGCTACTTCAAATTCGTCGATCGATAAGGCTCTGCGCGGCAGATTATGTTTGCCAAAATGCGCCACTTTGTTGTATCAAAATACAAAAATGATATATCTTGTTTTGACAGTGATTTTGACCCTCGGCGTCTCCGCGATGTGTTCCACGCTCGAGGCGGCGGTTTTGAGCACCACCGAATTCGAAATAGAGTCCCTGAAAAAGGCGTCGCCGCGGCGCGGCGCAATGCTCGAAAAAAGCGTGCGCAACATCGACCAGACAACTTCGGCAATCCTCACGGCAAACACAATCGCCAACACTTTCGGCGCGACGCTCGCGGGCGCGCAGTGCGCGGCGTTGTTCGGCACGGGCGCGGTTTCGTCGTACATATTTCCCGCGTGCATTACGGTGGGCATACTTTTCTTTTCCGAAATTATGCCGAAGAACATAGGCATACTCTACCGCCGTCCGCTTCAGCCCTACATCGTGTATCCGCTCGAGTGGCTGCGCGTTGTGATGACTCCCGTGGCGAAGTTCACTTCGTTCGTGCTCAGCGCTTTCAAGCCGAAATCGCAACCGAGCGATTCGAGCGACGACGAAATCGTAATGCTCGCAAACAAGGGCGAAAAGGACGGCGTGTTGACGCAGCAGGAGCGCGACCTCGTGGCAAATTCGCTCTCGCTCGACGACGTAACCATTTCCGAAATAATGACCCCGCGCACGGTGGTCGAGTCCGCCGACGAAGACCAGACCGTGGGCGAATTTTTCGCAGAACATCCGAGCCCGAATTTTTCGCGCTTTCCAGTGTACAGGGACAACGTCGACAACATCGTCGGCATCGTCCGCCGCCGCGACATCCTCACCGCGATGGCGAACGACATGCACGACCGGAAAATAGCCGCAATCACCCAGCCGACCACGTTCGTTCCCGAAAACGGCACGGCTCTTGCCGTCCTGAGGCAGCTCATTAAAAAGCACCAGCAAATGGGCATTGTCGTTGACGAATTCGCGTCGCTAACGGGGGTCATAACCCTCGAGGACATATTCGAGCACATCTTGGGCTCGGAGATTTTCGAGACCGACGACATCGCCGTCGATATGCGCGAGCTGGCGCGGCACCGAAACGCGAAGAAAAGATAGTCCGAACCCCGCAATTTTTACAACCCCACCGCAAATATGAAAGATTCCGACCCCAAACAGGAGAAGACCGAGAGGTACATTCCAAGTATGTCGCAGTTGCGCTCGATACTTTCGAAACTTCCCGACCCCTATCTTACGCTCGACCAGACATTCTCCGTTGCAATCGACGGCGACGAGGCGAAAAACATCGAGTTCGAACGCATAATCGTCAAGAAGCGCGACGGCTCGAAATCGCCCAAATGGTCGTACAAGGGCAGGATTTTCATCGACTCGAAATACTACGCCAAACCATCGAAATAGAAAGACGCAGTCAAAATGAAAAACATTGCAATACTTCTGTCGCTTTCCGCAGCCGCCTTCGCAATTTCGGGCTGCGCTGCAATCGACAACGTGGAGGACGACGCAAAGCGCACGCCGATCGGTTCGGTTATGACTGGCGAAACAACCGACGCCGACTCCTATATGAAGCGCGTCAGCGAGCGTAACCGCGCCGCCGACCGCGACACTTGGCGTCCGCGTTCCGACGAACGCTTCTAATTGCGAAACCGCGTGAAGACCGACTTCTACAGTCTTTCAAAGGACGCGCTCGCCGAATCGCTGGCGGGGGCGGGATTTCCGAAATTCCGCGCTGCGCAGGTTTTCGACGCGGTATACAGGCACAAGATTTTTTCGCCCGCCGACTTTCCCGCAATTCCGAAAAATCTCAAAGACTGGCTCGCCGAAAACTTCGAATTTGCAGCGGGCAGGCTCGTGGGCGACCGCAGTTCCGCCGACGAAACTAAAAAATATCTCTTCGAGCTTTCCGACGGCAAATTCGTCGAGTGCGTTCTGCTCGAAGCTCCGACCGACGACGGCGACATCAGAAAAACGCTCTGTATGAGCACTCAGGTTGGCTGCGCCTGCGGGTGCAAGTTCTGCGCCTCGGGGCTTAACGGGTTTTTCCGCAATCTGACGGCGGGCGAAATCGTCGCCGAGCTTCTGCCGTTTGTGCGAGACGAAATCCGCAACGGCAAAAAGTCGCGCGTGTTCGAGTTCGAAAACATAGTCGTGATGGGGATGGGCGAACCGCTGATGAATGTAGACAATCTGCTTGCGGCTCTCGGGGTTTTGAACTCGCCCGACAACTTCGGGTTCGGCGCGCGGCGCATAACGGTGTCGACCTGCGGGATAGCCGACGTTCTCGAAAGGCTTGCCGACTCCGACTTCCCGTACAGGCTTGCGATAAGCCTCCACGGGGCGACGAACGAAACGCGCTCGCGCATTATGCCGATAAACAAACGCTTTCCGCTCGAGCGGCTCATTCCCGCGGCGGAAAAGTTTGCGGCGGCGAACGGTCGCATGATTACGCTTGAATACATTTTGATAAAAAATGTCAACGACTCGCAAGCCGATGCGCGGGCGTTGGCGAAGATTGCGAAGCGGCTTCACGCGCACGTGAACTTGATTCCGTACAACAGGGTTGAGGCGCTCGACTGGGAAAGACCGTCGGGGCAAAGGCGTGCGGCGTTTGCGGATTTTCTGAAATCCGAGCGCGTTTCGTGCACGCTGAGGCGCGAGAAGGGCAGCGAGATAGACGCCGCCTGCGGTCAATTAGTTTTGAAGCGTGGGGATAGCCGAGAGCTTTTGGGGGGCTCTTGAAATCGGGCTTGATGCGGCGTTTCACATTTCGGCGGCAGTGGTCACA
>URJY01000026.1 GCA_900548275.1 uncultured Opitutales bacterium | reverse complement strand
AGATTGCCTCTTGTCTCGTGGGCTCGGAGATGTGTATAAGAGACAGTATGTTAACTGCGCAATAGTTTGCGCACTTTCGACATTGCCGTACTCGTCTTTTCACAACATCACATTTTGCAAAAATTACAACTCTTTTTTGCGAATATTTGCCGCCGCGGTGCGCTTTTTTTGGCTCGACTAACGCAAAAAATCGGTCGAAAATTCCGAATATGTCAATCGAAAATGCACTGAAAAATTTTGAGAAAAACGGTTTCAAAACCCGCCGTTTCGCCACTCCCGAAGAATTGCGCGAATTTCTGAAAGCGGAAATAAAAGACACAAGCGTCGGAATGGGCGGTTCGGTAACTCTCGGAGGGTTGCAAGTCTACGACGCGCTAAAGGATGCGAATAAAATCTACTGGCATTCCGTCGATAAGTCGCCCGAAATTTTCGAAAAGGCGGCACTGGCGGAAGTGTACATTTTGAGCGCAAACGCCCTCTCCGAAAGCGGGGCAATAGTCAATATCGACGGACGCGGCAACAGGGTCTCGAGTGCGATATTCGGGGCGAATCGGAAGAAGGTGATCTACATATGCGGTGTGAATAAATTCGAACCCGACCTCGAAAAGGCACTCTGGCGCGCGAAGAACATATCCGCGCCGATGAACGCCCGCCGACTGAACCTGAAGACTCCGTGCGCAATAAAAGCCGACAAATGCTACAACTGCAACAGCCCGCAGCGAATCTGCCGAACCACGACTATAACGACACACCCGACAAGCGCGGAAACCCTGCTGTTAATAGTGGACGGCGACTGGGGCTACTAAAAAATTGTCTTCAGCCCGACGAACTCCTCTTTAGCCGAATATCGCATTTTCATATTCGGATGTTGCTTTTTTGTTCGTAGATGCGGATAAAAAAGCTTGATTGTTTCCAAAGTGTAAATAATGAATAATTATATTCATTGAAATCAATTTTATATTCATTATGGGAACTAAAGAGATTGTTTGGGGGTTCGATATCGGAAAGGGCTCGCTCGGGGAGGCTGTCAGAATCGGAAACGAGTTTAAGCACGTGCAGTCGCTCGAGATTCCCCCCGAGTTTGCCGAAACAAAAACCGCCGCCGCGCTCCGCCGAGCGTGGCGCACGCGTCACGCCCACAAGGCGCGCGAGTTGTGGCTCGAGAGATGTCTTTCAAATGCGGGTATCGAAGTTCTCGGGCGCAGAAAAGTCGATATTGTCGGCGGTCGATGGAAGCTCGTTTCCGAAGGCGACAGGCGTCTTGAACGCGAGTTTCCCGCCGACGGCGAGGATTGCTGCTACAATTCGATAGCGTTGCGCTGCAAATTGCTGCTCGGCGAAAAGCTCGAAAGTTGGCAGGTTTTCAAGGCGTTGAATTCGGCAATTCAGACGCGCGGCTACGACGCGAAAATCCCGTGGGGAAACGACGACGGCAAAACGTCGGACTCCGCGAAAGGGGGAAAATCCGAAGCGGCGAAAGAGGAGGAATCCTATGCGGAAAAGCTCGCGCTGTATGAAAGGGAATTCGACGGGCTTCTTGCGGAGGTGGACAATCGCAAAAAATACGATTTCCCGTGCTTTTTCAAGGCGGCGAAAATCGGCTTGTGGTCGCCCGCGAATCCCGATGCGGTGAAAATCAGAATCGACAACACTGCGGAAAAGGCGAAGGGGTATGTCGTGCCCCGAAGTGCTGTAATCGCCGAATTTAGGGCACTGGTCGATGCGGCGGCAAAACAGTATCCAGCTCTGAAAGGCAAAGCCGATTTCATTATGTTCGGCGTGTCCGAAGAGCCGTACGCTTCGTACAATCCCGAGCTTCGCAAAAAGTTCGGTTTGAAGCGCGGCGCGGAAAGCGACTGGACGGCGTTGGGGCAAAAAACTCCGCGTTTCGACAACCGCGTTATCGACAAATGCAAACTAATCCCGCGTCTCAATGTCTGCAAAATCAAGCCGCTTCCCGAATGCAGGACAGATGACGATTTCCTTCCGTACGAAACAACTTTGGCGTTGAAATTGCTGAACTTGCGCTTCTTTAGAGGTGCGGGGGTGGATTCGCTTTCTTTCGACGAATTTTTGCGCGCTTTCGAAATCGCGAAAAACAACAAGTTCGAACTGAACAAGACGAACCTTAAGAAGTTTTTCAAGAGCATCGGCGCGGAGGTAATCGACGAGAGCCAGTCGAAAATCGAGCAGCCGCGAAGTTCGGGCAGGGCGTCGTTTTCGCGCCCCGCGATGCGCATTTTGCGCGACCTTGTTTTCTCGGGAAAGTCGCCCGCCGAGTTTTACGAAATCGAGCTTGGAAAAATAACAAATACGGATAAAAACAAGGGTATAGTAGCGGAAGATATCAAGTTTCTGAAGCTTATGGGGAATGTCCCGTGGGGCGGCATTTTCATTCCCGATGTCGGTGTGTTCGATTTTGCGGATTCGACCGAATGTTCGCGCTCCGTTCAAATCAACAAGCTTATCGGGATGCAAAACGATCCGATTGTACGCCACAGGTTGTCGTTCTTCTACGAACGGATAAAGTCGCTCGAGGCGAAATTCGGTACGCCAGACAAAATCGTTCTCGAGTTTGTGCGCGACGACTTCCTCGGCAAAAAGGCGAAAGCCGACCTGAGCAAGGCGATAAACGACCGCGCAAAGGAGAAGAAAAAATACGCCGAAGAGTTGGATTCGCAGCGGGAAATTTTCGGCCCGAAATACGCCTCGAAAAAAATGCTTCTCAAGTACGAGCTGTACTCGAAGCAAAAAGGGGAATGTATTTATACGGGCAGGGCGTTGGGATTTTCCGACCTCGAACAGCTCGAGGTTGAACACATTGTTCCGCGCAGTCGCGGAGGTCCAGACGCGCTCTACAACTATGTTTTGACCGACGAAAAAACGAACAAGGACAAGGGCGACCGCACGCCCTTTGAATGGCTTTCGTCGAAAGGCGTCGAGTGGGACGCCTACCGCGACAGAGTCCGCGGCTTGACGAAAGAATTGGGCGCAAAACGTTGCAAGCTTTTGCTTTCGCCCAATGCCGAAGAACTTGTCGAAAAATACACGGCTCTTGCCGAAACTGCGTGGATTTCGAAGCTTGCGCAGCGCATTTGCTGCATCCATTTCGGCTTCCAGTTCGGCGGTCTGACGGGTGAGAAAAAGGTTTGGACTGTCTCGGGCAACACTACGGCGATGATTCGCAGCCGCTACGGGTTGAACAGGCTTTTGCACAACGAGGACGTGCCGAAAGATATTTCGCTGTCCGAAAGGCTCAAGTTGGAAAGCGAATTCGAAAGGAAAAACCGCGACAACAAAAAGCACCACGCTCTCGATGCGATGTGTCTTTGCTATGCGCCGACATCGAATACAAGGAGGGCGGCTTCGTACAAAAACATTCTGCCAGCCGAAATTACGCGCAATCCCGAAAGCGACGAGGCACGTAGGTTCTTCGGCAGATATTTGGCGAACGTTATTCCCAACAAGGTGGCGATAGAAAAGCCGACGCTCGAACAGACGATTTACGCAAAGCGTCTAATCAACGGAAAGGAGACCATTGTAAAAAAATGCAATGTGCGCGATTTGGCTTATGCGGGAATAAATCCGAAATACGATTTGGGAAAGTTGAAAGACAGAATACGGGACATTATAAATCCCGTTTCCAAGCGCGTTATTTCGGACTTTGTGAACTCCAATCCGAATCTGAGCGAGTCGGAGTGGGAGGATTGGTGCAGGCACGAAGCGTCTATCCCGTCGAAATCGGACAAAGCAACCAGATTGCTGCGTGTTCAGTGTGCGGTCGGCGATCCCGCCGAATACAAGGATTTGTCGAAAGACGGTTGCGGCGCGTACCGCAAGGGAAAATCGCACAAAGGGCAATATATTTGGAAGACCAAAGACGGTCGATATGTGGTTACTCCCGTTTATACGTTCGCGTCGAAGATAAGGGTTTACGACGACATGCGAAGAGATCCGAATTGCGAGGAAATCTGCGGGTTCTTTAGGCAAAATTGTCTCGTGGAAATTCCGAACGATGTCTACGACAACAAGGGGGTGTTGAAACTCAAGGCCGGTATTTATCGGTCAAACACGATAAAGACGAACGGACAGGTTAATCTGACTACACCCAACGGAATAAAGTTTAATGGTATTTCCATTCAATACTTAATGTCTGCGGAAATGAAGCGCATAACATTAAATACAATATAATGAGTTATCATATTCTGCACGTTATGGATTACGGCTGCAGGCTCGTGCGCGAGCGCGGGCAGCTTGTCTGCAAGAAAGACGGCGGAATATTGGGAAAAATCGCGCTGGAGGATCTCCGTGCCGTCGTTCTTCTGAATGGCGCGGTATCCCTCAGCGGCGACGTAATAGCGGCACTTGCGGAATGCGACGCGATACTTGTACACTGCAAAAATTTCAAACCCGTCGGAATAACAATTCCGAACAACCGCACGTACGACACAAGAGTCGTACTCAATCAGTCGGCGGGAAACAAAAACCTCAACGGCGCAATTTGGCGGCGGCTGCTTGCTGCAAAGATTCGCAACAACGCGGAATGCCTCAAACAAATCGGAATAAAAAAATGCCGACTTTTTTCCTTGGCGCAATCGCAAAGCGGTTTGTCGAACGAATCGCTCTGCGCCAGAGAGTACTGGAAACACTACTTTCCGATGCTCGGAGAATACGGCACGGGACGCGATCCGAAAAACGAAAATTCGAAAATCAACGTATTGTTAAATTACGGTTATGGAATGATGTCGGCAATCATCCACCGCGCAATAATAATTTCGGGGCTTAATTGTCTGCTCGGCGTAAACCACAAGACGTATTACAGAAATACCCCGCTCGTACACGATGTAATCGAGCCGTTTAGGGCGTTTGTCGATATTGCGCTGTATGATTTTGCGAAGTCGGGCGGCGATGTTTCGATTGCTCCGTGGTCGGTTTTCTTCGGGAAATTTCTGCGCGACAAACGCGTAAAAAAAGGTGCTGTTTCGATGAAGTTATGCGATGCGCCCGACTATCTTTGCGAAACGCTTGCAAACGTCTACCGCCGCAAGGATTCCGACGAATTGTGGACACCGAAATTATGACAAGTACGAAGCCGAATTTGTATGTCGAATAAAATCGAAAAGAGGAGTCCGTATAGAATGGGTTGGATAATGGCAATGTTCGATTTACCCGTGCTTCTCGACGAAGAACGCAAGGAGGCGACCCGATTTAGAAACGCATTGCTCGACGACGGATTTATAATGATTCAGTATTCGGTATATTCGCGGCCGTGCGTGTCGCTCGAGCGGATGAAAAAGTATTACGAACGCGTAAAATCGTACGCGCCCACAACCGGCGACATAAGACTTCTGTTTTTTACAGACAAACAATGGGCGACGAGCAAGCTTGTTTGCCGTCATCCGAAAACGCTCGAAAAAGTTCCCGAACAGATTGAATTTTTTACGGAGCAAAAGGGTATGCTAAAACCGAAGCCCCAACCGAAATACGAGCTTGACCAAAAAGACAATAACTTTCTGCTGTTTTGAGTAAAACGACCGAAGCAAAAAAAATGCCGAATTTCAAGGTACTATGTAGAGCTTGAAATTCGGCAAAATCAGTTAAGACTTTACAACAAAATTATGAGATAATTGTCTAACACACTGTAAATTGTGTCAAGCATAATCTAAGAAAGAACACTTTGCTGTAAAGTCAAAACTCATTTTGAATTATTCACGGGTTTCCCGTTAATCTAAGAAAGAACACTTTGCTGTAAAGTCAAAACTAACCGAGGCTACGAACGCGGGCAAAACACAATCTAAGAAAGAACACTTTGCTGTAAAGTCAAAACAGCATACGCGCGGGGTATTGCGTCCACGGTAATCTAAGAAAGAACACTTTGCTGTAAAGTCAAAACCAGCGTCAAAATCAACTTGGCCATCACGCCAATCTAAGAAAGAACACTTTGCTGTAAAGTCAAAACCGCCCCGACCAACAATTTGTCGTCGGTCAAAATCTAAGAAAGAACACTTTGCTGTAAAGTCAAAACTCAGCCATTCGCTCATCGTCGGAGTGAACCAATCTAAGAAAGAACACTTTGCTGTAAAGTCAAAACCAACCAAGCAGCCGAAAGCATTGCGAAGTTTAATCTAAGAAAGAACACTTTACTGTAAAGTTAAAATTTCGGCGAGTTCCGTTTTGTTTTGACCGTCATTGTATTTTATGTATCGTTCGCACCTGTATGAATGCTATCAAATCGTTTTTTATTGCTATACTCTGCTCGTTTTCCGCGCTCTCGCTCGGCGCGGTCGAAAAACACTCCTACGAGGGCGACATTGTCATTTACGGCGGAACTTCGGGGGCGGTCGTTTCGGCAATCCGCGCGGCGCAGTCGGGCAAAAAGGTCTTTCTGGTCTCTCCCGATGTAAATCTCGGCGCGATGTCGAGCTCGGGTCTCGGAATGACCGACTCTGGCAACACTGCCGCAATCGGCGGACTTTCTCGCGAGTTCTACAAGCGCGTTTATCTCGAGTACAAAAACAGCTCCAACTGGTATGCCGAAAAGCGTTCCGACTTCTCGGGGTCGGGGCAGGGAACAAAGGCGATTCGCGAAGACGACAAAACTATGTGGATTTTCGAGCCGCGCATTGCCCTTGCCGTCTACAAAAAATGGCTCGCGGAATATCCGAATATCACAATCCACCGCGGCGAATATCTCGACCGCGAAAACGGGGTCGAGAAAGTCGGCAAAATCATTAAATCGATAACCACGCTGAGCGGCAAAAAGTATTCCGCGAAAATCTTTATCGACGCAACCTTCGAGGGCGACTTGATGGCTTCCGCAGGTTGCCACTACGTCGTAGGTCGCGAAAGTAACGAAAAATACGGCGAGGATTTCAACGGCTATCGCGATACGCTTCGGCAGAACGGTCACCACTTCACCGCCAAGGTCGATCCCTACAAAATCAAAGGCGACAAGTCGAGCGGGTTGCTCAAGTATGTGTCCGCCGAAAAGCCGCTTCGCAACGGCGCAGCCGACGACAAAGTTCAAGCCTACAACTACAGGCTTTGTTTCACCGATTTCGAGCCGAACAAGATTCCACTTCCCAAGCCCGAAAATTATAATCCCGCCGACTACGAGCTGTGCGGACGTTGGTTCGAGGCGTACCCCGACGCGTTCCCGCTTATCATCTCGAAAATGCCAAACCACAAGACCGACATCAACAACCGTCAGGCGTTTTCGACCGACTTCATCGGCGAAAATTACAACTATCCCGAAGCGTCCTACGAGGAACGCGCAAAGATTGTGAAAGCCCACAAGGAGTACACGCTCGGACTCTTCCACTTCTGGATGACCGACCCGCGCACGCCGCAAAAATTCAAGGACGCGATAAAGAATCTCGGGCTTCCCAAAGACGAGTTTGTCGACACGGGCAACTGGCCGTTCTACCTCTACATCCGCGAGGCGCGCAGAATGGTCGGCGACTACGTGCTGACCCAACACGATTGCCAGAATTCGAAAGTCTCGCCCGAACCCATCGGGATGGGCTCGTACACGCTCGATTCGCACAATACTTCGCGTTTTGTCGACGAGAACGGATTCGCCCAGAACGAGGGCGACGTGCAGCGTTCAATAGGCGCGACGGGCGCATACCAAATTTCCTACGGAACGATTATTCCCAAGCGCGAAGACTGCCAGAATTTGTTCGTAATCTGCGCGGTTTCGGCATCGCATATCGCGTACGGTTCGCTGAGAATGGAGCCGGTATTTATGGTGCTCGGACACTCCGCGGCGGCTGCGGCGGTGCAGTGTATTGATTCGGGCAAAGTGGTTCAAGATGCCGACCAGTGGGACTTGAAAAAAACGCTTTTAAAGGAAAAACAAATCCTCTGGTTGCCGAAGAAAAAGAAATAGTCGGAAATCCGAAAATGAGAGCCGCCGCGGAAAACTTCGCGACGGCTTTTTTTGCGACGTTTCCACGGTTTGATTAGGGCGATTGGCGGCGGCGTTGAGCGCATTGGCGGGCGTTTGCGCCGCGATATGGTTGCTCGCAAGGCGGAAGCGGCGGACGGCTTCACGGTTGACGACGCGCGGACTTTCGACGCGGAAAGCAACATTCGCGACGGTATGGGCACGGTGCGCGACTATGCGCATTTCTTCCGAAACAAGGACATCGACGAGGCGGAGGCTTCGGGCAAGGGGCTTTTGTCGCGCGAGAAGGGAAAGCGCGGCTGGGCTATCGGCAAGTTTGCCGAGGACAATTTGTATTGGCTGTACCGCAACGGCGGAATTTCCGAGGAGCGGGCGGCGGCTGTTGCGCGCGGCGCGCCCAACGATGCGGACGTTCAGAATGCCGCGCTCGATTCGGCAAAGGGTATGGACGCGACCACTCTTGAAATCCACACGCGCAGGCTCAAAGCCTTTAAGGACGAGGGCGGCGGCAATGCTTCGGGCGAAGCCGTGCAGGGCGACCTGTTCGGCGTTGACGATTCGGCGATGCGTGAAATGGTTGCGCTTTCGAAAGCGGCGGGCGAGCTTGTGAAGCAGAACAAGCAGAGGATATTGGCGGTAAAGGGCGTAATCAAACGCCCCGAGATTGCTCGCGAGATGGGCGTTGACATCAACAACCCCGACGCGGTGCGAGCCGCAGTAGCCGAACTTGAATACGAGAATAGCAGGTTGATGAGTCCCACGCCCGAACCCGAAATTATGGACAAGATACGCCGCAAGGCGGGCTTGTTCGATAAAGCGGAGAACGGCGAAAATATCGAACAGGGAGCGGACGATGGCAATCGGGAAGATACGGGCGGTTTGTTCGACGACGGCACGGCTGAGATGAGTTTCAAGGGGGCGATAAGGCGGAAAAAATGGAATCCGACCGACGCGGAAATAAAGGAAGTCGAGCGTCAGATGAAAGAGGTGAAAGCCAAGTGGACGAATCCCGACGGTTCGAGGAAGAAAGGCTACCTTTGCGCCCCGAACGGGAAAGAAAGCAGGCTTGCAGAGAAACAGTGGCTTGCCGTTCGTACGCCGTTCTTTAAGGAATGGTTCGGCGATTGGGAGACCTTGTCTATTATCAACGAGGTTGAAAATATGCCTGCCGAAAAGCTTACGTTGTCAAACAAGGAATACTCGCAGGAAGAGGCAAAGAAGTTATTTGAATCGTTTGGGACGGCGGTAAATGAAAGAAATGGAGAGTCTGTTAAATTCCCTAATTCGAGTGTCGGCAAAATCATAAGGCACAAAGGTTTTCCCGTCGGCGCGGTTATCGGAAAATTCAAATCTTTGTTTGAGTCTTCGATTTTGGCGATAAGCGAAAAGGAAACATTGAAAGAAGGGCACAAACAGCACCCGAATTATTTAGGGTACGAGCACTACATAAACAAGTTCGAAATAGGCGGTAAGGCTTATTATATCCGCTTTACTGTGCCCATTGAAAAGGCATTCCCTAAGACAATAAGGGAAGGATATGTTCAGAGAAGTGTTCATTCTTCGCGAATATCCGAAATATCCATATACGATGGAAGCTCCCAAAATGAGAACCGCAATACTACGACGGGGATAATGGGAGCTTCCTTAATTGACGACAAGCTTTGGGATTTCTTAAACGCTGTCAACAAAAAAGATGTTTCGCAAGTGGTTGATGAGAACGGCGAGCCTCTTGTTGTTTTCCACAACACGCCGAACGAATTTACCGTGTTCAAGCCTTCCGAGCGCGGCAGGTTCGGCAGGGGTATTTATGCGACTTCCAACCCCGAAGATTCGAGCTACGGCGAAAAGTGGAATATGATGGCGTTGTTTGCAAATGCCCGCAAGCTACGCAATCCTATGGAGAAAGTCCCCGTGGAATTTTTGCGCAAGTTGCAGAAGCAAGCCGAGGATTATCTGTTGAAAAATCCATCCGAAGTATTCGTCGGGAAGAAAGAAGCTATGCTTGATTTCTATTTCGGAAAAAACAGAAACGAAATTTTCCAACATAGCTTTGGTTCGCTTTACTGGAACAATCTAAGGGATACCTTAGACCAAGTAAACGCGGTGCTGGGAAGCAATTTCAGCATCGATGCAGACGGCTTTGTAATAGAACGCGAAAACGGCGGCAAATGGTTCAACTTTTTCGACCGTTCGCAGGTGAAATCGGCAACAAACAATGTAGGAACGTACAACAGGGAAAACCCCGACATTCGCGCGAGTTTCGGCGTGAAGAACAAAGCTTCCGACAATGGCAACGCTGACAATGGCGGCAATGTCGGCGGCGGGGTGTCGTTCGCTTCTATGGCGGAGGAGTACAACGTATTGCGCGAGCTTCGCGAAAAGACTGTCGGCGAGAAGCCCCTTACGTTTATCCGCCCAGTGTCGGCTATGCGTTCGGCTCTGCCCAAGTCCGTTCGTTTCAACAAGGCGGACAACAGGTTGGAGGGCGTGCCGTCCATCGGCGACATCCGCCGATATATGGAGCGCGTTTTCAATGTTCCGATTGCAAACGGTCTTCGCAAGGAAGTTCGCCAGCGCGGCGCGCTCGGCGTTTACTATGACAGGCTTGAAGCTATCAGGACTCTTCGCGGGCACGTCAACGACCTTGACACTGTTGCACACGAATTGGGGCATTACTTGGAAACGCTCTTTTTCGGCGGCAAGTTGGCAAGCGAAGAGGCGAAAAACTTCGCCCTTGCAAAGGAGCTTGAAGACTACTGCATTGAGCGTTTCGGGGAATTTTCCTACAAGGGGCGCGAGCGAATCGGCGAGGGTTGGGCGCAGTTTATTTCCGACGTAATAAAGGGCGATAAAACCGTTGCCGACCGTTGTCCGCGAGCTTTTGCGGCGTTGAACAGCGCGTTGAGGGAGTCTCCCCGCGTGAATGAGGCGTTTGGCTTTATTTGCCAGATGACTGAGCTGAATGCGAATGCTTCGCCTTTGCAGCGTGTGAATGCGAACATTCGCAGGCGTTCGGACGGGGTGCGCAAGACTGCCGTTGACAGGCTTATTGAAAGCGGGCGTTGGTTTACGCGTATGTGGTTTGACGAGTACGAGGGATTGGAGCGTTTCCAGCGCGACCTTGAGCGAAGCGGCGTGAGCGAGGAGGACGGAAGCAGGGTTATAAATCTTGCGAGAAACTATGCGGGCGGTTCTGTGGGGCAGGTAAACTATTCCCTTACTGTAAATCAGATTGACCTTGACGGGCGTATTGTGGGCAAGTCTTTACGCGCAATCTTACGCGACAATTTGAAGACTACCTACGACAAGGACAACATTGACGCGTATTTGATGTGTCGGCGTGTGGTGGAGTATTACAAAACCGAGGAGCGCAGAGGTGAGCGTGGCGGAAGCAGGAGCAAGTTTGGCATAGATTATGCGGACGCCGTGGACGTTGTTTCGACGGCGACCGACGGAATGCGCAAATGTGCCGAGGAGCTTGACGTTTATATCTTTATCGCCAAGTTTCCCGCCGATTTGCTTCTTATTATCAGCGTTCTGCCTTTTAACTCCGCGGTGGCGTTTTTGCCGAGGTTTACGGATTTTTCGCCGACCGACAGCGTTGCGTCGTCGGAGAAATAGAGGATGTTTTTTTTGAAAAGCCGCGCTTGCGAGGCGGTTATTTTCATTATGTTTTTCTTGCCGAATACGGTCATCGAAAGCCCGACTATTTCGAAGTCGAGCGGTCGCGGAAATCGGGCTTTGTCGAGTTCGTCCTGCGTCAGATTTTGTGCGAATACGTCGAGCCGCAGGTTTGTTATCACCACTCTTTGCGGCACGTTTACCCCGAACGCGCTTTTGCCCGATGCGACGGAAATTTTGTCGAACGAGATTCCGAACACCTGCGCCCCCGCCGAGTTTCGGCAGACGGTATCGACATTTTCGAGATTTGCGGGGTTGAGCAGTGCTGAAAAGTCGTACCCTGCCGCGCCGAAGAGCTGTGTTGTTAGGGATAAAAACAATACCGATAGCGCGAAGACTTCGAATTTCTTTTTCACAGATTTCTATTTTTTCGTTTCTGCGGGATTTTTGTCTTTGAGCATATGCGCGCGCTCAATACACAATGTATCGGCGTGGGTTATCACGTTTATATCCGAGCAAGTTAGGACTTTGATAATCGTTGTCAGCACGATTTTTACGTCGTTCAAAAATGTTATGTTTTTTACGTACTTTAAATCGAGGGCGAATTTCTCGTCGTTTGTAAGATTGTTTCTGCCGTTGATTTGAGCCAACCCCGTTATCCCGGGGCGGACATCGTGGCGGTGGTGCTCTTCCTCCGTAAAATACGGGAGGTTCATAACCACCAACGGACGCGGGCCGATAAACGACATATCGCCTTTAATGATATTCAGCAGTTGGGGGATTTCGTCGAGGCTTGTTTTGCGCAGAAAGGAACCGAATTTTGTCAGCCTCATTTCGTCGGGCAACAGTTTGCCGTCTCCGTCTTTTTCGTCGGTCATAGAACGGAATTTTATGACATCGAAGATTTTTTCGTTTTTGCCGAGGCGCGGCTGCCTGAATATTACAGGTGCGCCCAACTGTGTGCGGATCAATACATAAAGAACCGCCAATGCGGGCAACAGCAACACAAAAAGCACTGACGCCCCCACCAAATCGATGACGCGTTTGAAAAATTTAGCGTACATAATATTCTCCCAGTTTGAATGTTGTATTATTTGGGATACGGTAAACCTTGTCGAGATTTTTTAGGCTTGGGGGGGGATTTTTGTTTTTTTTGCGATACCCTCTTGACGGGTTTGTTATAAATGTAGCTATGTTCGGTTGTATATTTTGCAGTTTTGCCTCTTTGATTGTCGCGGCGGGCTGTGCGCTCTGCCTGTTTGCCGCAAAGCTTGTCGGACGGAAAGACCGTTCGAAACGTTCGAAGTAGGTTTTAACCCGCCCCGACTGCGGGCGGAGTGTGTCCGCATTTTGCGGCGGCGCGTCTTTGCGCAGCCGCTTTTTTTTGCGGAAGCGGATTAGTCGAGCGTGTCGGCGAAAATTTCGGCGACGTGCCTAACTTTCACTTCGTCGCCGTTTAGCGCGAGCATATTCGAAATCTGCATCATACACGCGGGACATCCGCACGCCACCGTTCGCGCGCCGCTTGCCACGATATTGTTGCGTTTGCGCGAGCCGATCCGTTTCGAGATGTCGTAGTGCGTCAGTGTGAAGCTTCCGCCGCACCCGCAGCATTTGTCGGCTTCGTTCATTTCCACGAACTGGTAGTCGGCGTTTGCCTTGAGCAGTCGGCGCGGCTGTTCCCAGATTCCGAGCGACTTCTTCAAGTGGCACGAATCGTGGTAGGTGATTTTTTCGGGCGCGACGCCGTGCGACTTCGGCGAGAGGTCCACCTTCAGCACGTCGGTTAGGAAGGCGTTGATGTCGATTGCCTTTGCGCCGATTTTCCGCGCCTTGTCCGCGTATTGCGGCGGGGCGTACTTCGCCCAGAGTTCGCCGATTGTTTCGGTGCACGAGGCGCAGGCGGTTACGATGTAGTCGAAGTCGTTTTTCGCGATTATGTCGATGTCGTGGACGAGCATTTTTTCGAAGCTTGGCACGTCGCCCGAGGCGAGCGCGGGGATTCCGCAGCAAGCCAGATTCTTCGGAATGCGCACGCCCACGCCGAAGTGTTTGAAGATTTTAAGACAGGCTTCGCTCACGTTCGTGTAGACTTTGTCGCCGACGCATCCCGTGAAGAAGAGCACTTTTATTCCCGACTTGCCCGCGGGGATGTCGAGGTCGCCGTATTTTTCGCCGATGGAAAATTTCGGCATTACGGGCAGTCGGCGGTCGCCGATGGCAAGTTTCATCAGCGGTGCTTTTGCGGTGTGGGGCGCGTTTTTTTGGTCGCGCATAAAGAGCGGGTGGAAGGGTCTTCCCGCCTTCACCAGAAACGCGAAAAGCTTCGGGTTGCAGAGCATCACGCGGAAGGCGATTTTCTTTATCGGGTTGAGCCCCATATACTGCGCGGAGATTTCGCGCGCGCGCATAAAGATGTCGAGAATCAACACGCCCGACGGGCACGCGCTTTGGCACGAGCCGCAGAGCAGGCAGCGGTCGAGGCGTTCGCGGACGGCTTTGGGGTCGTCGATAAGCCCCTGTGCGAGGTTCGAGAGCAGGGCGAGTTTGCCGCGCGTTACGTCGGACTCCCTCTTCGTTTCGGCGAAGACGGGGCAGACCGACTGGCACGTTCCGCAACGCATACATTTGACGAACTTGTCGTCGAGCTGCGAAAGTTCGTCCGCCAAATTTTTCAGATTGTCCATTGTTATATAGCGGTTGTTTTCGACGGGTTGAAGAGGCGTTTGGGGTCGATTGCGCGGCGCATATTGCGGGCGAATTCGATTGTCGCGGGCGAGGTTTCAAGCTCGAGCCACTTTGCCTTTGCCGTGCCGATTCCGTGTTCGCCCGAGAGCGTGCCGCCCATTTCGATTGTGCGGGTAAACAGTTCGTCGATGGCTTTTTCTACGCGCGCGAATTCCTCCCTGTCGCGTCTGTCGCAGAGGATGGACGGGTGCAGGTTGCCGTCGCCCGCGTGTCCGAACGTGCCCACGAGCAGGTCGTACTTTGCGGCAACGTCGTTTACGGTTTCAATCATTGCGGGAATTTTCGAGCGCGGAACGGTGGCGTCTTCGAGGACGATTGTCGGGCGGCGGCGCGCCAACGCGGGCAGAGCCTTGCGGCGCGCCTCCCAGATTTTGTTCTTCTCGTCGGCGTCGCGCGCGACCACAACCGAGGACGCGCCGTTTTTCGAAAGCTGTTTTTCGACCGTCGCGGCGTCGTCTTCGACCTGCGCGGGGTGTCCGTCGACTTCGATGAGCAATATGGCCTGCGCCGAGCGCGGAAGACCGATTTTAACGTCGTCTTCGACCATATTGATTGTGACGTTGTCCATAAATTCGAGCGTGCACGGCAGAATGTGCGCGGCGATGATGTCGGCTACGGCGTCGGCGGCTTTCTGCACGTCGTCGAAGACCGCCATCATTGCCTTCGATGCCTTCGGTGGCGGAACGAGTTTGAGAATCGCCTTCGAGATGATTCCGAGCGTGCCTTCCGACGCCACCATCAGACCCGCCAGATTGAAGCCCGTAACGCATTTTACGGTGCGCGAGCCCGTCTTTACGATGTCGCCTTTCGAGTCGAAAAATTCGAGCCCCATAACGTAGTCTTTTGTAACCCCGTATTTAAGCCCGCGCAGCCCGCCCGCGTTTTCGGCGATGTTGCCGCCGATTGTCGAGACCGCTTGCGACCCCGGGTCGGGCGGGTAGAAGAGGTTCTTCTGCGCGACCGCCGAGGCGAATTTCGCCGTTATCACCCCCGGTTCTACGACTGCGTAGAGGTCGGCGGAATTGATTTCTATTATGCGGTTGAGCTTCTGAGTAAGGATTACAACCGATTCTGTCGAGTCGGGAATTGTTCCGCCCGAAAGGTTTGTGCCAGCGCCGCGAACGGTCATAGGCAGACCGTGTTTGTAGCAGAGGGCGATTACCTGCCCGAGCTGTTCCGTGGTTTCGGGGGCGACCACGAGCGCGGGGGTTACGGGGTTGAGAACGGCGGAGTCGTACGCGTAGGACTGTCTGTCGGCGACCGACGCGAAAACGTTTTCCGCACCGACGATTTTTTCGAAATCTTTAGTGGGTAGCATAATTAGGCTGTGTTGTTTTATTGTTCCCCATGAAAGTTATTCCGCCGCGCGTATGCGTCAAGTTTAATCAGATATGTCGGGCGGGCGGCGGGTACAAAAAAAGACCGCGGGCGGGGCGGTCTTTCGGGGGGGCGTCGGAGGCCTACCGTTTCTGGAAGAGCTTGCGCTGGTAATAGTCGCGCGGGCGTTTTTTGTCGCGCTCGGCAATGAGCTCCTTCATTTCGCCGAAGTATTTGTCTATTATTTCCGCCCGCGTTTTGGAATCGTTGCGGTCGACCAAGAACACGGTGTCGGTTTCGTTTTTCAGCGCGGCTTTAAGCTTGGGGATGTCGGCTTCGGATTCGGCGTTGACTACAACATCTTTCCGTCCGCTTCCGTAAAGGTAGGTGTCTTTAAACGTGTAGAATATGTTGCCCGAGAGCTTCGCGGGATGGTTGCCCGACGAGTAGTAGACGGGTGCGCCCCAGCAGACGTTGTTTTTTATCGTCAGCCCGCTTATCGGCTTGCGCTCGTAGGAGAGCAGGGACGAATCCACGTTGTAGGGCGTGTCGAATTCGTTGAAGCCCGAATCGAACGCGAGGTTGTCGGAAAATTCGCAGTTCTCGTAGACGCTCGTTTCGTGGGGCGTACCCGTCCAGTGCTCGAACGCCTGACGGCAGCGCAGGAATTTGTTCCCTCGGAAGACGATGTTTTTCGGGCGCGAGTTTTTGCCGAGATTGCCCTGTATCGTCGAGCCGCAGTCGAACGTGCGCGAGATTGTGCAGCCCTCTACGAGGTTGTCGTTGCACGGGTCTTTCTCTTCCATCCAAAATTCGATTCCGTTGCCGAAGCGCACCCACGATTTGTAGCTACGCAGGAGCGAACCGCCGATTAGGTCGATGTCTATGCCGACGAATTTGCTGTTCCAAGCCTTGCTTATGCCGTGCGCGCCGAAGCCTTTGACCGCGATGTTTTGCACGGTACAGTTGCGGATTCCGCGGATACCGAAATTGTACGGCAGAAACGCGATTTTTCCTGCGAGTTCCGACGGGTGTGTGGAACACTTGAAAAACAGGTGGGTGAACTTGTTGTCTTTGGGTTTTACTTCGTTCGCGTCGGCGTCGGACACCCAGAAGTCGGCGGGGTCGCGCATACCCTTGTAGGTGCGGGTCAGGCAACCGTAAATGCGGTCGTTTTCGGTGTCGTAGACCGCGCCGATGTTGTTTTGCACTCCGTATGCCTTGTAGCCGCCGAAGTTTTGCTGTTTTGTCAAGTCGAGCCGCCACACGCCGTCGGGCAGTTTTTCCCACGCGCCGTTGTTTTTGAGGATTTTCAGCCCGCACAGGAGGGGCTTTTTGCCCTTGCCGTATGCGCCGATTTTCGAGTTTTTGAAGCCTTCGAGCGGTTCGAAGAAAACGTCGCCGCGCTTGAGGAAGACGTTTACGCCGTCTTTGGGGGCGGCTGCGATTGTGCGCAGGGGCGCGGAAATCGAGCCGTCGTTTTTGTCGTTGCCCGTCGACGACGAAATGTACACGTCTTTTCCCGTCCCAGAGTGCGCGGCGGCGAACGTCAGAAATACCGCGCAGATGTGTTTGATGTGCTTTATCATATACGGATTGTTTGGTTTGTGTTATTTTCTGAAGAAAGAGTCCCTGCGGTATTTTTCGCGCGTCTTGCGCTCTATTTTCTCCTTTTGCGGCGCGAACGCGCTTTCGAGCACTTCGCGGCGAAGCTGCGTGTCGGAACGCTCCACGATTACGAACTTGTCCGACGCGTCGCCGACAGCCGACTTGAACTTTTCGACATCCGCTTCGGAGTCCGCCCAGATTGTCTCTTCGGGCTTACCCCTGTTGTGGCGCAGGTACTGCCCGCGGTAGACGTAGAACGTGTTGTTTTCGAGCTTGGCGGGGTGCGAGTGCAGTGCGTAGACGGGCGCGCCCCAGAAAATGTTGTTCCTTATCGACAGCCCTTCAATCGGGTTGCGCTCGTAGGAAAGCAGGTTTGCGTCGCGGCTTTCGGGCGTTGAAAATTCGTTCTCGCCCATATCGAAACATTTGTTGTCGGAGAACTCGCAGTTTGCGTATGCCGCCGATTTTTTCGCGGTCAAAAAGTGCTCGAACGCCTGACGGCAGCGGAAGAAATAGTTGCCGACGAATTTGATGTTTTCGGCTTTGAGCGTTTCGCCGTGCCCCTGAATTGTCGCGCCGCAGTCGTATGTGCGCGAGATTTTGCAGCCCGCGACAGTGTTGTTGTTGCACGGATTGTTCGTGCTTATCCAAAATTCCACGCCGTTGCCGAGCCTTACCCATTGCGGATACGAGAGCTGTACGCTTCCGCCGATTAGGTCTATTTCGAGGTTTTCGAATCTGCAGTTCCACGCCCTGCTTACGCCGTGCACGCCGAATCCCTTGACGGCGACGTTTCTTACGGTGCAGTTTCGCAGGTCGCGGATGCCGTAGGAGTAGGTGATGAACGACACCGTTTTGCCGAGTTCCGACGGGTGTTTTTTCGACTTGAAATAGAGGTATTTGAACTGCGTTTTCGGGCTTTGTACGTTTGTCGCGTAGAATGCGTCGCCCGCCCAGAAGTCGCCGTCGGCGGCGAGCATTGCGGCGCGCTGCACGAGGTGTCCGTAGATTTTGTCCTCTTCCGGATAGTAGATTGCGCCGATGTTGTTCGTTTTTCCGACCGCCTTGTAGCCGCCGAAATTTTGCTGTTCGGCAAGGTCGAGCCGCCAGACATCCGACGGCATCCTTTCCCACGCGCCGTTGTTCCCGAGGATTTTCAGCCCGCAAAGCAGCGGCTTTTTGCCGTCGCCGTACGCGTCGATTTCCGAATTTTTGAAGCCCTGCAACGTTTCGAAAAACACGTCGCCGCGCTTGAGGAAAAGTTTGACCGAATCTTTGGGGGCAGCCGCGATTGTGCGCAGGGGCGCGGAAATCGAGCCGTCGTTTTTGTCGTCGCCCGCCGAGGACGAAACGTAGACGTCTTTGCCGAAAAGCGGGCAGAATGCGGCGATTACCGCCGCGCAAATGGGAGCGATTTTTAGGGTCATAAAAAATGTACCGTTCGAAGAATCGGACGGTACATTGTGCGCAAAAATTCGTCAAGCCTGTAAATCAGAGCACGAACGGGTCTGCACCGAGCGTTCCCGCAAGCGATTTCAGGAAGCCCATACTCTTCACCGTTTTGATTCGCGCGCGGATTGATTCGATTTCCGCCGCCGTCTGCGGCGTCTTCTCCTCGGCGGGCAGCGACTGCAAGTCGGCCAGAACAGTCTGCAGGTGGTTGACCTCAATCTGCTGGCGGGTGATGAGCCTTTCGGCGTACCACTCCGAATTTATCACGCTTTCGAACGTGAACATATCGCGGATTGACTTGTCTTCGAGCGTCTTGCCCTCGTAGTTGCCGTCGCGCATAATGTGCAGCAGAGCCTTGAGCGGCGGGCACGCGCCCTCAATCGAACCGTCGTTGAAGTACATTTCGGCGGCTCGTTTGTGCGCGCCGACCATATTGTCCATTCCGTCGGCGAAAGTCGCCATATCCTGAAGTTCGGGGCGCAGCATATCGGGCGTGAATATCGACGCGGGGGTCGAGAAGATTCTGCCGAAGAAGCGTTTGACGAACTCGTCGGTAATGCGCCAGCCGAGGCGCGAGGCGAGCACCTTTTTGCCTTCGTACTCGAAGTCTTTGCAGCGTTCGAGAAGTCCGTCGCGGATGAGCGTTTCGGGCTTGAGCTCGTCGGGCTTCATTCGCGACCAGATTTCGGGGACGAGCAGGCTGATGTCGTGGTCGATTCTGTATTTCGGACCGAGGTATCCCGCGCTGCTCAGCCATCCGTCGTAGCCCGTCAGCGCGAACGAAACGAGCGCGTTGTTCAGGTCGGTAATCGGGCAGAGCGCGTTGAACGGAGCTTTCGTCATCGCCCCTTCAAGCCCCGCGCCGACCGTCGACGGCGACTTGCCCGTCATCGACGCGATGTATTCCATAAACAGTTCGGGCAGCTCCAAGTAGTGTAGCGGGCCGTGCACCGCAAGCGAGCGGATTCCATCGCCCGCGGGGTTGTTGCGCCTGCCCGAAATCACCGCGCACACGGGGTGCGGAACGGCTTTCCCGAGCGGGATTTTGCGCGCAAGCCGCATGCCGACATCGGCGATGTAGTATTTGCGCTTGTTTACCAAATCCTCCCTGTTTTGCAGGTAGCGTACGTTCTTGCTCGGCTTGCCGTTGACGAGGCGCGGATTCGCCGACGAGACCGCGTAGGCGGGCGACTCTTCGTCGAGGAACTGCGAAAGGTTTTCGCGCATCGGGGCTGTGAATTTGTCGAAGCGCAGAACGTCGTCCGCCATTTCGCGAACCTGTTCCCTGTCGAGCGGTTCGTAGTTCGAGAAGAACACCGCCTTTTTCGACATATCCGATTCCGCGCGCTTGTCGTAGCCGCGCACGATTGCCTCGTCGGGACGCTGGAAGAGGCGGAACTCGCAGTTCTCCGTGAATTTTACGGATTCCTTCGGGTGCTTCGCCATTCCCGACGGCAGGTATTCCACCGAGTTGCGCGGGACGACCACCGAGCTTGTGATGTCGTCCTCCATCTGCAGCTTGACCGACGGCGCGAAGTCTTTGCGCAGGCTGAAAGTGCGCCAAGAGCCGTCTTCGGTGAAGCCGATTCGCAGGTACGAAGTCAGCACCGACGCGTTCTTGTATTTGAGCGTGTTGCCGCCCGCGCCGTTGATTGTGTCGACCGAGAACTTGTCCTGCCATTTGCCGTTCCATTCGGGGCGGTAGTGGCGTTTGACCGTCAGCACGAACTCGCGGATGTAGAACGGGATTGATTCGACCCACTTGTTGTATTCGTCGGTGAAGTCGTCCGAGGGCGTGAGCAGCTTTACGACCGAGCCCATCGTGCGGCGCGAGTCGAGGATTTTGCGGCTGTTTTCGCCCTTGTTCTGCGAGGGGTCTTTGTTGCGCGAGCCGTAGTTTTTGTTTATGATTTCCTCGACAAGTTCGATGTCCTTTTTGAAGTTGGCGACAATCGAGGGCCCGTGAATGATTGCGTCGGATATGTCTTTCGAGATTTCGCTTTTGCCGCCGCCCGAAACCGTCGCGGGCTTGTGGCAGTACATTCCCTCTTCGACCGTGCCGACGAGTCGCCAGCGGCGGCTTTCGTGGGGGCGCGCCATTTCGACCTTGTAGCCCGCGGGGCTGATGTAGGTTGTGTGCGGCATCAGTTTGATGCTGCGCTCCACGCCGTCTTTCTGCCAAGTAACGGTCTGGGTTTTCAGCGAGAAATACGAGTCGGCGTCGACGTATATCACGTCGGGATATTTTTTGTCGCGCGCCCATCCGTCTTCGAAGACTTCGATTGAATCGCCGAGAAGCGCGACGAGTTCGGCGAAGGAGCTGCGCGTGTTCGGCGCGTACGACTTCGACCAGAAGTCCTCGCCGAGGTCGCGGCTTGCGAACGCCGTTGCGCCGCCGCTGTGCTCCTCTTCGCACTGTCCGTACATATTTGCGGCGAAGCTAATCTGCGTTTTGACCTCTTTCTTGGAGTAGCCGAAATAGTTGTCGGCAAGCAGGGTAACTATTACGCCGCTCGAGTCGCGGGCGGTGAGCTTGAAGGGCTTGCCGTCGTTGTAGAGCTCGTTTTCGTCGCTCCAACACATTCCGTCGCGCTTCTGGCGGTCGGTGGCGTCGGCGATATTCGGAAGCCCCAATTCTTTCTTCGTGAGTTTCGTCAGGTGCGGGGCGAGCACTATGCAACCCGTGTTGCCCGTCCACGAGTCGTACTGGCGGTACGAGTCGTTCTTTTCGAGGTACGGATTGCCGCCGTTGCCGAAAATGCTTTCGACGAAGTCGAGGTTCGAAACCAGCCCCCCCGGAGCGAAGAAGCGTATTTCCATTTTCTTGGCTTTCGAAAGGTTCGGAACTGCGGGGCAGACAATCGGGCGCAGAAGCAGCGAAACCCACGTCTTCGCCTTGTCCTTTTGCGTCGACGTGAATGGAAGCTCGAGCAGCGCGTCGTCGGCTTCGAACGCCTTCTTCCACATATTTTTAAAGACGATTTTCGGGACGGACTTCTTGTCGTCGGGCACGGGCAGCCCGCCTTCGACAACGTGGAAGACGCCCGCGGTGGTGCGCCTGTCGTTTTGCGGATTGTTGAGCACGCCCTGTCTTACGCGGTACGACTGCACGTAGGCGTTCTGGTACATGTCGGAGTCGGGCGGCAGCGAGAGCGTGCGCGCCGTGCCGAAATGGTCGAGCACGAATGTCTTGTGCGGCAGTTCGGGTACGGGCTCGCGCTCGTCCATCACGTCTTCGAGGAACGAGGTGATGAAGCGCATAATGCGCAGGTCGGGCGGGCAGTAGATTTTCGACGAGAGCTTGGAAAATTCCCGATAGTTTTCGAGAAGCGGTTTTGCAAGCTCCAGAACGGGATAGTCGGATTCGCTGCCGAAGACGGGTTGACCCGCTGCCGACAGCCTCATATTTACGTATTCGAAAAGCGCGTTTCTCCCGACTTCGTTTTCTCCCGAGTCGGGGTTGATTCCGAGTGTGGCTCTGTAATCCATAAAAACAAAAAAATTGAGCTTGTAATGTTAGGGGGCTAAGTTGCCACTTCAAGCGATTTTTTAGCCAAATATTTATCGGAATATCCGCAAATTGCCGCAAAAAAAAACGCGGAGATTTTCGCATCTCCGCGCCTTGCGAAAGCGTGTTCCGCGCTACTGCGCCGCTATGACTACGCGGTCGAGCAGGATGTCGTCGAAGTTCTTCACGCCCTCGAGACGCAGCCACAGCAGGAAACTTGCGGCGTCCTTGCGCGAGGCGTCCAGCTCTATTTCGCCGCAATACAGCGGCTTGTAGTCTTCGCCGAAAACGTCGTATTTTTGCGCGTGCTTCATATAGATGTTCCACGTTCCCTTTTTGAAAGTGTAGGCGATGAGTTCGGCGTTCGGCGGCTGCCTTTCGAGCCCGCGCACGAATGCGTAGACTTTGAATTTCCGCAGCCCAGTTTTGCCGCTCGGCGACTTCAGCTTTACAAGAGTGTCGCGCAGGTTTATTTCGAAACGCCGCATACGCTCGCAGTTTGCGTCGAGCTTTGCCGCCCAGCCGTTCGAGGCGGCGGGGTCTTTCACGTAGACGACGGGGCGCGACATCACGTTGCGCGCAAAATTGCACTGGTCGATTTCCGCCTCCTGAATTTCGGCGACCGAGCCTCTTTCGCCGAATTTTTCGAGGTCGGGCGACGGCGAAAGGTCGGGTTTTGCGGCGACGTACTCGGACTGCCGTTTCGCGATTTGCGGAAGCTCGGCGGCGAACTCTTCGAACTGCCTGCGCGTCTCGTGCTGGTTTATGCGCGCCGTGCCGAATTTTAGCCACCTTTCCGTTATGCTCTTTGCGAGCGATTCGACGTTTTTCGGAAGTTTTACCGAAGTCCCAGTCCGTTTTGCGGCGGCGTAAAGCTGCGCGTAGTTCAGCACCGCAACGTAGTCTATGGGCAGCGACTCGCGGCGGATTTTATCGGTCAGCCCGCGGTACTTTTCGGGGGCGGCTTTTTCGAGCCTCCGCGCCTTTGCGAGGGCGCGTTTCATCGCCGAGCGCATTTTGCCGAAAGTTCCGCAGTCCATCCACGTGAGGGTGTCGGTGTAGTAGCAGCTGAGGGCGAAGTTGGTACGTTCCGCCGCCGCCGTTTGCGCGTCGAGGTACTCGCGCAGAAGCGGCGCGACTTCGGGCGCGTAGTAGCCGCGTAGAAATTCGTCGAGCAGCGCGGACGCGTCGAGCGCGGGATTCCACATCAGCTTGTACAGATACCAGTTGCGCAGGCGGACGAAGTCGCCCGCAGTGTTTGTCTGGTCGCTTTGCTCGAACAGTCCGATTGCGCCGTTCTTTTTGAAAAATCCGATGTTCTTTGCGAGAACGCCGAAGTTGGGGTAGGGAATCTGGTAGTTTTTGAAGCAGGTTGTGTAGTCCCAAATCGTGATTCTGTCGGTTATTTTTCCCCATTCGACGAAGTCCTTTGTGAAGCCGTATTCGGTGTCGGTTTCGAGCGGATGGGCGAAGTCGCATTCGATGGAGCACAGTTCAATCCAGACGTTTTTGCGCGGAACTATTCCCTCGGGCGGTTTGCGCGAGTACGTGTAGGCGAATGTAACCACCTTGACATCGGGATATTTCTTTTCGACGGCTTGGGCGATTTTGTTGGCGAACGCCAGAATCGGCGCGGAATGGGCGTCGCCGTGCGCCTTTTCGAAAGCCGCGCATTTGGCGCATTCGCACCATCCGTTCCAGTCGTTTTGCGAGACGTGCACGTAGCGGGCGTAGGGGCGTTTTTCGAGCGCGGCGAGCACGTTGCGCGCAAATTCCGCCGCCATTTCGTCGTTTGTAAAGCACAGTTGCGCGTGTTCGAAAACGCGCTTGCCGCCGATTTTCGCGAACCATTCGGGGTGTTCGTTGAAATACTTTTTCGGCGGAATTATTTTGTATGCCGAGTGGTAGGATACGGCGAAACACTCGTCGATTTCCCGCCGCAGTTCGGGGTTCGTCGACGGCAGTATCGAGCTTTTCAGGGCGGCGGCAAGCTCGAAGTTTTGCCCGACCTTGTAGTCCACCTTGCGCAGCTGGAATGCGGGCGCGGAGATTTTGTCGATTTCGCCGACCGCAATTTTTCCGTTCTGCGGAACGCAGATTCCGTCGTCCGCCCAGAAACGCACGCCTATGTTTTCTTCGAGAAACATCGCCGCCGCGTAGAGCGTGCCGCGCTTTTTGTGCCCGCCGACTACGATGTCGCCGCCGCAGGTCTTGAGGACTGCCGTGTCGTAGTCTGCGGTTTCGGGGTCGAAGTTCGGCAGGGCGGCTTTTGCTCGGTTTGTCGCGCCGACATAGATTGCGGGCTTGCCTTTTCCCGCAGCCGACTCGCGGGTTATCGCGAAGTTCGCGCCCGAGGCTTTGTCGAGGTATTTTTTCAGAAAGCCCGCGGCGTAGTTCTCGCAGTGAGTGGGGGCGTCGGGCACGACAATTTCGGCAAGCGCGTTCGAGCCGCCCGAGAGAATTATTTGCCGCTGCTGCTCGGTTTCCGCGCCGCAACGGTACGCCGCGAGGAGAACGCCCGCGGCGGCGGCGATTATATATGCCGATTTTTTCATTTTTACTGTCTTACGAATACGATTCTGTCAACGAGCAGGTTCGAGTTTTTGCCGCAGTAGAGCAGGAACTTCAGGCATACCGCGTCCTTGCGTTTGCCCGAAATATCGGGGTGTTCGAATGTCCCGAGCTCCACAAATTCGTATGTGTCCGACGGCGCAAACTCGCGGTCTATGACTACGCGCTGTATGCGTCTGGGGTGCTTGTCTCTTGGGTCGTGGCTTCCGACGGGGTTGAAGTTGAGCCACGCGCAGGCGCGCCTGCCGATTGTCTTGTCGCCCGCGTTGCGCACGGCGGCGTAGATTTTGAATTTGCCCGAATTTGCGTCGCCGCTTGCGGACTTGAGTTTAGCGAGGTTGTCGCGCAGCTGAATCTCGAAGCGTTTTGCGTCGGCGCACTTCGCCGCCCAGCCGTTCGAGGCGTTTTTGTCGGCGATGTACTGGTTCGGCATTTGGCTCCAGCCTTCGCTCCATCCGTTGCCGCTTTGCTCGATGCGGTCTTCCTGAAAATCGGCGTATGTTCCCTCCGCGAACTTTGCGGCGAGGTCTTTCGAATCGAACACATTCGGATTTGCTTCGAGGTATTGCTTCTGCCAACGCGCGTAGTTTTTGAAGTTCGTCCAAGTCTGTTTGAATTTGTCGAGCTTCATATAGGGCACGATGCGTTCCGTCCCGAAGTTGACGAAGCGGTTTATGATGTTCTGCGCCGAGCTTTCGACGTCTTTGGGGTACGCCACTGTCGTGCCCGCCTGCTTGGCGAGCCTGTGCAGCTGCACGTTGTACATCGTGCCGACGTAGTCTATCGGCAGCCTGTCGAGCCAGACTTTCCGCAGGAGGCTGTGCGGGGCTTTGCCCGCTTCCTCGAGGTCTTTCGCCGTGTCGAGAGCCTTCTGCATAAGCGTTGCCGCCTTGTTGTAGGTGTGGATGTCCATCCACGTGAGGGTGTCTACGTAGTCGCAGCCCTGCGCGTATTTTACAGAGCGGGCGCGGTTCTCGATTGTGTCGAGGTATTCCCGATAGATTGCGGCGATTTCGTCGCCGTAGTAGCCGCGCAAAAATTCGTCGACAAGCTTTTTGTCGTCGAGGTTCGGGTTCCACATAAGCTTCGACATAACCCAAAGGCGCATACTGTTGAAGTCGCCCGCATTGCAGAACGAATTGCCCTGTTCGAACAGACCAATCGCCCCGTTCTTTACGAAAAAGCGGATGTCGCCGCCGACGAGATAGATGTTGGGGTAGGGGATGATGTAGTTCGAAAAACAGGTTGTGTAGTTCCAGATTGTGAGGTTGCGGGTGAGCTTGCTCCACTCTTTGATGTCGGGGGTGAAACCGTAGTCGGTGTCGGACTCGAGCGGGTGGGCGAAGTCGCATTCGATGGAGCACAGTTCAATCCAGACGTTGCCGCGCGGCTTGATATTCTTGGGGGCGCGGCGGCTGTACTGGTAGGCGAACGTAACGACGCGCGTGTCGGGGTAGTCTTTTTCGATTGCCTCGCCGACGGCGTTTGCCGTATCGACAATCAGAGCCGACTGTTCGCCGCCGTGGGCGTTTACGAAGTCGGAGCACTTTTTGCATTCGCAGTAATTGTAGTAGTCGTTTTGCGAGACGTGCACGAAGCGGGCGTAGGGCATCCGCGCGAGCTTTTCGCGGATATTTTTTATGAGCTCGGCGCGCATTTCGGCATTTGTAAGGCAGAGCTGCGCAAGCCCGCGCTCGGGCACTTTGAAAACGCGCTTGCCGCCGATTTCAGAATACCATTCGGGATGTTTCGCAAAGTATTTTTCGGGCGGCATGATTTTGTAGAAAGAGTGGTAGCCGATTGCAAAGCTTTGCGAAATCTCCTTCGAAAGTTCCTTGTCGTCGGGCTTGAGCTGCCCGTTTTTGTTGCGCGCCGCAAACTTCCAGTTGAAGCTGTCGGGTATGTAGTTTGTCTGGCGGAACTGAAGCGGCGGCGAATATTTTTTGTCGATTGCGCCCAGTGTTATCGTCGGCTTGTTCGGAATGAACGATTCCTTTGCCGTCCACCATTTCGTGCCGAGTTCGTCCTCCAAAAACAAGTACACGGCGTAGAGCGTGCCGCGCCGCGCGTGCCCGCCGATTAGCAGGTTGCCGTCGGCGGTCTTGACGAGCGTGGTGTCGAACGGAACTTTCTTCGGGTCGAAGTCGGGCGCGAGCTTTCGCGTTTGCGGGGTGTCGCCGAGGTATACCGACTTCTTCGACTTGTCCGCCGCCGAGAACTTGACGATTTCGAAAGTGCCGCCCGTGATTTTGTCGAGGTGTTCCTTTAGTTCCTTTGCGGCGTACTCTTCGGCGCGCGTGGGGTTGTCGGGCACGACAATCGGCGCGAGGGCGTTTCCGTTTTCGGCGAGTTTTACGGGTTGCTCTTTGCACGCGCAGAGCAGCGAAAGCGGCGCGAAGAGTGAGATTGCAAGGTATTTTTTAGTATCCATTTTTCGGTTGTATTTCGGGTTAGTTTTCGACGACTACGACGCGGTCGAGCAGGAAGTTTTTCGGGTCTTTAGGGGTGATTGTGAGCTTGTGGCAGATGGCGTATTTGCGCGCGAGCGATTCGGGCGTGTAGGCGAATTTGCCGATGTTTACCAGCATATATTCCCCGTCCGTTTTGATGTCGCGCCACTTTTTGTCGTAGATTGTTTTGAACGCGTTTTTCGCGCCTTTTGTGCTGATGTAGGCGTAGATTGTGTAGGTGCGCTCCTTCGATTTTTTGCCCGAGGCGGACTTGAGCTTCATAAGGTAGTCGCGGTAGGGCATTGTGAAAGTGTCGCCGTCGTAGAGTTTCGACGCGAAGCCGTTCGATGCGAGCGGGTCGGCGACGAACTCGACGGGTATGTGTATGCGCCTGTCGCGCGGGCTCGACTGCATAAAGTGGTCGTCCTGAAATTCGCGGAACGACTCCGCGGGGAACGCCGTCAGGATATCCGCGGGCGCGAAATTGCGCTTCGCATTCTTCAGGTATTCCTTCTGGTTTGCCGCAGCCTTTTTGATTCTGTACCACGACTTCTCGAACTTCGCGCGGTCGTAGTTGGGAATCATTCCCGTGGTCTTGTTCTGCTCGAAGACCTTTATCATTTTTTCGGCGGTGTATTCTACGTCGCGCATCCGCGTTATCGTTTTGCCCTCGCGCTCGGCGAGCATTTGCGCGTTGGCGTAGTTCATCACCGCGAACCAGTCGAACGATGTTCTGTCGCGCCGCACTTTCGAGGCGAGCCCGCGGTATTTTTCGGGGTCTTTCGCCTCGAGCTCGACCGCCTTGTCGAGCGCGTCCTCCATCAACGCCGCCGCCCGAATGAACGTGTCGATGTCCATCCACGCAAGGATGTCGTCGAAGCCTATCGACTGCGCATATTTCGTGCCGAGGGCTTTGTCGTTTATCAGCCAGATGTACTTTTCGAAAATCGCGCCGACTTCCGGCGTGTAGTAGCCGTAGAGAAATTCGCGCACCAACTTTTTCGTGTCGAGGCTCGGATTCCACATCAGATGCGAAAGCACCCAGTAGCGCAGGCGCACCATATCGCCGACGTTGCAGTACGCGTCGGCCTGCTCGAAAAGCCCGACCGCGCCGTTGCGGACGAAAAATTCGATGTCGGGCTTGAGGCAGTTGAAGTTGGGGTAGGGGTAGAGGTGGTTTTTGAAATTCGTTACGTAGTTCCAGATTGTGAGGTTGCGGGTGAGCTTGCTCCACTCTTTGATGTCGGGCGTGAAAGCGTAGTCGGTGTCGGTTTCGAGCGGGTGGGCGAAGTCGCATTCGATGGTGCAAAGCTCAATCCAGACGTTGTGGCGCGGCTTGATGTTCTTGGGGGCGCGGCGGCCGTACTGATAGGCGAACGTAACTATTTTTATGTTCGGAAACTCCTTTTCCGCGGCTTCGGCAACCGCGTTCGCCCAGTCGACGATTAGTGCCGACTGCTCGCCGCCGTGGGCGTTTACAAAGTCGGTGCACTTTTTGCACTCGCAGTAATTATAGTAGTCGTTTTGCGATATGTGCGCAAATTCGGCGTCGGGTTTTTTGCGGATTTTTTCGAGCACAACTTTGACGAACTCCGCCCGCATTTCGGCATTTGTAAGGCACAGTTGCGCGAGCTGTTCGCCCTTGACTTTGTGCACGCGCTTGCCGCCGATTTCCGAATACCATTCGGGATGTTTTTCGAAATATTTTGCAGGCGGCAGAATTTGGTACGCCGAGTGATAGCCGACTGCAAAGCCGCTGTTGACCTGCCGCTGAAGCGTCTTGTCGGCGAAGATAAGCTCTCCCGCGCGGCAGCGCGCGGTGAAACGCGGGGCAGTCCACGCGGGGATGTAGTCGAGCACCCTGCGCTTAAGTATTGGCGCGTAGTCGGTGTTCTGCTCGGGAACGGAGAGCGTCGGCGAACGCGGAATGTACGATTCGCCCGCCGTCCACCAACGCACGCCGAGCGTGTCTTCGAGGAATGTTTCGACGGCGAAAATCGTGCCGCGCTTTTTGTGTCCGCCGATTACGAGCGCGTCGGGCGCGGTTTTGATTTTTATCGCGTCGAATCCGAACTTTTCGGGGTCTCCGAAAAGCCCGCGCGCTTTCGGCGTATCGCCCACATAGACGGCGGGCTTCGACTTGTCCGCCGTCGAGAATTTGACGATTTCGAAAGTGCCGCCCGTGATTTTGTCGAGGTGCTCCTTTAACTCCTGCGCGGCGTACTCCTCGGCGCGCGTCGGCGTATCGGGCATGACAATGGGCACGAGAGCCGCGCCGTCTTTCGACAGCGCGAAGTCTTCGGCGGATGCCGCCGACATTCCGAAAAACAGAACTGCGGCACAAAGACGCGCAAACTTTTTCCCCTCTATAATAGACATACGCATACGCTTCATAAAACGGGATGATAACAAAACGGGGCGGGGGGTGTCAATTTCATTGTGGCGCGAAAAAATCTTTGACTCGTCCGCGCAAAAAATGCTTTCATTTCGGGCGATGGAAAATTTCGCCAAATACACAAGACAGATTTCGTTGGACGGCTTCGGCGAAGACGGACAGCGGAAATTGGCGGCTTCGAAAGTCGCGCTAATCCTGTCTCTTATACACATCTGACGCTGCCGACGATAAGGC
>URJY01000025.1 GCA_900548275.1 uncultured Opitutales bacterium | reverse complement strand
GGTATCTGCCCTTGAAGCCGCGGAACTTTACATTGCCGTCGGCGTCGGGCTTTGCTGAAAGGTTCGTGCGCCACTCGTGGTTGATAAGCTCGTCAAGCGCATAGAACGCGGGCTTGGGATTCATACCGCGCGTGAAAATACCCGAAAGCGAAGGCTCTCCGGGGGCACCGCAGTCGTCGACGACATTCCACCAAGTAATGCCCATCATCGGCTTTATGCTGAACCACAACCTGTAGGCATTGCGCGTGATGATTGCCTGAACCATTCTGCCGCGCTCGGTCGTATCGACGGCGGTGATGGTAATTTCGCTCAGGTGAATGGGCTTGCCGACATCGATAAGCTTCATCGTCTCCCAGACATTTTCGGGATTTACACCCGCGGGGATTTTGCCCTCGGCAATCGCCTTGCTTGTCTTGGGGTCGAAGAGGTGCATCTGCGAACCTACAATGTCGATTTTGCAGCCGCGTGCAATCAACTCCCTGATTTGGTCGCGGTATGCGGGCTTCATATTGTAGTCGTTGATGTTGAGCTTGACGCTTTCGGGGAACGACTTCTGGGCGGTCTGGAACGCCTTGAACGTGAAGTCGGACGGCATGATACCGCACCAGATTTTCATCAGCGCGCAGTCTTTCGCCTCTTGGAACTGACCCTTTCCATAGGCGTGCGACGACTCGTTCACGACGTCCCAACTGTCGATTTCGCCGCCGTAATACTCGGCAAGCTCCTTGACGCGCTTTTCGAAAGCCTTGTTGAGATTTTCGGCAAATACGGGAAGCTTGGCGGAAAGCTCCTGCGGAGTCATTTTCTTGAACGTTTCGGTATATTCCTCGCGGATTCCCTCGTTCCCGAAAACGGGATACTTTTTGATGATTTCCTTGTCGAAAAATTCGCGTTCGGAGGGGTCGGTCAGGCAATCCTTGAAGAGCCAAGTGGGCATGTGCCAATAACGGTTGTCCCAAATGAGCGGGTGCCCGTGGATGCGGATTCCCATTTCCTTGCAGAACTTGACGACGTTTTCGGGAGCGGGTCTGCGCCAGTGTTGCTCGGTCTTGGGCGATTCCGACTTGTTCCAGTAGTCCTGTTCGTCCCAATATTCCGAGACGAAACGCGGGCGGTTGGGCTGCGGTTCGAACTGCTGCCAGTAAAGCGCAACCGTCGCCGAATTGAAAAGCGAACCGTAGAGAGCCTTGTACTTTGCGTTGAGCGCGGGGTCGCCGAGTTGGTCGAAGTTGAAGAAGTGCGCGCCGAAAACGAAGTCGTGCGAAATCTGTTCGACGACAACTTCCGTACCGTCCTTGATTTGCCCGACATTTACGACGGCGTCCGCCTTGCGGTTCGCCTCGATGTCTGCGTCGATTTTCCGCTGAACATCCTCGTTCCAGATGTCCCAATACTTCTGCGACATAATCTTGTCGGTATCCTGCGCCGCATTCTTCGGAATTACGAACTGCTTCGCTTGCGCGAACACCGCAGAGGCCGCGATAAGCCCCGCCACCATATATTTGATTTTCATAATATTCCCTTTTTTTGTGTTATTTTACGTTTACAATTTTGAACTGCTCGTTGCCGTCTTTGTCGAACCACGACAGACGGTATCTGCCCTTGAAGCCGCGGAACTTTACATTGCCGTCGGCGTCGGGCTTTGCCGAAAGATTCGTGCGCCACTCGTGGTTGATAAGCTCGTCGAGCGCGAAGAACGCGGGCTTGGGGTTCATGGCGCGCGTGAACAGCCCCGAGAGCGACGGCTCGCCCGCCATTCCGCAACCGTCCACGACGTTCCACCAAGTGATGCCCATCATCGGCTTTATGCTAAACCACGTTCTGTAGAGATTGCGCGCAATGATTGCCTGAATCATTCTGCCGCGCTCGTCGTTGCCCGCCGCAGTGATTGTAATTTCGCTCAAGTGGATGGGCTTGCCCACGTCGATACCGTTCATAATGTTGCGGATTCCCTCGGGGCGCATACGTTCGGACGCCTTGCCCGCGGCGATGTCGAGGCTCGCCTTGGGGTTGAAGATGTGCATCTGCGAACCCACGATGTCTATCTTACATCCGCGCGAGAGCATTTCCTCAATCATATTGCGGTAGTCCTTGCCCATCAGATAGTCGTTGATGTTCAGCTTGACTTTCTTGGGGAAGTGCTTTTGCGCGGTCTGGAATGCGTCGAAAACGAAGTCGGCGGGCATAATCACGCCGAAGCGCGACTTCATCAGCTTGTCGCCGTCCTTGAAACCGCCCTGCTTGTACGCCTGCACAGCCTCGTTTACGACATCCCAACTGTCCACGGTATCGCCGTAGTATTCGGCGATTTCGATTATGCGCTTTTCGAAAGCCTTTTTGAGATTCGCCGACAGCACGGGGAACATTTTCGAGAGGTCCTTGCCCGTCAGCTTTTGATACTTTTCGGTATAGACTTCGGGCTTGGGGCGCACGCCGAACTCGGGCAGTTTCGTGATGATGTCGCGCATAAAAACCTCGCGTTCCTGCGGGTCGGTAAGGCACGATTCAAGCAGCCAAGTGGGGATGTGGAAAAAGCGGATGTCCCAAATGAGCGGGTGTCCGTGGATGCGGATTCCCATTTCCTTGCAGTATTTGATTACGTTTTCGGGAGCGGGTCTGCGCCAGTGCGGCTCGGTACTGGGAGACTTCGACTTGTTCCAATATTTCTGACCGTCCCAATATTCGCTCTTGAAACGCGGACGGTTGGGCTGCATTTCGAAAGTGTACCAATAGAACGATACCGTTGCGGAATTGAAAAGCGAACCGTAGAGAGCCTTGTACTTTGCGTTGAGCGCGGGGTCGCCGAGTTGGTCGAAGTTGAAGAAGTGCGCGCCGAAAACGAAGTCGTGCGAAATCTGTTCGACGACAACTTCCGTACCGTCCTTGATTTGCCCGACATTTACGACGGCGTCCGCCTTGCGGTTCGCCTCGATGTCTGCGTCGATTTTCCGCTGAACATCCTCGTTC
The DNA here is from genome assembly GCA_900548275.1 of uncultured Opitutales bacterium. Taxonomy (GTDB): domain Bacteria; phylum Verrucomicrobiota; class Verrucomicrobiia; order Opitutales; family Intestinicryptomonadaceae; genus Merdousia. The sequence continues at coordinate 30,125 of URJY01000025.1, read as the reverse complement.
CAGATGTCCCAATACTTCTGCGACATAATCCTGTCGGTGTCCTCCGCCGCATTCTTCGGAATTCTGAACTGTTTTGCCTGCGCCGAAAACGCCCCGAAACAGAGGGCAATCAGCGGCAAAAATTTCGCGCCGTATGTAAAAAATCTTTTCATAAAAAAAGGTTAAAACGACTCCGCGCGATATGCAACAGCAAAAAGGCGCGGATTCGGTAAACTGTTTACCGAAAGGACTTTTTTCTTGAAGCGTCGGCGCGTTTTTGCGATAACCCGCTTCGCTCAAACGTATGACGTTTGCACAATACCAACAATACTACCCACGACACCATGAAGAAAATCTTTGCAGCTTTTGCGATGTCCGCTGCGGCATTGAACATATTCGCCGACAAGTTTGTTTCGAGCGTATCGGGCGAGGGCGGCACGGTCGACAAATCACGCTACGGCACGGCCATGATTGCCAACGGACACGTCTCGACGGTCGTCGACTATCTCGGGCTCCAGCAACAGCAGCGTTATGCGCACCTGACCCCCGCCGTCGCCGTCGCCGACCGCCGCTACGGTCAGCCCGTCGACTACCTTATTTCGCACGGATGGTTCGACGCCGTCCTTTATGTAGACGGCAAAGAGCAGAAACCGCTCAAATGGACGCAGACGCTCGACACGAAAAACGCGTTTTCCGAAAACTCCGTCGAATACCCCGACGCAGTTGTAAAGACCGTCGCGTTCGTTCCCGCTACCCGCAAAATGCTCGTCGTAAAAAAGACGGTCGTTCCGAAATCCGCCGCAAAGGTAAAGTTCGATTTCAAATACACGTTCGCACCGTCGATGCCCGCAAAACCGCGCGACCGCGCCGTTACGACGGGCGCATTTGCGGGGGAAAATTGCGCGCGCTTTGTCTATAAACTCTACGGACTCGACGTGTACCGCGGCGAAATTTCGATAACCTCCACCGCTCCCGCGAAGGTCTCGTTCCTCGAAAACAACGATGTCGCGCTTCTCGAATCGGAAGCCGCCTCGACCCCCGAAAAGCCTTTCGAAAGCGTCTACTATATGACATACGAAGACGACTACGACGGTTCTCTCAAACCGAGGAAAAACATCGACTACACCGCCGCTTCCGCCGCAGCCCGCAAGTCCGCGCTCGCCGACGGCTTCGACAAAATCTTCGCCGAACACAAAGCCGAGTGGGGCAAATACTGGGACGGCGTGTCCGTCTCCATCCCCGACGAAAAGCTCGAACGCACCTACTATACCGCGCTCTACCATATGAAGTGCATAACCACGCGTTGGGGCTTCCCCGTGGGCATTTTCGCCGGTTCGCATTTCGGCGGCGCGTACTTCGGCTGGGACGAAACCTTCTGTATGCTCGCCCTCGCATCGACGGGCAAATTCGACATCTCGCGCGTGTCCGTCGACTTCCGCAAAACGGTTCTGCCCATCGCGATGAACCGTGTCGGCAAATACTGCAAGGCAAAGCGCATAACCGTGGGCGCGCGCTACACTTGGCAGACCTACGACCCCAAATTCGCCGACCTCGAAAAGGCGACCCCCGGCTACTGGATTGAGCACATCTTCCATATGTCGAATATCGCGCTTCAGGCGTGGACGCAGTACCTCTACACGAACGACCGCGACTACCTCGAAAAGACCGTCTACCCGATTGTCTCCGAATGCGCCGCCTACTACTTGGCAAACCACCTCTACGAAACGCGCGACGGCGGTTTGATTGTAGGGCACAGCACCGACCTCGAACGCCTCGGGCCCGCCAAGCTCAACGCCTTTATGACATCCTGCGGCATTGTCTACACGCTCGAACGCGCCGCCGAGGGCGCGAAAATTCTGGGCGTGGATTCGGAATTCGCCGAGAAGTGCCGCACCGCCGCCGCCCGCCTGCGCAAGAGCTTCGCAAACGACGGCGAAAAATACATCCCCTACGACGGGAGCAAAGACAAGAGCATAAACGTCGTCGCGGGACTCTTCCCGTATCCCGTCAACGACCCCGAAAATCCGCTCCAGAAAAACGCCGTCTACGACTACTTCAAAAACATCGACAAGGCGGGCAATATGTACTCCACGGGCAAGAGCGTGAACGCGTGGTATGCGGGTTGGACGATTTCCGCACTCGTGCCGTACTCCGACAACACGGTGCCCGCGCAGCTGCTCGAAGTTGTCGCCCGCAACCTCGGCGCGTTCGGCGACACTTTCGAAATCAACGAGCCCGAAAACCGCATACAGTACCACCCGTGGTTCTCGACGGCGGCGGGCAACATAGTCTACGCGCTCAACAAAATGATGCTCTTCAACGACGAAAACGGCGGCATAAAAATCGCGCCGTCCGTGCCCGAATCTTGGCGCGACTTCTCCTACACTCTGCCTGTCTTCGGCGGTCTGAAAGTTTCGGTGAAAGCCGAAAACGGCAAACTCGTCTACGCCGAACTTCTGGGCGGAAACGGACAAAGCCGCGAAATCTCCGTGCCCAAGCGGCTCGTCGATGTCTCGAAAATTTCGGGCGAATGCAAAGACGCGGGCGGCTATGTGGTAATCACCGCAAAGACGGGCGCGCCGTTCTATAAAAATTAGGATTGATTCGCCCGCCCGATTTCGGGATAATCATACCTTTCAACAAAACAAGGAAACATATATGAGGAAAATAGAAGTCATCGCGCTCGCCGCGACACTTTCACCGCTTTCGCTGCTCGCCCATTGGGCGAACACGACCGAAGGCGTGGGGGATAAAACCGATTCGGCAAAATACGCCTGCGCGCTCATCTCGAACGGGAGCATATCGACGCAAATCGACAATCTCGGCGTCCAGAAGCCGAAGAAGTACGTTTCGTTCGTTCCGCAGGTAGCTTGGGAGGGGCGACGCTACGGCGCGCCGAAAGACTCGCTCATCTCGCACGGCTCGTTCGACACAGTCCTTTCCGTCGGCGGAAAAATTCAGGACAAGCCCGTCAAGTGGAAACAGACGCTCGACAACAAATCGGCGTTTTCGGAAAACGTCGTGGAATACCACGACGCCACGGTCAAAACGGTCGCGTTCGTTCCCGCGGGTCGCGATATGCTCGTCGTCAGAAAGACGATAACCCCGAAGAAGGAGTGCGTGGTAAAGTTCGATTTCGTCTACAAGTTCGCGCCGCAGACGCGCTTCAAGGAACGCGAACGCGTGTCCACGGTGAACAAAATCGTCGAACCCAACCGCGCGACGTTCGAATATATCGCAATCGGGATGAAAGCGTACAAGGGTATGATTTCGCTGATGTCCGATTTCCCGAGCGCGCCCACATTCCCCGACGGCGACACGGCGGTTCTTTCGTCCGAATCCAAGGTTTCGCCCACAACGCCGCTCGAAATCTCCTACTTCATAACTTTCAACGACAACTTCGAAAAGCCCGACTACAAAGCCGCCGACTCCGCCGCAAAGGCGTTCGTACAGACAAACGGCTTCGACAAAATCTTCGCCGACCACAAAGCCGTGTGGGCTAAATACTGGCAGGGCTCGCACATCAACATTCCGAACAAGGAAATCGAAAACACATACTACACGGGCTTGTATCACCAGCGTTGCAACTCCACAAAGTGGTCGCTGCCCGTGGGCGTGTTCGTCGACTCGCACTGGGACGGCAGATTCTTCGGCTGGGACGAAGCGTTCAACTCAATGGCACTGGCCACAAGCGGCAAATTCGACGACTCGCGCAAAGTCTCCGACTTCCGCACAAAACATCTCGGCAAGGCCGTCTACTGGGTGAACAAACTCGGCAAACGGCGCAGCAGCGGCGCGCGCTACGTTTGGGAATCGACGGAACTCGGCGACGAAGCCGCTCCCTACGGATTCTGGATGGAGCACATCTTCCATATGTCGAATATGGCGATGGCCACTTGGGGGCACTATCTCTACTCGAACGACAGGGATTTTCTGAAAAAAAACTACGAACTGATGGTCGAGTCGTCGCTCTACTACGTCAAGAACCGCATCTATAATATGGACGGCGCAACGAAAGTGGGCTATTGCACCGACCTCGAAAGAATGGGCGAAGCCAAGTTCAACGCCTTTATGACATCCTGCGGAATCATCTACACGCTCGAAAAGACGGCGGCAGCCGCCGACATTCTGGGCGTCGACGCAGACCTCGCAAAACAGTTCCGCGAAATTGCGGCAAAACTCCGCAAAAGCCTGCCCAACGACGGCGAAAAATACGTCCCCTACGAGGGCAGCAAAGACTATTCAATCGGTAGCGTGGGCGGCTTCTACCCGTACCCCGTTCTCGACCCGAAAGACAAACTCGCCGAAAAGGCGGTCTACGATTTCCACAAGAATATCGACAAGGGCGGAAATATGTACGACATGGGCAACGGCGTGAACGCGTGGTACGCGGGCTGGATGTCGTCGGCACTGGTGAACTTCAACGACAAAACCAACCCCGCAATGCTCCTTGCGGGCGCGGCAAAGGAAACTGGCTCGTTCTACGACACGTACGAAATCAACGAACCCGCAAACAAGGTGCAGAAATGTCCGTGGTTCTCGACGGGCTCGGGCAACTACGTCTACGCGGTAAACCAGATGCTTTTGCGCCCGTCGGAAAACGGCGACATCTACCTGTGCTCGTCCGTGCCCGACTCGTGGAACGACATCGACTTCTGCCTGCCGACCTACGGCGGACTCTGGCTGAACGCCGACATCAAGGACGGCAAACTCGTCTCGGCATCGCTCGAGGCGCGCGGCAAGGGCGACAAGTCCGCAAAGCGTACGCTGCTTGTGCCCGCGCGATTCGTGGACACCGCAAAAATCCTGACGAAATGGGAAAAGCGCGGCGACTTCGTTGCAATGCAAATAGAAGTCGGCAAAAAGTTCTACAAATAGTTTTCGAATACCGACAAAAAAGATGCGGAGCGCGGAAATCGCCCCGCATTTTTTGTGCAAACATCAGTCGATGTTGTCGGAGTTTAGAAAGTTTTCGACCAGTTTTTCGGGCGCGATGTTTTGCTCCGCCGCGGCGCGTTCGAGGTCGGCGTAGGTTTTGAATTCCAGCACTTCGATATGCGCCTTCGAGAACGGCTTGGGCAGAATGAATTTGTCCCACGTCTTGCCTATGCGCCAGTACGATTTCGGCGTGATTTTCAGCGCGAGCACCCTTGCCCCGCTTTCCTTCGCCACGAGCGCAAACCCCGCCTTCGCCCGATTTTTCGGACCTACGGGCCCGTCGGGCGTAATGAAGACGTCGCCGCCGCCGCGCACCGTGTCGACGAGCTCCTTGACCGCCGCCGCCCCGCGCCTCTTATGCGAGCCGCGCACCGCCCCGATTTTCGACAGATTGAAAAACGCGCACAGGTATGCGCCGTCGCGGCTTGCGCTTACAAGCCCGCTCATCGGGATATTGTCGCGATACCAGTATTTGCACATCGCAAGGAAGAAAATCCTGCTGTGCCACGCAACGCCCACGAGCCGCTCGGGCGACGACATCTTCGCAACGTCCTCCGCCGACGCCTCGAGCCTGACCGTAGACTGGAGGAGTTTTGTAAGCAGGAAAAGCGGAAGCACTGCGATATAGTGCCGCAGGGTGGGGTTGTAAACGTCTGGTCTTTTTTCGCTCATCAAATTAACGACCGATTAAAGGGGGGAAGGGCGGGTTTTTCAACATAAAAGCTTGCGGGAGCATCCGCGCCGCCATTTTTTCTTGTCTCGCAAGTTTAAATGGTTTGTGCTTGGACGAATGGAAAACAACGGAATTTCAAAAACCGGCGGGAAGAACTTTCTTACCGACTTGCTTCTGATTGCGGCGGCGTTTTTCGCTCTTTATTTGGGGCTCGCCTTTATGCGTCCGCTCGCCAGCCCCGACGAGGGCAGGTACAGCGAGATTCCCCTCGAGATGGTTCGCAACGGCGACTATGTTTCGCCGCGTCTGAACGATATGGTCTATTTCTACAAGCCGCCGTTTTTCTATTGGATGCAGGCTGCTTCAATCAAGGCGTTCGGCGTAAACCGCACATCGCTGCGTTTCCCGAACGCGGCGGCGGCGGTCTTCGGCATACTCGCAACGTATTGCGCGGCGCGCGCGCTTTACAACAGGCGGGTCGGGATATTTTCGGCAATCGTCGCGGGCACGAGCGTGCTGTATTTTGCCTTGGGCGAAATCATAACGCTCGATATGACGGTGGCAGTGTTCATATCGGCTGCGATGTTTTCGTTTATCGTCGCGCTGAAGCGAAGCGGCGTGTGGCGCGGGGTGTTGATTCTTTCGTTCTTTGCATTCTGCGCGTTGGCGGTGATGACGAAAGGTCTCATCGGAGTACTCATTCCGTGTGCGACGATATTTCTGTACGCGCTCGCGCTCGGCGTGTTCCCGTTTTTCAGAATGCTGAAGGTTTCCGACATTTGGTGGTGCGTTGCGGGCGCGGCTTTGTTTACGGCAATCGCCGTGCCTTGGCACGTTTTGGCGGCACTGGCAAATCCGCCCTACGAAAGCGCGGAGGGGATATTTTCGAAAAACTGGGAGGGGCAGGGCTTCTTCTGGTATTACATAGTCCACGAGCACATTCTGCGCTACATCGACCCCGAAACGAGTATGCGCGCCGCGCCGTGGTGGCTGTTCTTGGTTCTCGCGCCCGTGGGCTTGATTCCGTGGGTTGTGCTGCTTCCGCAGGCTTTGCGCGACGCGTTTAGGGGCGGCTATGCAAGGCTTCGGAACGAGAAGCCCGAGATGCTGTTTTTCGCGCTCTGGATATTTTTCGTGATTGCGTTTTTCTCCGCGTCAAGCTCTAAGCTGCCCGCGTACATCGTTCCGATATATCCCGCGTTCGGCGTAATAATCGGCGCGTGGATGGCGAAAGTTTGGGAAAATCCGCGCGGATTTTCGACTAAGGCGGTCAAGACAATCCTCGTTGCGTTGGGGTACATTGCGGCGGTCGCACCCGTCGTTGTCTACTTTGTGTTGCAGCACAAGGGCAAGCTCTGCGAGTTGGCGGGCGGAATGCTCGCGCTTTCGATTGCGATGTCGGCGACGCTGTTTGTCTGCACGACGGCGGTGCTCTTGGTGTACCGACGCGGCGGCGAGCGCGCGTTTTGGGTTGCGGCGATTCTTACGGTCTTCGTGCTGCTTTCGTTCTTCAATCCGCTCGGCAGATATTTGCAGCGCGAGAGCGCGCAGCCGCTTGTCGATAAAATTTCGGCGGACATAAAGGCGGACGACACATTCGCAATCGCCTACAATTACAACGAGCTTCAGGACTTCCCCGTGTGGCTCGGGCGCACCGTCTATCTGATAGGCGAACCGCCCGAAGAGCAGAAGTTCGGCTTTATGCGCGAGCGCGATAAAAACCGCCCGCGTTTCATCACAGACAAAGCCACATTCGACAAGTTTCTCGCATCCGCCACGGGCAACATCTACGTTGCGTCCGACAAAAACGGTGCGGATAAATTCGCGCGCGAAATGGGCGTGCCCGTTTCGGAAGTCGCCCGCTCGCGCAACCTCGTACTTCTAAAGATAACACGCAAATGAGCACCCCGCGGAAAACCGAAAACGTCTGGTTGAATCTGGGCTTCAACATAGTCGCGCCGAGCCTGCTGCTGATTAAGGGCGGCAAACTTCTCGAACGCTCGGGAATCGCGCTCGAAAACGCCGATGTGTGGGTGTTCGTCTGCGCCCTCGCATTTCCGCTCGCATACGGAGTCTTCGACCTCCTGCGCCGCCGCAAGTGGAATCTCTTTTCCGCAATCGGTTTGGCGAGCGTCGTTCTCACTGGCGGAATCGGGCTTCTGAAACTCTCGCGCGAGTGCATGATAATAAAGGAGACCGCCGTTCCGCTTGCGATTGGCGTGGCGGTTCTCGCAACGGCATTCTCGAAAAAACCGCTCGCAAAAATGATTATGCTGAACGAGTCGGTTGTCGACGTGGAAAAAATCGACGCAGCCCTTGAGGCGCACGGGGCGAGGGCGCGCTACGACGCGGCGTTGCGCACGGCGACATACTGGGTCGCGGGCTCGTTCCTTTTGAGCGCGTTTTTGAATTTCGCGCTCGCTTCGATAATCTTCCAAAGCCCCGCGGGCACGGAGGCGTTCAACGCGGAAGTCGGCAGGATGACCGCGCTTTCGTTCCCCGTAATCGCACTGCCGACAATGGTCGTCTTCGTGTTTGCAATGTACCGTTTCTTCTCGGCTCTGACCGAATGCACGGGGCTGAAAATGGAAGACATCATAGCCTCAAAAAAATGACGCGCCGCCTTTTCGCAAAACTTGCAACAATGGCCGCGGCACTTGCTGTCGCGGAGTGCGCGTTCGCCTACGCCGTCGAAGACGCGCAGGGCACGCACTTCGAGTTTGAAAAGTCGCCGCGTTGCGCAACCGTCGTACCCGCGATAACCCAGAATATTTTCGCAATCGGCGCGGGAAAGTATCTTGTGGCGAACTCGCGCTACTGCGATTTCCCCGAAGAGGCGAAGCACAGGATAAAAATCGGCGGATACATCGACCCCGACTACGAAAAAATCGTATCCGTAAAGCCCGAGATTTTCATACTTCCCGCAACGTCCGATTCGCGCGTGGCAAACCGCCTGCGGAAGCTCGGCATAAAATGCTTCATTTTGAACGGCGAGGGAATTGCGAATATATCGGCGGACGTGCGCCTGCTCGGCAAACTTTTCGGACTCGAAGAGTCCGCCGAAAAAACCGCCGCCGCATTCGATTCCGCCCTGAAGCCCGACAACTCGGGCGGCGGGCGCAGGGCGTTTTTTATGTTCGGCAGGATGGCTGCGGGCAGGGGGTCGTTCGCGGGCGACCTCCTTAATGCGTGCGGGCTTGCAAACTGCGCCGACAAAATCGGCAGACCGTGGGCGGAAGTCCCGCGCGAGTTCGTTCTTGCTGCGAACCCCGAAATCATATTCGCGGAATACGAAAACGAAAAATCCCGCGCCGAAACGGAGCGTTTTTTCAGCACCGATTCGGTCTGGCGCACGACGTCGGCGGTGAAAAATTCGCGCATATGTTTTGTCCCGCGCGATACCGTGATAGTGCCGTCGGTGCGCGTGGCTGAGGCGTTGGAGATTATGCGCGCCTTTCTGCAAAAGAATTGAAACTTTCATTCTTTGATTGACATTCAACCGATGTTAACATTTTCTTTTCAACAGAAAAGGAGTCCGCAATTCGGAAAGAAACAATGAAAAAACTCATCCCCACACTTACCCTCGCAGTCTCGCTTATTTTCTGCTGCCTGCCCGCGGCACATTCTGCGCCGTCGCAATCGGGCGCGGCGGCAAAGGCTGCCCTCAAGGAAAAATTCAAACAGAATGTCGCCGCGCTCGACAACGGAGACGTCGTCCTCAAGGGTTTCCCCGACGCCGACTTCAGCAAATTGCAGGGCACCGACTTGGTCAGCGACGCGCTTCTGGTGTTTCTTTCCTACGTCGATTCCGAGATAGATTTCAAGGCTCTCGACAAGGCGATACTGCGCGAAACGGGCGGCAAAAAGGGAAGCGTGCCGATTAAGTCGATAATGCAGGGCGTGAGCAAATATTTGGGACGCTACAATATGCAGCTTCAGAAAGTGCCTGTGTCGGGTTCGGGCGTTTCGCAGAAAATCGACGACGGCACGCCGATAATCATCTATCTGCTTGCCGATTCCGTCTACGGGAAAATCGCCGACCGCACCCAGAAACGCCGCGCCGCCAAGAGCATCGACGACTGGACGAAAGAGCTGCGCAAGCTCGAAGTCAAGAAGTTCCCCAAGGGGCACATTTTCGCGAATGCAATCATCGCGGGCTACAATAAAAAGAGCGGCGAATACCTCGTACTCGGCGTTTCGCGCAAGCCCGTTTGGATGACGGAAAAGGAGGTTCGCGGACTTATGCTCGAAGCCTACCAGCTGCGCTTCTAACGGCTTTCGCAAAACGGAAAAAAATCCGGCCGAAAACGCATTGCTTCGGTCGGGTTTTTTTGTGCCCAGTTCGCTCGGATGTCCTCCGCTTCGTACGGGTTGAAACGAAAGGCGGCGGACGCATTTGCCGCCGTCCGCCGCCCGTTTCTAAAAGCCGAAATGTTCGGGCTTACTGCGCCGCGATTTCGAAGAACGTCGTCGGATTCTTCGAGTTGTCGATTTTTATTTCGAGCTTGCCGTCCTTCAACTCGACGGGGATTTCCGCCTTGCGCTCGCCGTTGTATTTAAGCTCGTACAACTTGAACGCCGTCTCGGGCGCGACCGACAGCTTCGCCGACATCCTACCGCGTTTTATGAGAACCTTCGAGCGCGACGTTGCGTTTTTGACGAGCGCGTTGCGGTCTTTCGAGAGAATCATGGCGTCGTTGATGTTGTCCGTCGCGTAGACGAGCACCATTCTTTTGCTTTCGCGAATCGGCGCGCCGTCGACCGAGCAGACCGCCACGGAACAGGGCACTGTGGATTCGACCGCTTCGAGCGCGTCGAGGTTTTCCGTTCCCTTCTTGAACGCTACAGCTTCGGTCTTGGGCGTGATTACTGAAACTTTCAACTTTTCGGAGTCGAGCACGATTTCGCCCGTGTCCGACTGGAATATTCCGAGCGACGGCGATGTAATGTTGTCTTCGGCAAGAATGCCCTTTGCCCGCATTTCCTGCACGAACGCCTCGATGTCGAACTTTTTGCCGACGTTCGCGCCGGTCGACGCGAAGTTCTGCGTTGCTTCCGTCAACGCCGCGCCCACGGGGAGCATCGTCATATTCGGTTTCTTCGCCTTTACGCGCCTTAGCGACTTCGGCGTTTGCGCGTTTTCGAAGCGCATGGCAAAGCCCGAGAGAAGCGCGATTTTCGACTGGTCGTTGTTGACCGCATTGTTCATATAGGCGCTGTTTCTTACGAAGTCGGCGGGTACGAAAAATTCCACGCGGTTTTTCGATTTTTTCGCGTCGCCGCGCTGGAACAGACAGTAGGTTATGAACTCGTTCGCGCGGAAGACGGGCGAGTTGTAAATGCCGAACGGCGAGAGGTATTTGTTGGGCTTTTCGCCCGTTTTAACGCCGTCGGAGTGCGCGACCATTCCGTCGAAATCCTGCAACGCCGCATACGCGCCGAAGACGATTCCGCCCTCGTGTTTGAATTCGTTCCAGTGGCAGTGGTTGTATTCGGTCATGGATACGGGGCGGTCGAATATCTTTCTCGTCGCGCCCGCACGGAACGTGTCGGCGCAGTTCTTGAGCGAGCTTTGCGGATTTATCGCCGAGCCGATGTCCATAAACGCCGACGGGTGCGAGTGGTAGATATTGAGGGCGGTGTAGTCGCTGATTTCCGAAGCCATATAGGTAAGGTTCATCGAACGCCTCGCGTTGAACTGGTAAATCAAGCCCTTGTAGCCGATTTCCTTTTTGACGACGTTTTCGCAGTAGTCGCGGAACTGGCGCGATTTCATCTGCAGGAACTGCGCCCATTCCGACGAAGTTTTTTCGTCCAAAAACCTGATTGCGCCGAAATCGGCGTAGTTTTTGCGCAACAGTTTCCCCTTGGAATTGAGATTTTCAACTGTTTCGTATTTTTCCCTGAGGTATTTCGAGAACTCGTCGTCGCCGAGTTTTTTGTCGTTGTCGTTTACCTTCGCCCACAATGCGAACAGGCACATCTCGTTCCAGTACTCCATACCCATAAACGCGGGGTCGTCCTTCCACGCAAGCCCCGTGTAGGGGTTAATGTGTTCGAGCTGCTTTTTAGCATGCTCGCGCCACTGCTCGCGCGTTTTCGGGTCTCCGAGAATCATTCTGAATTTCATCGAGAAGCGGTCTTCCCAGTTCGCCGCTCCGTCTTCGAAGATATTGTTGCCGATTAGCAGGTTCAGGTAGATGCCGTTCTTGCCCGCTTCGGAGATGAGGAAGTCGTAGAGGTCGAAGCCGAGCGCGAGCTTTGCGGGGTCTTTCGAGCAGAGGTAGTCGCTTGTGTGGAAACGCAGCAGATTGTAGCCCTGCCGTTTTGCGATTTTGCAGAGTTTTCTGAGATTTTCCTTTGTCTTGTTGACGTCGGAGACCGCTTCGCCGCCCATATACCAGACCGTTCCGTGGAACTTCAGCTTTGCGTTCGGCTTTTTCTCGAACGCGAATTTTCCCTTTTTCGAAACAACGACCCTGCCGTACGTTCCCGCGGGCGCGTCGTCGAAATCCTTTGAAACGTCGAGAGCCGAGCCCTCGACAATGGCGATGTCGTTTATGTTTGTCTCGACCCATTCCTTTGGGCTCGCTCGCCAAGTGGGGTATTCGTCGGTAATCGTGATGCCTGCAACGACCCACGTTGCGATGTCCATTGTCGAAAGTTTAAGCGACGCTATTTCGCGCTTTTCGTCGATTTTGAAGCGACTGAAATAGTACGCGGGAACATTCCCTTTGGTAGGCGACCAGACAAAGGCGTTCGCCCTGTTCTTGGGATGAAAAGCGTTCATTACGTCGATTGCGTAGTTTATTTCGAACTGCTGCTTTTTGCCGTCTGCGTAGGAGATTTCGATTTTCCCGATTTTCGTGTAGCGCAAGTCGGGCGACTTCGTCGAGGTGTGGAGCAGATTGAGCGCGCCGCCCCTTACCTTTTTGCCGCGCATATCGAACACCGCTTCGCGCAAGCCCGTTTTCGACTTGGCGCATTCGAAAGTCAGAACAGCCCTGCCGCCGTTCTTGGCGGGGTCGATAAGGTCGAACGGCACGTCGTCGATTGTGTTGATTCCGTCGGCGTAGGCGATGTTGTTCAGGCTTACGCCGTCGTCGGAAAATCCGCCTTTGCCGTCGCACGCAATTCCGTTGTCTTCAAGACCGAAATTCGCCGCATCCCTTATCGAAACGGGGTAGGACGCAGCCGACAAGCCCCCGAACGCGACGGTCGCCGCCGCGAGAAACAATAATTTTTTCATCGTGTGTATAGTTGTGTGTGTTGAATCGGAATATGCGAGTAGGTTCTCCGACAATCGCAGAACCGTACCCGTATGTCCAACCAAATTTACTGGTATTTGCCGAAGCCTTCGGCTTTTACCTTCCAGTCTTTCGGGAAGGCGAGGGATGTTTTGCCGAACGCGCCCGCGTCCATTCCGTCCCATCCTCCCGCGAGCATTGCGACCGCCGCGAGCACGCCGCCGTTCGACGGGAAATACGGACAGGGCCCGCCCCTTGCGACGCCGTGTTCGTCGAAACCGAATTTTTTCGAGTCGGTCGTAAGGAAGTCCACCGCGCCGTTTGCGTCGCCCGTGCGCGCCGCCGCCATCGCGAGCATCGGGAAGTCCCAACCCCACACGCGGTCGAAATTCCAGCACTTTTTAATTTTCGCGAGCGTTGCGGCAACCGTCTTCGGATCGGCTCCGTCGCCGCGCAGCATTCCGTACACGCCGATAATCGCGGGGTGCTCGAAGGCATAATCCGTCCACATTGCGGGAATTCCCTCATAGGTTTCGTACACGCCGTCCTTTACGGGCAGCGGCGCGAGCTTTTCCAGTACCGTCTTCCATTCCGCGGGTTGCCGTTCGCCCAGTCTCGACTTCCATTCGAGCGCGACAGCCAAGCCGTACCGCCAGTAGGACAGTTCGAACGTCGGGTTCTTCGTCGTCAAAATGTTCGTGTTTTCGGAGACGAGCGACATCGGCGGCTGCATATTGTAGCGGTCTGCGACCTTGTCGTATTCGGGATACGACGCGAGAAATTCCGCCGTTTCGAAAACGACATCGCGCCACTTCTCGAGCGTTGCGCGCGTGGGATTGTTTCTGTATTCAAGCTCCGCGTAGTAGATTGGATGCGGCTGCTGCCACAAAAGCGTTGCGTGGATTATGTGCGGCCATTCGTGCGGCATATTGCCCGTTGCCTTGCTCCACTTCGCCCCCCTGAACCCTTCGGTTGCGGCGCGTTTTTTTGCGGTCTCGAGATTGTCGGCAAACACCCGCCACTGCTTTTGCGCAAGCTCGCCGCGTCCCCAGAGCGCGAAATGCACCGTGTGCCACCAAATCATTTCGTAGTGGAACTTGCCGTACCAACTGTTGGAGAGCAACCCGCTTTCCTGCGGCGGCAGACTTCCCGCCGAGTTTATCCGCATAAGGTATTGCGAAAGCACCGTGCGGCGTTCAAGCTCCCTCGCGCGCGGGTCGGCGGTCTGCGAAAAATCGACCGCTGCGCCCGACTGCCAGTAGTTCTCCCACGTCTTTTCCGATTCCGCCTTCGACTTGTCGAAATCGAAATTGCCCGCAACCTTTCCGTCTTTCGAAAAGTTGGCGAACAGTTTTATGTTGCCGCAACGCGGCGATAGCTCGAAGCGGTTGGGCTTGTCCGCCGACGGCGAAAATTCGGCGTCGCCAATCCATTCTATCAGCACGAAATATTTGGAAGTGCCGAGATCGCGCTCGATGACTGCGCGGTTTTTGGAAAGCGTGAGGTTCGAGGCGTTCGCCTCCGTTTTCTTGTAGTCGCCGATGTAAAAGGCATAGGCTTTGCCGTCGGGCGCGGGAAATTCGAAAAATATTTTCGTCTTTCCGTCGGCGAGCTGGGGCGAGGAAATTTCGAAAACGGCGGTGTCGTCGCTTTGGCGGCAGAAGGTTGTTATTGCGAAATTTTTTCCGTCGAAATCGAACGAGCTTTTCGCCGTTCCCGTGTAGAGGTCGAGCACCTGCCTTGCGTTTTTCAAATCGGCTTTCGAGGCGGGCTTGCCGCCTTTCGAACTCATATCCAAGCCGATGCGCCCGAGGTTGAGCGCGGACGGGTTTTCGGCCATCCATTGGGCAATCTGTTTCTGCTCGGGCGACAGTTCGAAGTCGGGGAAGTCCTTCCGCCAGAGCGGCTGCAGGCTCGGTTGAATTCGCATTGCCTGCAGCATTACCGTTTTGCCTTTCGACTTGAACGGGAAGCCCTTGAAGTCGTCGGGCGATTTCATGCACGCGGGCATGGGCGCGCAATACCAACCCCAGTGCGACATCGTGTTGAAACGGACAAAAGTCTGCATTCCCGTGATGTCGAAGTTGTAGGCGAACTCGCCGTTCCCGACCTGTGCGGGATTGTCGCAGGTTTTTTCGATGACGACGTTGTGCCGCTGTACGAGCGATTTCCTGTCGATTTTGTCGGAACATCCAAGCCCCGCAAAAACCGCAAAGAACAAGTTGAGTGTGATAATATAGCGTATGGTAATTTTCATCTCGGAAAACTAACATACGCGGTTTTCGGACGCAACAATATTTTATCGGCGAACCCGCGCGCCGCGCGCAACGACGAGCGCGTAGTTGTTTCCCGTCGGGCTTGATGCAAGGCACAAAATCAGCTCGGGATTTTCGGGCATGGGCGCGTTGTCGAAAGCCGAAACGCCCGTGCGCTGCCGCCAGAGCTTCCGCCCCGAATCGAGCGATTCGAGCGCGCACGCCAGAGCGTGGAGCGCGGAAGCCGACTGCATGTAGCCCGTGTTCAGCGAAGACGCAAGCATCGGCACGCCCGCAAAGAGCCTGTCGCGGGCGAATACCGCGGCGGAATCCTGAGCGCACCCGCGCGGACTCCAGACAATCAGCCCGATTTCGTCGGGCTTTACTTTCGCCGAATCGACCGCCGCGCGCGCCGCACGCAAAAGACCGTCGTTGTCGAGATTGGGCGAGTCGAACTTGCAGATGTCGGAAGTTGTTTCGAACGCCAGAATTTCGCCGAGAATTTTCGCCCCGCGCTTTTCCGCACATTCGAAATCCTCGACAAGCATTGCCGCCGCGCCCTCGCCGAGAACGCCCTTCGCGTACGACGAATAGTTTAGCTCGAAATTTTCCTCAGCCGCGCCCGAGTGGAGCAGCCCGAATTTTTCGTACGCGTCGACCATCCGCTTGTAAAGCTCGTCGGCGGCGACCGCAACAACGCGCTCGGCGGCGTTTTCGCAGACAAGGCGCGCGGCGAAACCGAGGGCTGCAAGCCCCGAATTTTCGCCCGACGTAAACGTGGTGTTCGCGCCCTTTATCTCGAGTGCCTTCGACACCCAACCCGCAGTCGAGTTCGGCGTGATGTTCGAGAAGCATCCGATGTCTCCGCGCCGTTCGGGGTTCGAGAACACCGCCTCCATATGCGCGCTTTCGTCCGAGCCTCGATAGGTTGCGAACACAAGCCCCGTGGACTCGCAGTTGTTCCTGCCGATTCGCACGCCCGCTTGGTCGAGCGCGCCCTTTGCGGCGATTGTCGCATAGGTGCTGATTCGGTTCATCCCGCCGAAATCTATCCGCCTGTCGAACGAGCGCAGATTGGGCAGTCCGACCATTCCCGCAAAACGCTCCGAGGCGAAGCGCGAAATTTTCGCAACGCCGCTTAGCCCGTTTTCGAGCGCGTCGACGTTCGCGCCCGAGCCGATTCCGAGCGACGACACAGCGGAATATCCGCAGATTGTAACGCGCGCGCCGCGCCTTTGTTCGGGCTTTTTGAAATCGTCGAAACCGTCTTTTGCGACCACAATCGCGGCGTTGTTGCCCGCAAACGCGTAGTTTGCCGAGAGAAAACAGTCGTAGCTTTTTTCGATACCCTCGCCGCCGACCGCGCCGACCTCGCAGCCCTGCCGCACGCCCGTGTTGCGGAGCGTCGGAGGAACGAAGTTGTCGTTCATTGCGAGCAGCTGGCAGGTTGCCTCGATGATTCCCGTTGCGCCCATGCAGTGTCCCGTGTACGACTTCGTCGACGTAATCGGAATTTGCGCGCCCGCCGAAATTTTCGCTATTCCCTTCGATTCGGATTTGTCGTTTGCCGCAGTCCCCGAGCCGTGCGCGTTTATGCAGCCGATTTTTTCGATTCCGACGCCCGCGTTTTCGAGCGCGTTGCGCATCGTTCTGAACGCTCCGTCGCCGCGCGGGTCGGGCTGCGTGGGGTGGTGAGCGTCGCCCGTGATTGCGTGCCCGATTATTTTGCCGTAGATTTTTGCGCCGCGCTTTTTTGCGAGAGTCCCGTTTTCGACAATCCAGAAAGCCGCGCCCTCGCCGAGGTTCATTCCCGCGGGGTTCGAGAACGGCGCGGTCTTTTCGGGCGATACAACCTTGATTGCACAGAAACCCGCGTAGTTCACGAGCGACGCCGCGTCCGCGCCGCCCGCAAGCACGCAGTCGAAGCGTCCCGATTCCACGAGCGACTCCGCCATTCCCAACGCCGCCGTCGCGCCCGAACACGCCGTGTTTATCATCCAACACTCGCCGCCGATTTTCAGCGCGCCCGCCATCGCCTTGCAAAGCGCGCTGTGCTCGTATTGCGCGAGTGCGCCCGCGTCGAACTTCGCCGTGGCGTCGCCGAACTCCTGCCTGTATTCAAGCTCGCCCGAGTTCAACCCGCCGTTGCAGGTTGCAAGCACCATCGCCGTGCGGGCGGGGGGTGTCCCGAAACCCGCGTCGGCAACAGCCTTTCGCGCCGCCGAAATCGCGAGCCTTATGTAGGGGTCGGTAAAAGTTTCAAGCTCGTCCGAAGCCATCGTTTCGGAGAAGTCGAACGGCGGGCACTCGCCGAGCAGATGCGAGACAAACGGCGAAGTGTCGATTTTCGCCGCCGTCCCGATTCCGTCGCGCAGACCGCGCAGCGACTCGAGAATTTCCGCGCAACTGCAGCCTATCGGCGTGATTGCGCCGATGCCCGTAATCGCGGCGTCGATTTTTTCTTCGGATGTGTTTTTTGAAAAGTCCATAAATATTCCCCGCGCCGTTTTCTAACGGCGTTTGATTTCGCCGACAAGCTCGAGCTTCAGTCGGTAGTTGTCGTTCGATATTTCGGTTTTTGTCGGGACGCATTCCGCGCCGATTTTTCCGTATTCCGAAAATTCCATCGTGTAGCCGTCGGCGGAAATCGACGCCGTTTTGCCGCGCTCGAGCCTGCGCACCACGACCGCCGCACCCTCGAACCCGCCGAGCCCGAGCGCAACGCGCAAATCGCGCAGGACGAATTTCCGCACGAGCCGCTCGGGCAGAATCGCGCCGCCCGAACATTCAAGTTCGCGCCCGTCGTCGGCGGAGACCGAAACTTTCGCGAGCGTGCCTGCGTCGGATTCCACCGCCATATTGACCGCGCCGCCGTCGCGTACGACATAGACGGTCAGCGGAATTTCCGCACCGCCGTACTCCAATATTCCGCGCTGAATGTACGACATCCCGCCGAACGGCGAGACTCCCGCGCCGAATGCGCACGCCGCCGCGAGGACGGAAAATATGGAAAACAAAAACCTCATTTTTTTTCGAAACCCATGAAGTCGGATTC
This sequence comes from uncultured Opitutales bacterium, assembly GCA_900548275.1. Lineage (GTDB taxonomy): Bacteria > Verrucomicrobiota > Verrucomicrobiia > Opitutales > Intestinicryptomonadaceae > Merdousia. Next base: position 11,978 of record URJY01000025.1, on the reverse strand, counting down.
GTCGAACGCCGCATTTGCGTTCGGCGGATTTTCCGTTGCCGAAAGCGTTTTCAAAACGGTTTTGTCGCCGTTGGGCTCTTCGAATTCAATCGACTGCGGAATGTTTCCGCGTTCGCCGAGTTCTATTCGCACCGACTTTACGAAACGCGCCACTGCGGGGTTTTTCGGCTCGAGAACGACCGTTCTTTCGCTGCGCCGCACCGCGTACGAGTCGGGCACTTCGCCCTTGGCAATCGAGGCTATCTCGGCGGCAATCCTGCGCGTCTTTTCCGCAAATCCCGACTCGAGCCTGCGCCACTGTCCCGACACCTTTTCGAATCTGAACGCCCCGCGGGCGTTTACGATAAGCAGCGATTCGAACGGCGAGAACACGCGCCAACGCACGTTTCCGCTTTCGTCGGCGACAATCTCGCACCTGCCCGAAACGGGTTCTGCGAGAATCGAAACGAACTTGAGCCGCTCCATTTCCAAGCGCACAATTCCGCCCGCGGAGAAAGCCTCCGCCGCCGCAACGAACATCAAAATTGCCGACGATACGATTTTTTTCATAGTTTTTTGAATAGCGTCAATGCGCGCATCGAAGTGGACGAGAGCGTATAGAGGGCGCATATCTGCGCGCCGCCGCCCAGACATTCCGCAAACGCCGCCGCCGATACGCAGTAGTTCGAGCCGTATTTTTCGAACGGCGAATCGAAGCCGCCAATCCCCGATTTTTCGGCAAAGCCAATCAGCCGTCTGCGCAGGTACGCATTGCACGGCTCGGGCGAAAGCCAGCGTTGCACGTCGCGCAGTCCGAGATTGCGGCGCGCCAGAATTTTTTCGATTGCTTCGCGCTCGGCTTCGTCCGAAGTCGGAAGCCTGCGGATGTCGCATTCGAGAATTTCGAAAAGCGGCGCGCCCTGCGCCGAACCGTCCGCGCCCACATAATACGCCGCGGCAAAGTCCGACAGCTTCGAGCCGTCGTTCTCGGAATACTTCGAAGATTTGAGAAAGTCGGCGGCAAGCGAACAGTATTCGTCGCCCGCGCACACAACCGCCGCATCCGCACCGCCAGATTTTATTTCGCGCAATGCCTGTGCGAGCGCGCACTCGAACGATATTTCCTTTGCCGTCAGCGCGCCGTTTAGTCCGCCGAATTTTTCGCGCACTGCAATGGCGGACGGCACCGCATTGTGCACCGAGTTCGTGAACGCGGTCGGCATGGGTTCGGCTTCGCGCTTTTCGAGGACGTTCTCGACGAACGCGCGCGTTTGCGAAGTCATTCCGAGCCCCGTACCCCAACAGACGGCGGTTATGTTTTTGTCGGCGGACGGCACCGCCTGCGCCAGAGCGTTCTTCGCCGCCTGAAGCCCCATTTTTTGGAGGTGCGCAAACTTGCGTATCTTCAGCGGAGACTCGCCCGCGAGCAGTTTGCCGTCGGGATATATTCCGCCGTTCGAGACCGCCGCCGCCCCATACACGAAAATTCTTCTGCCGCCGTCATGCGGCTTCGTCTGCGGGCGTTCGCGCGAAAGCACGAGCGCGCCGTTGTTGCCGCCGAATCCGAGCGATACGCTGAGCACGTTTTCCACATCCGCATTCTCCGCGCGTTCGAGCGGATGTACGCCTGTGTTTTCGTCGAAATTTTCGAAGCCCGCATTCGGCGGAATGCGCGACGATTCAATCGCTTCGACCGAAACTATTGCGTTTACGATTCCGCTCGCGCCGAGTGTGTGCCCGAACACGCGCTTGAGCGACGAGACGGGCGGAATTTTTTCGCCGAAGATTTTCCGCAAAGCCGCGCCCTCCGCCGAATCGTTGCCCTTTGTCGCCGTGCCGTGCGCGTTGTAGTACGAGATTTTTTCGGGCGCAATCCCCGCGCGTTCGAGAGCCGCCCCGAACGCCCGCGCCGCGCCCGCACCGTCGGGTGAGGGCGCCGTTGCGTGGTATGCGTCGCACGTGCGCGCCCAACCCGCGATGTATGCTTGCGGCTTTGCGCCGCCCAAAAATTCGTCTGCACAGAGAATCGCAACGCCCGCGGCTTCGCCCAAATTTATTCCGTCGCGGTCTTTGTCGAAAGGTCTGCACTTGCCCTGCGAAAGCAAAAGCAGCGAGCCGAAACCGTTGACCGTTATGCGCGAGAGCGCGTCGACGCCGACCACCACCGCCGCGTCGCACTGCCGCGCGGCTATCGCGTTGCACGCCTCCGCGAGCGCGAGCGAAGAACTTGAGCACGCAGTGGAAAACGCCGCGCATTCGCCGCGCGCGCCGCACTTTTTAGCCGCCAGCTCCGCGAGCGTCGAACACTCGTAGCCCGCGAGTTCGGCAAGGTTTTGCGCCGCGTTTTTTTTGTTTTCGGAGAGCATATTTTCGGTTTCGAAAATTCCGCCTATGCTCGTTCCCGCGTAGACGAAAATTCTTTCGGACGCGATTTTCGAAATGTCGAATTTTGCGAGAGCCTCGCCGAGGGCTGCGAACATCATTTCGGCGCAGCGCGAACGCCCGCGCCCGATTCCGATTCCGTCCGCCTGCGACACGAATTTGCCTCCGTGCTTGGGGCTTTCGAAGAGCGATATTTTAGCCAGCCTGTCCGCGCCCGCAAACGCCGAGCGCAGCGACTCGCCGAGCGTCGCTCCCGCGCCCGAACAAAGCCCCGTCGCGGCAACTGCTACGGCGCGGCTCATTTTTTGTTCGCCAGAATGTAGTCGGCAAGCGCGCCGACCGACGCGAAAATCGCCTTCGTGTCCGCGTTTTCGTCGATGCCCACGCCGTATTCGCGCTCGGTCATCACGACCAGTTCGAGCGCGTCAACCGAGTCGAGCCCGAGCCCGTCGTCGCCGAACAAGTCGGCGTCCGTTTCGATGTCTTCGGGCGAAACGCCCTTGAGATTGAGGGCGGCGATGATTTTCTGCTTGATGTCTGAAGTGAGCTGTTCCCTGTCCATTTCGGTAAAAAAATTCGGATTGAAAGACTACCGAAACCGCGCGCGCGGGCAAGCATATTTCATCCCCAGAAGTCGTAAAAATTGAACCATTGGTATTTGTATTTTTGCGCGACCGCCTGCAGGTTGCGCATAAATGTCTGCGCGCATTCTTCGGGCGCAAGGTTCGCCGCGTCAATCGGGGGAAAGGCGAACATTCGGTACGAGAAAAGTTTTTCGCGCACGCAGATTGTCTGCACCACCGCCGCGTTTGCGGCTTTCGCAAGATGGTACGCCGCCGTCGGAGCCTTGACTTTGCCGCCGAGAAATTCGGCTTCGGCATAGCGTCCGCCCGCGTATCTGTCGGCGTGCATTGCCACAATCGCGCCGTTTTTCAGCGCGGCGTACGCTTCGATGTTCGCCGCCGCGCCGTATCCGCCCGAAACTTCGGGCTTGTTTATTTTCCGCATCGACTCGCCGAGCGCGCGAATCTTCGGGTCTTCGTTGTCGACGCCTACCACGAACACTCGCCTGCCGTATTTGAAAAGCTCCGCGCCCGACATCTCCCATCCGCCGACGTGCGCCGTAAGCACCACAACGCCGCGCCCGCCCGCAAGAAGCGGCTCGAGAACGTTTTTGCACTCGTCGTCGATTTTGATTTTCCCGCTTCCGAGATAAAACGCCGCCCTGTCGAGCAGGCACACGCCGAAGGAAAACAGCAGCCTGTACGTCTCGGGCGAAAACGCGCCGACCCTCCGCCCGTCAGCGCGGGAGAGAAACCGTACGCCGCCCGAACACGCCCTCCGCCTGAAAAACATAAAATACGCCGCCACGAAAACCAGCAGCAAATAGGCGGGGAACAACCCCAACTTCAACAGCAGCGCAAAACACTTGTTGCCGAAATATCCGCCGTAGCTTTTGCCCGTCCAACCTCTATCCATTTTTGTCCTCTCCCGCAAGTTTTGCCGATACGCCCGCAAGCAAAAACGTGGCGCACAAAATCGACGAAATCGAAACCGCCGCCGCCGCGCCGATTCCGCGCAAAACGGGGTGCGACGAAAGCGCGAGCATTCCGAACGCCGCAATGGTCGTTATCGCCGACACGAGCACCGCCGCCGCCGACCGAACGCCGCCGCCGCGCGACTTCGCGAAAATCGAGAACACCGCGTAGTCCTGCGCCAGACACACCGCGAATATCACGAACACCGCACCCACTATGTTTATCCCCATTCCGAGCGCGCCGAAAATCCCGAACGTCCAGAGCAGCCCTACGCCGACGGGCAGCATAACCGCCGCCGCAAAACGCAGTCTGCGCGTGATGAGAAAGATGTACGCGCCCGCCGCAAGCACCGCCGCAGCGGCGAATTTGACGAGCCACTCGAAGCTCTTGCGCGCTATGTGCGAGCCGAGAAACTTTGCGTCGATGTAGTTTGCATGCGGAAATTTTTCCGACAGATTTTTTGCGAAAGCCGACTTGTCCATATCGGGCGGAAGCTCGACCGAAAGGGAAACCGCCGCACTTCCGTCCGAAACCGAAAGCTTCGATTCGAAGAACTTTCCGAACACGCTTTTTCCCGAGCCGTCCGCGCCGCCGCCGCTATTTTCGAAGAGCGCAAGCGACAGCGCATCGGGGTTTATACCGTTTTCCGCCGCGCATTTTTTCGCGGTCTGCAGGGCTTCGGCGACCTTTCGGCTTCCGAGGAATTTTCGGAAACGTTCGGCGTTTTCCGCCGCAGTTTTTTCGTCGGTCAAAATCGGCGTTATCGGAAAAACTTTTATGCCGTCCGCCGCCAAATATTTTTCCACATCGGCGCAGCGTTGCGTTGCCTGCGCCGCATTCTTTCCGTCGACAACGACGAAAGTTTTCGCGAGCGCGCCGCCCCAGACCTTCCGCAAAACTGCGTCGTCCGACTTCGAGCCGTCCGCGAGCGCGCCGAGCGACGAAATCTCGCCGTCGAACCCGAGGTTGCACGCAAACGGAACCGCCGCCGCACAAAGCGCGACCGCCGCCGCCGCCGATTTTTTGCCGCCGCGCACGGCGTATTTTGCCGCCAGTTCGAATGCGTTTTCTTTTTTGCGTTCCGCCCCCGCGCCGACCGCAAACGCGGGCATGACAAAGACCGCAACCAACGCCGCAACCGCAACGCCCGCCGCGCCGAAAATTCCGATTTGCACGAACCCCGAACAGCCCGACAAGCCCATTATCGCAAACGCCAACACCGTCGTTCCGGCGGTGATTGCAATCGGTTTTGCAAGGTCCGATGCGGCTTGCGCGGCGCGCAGGGGCGCGATTCTTCCGCCGCCGTCGAGCGAGTGCAAAATGTGCACCGCATAGTCCACACTCACCCCGACCGCAACCGATGCAAAGCCGATTGCGATTGTCGAAATCTCGCCGCGCGACAACGCCAAAATTCCGAACGCCGCGCACGTCCCGACGAGCGACGGCAAAAGCGCGAGCGGCGCGAGAATGCGCGCCGAAAACGCCGCAAAGCATACGAGAGCGACAACCGCAAGCGTTCCCGCAAGCGCGAGCGTCGAGTCGCGCGATGCGATTGCCGCATTGTCCGCCGCGATTCTGTAGCCGCCCGCAACCGCGATTGCCGCATTCGGAAATTTTTTCAGAATGTCCGCCCGCAGCGCGTCCACTCGCTCCATCAGAGCCGCGCTTTTTTTCGAATCGGCGGGGTCGAACGCGCCTTCGGCGAGAACCAAAAAGTTGCCGCCGCGCGAGATTCGCCCGCCCGACAAGTCCGCGATTGCGCCCGTGTCGGCGGCGGCTTTGAGCTTTTCGAAAAACGGCGCAAGAAGCCCGAGCGGGTCGCTTTTCAGCGTCTCCACCGCGACCGCCGACCCGAAGCCCGCAAGGTCTTTTTTCAAGCCGAGAATGCGCTTTTCAAGCTCCCGTTTTCCGAGGCTTTTTTCGAGCGTTTTTTCGTCGCTTTCCGTAAAGGTTTGCGGCATTGCGTTTGCGGCGGCGCGGAACGCGTCCGCCACCGAAAAGTCGGTTCGCCCCGTCGTTGACGCGATTTGCGGAATTTTTCCGAGCCCGTCCTCCAACGCGTCGCAGACGCTTTCCGCATCCGCGCCCGACACGTTGAAGAAAAGCGTCCGCGACTGCCCGAATTTTTCCGCCGCCGCTATGTGCGAACTTATGATTGAATCGCCCGACGGCACGATGTCGTAGATGTCCGAGCGGAACTTTGCGCCCGATAGCGCGAGAAGCGAAACCGCCGCGAAAGCCGCCGTCGCCGCCGTACAGAGCTTTTTGCGCGCCGCCGCCCAGAGTACGAATTTTCCCGCGGCGTTCATTTTTTGAGCGCGATTTTTTTCAGCGCGCCGCGCGGAAGCAGCAGCGACTGGAAGTAGAGTTTTGTGTTCATCAGCGTGAATTTGAGCGTGTCGGAGAACGGCTTGTAATGCGAACCGCCCACGGTGCTTTCGTCGTAGATTGTCGGAATCGCGACCTGTTCGAAGCCGATTCCCGCCCACGCCGCCTTTACCAGAAGTTCGACCTCGAACACGAATCCGCCGAAGTCGAGCGCGAGCCTTTCGACCTGCGCAAGCGGATAGCAGCGGAAGCCGCACTGCGTGTCGCCGAGCCTTTCGCCCGTCTCGCGTTCGAACCAGAAGTTGGAGAATTTATTGAGGAACCTACGCTTCGGCGGAACATTCGGCGCGTCGAAATCGCGCACGCCCACGATTATTTTGTCGGGCGATTTTTCGGCGGCGGCGGCGAAGTCGGGCAGGGCGGACGGCGGGTGCTGTCCGTCGGCGTCCATCGTGACGGCGTGCGTGAATCCGAGTTCCTTCGCGAATCCAAACGCCGCCTTCAACGCCTCCGCCTTGCCCCTGTTTTTGTCGAAGCGCAAAAGCCGCACGTTTCCCCCCCCGATTTTTACGGGGGGATTCGAACCGTCGTCCACGACCACGGCGCAGACGCCGCGCGGCAACGCCGCGACGATTCCGCCGAGCTTTTCGGTGTGGTTGTACGTGGGTATTGCGACGCAAATTTTCATACTTCGAGCTTTGCTCTTGAAATGGGGGGCGGATTCCGCCAGAGTGTTAATATTTTGTAAGTCGCAAGATTTGCAGAAACGTGCCGTTTATACAAACCAAAAGAAAGAAATGTCCGTCGATAAAAACAGACTGCAAATGCGCAGGCAAATCTGCCGAACGCTCAAGGAGAAACTTGTCGAAAACCTCGACATTCCGTATTCGCCCGACGACCTGTCGGACGATGTTTCGCTGATAGGTTCGGGCTTGGGGCTTGACTCGCTCGACATCCTCGAGATTGTCCTGTGCGTGGAAAACAATTTTTCGGTCAAGATGCCCGAAAATTCCGTCGGCGTTTTGCGCTCGCTCAACACACTCGTAGACTACATAATTTCGCAAAAGGACGTACAATGCGCGAACTGATTTTAAAAGACAAATGGGTGTCTTCGGGCGCGAACTTCGGCACGCTCGGCGGCGCACAGTGCGTTGCCGATTTCGGCGACGTACGGCGCGAACTAAACGCCCTCCGCACGACCGCCGCTCTCTGCGACTTTTCGTTCTCGAAAATTTTCGAATACGACGAGTCCGACGGAATCGACTTTCTCGACACAAAACTTGCCGCCAACATTCTCAAGCTGCGCTACGGCAGGATAATCGACACGTTCCTTGCAGACGGCGGCGGGCGCGTCGCCGCCGAAGCGTTTGTGGCAAACGCCGCCGACAAAGTTGTCGCGGTTTGCGAGCCGCTCTCCGACGCCGCGGTTTCGCCGCTTGCCGATTCCGCCGAGTCCGACAAAACCGCCGACCGCGTTTTGCTTTCGGTCGACGGGCCCCTCGCGTGGCGCGTGGCGCGCGACGTTTTCGGTGCGGACATCCTGGACCTTTCTGTGCTGTCCGTCGAAAAGTACGACTTCGACAGCGCGGACGTATTCCTTATGCGCAACGGCAGAACGGGCGAGTTCGGCTACCAGTTCCTCGCTCCCGCGTCGGTTGCCGAAAGCCTTTGCGGAAAGATTTCGGAATCGCTCGAATCTGTCGGCGGAACGGTCTGCGGCTTCGCCGCGCACGCAATCGCGCGGCTCGAGGGCAACTTCTTCAACGTCTACGCCGAGGGCGCAAAAATCGGCTGCCCGCTCGAGCTCGGGCTTCAGTGGATGGTCGATTTCGACAAGGAATCGTTCGACGGCTCGGAGGCGGTTTTCGCAAAGCGCGCAGCGGGCGTCGAACGCGCTCTTGTGGGGTTGAAAACTTCGGGCGCACTCCCCGCAGGCACGGAGATTTTCGACGGTTCGGAGAAAGTCGGCGAAGTCGTCGTTTCGGCGGAAAGTCCGACGCTTTCGGCGAACATCGGACTTGGATTGTTTTCCAAAGACTACGCCGTTTCGGGCTTCGACTTTTCGCTTTCACCCGATTCCCCCGCAACCGTTTCAACCGTCTCGCGCCCGTTCGTCTTTGCGGCGAGTCTCGAGCGCGGAATGGAGGAATAACCCGCGGATTGCGCAAAAAATCGGAGGCTATTATGTCGTCGTCATTTTCAGTCGGAATGCCTCTCGAGGGCAAAACGGCACTCATAACGGGCGGCTCGCGCGGAATCGGCGCGGCAGTCGTCTCGAAACTTTGCGCCTTGGGAGCGCGCGTGTTTTTTACCTACGCATCGAACGATGAAGCTGCGTCGCGCACGGCGGCGGAGAGCGGGGCGACCGCGTTCAAATGCGACCAAACCGACCCCGCCGCAATCGACCGCACTTTCGGCGAAATTTTTTCCGCCGCCGACCGGCTCGACATTCTGGTAAACAACGCGGGAATCACAAAAGACGGCTTCATCATCACGCAGCCCGATTCCGACTTTACTTCGGTGCTCGAAACGAACGCCGTCGGCGCGTACCGTTGGACAAAACTTGCGGCGAAAAAAATGTTTTCGCAAAAGTCGGGTTCAATAATTTTCGTCTCGTCCGCCGCGGCACTTGTCGGCATTTCGGGGCAGACCAACTACGCGGCGAGCAAGGGCGCGCTCTGCGCATTTTCGCGCGCGTTGGCGGCCGAGCTCGGGCGCAAGGGCGTGCGTTCCAACGCCGTTTGCCCCGGTTTTATCGAGACCGATATGACGGCGAAAATTCCGCGCCAGCTTTCGCAACGCTACAAAGATTCGATTGCGCTCGGCCGTTTCGGACGCGCCGAAGAAGTCGCCGAAGTCGTCGCATTTCTGGCTTCCGACGCGTCGTCGTACATCACGGGGCAGACGATAGTCGTGGACGGCGGTTTGACAGGCTGCTTCTGATTTTTCGCCCGCCGCAAAACGCCGTGCGCCGCCGCGCCTACATTTGCGATTGCGGCTTTGCGGGCGAGTCCGAATAGTCGTCGGAAGTCGTCGCGCCCCTGAATGCGCCGCTCCAGTTTATCAACGCCGATCCCCACGAAAGACCCACGCCGAACGCGCAGACGACAACCTTCATCCCCGCCTTCAGCGCGCCGTGCGCCGCCGCGTCGGCAAGGGCAATCGGCACGCTCGCGCCGCCGCAGTTGCCGATGTCGTGCATTTTAAAATAGAGTTTCGAGCGCGGAATTTTCAGACGCTTTGCCGCCGCCGACACAATCATTTCGCCCGCCTGATGGAACACGAAAAGGTCGATGTCGCCGACCGTCAGACCGTTTTTTTCGAGCAGCCTGTTTACGGTCTGCGGAACGGTTTTGTAGGCGAACGCGAAAATCTTCAGCCCGTCGATTTTCATATTCGCGTTCGTGCGCACGTTCCCGTTCTCGTCGCGGTATTCGACGAAATCCGCAGGCTCGGGCGGCTTGCGCATACCCGAAGCGGGGCAGATTAAATCGGCGAACCCCGCGCCGTTCGTGCCGAAATCGAAATCGACAACCGAATTTTCGTCCGCGCGTTCGACGACCGCCGCCGCCGCCGCGTCGCCGAAAAGCGACACCGCGCTTTTGTCGAGCGGGTGGATGAGCCGCGACGGGGTGTCGGCGGTTATCACGAGGGCTTTCTTTGCAAGCCCCGAATTTATCCACGCCGCCGCCGTTGCGAGCGAGTAGGGGAATTGCGAACACCCCAAGTTCACGTCGAACGCCGCGCAGCCTTTGCGCAGCCCGAGCCTGTCCTGCATAATGCAGGCGGTCGAGGGCATCGCGTAGTCGGGCGTCTGGGTTGCGAAAACCAGCAGGTCGAAGTCTTCTGGCGCGGCAAGCCCGCCGTCCGCGAGAAGCCGCACCGCCTTTTTCGCCAAGTCCGACGCGCACGTTTTCGAATCCACAACCCGCCGCTGCCAAATCCCCGACATCTCGGCGATTTTGTCCGCCGTCTCCGCGCCGAAGCGTTCGCGCAGCATTTCGTGCGTGAACCTGTTTTCGCCCGTGGCGTATGCGATTGCCGTGATTGCCGCGTTCATCGTTTTTTGTTTCGCAATGTTATTTTACGGTGTTTTTTCTCACCACGATTTTTTCCGTGTCCGACGAGTCGTACACAACCCGCGGATTCGGCGCAAGGTTCGATTTTTCGAACTTGTTGCCCACGATTTTCACGTCCGACGACGACATCACGAAGAAGCTGTTTCTGTAGTCGCGCGGCGTTTCGCGCTTCGTTTCGTTCGTGAAGACGTTTTCGCTGAAGACCACGTTCTGCGCCGAGCCGATTGTTGCGACCATCCCGAAAGTGTCCTTGAACGTCTGCTTTGCGTAGATGTTTACGACATTACCGCTGTCTTTGAAGTTGCTGAGCGAAGCCAGACGGACGCCCTTGCCGTTTTCGTCCTTGATGGCGTCTTCCTGTCTGAGGTCGGTCTGCGTGTTGCCCCAGAGCATATACTTTGCGTCGCGGTTGCTCGAGTCGGCATTCTTGATTGTCATCGTTGCGCCGCTTTGGATTTCGAGAGTCGATTTCTGGATGCCGTAGCTTCCCGCGTCGTAGCCCGCCATATCGATGCGTCCCACAACCGTCGTTGTCGAACCCGCGTACAGTACATTCGTCTTTCTGAGCATCAAGTGCTTGTCCGACGTATTGACGTGATTGTATACGAACGAGCCGTAGTTCTTGAAATTAAAGAGCTGACCCGAAGATGCGAAAGTGGCGTTTTCGCCCATTACGAGCGACGAGTTCGCTCTGATGTAGATGCCGCTTCCCGCCGACATATTGAGTGCGCCGTTGATTTGCGCATTCGTCGAATATATGTTCAGCCCCATGTTGTTCATTACGAGCGTCGCGCCTTCGGCGACATTGAGCGAACCCTGCTTGTCAATATATATCGAACCGCCGACATTGAGAGTGCCGTTTACATTCAATTCACCCGAGCCCGAACTTTTGCTGCCGATTGTCATTGCGGTGCCGTCCCAACGGAGGCGCGAATCAGCCGCTATAGTCAGCTTTGATGTATAGCCACTTCCCGCATTAACGCCTACATTTACGCTCTTCGCCGCAAGCGTGCCGTTGTAGTGCGTGAAGAGGGCATCCTGACTCGAAGGACCTTTCGTGTCATTGTCGACGTTGAAATAGTCTGTTGCGACCAACTTCATATTGGTGTTTTTGTAGTCGGCACTCGAATTTGTTACCGTCAGCGTGCCCAAGGTCTGCGTGAAGCCCTTTGTATCCATCGCAGTTGCCGCCGCGGAGGTGTTCACACCTATCGTCAGGCTGCTGCGGATGTTCGCATAGCCGAGAGCTTCGCCGTCGGTCGCCTTAACCGAAGTGATTGTGGGCGTAGTGCCGTTAACATTGTAATAACCCGTCTTGTATCCCGCCGATGGGTCGGAGGGGGCGGGGGCAAGCGACGTATCCAAAATGAGGTCGTTGCCCGCCGCTTTTGTCGCGTCGATGTTTGTTCTGTTTCCAACACTGCAGTCGGCGGCTGCCGTTACCGTGTAGGTTTCCGCGCCTGCCGTTGCCGCAAAGGCTGCCAAGCAGAATGTATATAGTAGCGTTTTCTTCATAGATAATACCAATATAATTTTTATGTTAGGCTTTCATTTAACGCCCGAACGACATTTTGGTCAAGAATATTTTCGCATTTTATGTTGTTGAAAATTCGCAAATTGCAATTTGCCGTTTGTTGAGAAAGATTTGAGCTGTCTCTTATACACATCTGAC
>URJY01000024.1 GCA_900548275.1 uncultured Opitutales bacterium | reverse complement strand
GTATCACAACTCCCGAACGAAGTTCGGGCGTCAAGGGCTTCGCCTTTGCTGCAGCTTTGCGGATACGGTCTGGGCTTTTTTTTCTATTTCTTTTTTCGCGGCTTCTATTTCGTTTTTGCGCAGGGCGATGTTTTCGTTGGCAATGCGCGAGAGGTCGTCGAGATTGTATAAATATACGTCATTTATTTCGCCGCAAGCCTTGTCGATGTTGCGCGGCACGGCAAGGTCAATCAAAAATATGGGCTTGCCTCCCCTCGCATCGGCGGCGGCTCTGGCGCGCTTCAAGCCGATCAGCGGAACGGGCGAAAAACTCGCGGCAATGACAATGTCGAAAGACGGCAAATCGGCAAGCGACCGATTCAAATCGGCTGACGCAACGCCAATCTGCTCGGCGAGCCTGTCGGCATTCGCGCGGGTTCTGCTTGCAACTGAAATGTCTTTCGCTCCACGCACAAAGAGCGCGTCGGCAACAAGCCTGCCCGCCTCGCCCGAACCCAATAGGAGAATCTTCGCCCGCGCGACATCGCCGAAAATCCTGTCGGCAAGCTCGGCAGAAACCGAACCCAAACTTATCTTTCCGTGCCCGACATTCGTGTTCGTGCGCACCCACTTCGCGCACTGGTTCGCCTTTTGAAATACCGTGTTGAGAACCGACTTGCAGTGTCCCGCCGCGGACGCCCGCGCATACGCCGCCTTTACCTGACCGAGAATTTCGGTCTCGCCCGTCATCTGCGACTGAAGCCCCGAAGCCACCTCGAAAATGTGCTCGATTGCGCCGACGTTTTTTTCGACATACGCAAGAGAGGCGAATTTTTCGATGTCGCGTCCGCGCGATGGCACTTTCGCAAAAGCGCCTATCGCCGTTTCGACCGCATTTTCGGCGTCGGATACAAAATAGATTTCGACCCTGTTGCAGGTTGAGAGCACGAGCGTTTCGGAAAACCCGCACGAGTCCATCAGCATTTGCTCGGCGAGGTCTGCGGATTCCTTGGGCACGCCGCACGCACCCACGGTTTCGGCGTCGGCACACGCGTGCGAAATGCCTACGACATAAAGGACGCTGCGTTTTTCCTTCGAATCCATCGCGATAAAAAAACGGGACACTTTCGGCTCAACCGAACTTGAGCTTGCGCATCTGCGCACAGAATTTCAGCAGACCGCCGCTTTCGTCCGCGAACTTCGCGACGGCGGATTCGGCCAACTTCAGCCGCCTGTCGAACTCGGCGCGGCACTCCGCCGCGACGTCGAAACGCCTTATCATATCGAGAATTTCGGCGGGGTCGGAAGAGGGCAGATTTTTCGCGAGCCGCGCGGATTCCCCGCGCGGGAGCTTTTCGAGAAGCACAATCAGCGGATAAGTCTGCTTGCCCGAAATAAGGTCGGTACCGAGCGTTTTGCCCGCGTCCTCCTCCGACATAAACCAGTCGCAAACGTCGTCGTAAATCTGGTAGGCAATGCCGAGCTGCCTGCCCGCTTCCTCGGCGGCTTTCGCCCATTTCGGGTCGGTTTTTTTTGCCGCCGTCGCGCCGAAGTTGCAGGCCAACTCGAACAGCGCGGCAGTCTTGCCGTAGGCGACATCGTAATACTTTTTGCGCGATACTATTTCCGACTTGTCGGCAAGGGTCTGCTTTATTTCGCCCTCGCAAATGGTCTTCACGCAGTCCGCCGTTTTTTTGAGGACATCCATACTGTTTTCGGCAAACGCAAGCGACATCATATGCGAGAAAATCGCGTCGCCCAAAAGAATCGCCGTTTTCGCGCCGTACTTTTTGAACGGCGTGGGCGTTTTGCGGCGCAAATCCGCCTTGTCGATAACGTCGTCGTGGATTAGCGTTGAAAGGTGGACGAGCTCGGCGATTGTAGCGCGCCTTACGAGCGAAGCCGCATCGGCTTTTTTTGAGGCGGAAAGGAAGACGAGAATGGGTCTGATATACTTGCCTTTCGGCGAGATGGTCTCTTTCGCCGCCGCGCGCACCTCCTTTTCGAAAGTGGACGCCTGTTTGACGAGAAATTTTTTGAAATCGGCAAGCTGCGGTTTCAAATCTTTCGCCAAATCCCCGAACGGGTTCGTACTGTCATCAATATTATTCAACGGCGGTTATTTTTCCAGAACATCGAATTTTCGCAATTAAAAAATTACAAACTTTAAAAAAAACGTCGGCGCGCGAAAATATACTTGTAAGAAGGGCGAATATGGAGTTGATTTTTTTCATATGGAAAAGAAGCTCGCATTGATATCCGTCAGCGACAAGACGGGCATAGTTGAATTTGCGAAAGAACTGACACACCATCAAGGTTATACAATTCTTTCTACAGGCGGTACGGCGAAATTACTCGCCGAAAAAGGCATCCCCGTAACGGAAGTAAGCGACTACACGGGTTTCCCCGAAATGATGGACGGCAGAGTCAAGACCCTGCACCCGATGATTCACGGCGGTCTTCTGTGCCTGCGCTCGAACCCCGAGCACATGAAACAGGCGGCGGAACACGGTATCGGAATGATAGACTTGGTTGTGGTCAACCTCTATCCGTTCGAATCGACGGTTGCAAAGGCGGGCTGCACGATTGCCGACGCAATCGAAAACATCGACATCGGCGGGCCCTCGATGCTCCGTTCGGCGGCGAAAAACCACGCAAGCGTAACGGTGGTGTGCGACAACCGCGACTATCCCGCAGTGCTCGAGGCAATGCGCCACGGCGGCGAGGAACTTCAGCAGATGCGCCGCAAGCTCGCCCTCAAAGTCTACCAGCGCACAAGCGCGTACGACGCGGCAATCGCCAACTACCTTAACGGCAAATTCAACGGCGAAGACTCGCTGCCCGAAACGCTCAACATCGGTCTGCCGCTCGTCCAGAAAATGCGCTACGGCGAAAATCCGCACCAGAAAGCCGCCCTCTACGGCGACTTCGGCAAATATTTCCGCCAACTCCACGGCAAGGAACTTTCGTACAACAACATCATCGACATCAGCGCGGCGGCAAACCTCATCGCCGAATTCGACAAGCCCACGCTCGCGATTCTCAAGCACACAAATCCGTGCGGCGTAGCGTCGTGCGACAACTTGGTCGACGCGTGGAATCAGGCTTTCGAAACCGACAAACAGGCTCCGTTCGGCGGAATCATCGTGGTCAACCGCAAGATGGAGGCGGATCTTGCGCAAATCATCGCGGGCATATTCTCGGAAGTCATCATCGCGCCCGACTTCTCCGACGAAGCACTCGAAATCCTCACAAAGAAAAAGAATCTGCGCGTGATGATTTCGACGTGCGGCAAACTCGGCGGACTCCAGTACAAGAGCGTTGTCGGCGGCATCCTCGCGCAGGATTCCGACGCAATCGAAGAGCTCAAGGCGAATATGAAAGTCGTCTCGAAACGCCAACCCACCGAAGAGGAATGGCGCGCAATGCTCTTCGGCTGGAAAGTCGTAAAACACGTCAAGAGCAATGCAATCGTCTACGCGGGTTGCGAGCGCACACTCGGTATCGGCGCGGGTCAGATGTCGCGCGTCGACAGCTCGCAGATTGCGGTCTGGAAAGCGGGCGAGGCAAAACTGCCGCTTAATGGCAGCGTTGTGGCGTCCGACGCATTCTTCCCGTTCGCCGACGGCTTGGTCGCGGCGGCAAAGGCGGGCGCAACGGCGGCAATCCAACCCGGCGGCTCGGTTCGCGACGCCGAAGTTATCGCGGCTGCCGACGAAAACAATATGGCGATGGTCTTCACGGGCGTACGCCACTTCCGCCACTAATAAAATATGGCAGTTTCGCTCGACATACTCACCTGCAAAGGCAAAACGGCGTTGGCAATAGTTGCGGCGTCGTTCGCCTCGCTGTATATAATTACGGCGGGCGGGTGCGACTTCGGCAAAAGCGAAGTCGTAAAGGAAACGAGCGAAACGCATTTCCTGCGGGGGCGCGACGAACTCAAACGCGGAAACGTCCCCGAAGCTATGAGCGCGTTCCTGAAAGTCGTTGAAAAGCGCAAGGATGCGCCCGAATCGCACTTCGAATTGGGTCGGATATATCTCGACAATATGAACGACCCCATTCAGGCGATTTACCATTTCAGAAAATATCTCGAGCTCAAACCCAATTCGCCCGTCTCGCCGATGGTGCGGCAGATGATAGACACGGCGCAAAAGAAATTCGCCGCGTCGCTGCCCGAAAGTCCGTTTGAAAATAACGTGCGCCGAATGGAGCTTGAGGAGCTTCTGCAGAAAGTGCAGAAGGAGAATATCGAACTTAAGCAGCGTCTCGACGCCGCGGCGAACACAATCGACTCGCTCAAGGCGACTCAGCGCGTAAGCGTTGCCGCAAGCGCGCCGCGCCAGACGCAAAACAGGCAGGCGTCGGCGTCCGCGCAGACTCCGTCGGCGACCCAGCGCACGGCGGCGCGTCAGCAGACTGCCGTGCAGATTGAGGTAAAGCGTGACACGCCCGCGACGTATACGGTGCAACCCGGCGACACGCTTTCGAATGTAAGCCGCAAGGTGTACGGCACGAAAAACCGTTGGCGCGAAATCTTCAACGCGAACCGAGACAGGATGGCGACGCCAGAATCCCTAAAGCCCGGTCAAGTCTTACGGATTCCGAGGTAGGGGATTGCCGAGAGCTTCCATTGGGCGCGTGAAAATAGGCTTGATAGGGCGTTTCACTTTGGAGCGGCAATGACACGTATGTCTAATACGCTTACATCGCCGCTCAAAAGCAAAGCCGCCCTCTGAAACCTATTTTGACGCGCCTAAACAGCGCGGCTGCGCCGCGCGCGGAGTTTTTTAACTTGTTTGCGGATTGCCGATTTTTAATTCTACTGCAAAACTCGCTTCGCTTGTTTTGCGGGAGTTGTGCCCACTTCGTGAAGCTTTGCTTCACTTCGTCGGTTATCATTCTACTTAAAAATTGCTCCGCAATTTTTTGTATTTTGTTACGGTAGGTAGCTTAAAGGATAGATATTGCTGATGTATGGGAAAATGGCGTACGTTGTTGCGCTTACCTTAAAACTCGAACTATCCACAAACTTCAAGCAAACTATTAAAACAATGAAATGCGCCTGCTGTTAGACAATGAAATTACAGCTCCTATCGTCGCGTGGGTTCTTGCGCCGTTATAAATGTACGGCGCAATTCATTATTCATTTTTCATTAAAAAAGCAGGTTTCTGAAATAAACAAAATAAGTTCGAATCAACAAAGCCATTGGCAAAGCCAATGCGAACTTATACACAAAAGCGGCAACTATAGTTGCCGCGCAGCATCACAAGAAGGAACGAAGTTCCGTAGGCGTGCAGGCTACAGCCTGCCGAAGTTTATCGAAACGTCTGCCGAAAAATTTGCGTCAAGACCGTAGTCGGCGGGGTGGGTGTACTCGTACGGAACGTTTAGGTTCAGCGCGTACGATTTTCCGAAAATCTCGAACGGGAATTGTTGGTGCGTATAATAGTTCGTGGAGTCAAGCTCGAGATATTTGCTCGAAAGCTCCATCGCGCCGACCGCAAAGCGCAATGATATATCGTAATAAAAACTCATATTTTCGAATTTTGTGCCCTCTGGGTAGTTCGACAACATCCACGGGCCTCCTATTTCGAAAAACGCGCCGCCGTCCGCCACCGAAAGCGGGCGCGTGGCGGTGCAGCGTTCGTGCGGTTGCAGGGCGAACGCACAATTCGCGGCGGCATTTTCCGACGACAGCAAAGCCGAATCGTTTTCGTCCCAAATAATCAAATTGCGCTCCACGTCGCACACATAAAGCTGCAAATGCGCCGACACGCTCGCAATCTGCGTCAGCCAGAAAAACTCGACACATTCCGCGGGATTGAACGGGCCAATCGGCAATTCGCACGTGTCGGGATTTTTGTACTTCGGCGCATACGGCAGCGGCGAAAGGTATATGAAAGACTGCGGAATTTCCATCGCTACGCCCCCGTTTCCTCTCCGCCGTCTCCGCCGCCCGCCGACGATGTGTACTTGAGCGGAAGCGTCATCAACACTTTCGCCGTCGCCAGATAGCCGTCATAACACAGGAAGATTTCGCGCATCTTCGCCGTCTCGCCGCCGCCGATGTCCGACAAATTCAGGTCGATGTCCCTGCGGTCGTCTTGGGCTTTGTCGGAGAGAATGAAACGCTCGTAAAGCGCGTCGCCCTCGCTGCCGTTGATTTCGGCTTTCGACTGCGTGTCGTCGCCGCCCGCCGCCGAAACTTTTGCGGTTGTGCGCGTTGCGGAGTCTGACGAAACAACCCTGTTCCTGTTGATTCTGAAAAGCTCCTCGATGTCGTCGGGATACAGATGTTTGGGCGGCCCGAACTTCAGTAGCGCGGTTTCGTCGAAAAGGTTTTCCTCCGATTGCGAGACAGTCGCGCAGATTCCCGCCCACGACGGGTTTCCGCTATCCACAATGTTTATGCGCCTGCCGAAAAACGCGCCGACGTCGAGACCGACTGCGCGGAGCGAGCCCTCGTATTGCAAGTCGGAGACGGCATCGAAAATCGCCTTAGCAAGCCCGTTCGGGCGCGGCTCGGCAAATTGCAGCGTGCGCCACACGGTGTACGTTCCGCTCGCGGCGTTCGTGGAAAGAATGTTTGCGGCGACGTTTTTTGTAACCACAGTGCCGTCGCCTTTCGTGTACTTTACCTTCGCCTTTGCGACAATCGGGAGCGTCTTGAAATTCATCGCCGCCACAATCGAGCCAGACAGCAGCTCGCGCGAATAAGTGGAATCGCTTCGGGACGACTCCACCACCGCCATCGACTTTTCGTCGGCGAGCGCGGGCACGTGCTTGCGCCACCACTGCACGCTGTTTATGTCGATTGTCCCGCACTCGATTTTGTACGATGTAGACGACGACTTTTCGCCGTCCAAATCCACCGTCATAACAATCGTCTTCCTTGCGTTCGACGAAATCGAATCGGGATATTTTTCCTCGGAAATTCCCAGAAAAACATTGTCGTTGATTTTGTGTTCGCTCTCGTATTTTATCGAAACGCCGTCCACGAGAAGGTCGTTGCGCGGCGACACCGTAGCGGAGAGGACGTTTCCCGCCGCAGTCGAAAGCGTCTTCGTTTCGAGCGTTCCGCGCCTGCGGACGTTGAGCACGGGCAGCCCGCCGGCGGAGTAGTCGAAGTACACCGACGAATTGGGAGCCCACTTGAGCGTGCGCGCCAGAGCCTGCGCGCAGGAAAGGTCGCGCGCCTCGTCGGCGAGCATGGCCGAATCCACGTCCACAGTGCCGACGGCAAATTCCGCGCCGCACGAAATCGCGAAACGCAGGATGTCGAGCACCTGTTCGGCGACGGATATTTTTTCGCCCGCCGAATTTTGCCCGAGCGTGATTTTGCTGCGCAGAACGTCTTCGATGTTTCCGTCCACCGAACGCTTCCATGACTGCTGGTAGACAATCGACTCCAAATCCCGCCACGCGCTTTTTGCAACGATGTCCACGTGCGCTTTTTCCGCCGAGTTTTCGACGGGGATTTTCTCGATTCTGCCCGCGAACTTGCGCGTCCGAGCGTCGAAGACTTCGATGTAGTCGCCGACAGCGGGAACAACGGCGCAATCGGGCGCAAGGCGCAGCCTAAGCTCGTCGGCGGCAGAGAGCCTGCGCACGATTTTTGCGGCGCAGACGGTCAGCCGTCCGTCGGCGGGCGTTTCGGAATTTATTTTGAAAATCGGCGGCATATCAGAAATCGGATTTGAGGTTTCTCAGTTGTTCGGCGCACTGCGCAAGCTCGCTTTCGAGCTGCGACAGCGATTTTTCAAGCTCGTCGAGCCGAGACTGCATTTTGTCGAGTTCGTCCCTTATTTCGTTTTCGAGTTCTTCGGTTGTCATTTTGTCATTAGCGGTTTTTGCGCCGAAAATTCATAGCGCACGGTTGTCATTAGTTTGTCGGATTCGGTTTTGATTTTTACGGGCGTGGCGTTTCGGAATTCGATTTTTGCCGAGTCGTCCAGTTCGAACGCAAGCGTTGCGGGCGCGAGAGCACCGAGCGAAGCCGCGTGCATTGCCGCAAATTCGTCCGCCGCGCATTCCGACTTGTGGGCGCGCTCGAGCGCAAACGAGACGGACACG
Source organism: uncultured Opitutales bacterium (assembly GCA_900548275.1). Taxonomy (GTDB): domain Bacteria; phylum Verrucomicrobiota; class Verrucomicrobiia; order Opitutales; family Intestinicryptomonadaceae; genus Merdousia. Next base: position 26,163 of record URJY01000024.1, on the reverse strand, counting down.
CGCGAGTTGCCCCTGTCGAAAATTTTCGCCTCCGCCGAATCTATTGCGTATTCGGTCTGCGTGCGTCTGCGCGTTTCGACCGCGAGCGACTTCGGCATTTCCGAACCGCCGTTGAGCCGGATGTCTGAATAGAATATTTTCATTGGAGTACCGATTGCGCGTTGAGGACTATTTCGACGTCGGAATTTTTTCCGAACACCCACGGACGCTGTTGTGCGAGAGTCGTTCTGCCGTATCCGCACGATGCGGGCGGAAGCCAGTTGTGCATGGCGCGCGAGACGATTTCGGCGGATGTGATAAGCGACGGCGCGCGCGCGGCAATGTCGTCGTCGCGCACAATGCGTATGCGCAGTTCGACCTCCGAAAACGTCGGGCCCGCCGCGTATTTCGATGCCGCGAGCGGCAGCGGGCGCATTATGTCGATGTGCAGTCCCTCGGCTTTGCCGCCGAAGTCGGGCGAGCCGTTCTTTTTTATGTCGGCATACGAAAGGTCGGCGATTGAGCGCAGGTATTCGAGCGCGGAATTTTGCAGGCGTTCGAGCGTTCCCATAATCACAGTCCCTCCGTTGTTTTGCGTGTGGCCTTGCGTGCGGGCGCGGCGGCGAAAAATCCGCGTCTCGGGTTTGCGGTTTTCACGCCGAAAGACGGTCGGCTTACGACAAGTTCGCCGCGTGCGATGCGCGCAAGAGTTTCCCGCGCGATGTCGGCGTGCTTTGCCTGCATTGCAGAAAGCTCGATTGACGGAACGCGCAGATGCAACGATTCCACCGCAAGCCGCAAGGCGCATTCCTTTAGTTCTGGCGGAATGCGCGAGTGGTCGGTATCGAGTTCGTTGAGCCCGCTCGTTGCGATTTCCGCCCTGATTTTCGCAACGATTGTCGATATGATGTCGGTGGAAATGTCGCGCTTCAGCGACTTGAGCGATTCTGCCTTGAGCGTGTCGAGCTGCGGTTTGTTGAGAGCCTCCTCGAGGTCTTCGGGAAAGATTTTAATCCAGTCCATTGTGTTGCGGTGCGCGGCGGCGCGACGGGAAAGCCCCCGCCGCGCCGCATTGCGTTATTCTCCTTTCTCCTTGATTTTGAGTTTGCGGACACCGAGCGAACTCGTCGCAACGATGCTCGAGTAGTGTTCCACGGTCAGGTCGGTATACTTTGCGTGTTCGTCGCAGTAGCCCCTGAAGGGCGAGCCTTCCTCCGTCGGCGTGTAGAAACGCTTGAGGTTCGACGGTTCGTCCTTCGAGATGGAATTGCGCGCGAAGAACGCGTAGATTGTCGAGCCCGCGATTCTCGATTTCTCCGAAGCCGAAGACTGGTATCTGGACGAGAGCACGCGGCAGCCGTCGAGCAGGAATTTTCCCGCAAGTTCGTCCTGCGCCATCGCCGCGCCCTTGAACGCCACGGCGGAGTTTTGCGATTCGAGGCACGTCATGCGCTTGTCCCAAGCCGATTCGCCGAAGAGCAGCCTGTTGGGGCGCAGACCGCTTTCGTCGGCGGCGTCGGCGAGCATCGTTCTGATGTCGGCGTCGGGGTTGGCGGAACTCGACCAGTCGGCCTCCTCCTGCGCGGTCGCCACGGTTTCGAGAGCCGCAACGGCGCGGCGCAGTTCGTTGCGCAGCAGGCGTTGCAGAAGCATCTGGACGTAGCGTTCCTGCCAGTCGTCGCCCGCAACTTCGTCGTGGTCGATTCTGATTGTCAGCCCCTTGTTGAGCGTTTTCTCGTTGACCGATTCGCCGTCGTAGCGCACGCGCTTGAACTCGGAGCCGATTGCGCGCACGTCGTCGTTCTCCGAAAGGAACGCCTGCGCGTTGTCGCTGCGCTTGAATTCGAAGCGTCTGCCGACGGGGACGGGCGGGGCGATGAAGTCGAGAACCGACGCGATATTGTCGGGGTCGACCCATCCGACCGTGAACGCCGTAAGGGCTTCGGAGTAGTTGCCCGCGGTGAATTTGTTTTCGTTTGCCGTTATGATGTTTTCTTCCTGCATTTTCTTAGTTCCTTCTGATTGCAATCCACGCGATTTTTGTCGTGCCCGACGTGCCGTTTGCGTCGAGCGTGAACGTTATGCCAGTTTCGCCGACGGTTGCCTTTGCGGTCTTTTCCGAACCGCCAGCCGTCTGAACCGAGGCTATTACGACGGCGTCGGTCGGAAGCTCCGCGCACTCGAGCTTGTCGACGGATGTCGCGCTTTTCCAAGTGTGCACGCCGCACGAGTACAGCTGCCAAGCCGATTCGCCGAAGCCGCGCGGGTCTACCTCTACCGTTCCGCCCGAAGCCGCCGAGCAGAGCGCGATACCGACCTTGTACGCGCCGTCGCCCGCAGTCGCCGAGACTTTGCCGTTTGCTGCGGTGTAGACCGTTGCGCCCGCGGCAATGCTTCCCGCAGCTCTGCACATAACCGTGCTTTCGGCGCATCCCGCAAGGACGACTGCGAGCCTTTCGCCCGCCGCGCCTTCGTCGGTGCAGACCCCGAACGGTTTGTCTGCCGCGCCCGCGATTTTGAAGCCGCCCTCGTTTGCGCCCGCCTTTACGACGAGGTTCGCCGAGTCCACCGATTCTTCGGCGGTCATTGTTATCGAGCCCGCGTGCGTGCCTTCGGCGATGTTGCAGAATGCGCGGGGGTTGCTGCGGAACGCCCCGCGGATTGCCGCAACGATTCGTTCCGATGTTTTTTTCGATTTCTTCATATTATTATATGTTGTTTGTTTGTGATTGGCAATGACAGTGCGTCATTGTCCGTTAAGATGGCGTTTTTTTATTTCGGCGAAGCTTTTCGTGTAGGGTTCGCCGAGTCTGCGGCTGCGTTCGCGCGCCATTTCGGCAAGCGTTGCGCAGTCGCGCTTGGGCGTGTTTCGGTTTTCTTCCGATTTTTTCCGCGCCCGCATTCTTTCCGACACCCCGATTCTGCGCAGCCCGTCGTCGAGTTCCGCAGCCCTTTTCGCGCATTCCGAAACGCCCGTTGCGGCTTTCGAAATGCGCTTTGACGCATCGCCCAAAGCTTCCGCGTCTCGGGAATGCGGACGTCCGAAGCCGAGGATTTTCCCGCTTTCGGCGATGTTCGGATTGTTCGTAAGCCCCACGGAAATCAGCTTTACGGGGCGGTAGTTGCCGCCGCCGATATTCTGCATTTTCCAGCGCGGCGACATCGCGGCGTATTTTCCGCCGACGATTTCGTCGTAGGTTTTTTGCGGATAGGCGGCGAGCACGGCAATGCCGTCGCGCGTTTTGATTATGCGCTTGATGCGCCCGACCGCCCGCGCCTTTGCGGGGTTGTCCTCGTCGGGGTGTCCGACGTAAATCGGAATGGGGAAGATTGCGTTGCCGATTGCGGCGCGCCCCATTTTTTTCGCCGCCTCCTCGTCGACAATCTGCATTCCCTTGGCGTGCCGCCATTTTCCGTAGGGGCAGAGAACCTGCAGAATTTCCCTATCGAATTTCATCTTCCGCCTTTCCCCGTATGCCGTCGGACGACAGTGCGAAACGCCGCGACAGTTCGGTGATGTCGGGCTTCAACCCGAGCGCGGCGAGGCGTTCGATAATGTCGAGCTCGCACTTGTGCCGTTCGTAGTCGGGCAGTTTGAGCCTGAATTTTGCAAGCGGGGTTTCGTCGCCGAACGCCAGTCTGATAACCTGCGCGTCGACGTTGCGGTTTAGCGTGTCGCTTACGATTGCCGCGTCCGCCTCTTCTATGAGTCCGCTTTCGCCGTATTGCACGCTTGCGCCGAGCCTGTCGGCACTCATCGTGCAGAGGTCTCCGCCGCGCCAGAGGGCGCAGAGCATTCTGTCGATTCTTTCGACGAGCGCGGGGTAGGGCAGTTCGCCGCGCGTCGAAACGTCGATTGCCTCGATGTCGGTGCCTTCTGAAAGCACGGCGTGGAACTCCGCACCGAAGTCCGCCACGGCCTCGCACGCAGCCTCCCACTGCGGGGAGTCGGGATAGGCGTCGGTTTTCGCCTTAATCCCCGGCATACCGTTGCGCTCGCAGTACACGAGCCAGTCCTTGAGCGGAAGCTGTTTGAAAATATAGGCGATTGACGAGGCGACCATCAGACCGTCGCCGCAGCTTACCATCCATTCGTCTTCGTCGAGCGGCTTGCCGTCGGCAAGCTGCCCTTCGCGCTCGAGCAGGCGCAGTTTGCCGCTCGTGTTTTCGAAAAGCCAGAGCGGGTACTGTTCGAATGTGCCGAAAATTTTTCCGTTTTTTTCGGAGAGCGAAATTTTGTGGACGGCGTATTTCATCGCCACGCAGTCCATCATCTGCATTACGAGCATTCGCAGCCCGCCGCGTTCGTTGCGGTCGGCGCGGTTGCGCGTTTCGAGCGATGCGTAGAAGTCGGCGAGAACCTTTTTGTGTTCGCGGGCGCGCGCCGAATTTTCGCTTAGGACGATTTCGCCGTCGAGTCGGGCGACCGACTTCTTGCGCTTTAGATTGAGTCCGCAGATTGCGTCGTCGCGTTTGAGTACCGCTTCGAAAATGCGCGCGGCGGACGAGAGTCTGCCGTTTTCGAATTCCTCTATCGCCCGCGAGAGCGTGTCGGGGCGGAGATTTTTAATCGGATTGAAACGCGACCTTGCGATTCGCGAACCAACCGTGGGTGTGTAGGCTTTTGCGTTCATGCGCCCCATAATATCAACGGGCTCGCAGATACGCAAATCTACTTTGGGAACTTTGGATAAAACTACATTTTTTGATATTTTTGAGCGGAAAAAACCGCCCGCCCGCGAAGGCTTGGGGCGCAAAAAAAATCCGCCCCCGCAACGTGCGGGAACGGATTGCCGTAAGTCGGATGGGCGCCTTGTGCGTCCGCTATTTAATCGGGCGGATGTTTACGTTTCTGAAATTGATTTCGGCCTTGCCGTGTTTGCCCTGCAGACCGATTTTGCCCGTCGGCTTTGTGTCGCACTTTCTGTTTTTTGCAATCCACGGCGGGATGGCCGAGCCGTCGGGATTGGTGTTCATATCCGTCCACTTCGACAAATCCATTTGCGCGGTGTGTCTGCCGTTAATCCAAACGTCGATGATTTTGCCTTCGCAGCGCACCTTCATTTTGTGCCACTGCCCGAGCGGCAGGGATGTGTCCCATTCGGCGGGGACGAGCCCGTATATCGAGCCGCAGGTCGTGCGCGGCTTCGGGAACGCCGCGTTGTCGGCAATCTGGATTTCTATCGAATTGGGAATCCACTTTGCGGTGTCGGAGCAGTAGACGACAACGCCGCTGTTCGTGCCCTTGAAGAGTTTGAATTCAAGCTCGAGCTCGAAGTTTTCCCAATCCTTCTTCGTGAATATAATTTGGTCTTTTTCCGCCGACATAACGCCGTCGTCGGAAATCGACCACACTGTTTTGTCGAAGTCGGCGTCGGCGAGTTTGTCGCCGAAGAGCGGAGTCCAACCGTCGTTTTTCTTGCACGCCTGACACAGGCAGAGCAGCCCGAGTGCAAGCGCAATGGTGATAGCTGATGTTTTTTTCATACGCGTCGGAAACTATTTTTGTGCGCCGCGCGTTTCAAGCGTTTTTCGCAAAGTTTCCAAAGTTGTTTTGCGCGCCGCGCCGTTCGGCGTTAGAATGGAGTTTATGGAAATGGAAAATTCAACGGTACTGGGCACGGCGGTAATTACGCTTACGTCGCTGCTCGGGGCATATTATCTGATGTTGCGGATTCGGGAGTACCACGAGGAGCGTCCCGATCCGAAACTCACATACGTAACGCACGCTCAGATGGACAAGCTGCGAACCGAGCTTGCGCGTTCGATTTCCGAGGCTGTGCAGGACTTGCGCTCGCTGCGTTCCGAGATACGCGAGGAGACTCGCGCCATGCAAAAACAGTATTCGCACAGTCTGTCGGAGACGCGCGACTTGGTCGGCAAGAACGCCGAGAACATCAGCGCGCTCGTTGCGCAGTCGCAGATTGCGGCGCAGCGCATCGCCGAGCTTTCGACGAAGACCGACAGGATTGTCCTGAAAGTGAAGGGGGAAATCTGATGACCGACGCGCTACTTTTCCGCCGTGCCGTGCTCGCGCAGCTCGAGGCGGCGTCGCCCGCAAGTCTTCCCGTCGAAACCGTTTCGGCGGGCTTGAAGCTTGCGGGGTTCGATTTCTCCGAGCGCGAGCTTTCGGCGGCTCTCGAATATCTCGTCGAAAAAAACTACGCGCTGTTTTCGCGTTCTGAACTTTCGGCTTCGCACGTCCGCGTGAAGCTTTCGGCGTTCGGGCGCGACTATCTCGAATCGGGGAGGTTTTGAAATGGACGAAGAACAGCAGCGGACTTCCCCCGCGCCGAAACACGGCGGCAGAACCCGCGCGGCGGCGACGCCCTCGTTCAACGCCGATTTTTTCGCGCACGTAGAGCGCATCAAGCGCGCGAAGGCGCAGGCCGACAGGCTCGCCGACGAAACGCCGCTCGACGCCCGCGAGGCATCGGTCGCGCTTTTGTGGGAGCTTGTCTTCGACACGCTCTGCAATTCGCCCGAGCTTTCGGTGTCCGACTTCAACACCGTTGCGGGTATAATCCAGAAGCTCGCCTCGGCAAAGGTTTCGGGCTCGCAGGCGCAGCGCGGCGGGTCGGACGGCGGGCTTTCCGAGGAGACGTTGCGGCGCATAGAGTCGCAACTGAAATTGTTGTAGATTGATATGGACACGTTTTTTCTACCCTATCAGATTGCGTGGATAAAAGACCGTTCGCGCATAAAGCTTATGGAGAAGTCGCGCCAGATCGGAATGAGCTGGACTACCGCGTATTCGCTCGTGCGCAGGCACTGCCGCGCGGGCGAAAAAAACGATTCGTGGGTTAGCTCGCGCGACGAGCTTCAGGCGAAGCTTTTCATCGACGACTGCAAAAAGTTTGCGGGCATACTCAACGCCGCCTCCCGCGAGTGTTGCGGCGCGGAGACGGCGTCGGACTCCGACTCGCGGTCGCTCGAGTTCGCCAACGGCACGCGCATTTGGTCGCTTTCGTCCAACCCCGACGCGCAGGCGGGCAAACGCGGCACGCGCGTGCTCGACGAATTCGCCCTGCATCCCGACCCCGCGCGCCTCTACGCCATCGCCTACCCCGGCATAACGTGGGGCGGAAGTCTCGAGATAATTTCGACGCACCGCGGCGGCGAAAACTTTTTCGCAAAGCTTGTCGAGGAGGCACGCTACGGGGGCAATCCGAAGAGGATTTCCCTCCACCGCATAACGCTTCAGGACGCGCTCGAGCAGGGGCTTCTCAAAAAGCTCAAGGCGAGCCTGCCGCCCGACCACGAGGTCTCGCAGATGGACGAGGCGGCGTATTTCGACTACATAAAAAATTCCTGCGCCGACGAGGAGAGTTTTCTTCAGGAATATATGTGCACGCCCGCCGACGACAGGGCTGCGTTTCTGTCGTACGACTGCGTGCGGCGTTGTCTCTACAAGGACGGCGAGGCGTGGCGCGAACCGTTTTCGCCCGAGAATCCGCAGTATTTGGGCGTCGATGTGGGGCGCACGCGCGACCTCACCGTTTTCTGGCTGCTCGAAAAGTGCGGCGACGTTCTCTTCACCCGCGATGTGCGCGTTTTTCGCGACGTTCCGTTTTCCGAGCAGGAGGTCGTTTTGCATTCCTATTTGCGCAATCCCTATTTGCGCAGGGCGGCGGTCGATATGAGCGGGTTGGGGCGGCAGTTTGCCGAACGCGCGGCGGAACGCTACGGAAGTTCGAGGGTCGAGGGCGTTGCGTTTACGCGCCAGACGAAGGAGATTCTTGCGTATCCGCTTCGGACGCGCTTCGAGAATGCAACGGTCAGGATTCCCGACGACATGGAGATTCTCGCCGATTTGCGTGCGGTAAAGAAGGAGGTTTCGGGCGGCGGCGTACGTTTTGCCGCCGAGCGCACTGCCGACGGGCATTCCGACAGGTTTTGGGCGTTGGCGCTTGCCTCGCACGCGGCGCGCGAGAATTTCGGCGGTTCGGCGGTCTCGCTCGTGTCGCGCAGGGACTCGGGTTTTGTGTGGTAGGGGGCTGATTGAGCGGGTTTTTCGGATTTTATTGGTACGAAAGCGTTTTTTTCGGGATTTTTTTATGAATAAATATTGACTTATGAAAACTCGTTCCTATCTTGAAATTTGTAAAGCGGTTCTTTCAAAGAGGGTCGGGCTTGTTTTGGGGGTCTGTGATTCTATAGCGGGGCGGATGTATTCTGCCCGTCTGTTTTACGGATCTCTTCGGGTTCGGCGTGATAGGGTGTATTTCGGTAAAATGACGATTTGTGCTTTTTTTGCTGGATTTTTCCCTGCGCGTTCCCTTATGATGGCGTCTGTTTTTTACGGAAGTTTATTAATTGATTTTCATCTCAACAACCAACCAAACAAAAGATATGAACAAACAACAACTCATCGAAGAAATTCAGAAAATTCTCGGCAAGGATGCCACGAAGGCTTGCGCTGAAAAGGCTCTCAATGCCACTATCGAAGCCATCAAGGCGGGTGTGAAGAAGAACAAGAAGCTTCAGCTCATCGGTTTTGGTACTTTCTCGGTTGTGGAACGCAAGGCGCGCACCTGCTTCAACCCGAGAACCCGCGAGAAGATCAAGGTCAAGGCCAGCAAGGTTGTAAGATTCAAGCCTGGCGCGGCTTTCAAGGCGAAATAAGATTGTACAAAACAATTTTGAAAAGAACTCCGCATTTTCCGTGCGGAGTTTTTTTTGAATCCGTTTCGAGCCGCTTCGATTTGCGGTTCTACGGCTCTTTTACGCGATGAAACACGGAAACATTTTTTCTTTCGGCGGCGCGGAGGATTCGGCGAATCCCGAGTTTTTCGAAACGCTTCTCAAAACCTCTGGGGCGGGGCGCGTCGAGCGCATATATTCCAAGCCCTACGCGGATGGTCGGTGGTACGATCAGGACGAAGACGAGTTCGTGCTTCTGCTTTCGGGCGGAGCCGTCTTGGAGTTTGCCGACTCTTCGAAAACCGAGCTTCGGGCTGGCGACTGGCTTGTAATCGAACGCCGCACCGTGCACAGGGTTGCGCGGACATCCGAAGAACCGCGCTGCGTGTGGCTGACTGTCTTCGGCGACTTCTCCGAAAAAATCGGCTAATCCATAAATTCTATTTCGGAATCTGCGGTTTGCTGTACTGCCGCGGAGATGTTTTCCTTTGCGCAGATTTCGGCGATTTCGTCCTTTTTCAGGAGCATAAAGGCGGTCGACATTGCGTCGGCGATTGCGGCGTTTCCGCAGAACGCCCACGTCCTGAACGGTTGTTCTTTCGGCGTTTCGCCCGTCCGCGCGTCGACGATGTGCGCCCCCAGAACCGATGTTCCCGACGCACCCACGGCGAAGTCGTCGACGGGCACTTTTACGTCGTCGGACAGGTTCACCTCCCACGGCTTGCCGTCGCCGTCTTTGCCGAATGCGTAGATGCTGCTTCCGCCGAAAGTCAGGAACGCGTTTTTTATCTCCCAAACTTCGCGCAGTTTTTTTACGGCGCAGTCCACGGCGAAGCCCTTGCCTATCGCGCCGAGGTCGATTCTGCCCGCGGAGAGCTTTTTGATGAGGAAGCGTTGTGGGTCGAATTCGAATTTTCCGCGACGCGGGGTTTCGGGTATGGCGAAGGTTTTGTCGTTTTTGTTTTTGAGGAAATATTCGCCCATGCACACGTCGATTGCGCCGCGGCTGATTTCGGCGGCGGTAAACGCAAGGGAAAGGCACTCGGTCGCGATGTCGGTAAGCGGCGTGATTTCGCCGACTTCGGAGGCGTTTATGCACGATATGTCGCTGCCGTAGCGGTAGAGGCTCAGTATGTTTTCGAGAGCTTCGACATCGGCGAAGCAGTCGAGTGCCGCGCTGCGTGCGTAGTTTTGTTCCGCGCCCGCGATTCGGACGGTGAACACGGTGTTCATAAGTTCTCTTTCGAAAGTGTGCATTTGCCGACCATCTAAAAGCGGCACGCGCCGAAAATCAACATTATTGAGCCGTCTTTTTGGCTTGAGGAAGTTTTTTTGCGAATGTAATTTTACCGCCGATATGAAAACTTTTTTGCGGATTGCGTTTTTTGCGGTTGCGTCGGTGTCGGCTTGCTTTGCGGCGGCGGACAGGTCGGGCGTGTTTGTTGTGGCGAACAAAAACAGTGCCGATTCGCTTGCGATTGCCCAGTATTACTGCAAGGCGCGCGGAATCGCGGCGGAAAACGTGGTTGAAATTTCGCTTCCCGACGTTCCCGCGCTTTCGCGTGCCGACTACGAAACGAAGCTTGCAAACCCGATAGTCGACGCGCTCGCAAAACGCGGCGCGGTCTCGGCGATGGTAGCGGGCACTGACGCCGAGACGGGGCGGCGCAGGTACATTTTCAATTCGCACAATGTGGAATATGTGGTGCTGTGCGCGTTGCCCTACAAGGTAAATCCGAGCGCGGGCAAAAAGGGAATGCGCTTCGACGGGGCTTCGGTGGATTCGGAGCTTGCGGCTACTTTCCTGCCGCAGAAAACGCTCGGCGGCCCCTGCCGCAATCCGCTCTACGGCAATTTTTCGGGCGGCGGCACGCACAAAATCTACGGCGTGCTCCGCGTCGCCCGTCTCGACGGCGACTCTTTCGATACCGCGAAAAAGTCGATAGACGGCGCGTTGGCGGTCGAAAGAAAGGGGCTTCGCGGGCGCGCGTACATCGACAAATCGAAAAAGTACAAGCTCGGCGACGACTGGCTCGATTCAGCCGCCAAGACCGCGCGGGCGATGTATTTCGACACGGTTGTCGACGAAAAGCCGACTCTCTTCGACTTCTCGCAGCGTCTCGACGGCGCGGCGATATATCTGGGGTGGTACAGCGCGCACCCGCAGTTTTATTTCAACGAAAAGGGTTTCAAACTCGCCGACGGCGCGATAGCCCTGCACCTGTTTTCGTTCAGCGCGTCCGACCTGCGCAAAAACGGCTGGACGTTGCGGTTGTTGCAATGCGGTGCGGCGCAGGCGTTCGGCAACGTGTTCGAGCCGTATTTGTCGGGCACGCAGAACATTGCGTACATAATGCAGGGGTATGCGCGGGGGCTTTCGGCGGGCGAAGTGGCGTACGCTTCGATAGAGGTCTTGGGATGGCAGTCGGTCGTGGTTGGCGACCCGCTCTACGAGCCTTTCAAAGTCGGTCTCGAGGCGCAGCTTGCGGCGGTCGATGCGGGCGAAGTGGACTTGCTTTCGCAGTATGCGGTTTTACGTATGATGAACAAAATGCTTGCGGACGGCGCGAAGTCCGCAGAGGTTTCGGCGTTCGGCGAAAAATACGTCGGCAGAATGCCCGACGACGCGCTTTTGTTCCGTCTGGCGGCCGATTTCGCGGCGGCGGGCGAGGGCGGCAAGTCGAAAAAATACGCCGACATTCTGCTTTTGCGCGATTTCTGCAAGCGCGCCGATATGCGCGGGCTCGCGTTCGAACTCGCCGAGTTTCTGGCTGACAATTCCCGCGCGGACGAGGCGATGAAACTCTATTTGCGGCTGCTCGATTCGGGCATTTCGAGCTACGGGCGGCGTGCGGTTGTACGGTCTGCCGAGGCGTTGGCGGCGAAATACGGCTTGTCCGTTCCCGCGCGCATAGAGAGTTATTCGAAGCAGTTTGCAAAGGCGGACGCCGAGCACAAAAAGCGGACGGAGGAAAAGAAGAAAAAGTAGAACGCCGCCGCCCGCGCGAAATCCGCCGCCGAGAGCGTGCGAAAAGACGCGGAGCGCGCGGGGAAGTCCGCCGTTTCCCGTTCCCGCCAAGAGGCGTGGACGCTTTTTTTGTGGGAAACATCAGCTAATTATAAATATGACGGAATGGGAAAAAATGCAGACGGGGCAAATCTACAATGATTTCGACGAAGATCTCTTCAACCGCAGGGTCGCGGCGAAAAAATTGTTCAAGGAATTCAACCGTACCGACGACTGCGAGACCGACAGACGGCGGGAGATAATGTGCAAGCTGTTCAAAAAAGTCGGCGCGAACGTGTGGATAGAGCCAGATTTCCGTTGCGAGTTCGGAGGGAACATAACGATAGGCGACAATGTGTACATCAATTTCGGATGTGTCATACTCGACTGCGGACGGGTGTCGATAGGCGACAACACTCTCATCGGACCGAATGTCGGCATCTATAATGCGAGCCACGTTATCGATGCCGAAGAGCGCATTGCGGGCGGACTGATTCCCGACAGTATCCGCATAGGAAACAGGGTGTGGATTGGCGGCAATGTCGTTCTCGTTTCGGGGGCAAGCATAGGCGACGATACCGTTGTCGGCGCGGGAAGTGTCGTTGTCGGAGACATTCCGTCGGGGGTCGTTGCGGCGGGGAATCCCTGCCGTGTGATAAGGAAGATTACCGACAAAGACAAAACGGGGTTTGCGCCCGAAAAACATTCCAGATAGGCGCGTATTTTTCGGAAAAATTTTTGTCGACAAGCGCAAAACGCGTCGCAAACTCTGCGGGTTTGAAAAATATGCGGACGCGTTTTTTTGCGCGGCTTCCGCGTTCGAAAGGACTCGTTTTATGCAGGACTTGAAATACAAACCCCTTGCCTACAGAATCGCCGTCGGGCTGCTTTTCTTCAATCAGGGAATAGTGTTTTCGGCGTGGGCAACGCGCATTCCCGACTTCAAGACCGCGCTCGGGCTGAGCGAAGCCGACTTGGGTTCGGTGCTCTTCGCAATTCCGCTCGGGCAGATTTCCGTAATGCTGCTGTCGGGTTGGCTTGTCGCAAAATTTTCGAGTTTCAAGGTTGTGCGCCTTGCCGCCTACGTCTATCCGCTGACGCTTTTTCTGCCCCTCTTGGCGTATTCGAAGGCGACGCTTTTCGCCGCGCTCTACTGTTTCGGCATTGCGGCGAACCTTACCAACATTTCGATAAACACGCAGGCCGTGGATGTGGAGCGCATCTACGGGCGTTCTGTGATGTCGTCGTTCCACGGGCTCTGGAGCTTTGCGGGCTTTTGCGGCGGGGTAATCAGCGCGGTTCTCACGGGCTTCGACGTGGGCGTTTTGCCGCACTACATAGGCGTGAACGTTTTCGTGATACTTGCGCTCGTGTGTGCGTGCCGATATTTTGTGCCTTTCGATTTCGCGCCGCAGCCGAAGGGCGACGATGCGGGCAAGACCCGCAGCATTTGGCGTCCCACGCCATACATTCTGTTCCTCGGCGTGATAGCCTTTTCCTGCATGAGCTGCGAGGGCACGATGTTCGACTGGAGCGTGATATTCTTCCGCGACGTTGTGGGCACTGCGCCCGACGTAAGCAGAATCGGCTTTGTCGCGTTTATGTCGGCGATGGCGACGGGCAGGTTTGTCGGCGACTTTCTCATCAACAAATTCGGCTATCTCGCCGTGTTGCGCACGAGCGGCGTTCTGATTTCGGCGGGTATGTTCACGGCGGTTCTTTTCCCGAATGCGTTTGCGGGGGCGGCGGGCTTTCTGCTCGTCGGCTGCGGGGTGTCGTCGGTTGTGCCGACGTGCTACAGTTTGGCGGGGCGTTCGCGCAGGATGTCGTCGGGCATTGCGATTGCGGTCGTTTCGACGGTCGGCTTTTTCGGCTTCCTCATTTTCCCGCCGCTCATAGGCTACATTGCGCACATTTCGAGCCTGCGGTTCTCGTTTGCGCTGATGGGCTGCATAGGCATAATGGTGAGTTTGGTCTCGCCCGCGTTGCGCTCGCGCATAGAAAATTGACGGGAAAATTTTTAGAAAAATCGGTTGACAAGCATTCGGTTTAATCATTTGGTTAAACCCGATGATTGAAAAGAATTACATTGCCGAGTTGTCGAAGGGCGTTTGTTCCGACGCGAAGGCGAAGATTGTCAACGCCGCGGTGGAGGAGTTTGCGCTGCTTCCGTTTTCGGCGGCGCGCACGCGCCAGATAGCCGAGAAGGCGGGCGTAAACCACGCGGCGATAAGCTACTATTTCGGCGGCAAGCGCGAGCTTTATTTGGAGACCGTCCGCCAGCTTGCCGAGTTCATCCATATGTATATGGCGGAGCACTTGGTGCGCGGTTCCGAGATTGAAAAGTCGAAGTCGGCGGCCGAAGCCAAAAGGCTGATTGTAGATTTCGTGATGAGCAGGGTTTGCGTCGACTCGAAGACCGACCCGCTTCTGCGCCGCATAATTATGATTCTCACGCGCGAGGAAATGTATCCCACCGAGGCGTTCGACACCATTTACGAAAAGGTCATTTACCCGTCGATTACGCTTTTGGAAAAGCTCGTTTTGATATGCAAACCCGCGTGTCCGCCAGAGGACGCAAAGATTCTCGCGCAGATGTTGATCGGGCAGATAATGCTGTTCAATTCGGCGAGGCTCGGCTTCAAGCGGGTCAGCGGCTGGAGCTCGTTCGGCGAGGAGCAATACGCGAAAATCGAAAGCGTGTTTTCGCGCTCGCTCGAGAAGATTTTGTCTTAATGTTTCGAATTTAAAAAAGGGAAAAATGAAAATGAAAAACAACTCGGTCTATATATGCAAATTTGCGGCGGCGGCACTGCTCGCCTGCGCAGCGTTCGTCGGCGGATGCAAAAAGAACGCCAAACAGCAGAGGATGTCGGGCGAACCGCCCGCAGTGCAGGTGGCAAAGCCCGTGCACAAGTCGGTGGAATTTTGGGACGACTACACCGCGCGTCTCGAGCCGTACGCGTCTGTCGAGCTTCGCGCGAGAATCGGCGGATACCTTCAGCTTGTCAATTTCAAGGAGGGGCAGTTCGTAAAGGAGGGCGATTTGCTCTTCGTCATCGACCCGCGTCCGTACGAGGCCGCGCTCGCTTCGGCAAAGGCGCAGGTCAAGGAGGTCGAGGCGCGCCTTGCGCTCGCAAAGAGCAACGACGCCCGCGCCCGCGAGCTTTTCGCCGCCAAGGCAATCTCCAAGGAGACCTACGAAACCCGCACGAGCGAGCTTCTCTCGGCTCAGGCGGCACTGCTCGCCGCGCAGGCAAATCTGCGCGAGGCGGAACTGAATTTGGAATACACGCACATCCGCGCCCCGATGTCGGGCAAGGTCAGCGAGTCGTACGTCGACGCGGGCAATCTCGTTTCGGCCAATTCCACTCTGCTTACGACAATCGTCAGAACCGACATCATTCAGGCGTACTTCGAAATCAGCGAGCGCGACAACATCCGCTACAAGAACAACGGTCTGTTCAAGGAAATCGACGTCGTGAAGAAGACGGGCCCGCGCGTGAAAATCACGCTTCTCGACGGTTCGACGACGCGCGAGGGCATGCTCACGTACTTCGACAACAAAATCGGCACGGAGACTTCGAGCCTTACGATGCGCGCCGACATCGCCAACAACGACCACCTGCTTTCCCCCGGGATGTTCGCAAAAATCAGCGTTCTCGGCGAGAAGGCGCACCCCGTCGTGATGGTTCCCGAAGACATCATCGGCACAGACCTCGTAAACCGCTACGTTTTGGTGGTCGACAAGGACAACGTAGTGCAATACCGCCCCGTGAAGACGGGTCGCTTGATGGGCAAGTTCCGCGTAATCGACGAGGGGCTTTCGCCCGAGGACAGGGTTGTGGCGGTCGGTCTGCAGCGCGCCGTTCCGTCGACAAAGGTTTCGCCTACGGAAATCGAATTCGGTGAAAAGTAAATCGCCCGTTGAAAGGCAGGTTTTGGAATGAAATTTTCGCACTTCTTCATCGACCGACCCATTTTTGCGGCGGTCATATCGATTCTCATCACGCTAATCGGCGTGGTGGGATATTTCAGACTCCCCGTAACCCAGTACCCCGACGTAGTTCCGCCGCAGGTATCGGTTTCAACAAGCTATCCGGGGGCGTCTCCCGAAATTCTGATGGACACCGTTGTCTCGCCGCTCGAGCAGGAAATCAACGGCGTCGAAAATATGATGTATATGTCGAGCCAGTGCAACGCCGACGGCTCGTGCTCAATCACCGTAACGTTCGAGCTCGGCACGAACATCGACGTTGCGCAGGTGCAGGTTCAGAATCGCGTGTCGATGGCGACCCCGCGTCTGCCCGACGACGTGCGCAACATCGGCGTTGTCGTCAAGAAAAAGTCGCCCGATATGCTGCTTGTCTGCAACCTCTATTCGCCCGACGGCAGCCGCGACAAACTGTATCTGACCAACTACGCAATCACGCAGATGGTCGACAGGCTCTCGCGCATCTACGGCGTCAGCGACGTGAACATTTTCGGCAAGCGCGAATACAGTATGCGCGTGTGGCTCAACACCGACAGACTCTCGCACTTCAATATGAACGCCTCGCAGGTCGTGTCGGCTCTGCGCGAGCAGAACAAGCAGGTTGCGGCGGGCAAGCTCAACCAGCCGCCGCTCGCAAATCCCAACGTCGCGCACGAACTTATCATCAACACGCAGGGGCGTCTGACTTCGCCCGAGGAGTTCGAAAACATCATCATCAAGTACACGCCCGACGGCAAGACGGTTTTGCTTAAGGACGTTGCGACCATCGAGCTCGGTTCGTACACATATTCGGACGAATCCTATATGAACGGTATGCCGTGCGTGGGCATGGGCATATACCAGCTCCCGGGGACGAACGGCATCAATACGGTGGACAACATCTACAAGGCTCTCGACGAGATGGCGAAGGACTTCCCCGTGGGGGTCGCCTACAAGGTCACGCTCGACAACACCGAGTACATCCGCTCTTCGGTTTCGGCGGTTTACCACACGATTTTCGAGGCGGTGCTGCTCGTGGTTTTCGTTATGATGTTGTTCCTTCAAAACTGGCGGGCTGCGGTTATTCCGCTTTTCGCGATTCCCGTTTCGCTCGTGGGTACGTTCTTCTTTATGTACCTGTTCGGGTTCTCGATTAACAACCTTTCGCTCTTCGGCTTGGTGCTTGCAATCGGCATTGTCGTCGACGACGCAATCGTCGTCGTGGAAAACGTGGAGCGCAATATGCGCGACGGTCTCGACGCAAAGGAGGCGACGAAAAAGGCGATGACGCAGGTGCAGGGCGCGCTTATCGCAATCGTGCTCGTGCTCTCGAGCGTGTTCATTCCGACGGCGTTTATCGAGGGCATCTCGGGGCAGTTCTATAGGCAGTTCGCGCTGACAATCGCCGTTTCGACGATTCTTTCGGGCGTCGTTTCGCTGACGCTTTCGCCCGCGCTCTGCGCGATTATGCTCCGCCACCACGACAAGCCCGACCTCTTCACGCGCATTTGGAACGCGCTTTTCGGATGGTTCTTCAGGGGCTTCAACTTCTGTTTCGAATGGGTCGCCGACAAGTACGGCAGGTTCGTTGCGCGCATCGTCAGGGTCTCGTTCCTGTTCCTCGCGCTGTATGCGGGGCTGCTCGCCCTTACGGTGCACATCTTCGAGGACACGCCCAAGGGCTTCATCCCCAAGCAGGACACGGGCTACATCTTCATCACCGCGCAGCTGCCCGACGGCGTTTCGCTTGCGCACACCGACAAGGTTCTCGACAAAATCCAGACCCTGCTCAAGGACGTAAAGGGCATCGAAGACTTTATGTGCGTTGCGGGCTTGAACGGCGCGAGCTTCTCGAAGTCGTCTAATGCGGGCGCGATATTCGTAAAACTCGCCCCGAAGGACAACCGAATCAAGCAGGGCATTACGCTCGACAACATCATCGGACAGGTTTCGGCGATTCTCCAAAAACAGGTTCCCGAGGCGTCGACATTCGTTCTGACTCCGCCCGCCGTCAACGGCATAGGCATGGGCGGCGACTTCAAGGCGATGGTTCAGGACAAGATGGGGCTCGGAATTTCGGAAGTGGAAAAATACACGCGTCTGATTGCGGCAAAGGCGATGCAGCGTCCCGAAATCTCGCTTGCGTTCACGACCTACCGCGTATCGTCGCCGCAGCTCTACGTGGACATCGACCGCGAACGCGCCCAAAAGCTCAACGTTCCGATTTCGTCGATTTTCAACACGATGCAGTTCAATATGGGCTCGGTGTACGTCAACGACTTCAACATTCTCAACCGCGTCTACCGCGTGATGGCGCAGGCGCAGAGCACGCAGCGCAGCGGCATAGAGGACATCTACAATATGAAAGTGCCCAACGTGCGCGGCGTAAACGTTCCGCTCGGCTCGGTTGCGACAATCAAGCGCACGATAGGCCCCGACCGCGTGGGCAGATACAATCTGTATCCGTCGGCGGAGGTGATGGGCAACGTCGCCCCCGGCTACAGTACGGGGCAGGCGATGGCGGCAATCGAGGAGGTCGCCGCCGAAACGCTCCCCGCGGGAATGGGCATCGACTGGACGGACTTGGCGTTTCAGGAAAAGCGCGTCGGCAACACGGCAATCATAATCTTTGCAATTTGTGTGCTGTTCGTGTTCCTGCTGCTCTCCGCCCTCTACGAAAGCTGGACTCTGCCGCTTGCGGTGATTCTCGTAGTTCCGCTCGTGCTGCTGTTCGCGATATCGGGCGTGCAGTTCAGGGGAATGGACAACAACATTATGACGCAAATCGGGTTCGTCGTGCTAATCGGCTTGGCGTGCAAGAACGCGATTCTGATTGTCGAGTTCGCAAAGCAGAGGCAGGAGAAGGGCGAGGACGTAATTCACGCGGTAAGTATGGCTTCGCGCAACAGGTTGCGCCCGATTCTGATGACTTCGTTTGCGTTCATCTTGGGCGTCGTTCCGCTCGCGTTCGCGGAGGGCTCGGGTTCGGAGCTCAGGCAGGCTCTCGGTACGTCGGTGTTCTTCGGAATGTTGGGCGTGACGATTTTCGGCTTGGTTTTCACCCCGATTTTCTTTTATGTAATACGCAGAAAATTTTCAAAAAAACAGGCATAATATGATGAAAAGAGGAATTTACAATTTTGTCTTCGCGGCGGCGGCGTTCGCGCTCGGCGGATGTATGGTCGGGCCCGACTACGTTCCGCCCACGGCGGAAGCCGCCAAGGAAGACCTCAGCGAAAAACACTTCTACCGCGACGAGGGCTTGTGGAAGGAGGCCACTCCCGCCGAATCGCTCCCCAAGGGCGACTGGTGGAAAATCTTCAACGACCCCGCCCTCGACTCGCTGCTCGAGCAGTGCAAAAAGAACAATCCGTCGCTCAAGGCGGCGTTCTACAGGGTCGAACAGGCTCGCCAGAACGCGCGGATGGACGAATCGCAGCTCTATCCGCAGATGAACGGCAACGCGTCGTTCCTGCGCACGGCTACATCCAAGAACCTCACAAGCCCGTACTCGAACTACGACAAGTGGACGACGGGTCTCGGTATGACGTGGGACTTGGACTTGTTCGGACGCGTGATGAGCATAATCGAATCAGACATCGCGACCGCGCAGGCGACGTACGACGCCTACAACAGCCTCATCCTTTCGATGCAGGCGCAGGTTGCAAAGACATACTTTTCGATTAGGCAGTACTACTCGGAAGTCGATTTGCTCGTGCGTACGCTCGAAGTCCGCAAAGAGCAGACCAAGCTCATTTCCGACCGCGTAAAGCTCGACTTCGCAAGCGACCTCGACCTTCAGCGCGCAATCCAACAGGAGGCGGAGGCCGCCGCGCAGCTTGCCGCAGTCAGAAAGTCCATCGACACAGCCCGCAACAACATCGCGATACTCATCGGCACGACGCCCTCGAAGCTCGTCCTCGACGACGCGCCGCTCGGCGACGTTCTGCCGAAACTGCCCGACGCAGTGCCCTCGCAGCTGCTCGAACGCCGTCCCGACATCGCCGCCGCCGAGCGCGAAGTTTACGCGGCGAACGCCCGTATAGGCGCGGCGCACGCGGCATACTTCCCGACCGTTTCGATTACCGCAAACACCGAACTTTCGGCGAACAAAATCGACAAGCTCATAAACGCAAGCAGCTTTGCGTGGGGCATCAGCCCGCAAATCTACATCCCGATTTTTCAGGCGGGGCGCATTTACGCGCAGAAGCAGGTTGCGCTTGCCGCGCACAAGGAGACGCTCGAAAACTACAAGGCCAAAGTCCTTTCGGCAATCGGCGAAGTCGAAAACGCGATGTCCTCGGTCAAGAATTTGAAGGAGGAATACATCAAGCGTTCCGACGTAACGGCGGCTTCGAACAAGGTTTACGAGCTTACGCGCAAGCAGTACGACCTCGGCTTTGTCGACTACTTCTCGGTCAGCGACGCCTCGCGTTTGGCGTTGGCGAACGAGCGCACGCAAATCAGCATTCGCGGCGACAGATTCCGCGCGTGTGTCGATTTCATCGCGGCAATCGGCGGCGGCTGGGAGCTTCCGAAAGAGGATTCCGACGACGTGCGCAACGACCTGAAGCCCGCAATCTACGAGTCGAACACCGACTTCGAAAGCGCGGCGAAATAGTCCGCAGCGCATTCAAAACAAAACCCGCACGGCAGGCAGTCCGCGCGGGTTTTTTGTTTTTCGAATTTCGGCGGGCGGCTCAGTTTTCGGCGACTATTTCGAACATCGCGACCGCGCCGTTTTCGTAGCCGTAGTTTTTCGCCTCGAGTTTCAGCCTGCCGTTTTCTGTTTCGATGGCGAGCTTTTCGCGCCGCCGTCCGTTGAGCGCAAGCGGGTACATTGCGAATTTTCCGCCGACGTTCGTTGCAAGTTCCGCCGAAAATTCGCCTTTCGCCAAGAGAATGGGCGGCTCTTCGCGAAGTATAAAGCGCATCGTGCCGCTTTGCGAAAATTTCGAAACCCTGTTGCGTTCGGCGGTCGAAAAGACGAGCAGCATATGTTTTGAGTCTGTCAGTTTTTTGCCGTCGAGCGAGACAACCGCGAGCGTGCCCGAACACGAGAGCGATTTTATTTCGAATGCGCCGAGCTTTGCGTTCTTCGGCTTTTCCATTGCGGCGGCGGCGGAAAAATCGGTTGCTACAAGGCACGAACGCGCGGCGGTGTCGAGCGTTATCTGCTTTGTGTCGGTCTGGTAGACTCCGTGCGCGGTGTCGGTGATGTTGTCGGACGTCAGGATTTTCCTTTGCCTCAACGCCTTTTCGAATGCGGGCATATCGAAGCCCTTCGAACCGTCGGGGTTGAGCCGTTGAAACCACGCGCGGCTTTCGATTGACGAGCTTCCGACGGGGCGGATTTCGAGGTCTGCGCGGGTCGTCTTTACGGCGCGCACGGCGGCGGGCTTGGGGCGGTTGTCGACCTGCGCGGCGTAGCCCGTCAGCAGCGCGATACGCGTCTGTTCGAGTCCGAAGCCCTTGAACGCTTCGTCCGATTCGAGGTAGTTTTCGGGATACCTCAGGCGCACGCTTTTTGCCGCGGGCTTTACGTCGCCGCGCACGAAAAACGCCGACGACAGAACTTCGTTTGCGCGCGAAATCGGGGCGCAGCGCGTTTCGAACGGCAGCATAACGTGCGGGAATTGCCCCATCGCAACGGCGTCGGAGTGCAGCGTCAGGAACGAAAAGTTCTGGAACGCCGAGTAGGCGGGGAAGCCCGCGCCGAATTCGTAGCGGTATTTGTTCCAGTAGCAGTGGTTGTATTCGGTTATCGCAAACGGGCGGTCGAAAAGGCGCATTGCCGCGCTCGTCGTCCAGTTGGACAGCGTTTCGCCGAACGAGCTTTCCTGCGGGCACAGGTCTTCCGTGTACAAAACCGGCGTGCTTTTCCACGGATGGGCGAAGTAGGTGTTGCCGATTACGAGGTCGGTTATGCGGCTGCGCAGGGCGTTCCACGCGGGTGTCTTGACCATATTGCCCTGCGAAATTATTCCCGCGTAGCCCGTGCCGCGCACGAGTTTTACGCAGTCGTCCATAAAGGCGTCGTCGAGTTCTTTGACGAATCTGAGCCAGTCGGGATTGCGGAAGCCGATTCCCGCGTCTTCGAATTTTTCCACTTTTATGTTGGCGAACACGGGCAGGGTTTTGTGGAAGTTGCGCAGTTTTTCGATGTCGCCGCCGTAGCGTTTTTCGAGCCATTCGCCCCAACGTTTGCGGACGTCGGCTTGGAGCGGTACGGGCATTTTGTCGAACCTGTCCATTGCAAGGCAGAACTCGTTGAAGAGTTCGACCGACAAAATTACGGGGTCGTCCTTCCACTTCAATTTTGTGTATTTGTTGAAGTGTTCGAGCTGTTCGAGGGCGGTCTCGCGCCAAGCGGCGCGGGCTTCGGGGTAGCCGAACATAACTTTCATCTTCAGTTCGTCGTGCCTGCCGCGGATGTAGTCTTTTGTGCCGAGGTCGTACCAAGCAAGCGGGAGGAAAACGTACACGCCGTTCTTTTTGAATTCCGAAAAGAGAAAGTCGATAATTTCGTAGCGGGCGGCGCGGCGGTCGCGCTCGGTGTGCTTTTTGAGTTTGTCGAATTTTATGCGCACAAGGTTGTAGCCGTTGAGGCGCACGAGTTTTGCGTAGCGGGCGGCAAGCTCCTTCGCCTTGGGAATGTCGGAGTCGAGCTCCAACAGTTCTTCGACAACGCCGCTCAAGCCGAACGATTTGAAGCGGATGTCCTCCTGCGGCTTTTTCTCGAAGCACAGCGTTCCGCGTTCCGATACCGCTACGCGCCCGAATTTGCCTGCGGGCATTCCCGTGGCGAGAAACGGTGATAGGTCGAGCGCGGAGTTTTCGATTATCTCGAGGTTTTCGGGGATGTCGGCTTTCGACCAGCTTTTCATATCGGGCGAGAACGCGTTTGATATTTCCGCTTCCTTGTCCGAGACCGTCGCGCCGAATATGCTCCAGAAACGCGTTGCGTAGCACCTTATTTTTATCGATTTTATCCGCTTCGGCGGCAGCTTTATCCGCGTCAAAAACAACGCGCCTATGTTGCGCTTTTTGGATGCTATGTAGACGCGTCGGCAGTTGTCGGGATATTCGGGTTTCCAACAGTCGGAAATGTTTCTGCCGTTCTGGATGAATGTCGGGCGCGTCTTGAAGCCGTCGAATGTTTCCACGACGACTTCGCCGAGGTTAAGGTCGTTTGTGTTGTCGGGGTCGGTTGCGGTGTGGAGCAGGTAGAGGTAGCGTCCGCCGACAGCCTTGTCGAACAGGTCTATTTCGATTTTCTTTTCGAAGATGTCGGCGTTTCTTTTACACGGCAGGCTTACTACGCATACGCCGCCGTTTTTCGCGGGGTCGGCGATGTCGAAAATGACTCCGCCGAAGTCCGTGCGCCCGATTTTCGATTTAAACTTTCTCATGATTTTCCGCGTGCCGTCGATTGACGTTGCTGCGACGAAATCGGTATTGAAAAACTTTTTCAGGTCGAGTGTTATGTCTTGGTTGCCGTCGGGCGCGTCGCAGCTCTTCGCCCAGACCGAAAATTCGACGGGCACGTTTGCGCGCACGGGAACTTTTTTCAGTACGAGATTTTCGCGGTCGAAAATACGCATGCACGCGCTGTCATCCACACCCGCGCCGTACAAAATTTTCGGCGAAAATTTTTGCGGCTTGTGGATGTTTCCGAAAAACCAGAATGCGTAGCCGCCTTCGAAATCGCCGTTGTCGAGCGGCTTGCCGTCGACGCGGAAGTTGTCGAAAAGTACGGGGGCGGGTTCGGGTTTGTTGCGGTCGGGAATCGTGAAAAGTTCGATATTGGCAAGTCCGTCGCGCTCGGGCGTGAAGCGGATTTTCAGCTCTTTCCATCCGTCAGGCTTTGCGATTGTTGCCGCCGTGTAGTAGCCGCTTTTGCCGCGCAGCTGCGTTTGTTCCGACACCGCTCGGCATTCGCCGCCGATTCCGTGTACGACCATATATGCGCCTGCGGGGCGCGCCGCAAAAAGGTCGGTTGCGAGGGCGAACAAAAGCAGTGTTATTGTGGCGATGATGTTTTGCATGCGAATCTTTCTTTCACTTTGAAAACAATATTCGCTGGGTTGCCGTTTTCAAGTCTTATATTTGCGGCGCAAAAAAACGCCGCGTTGCGGCGGCGTTTCGAAAGGCTGTTGCGCGCTATTTTGCGGGCAGAAGTTTGTAGCCCCTTGCGGGGATTGTTTCGCCGCGATAGGTGTAGGGCTCGTTGCGGTAGTTGACTACCACTTCCTCTCCGCTTTCGTATGTCGTTGCGAAAACCTTTTCGGACAGCTCCCTGTGGTCTGTCATAAACTGGAGTTGCAGGTGTTTGAGCTTCTGATATTCGTCGTAGGCGCGTTTCATCGGCTTGAGGTTTTTGTAGTCTGTATAGTAGAACGTGGGGCGTCCGCCGTATTCGATTGTCTTCAGCCAGCGCGTTTCTGGGTTTTCAAGGTAGTCGTACGCCTTGCGTTGGTCGGACGTTGCGTAGATCTTGGGATAGAGCGCGTCGATTGTCGTGTAGTAGAGGTTGCTGAGAATTATTCCGTGGTAGACGAGCTGCCAGAGCGGAACGTGGCGGTCGGCGAGCTTTTCGGGCTTGCCCTCCCAGTCGGGGTACGACCACAGGTAAAGCGCGAAGTCGAGCGTGGGGGCGAGGTGGTCGAGACCGCCCTCCGATGCGAGTCCGCCGAAGATTTCGTGCGCGTATGCGCCGACCCTGTTTTCGTATTCCACGGTTTATTTGCGGTTGAGCGGGTGCATGGGGTCTTTGCACGGGTAGGCGTGTACGAACGACATCACGTCGAGGTGCATTATTCCGTTCAGTCCGAGGTCTTTCATCTTTTTGAAATCGTCCTTTATCCAGAGGTCGTGGAAGCGTTGGAAGCACGGGCGGAATGCGTCGCCCCCCGGTTGGAAGTAGTCGAAGAACGGTTTGCCGTTCGGGTACATCGCGATTCCGTTGTCGTTGTATCTCTCGGAGATTGCGAAGACCGAGAACGGATTGATGTGGCAGTTGATGTGGTAGCCGAGCGACTTGCCCTCGGCTATGACTTGGCGGTATTTTTCTTCGCCCCCGAGTTTCGGCTCGACGGGAAAGTACTGCGGAAAGCGTCCGTCGTGTCCCGAGATGTTCCAGCCCACCGACGACATTTCCGCCTTGTCGATGCCTTCGGCTTTCATCCGCCGCATAATGTCGGCGAAGTCTTCGAATGTGAAAAAGATTTCGAGTTCGGGTTCGTTTTGACGGTCTGCATTTTGTGCGCGGGGTTTTTGGGGTCGGATTTTTTCCGCGCGTGTTTCAGTCTGACGTAGATTGAGTCCGCCGTGTAGGCGAGGGCGTTGTTGCCCTTGATTCGCTCCCTCAGCGGTTTGACCGTGCCGCTTTCGAGTTGGCAGTTGCGGTAGACCTTGGCGATGTCGGCGTAGGTTGCGTCTTTCGGCAGCGGGTAGAAGTCTACCGCGATGTCTTCGTACGGGTCGAATGCGATGGTGCGCGAGATTTTCGCGCGGGTATTGCAGTCGGGGTCGGATATGAAAAAGCGCGGGAAGACTTTGTATTTGCCGTCGTTCGCTTCGACCGTCGGGAACTGTTCGTATTTCAGACCCCTGACTATTGCCGCAAACGCCCCGCGCGGCGTGTTCATCCCGAATATCGGCATATGGCAGTAGCGCGGCGTGTATGTGCCGTTGTCGTATTTGAATGTGCCGTACGAGCTGTCGCCGAGCACGAAGAAGCCGCGTTCGCCCTTTGTCGCCGTCGCTTGGTCGGCTATGATGTCTATGTATTTTATGTCGCGGGTGATTTCGCCGACGGGAATTGTGATTGTGTATTTTTCGCCGTTCCTCTCGAATTTTGCCGTCTTTTCGGCGGTTTGTCCGTCGAGTTTTACGATTCTTATTGTGGCGGTTTCGAATGTCGCGGCGCATAGGCTCGCGGTTGCGGCAACGAGAATTCCCGTTATTCCGATGATGTGTGTCTTCATACTTGTCGTGGAGTCAAACGTTAGAGCGGATTTTTGTCAAGCAGGTTTTGGCGTGTCTCGATGCTTCAAAAAATGTCGAAAAAACTTGACCTTTACTGCGTTCTGTCTACCTTGTCTCGGCATTATGGCAGAAAAATCAGAAAAGAATGAATTTAACGTTGCGGGCAAATTCTATGTTGACTCGCAGTGCATCGGCTGCGCCCTCTGCAATTCCACGGCGGAAGGCTTTTTCGAAATGAGCGACACTGGCTGCGCCTATGTCGCAAAGCAGCCCGCAAGCGACACCGACACGGCTCTTTGCACGGAAGCAATGGAATCGTGCCCCGTCCAAGCAATAGGCGACGACGGCCAATAGCAGGCTGCAGCCTGCACGGCACCCGAACTTCGTTCGGGGGGTGATACTTCGGCGCGACTATAGTCGCGCCTTTTGTGTATAAGTTCGCATTGAGCGGCGGGTTTTCCGCCGCTCAATGGCTTTGTTTGTTCGAACTTAGTTAATGAAAAATGAATAATGAAAAATGAATAATTGGGGTTTGCACCGCTTTGCGGGCAAACCCTATTGTCTCACTGGT
>URJY01000023.1 GCA_900548275.1 uncultured Opitutales bacterium | reverse complement strand
GTACGCCAAGTACGCTGTGCGCCCTGTGTCGTTTGCAAAGCCACCCTTATGAAAGTACTTTGACGTGCCTAAATAGTGTGTGCTTTGCGCGGAAGTTTTTAAGGGCGTTTTCGGGGATAAGATTTGTTTTTTGCGGCGGAACGCCCGTGGTGTTTTTCGAACTTATTTTTTTAGATTTTGCGCGTGCTTAAGTGTGTTATTGTATTCTGTATTGTTGAGACGTCTACTTTACTCGGAAGTTTTTTCTTCTTTGATTATCCGTGGTGTTTTTCGCGCTTCTTTCTTGTTTGTCTTGTTTTTTGTAATTGCGTTTTTTCGAATCTTTGATTTTGGTCTTTTCCCGAAAGCCGTGTTTGCGGCTTATAATGCTATCAATACAATACTTTAGAATATGGGAAGAAATACAAAAAGAATTGGGGCTGTTTTTGCCCTCGTTTCGCTTATGTCGGCTTTCGGTTTTTCCGTTGTCGAGGCGGCTTGGTCGCCTGTCGGCAATGAGATTATGACCAAGTGGGGGCGTGATATTGATGTGAACAATGTTTTGCCCGAGTATCCGCGTCCGCAGATGGTGCGTTCGCAATGGAAAAATCTAAACGGTCTTTGGCGTTATGCCATCACGCCGCTTAACGCAGATTGTGCGAAGTTTGACGGCGAGATTCTCGTGCCCTTTGCCGTAGAGTCGGCGTTGTCGGGTGTGGGCAAAAAGTTTACCGCCTCCGACGCCCTTTGGTATGAGCGCGATTTCGAAGTGCCCGCCGACTGGAGCGGCAGGAATGTCCTTCTTAATTTCGGTGCGGTGGACCATTCCTGCGATGTGTGGGTCAACGGCGAAAAGGTCGGTTCGCATTCGGGCGGCTACACGCCCTTTTCGTTCGACATCACGAAGGCGTTGAAGTCGGGCAAAAACGTTTTGCGCGTCAAGGTTGTCGACCCGACCGACGACCCCGAGGCGTGTTTTCAGCCGCGCGGCAAGCAGTCGCTCAAGCCCAAGGGCTGTTTCTACACTGCCGTAAGCGGCATTTGGCAGACTGTGTGGCTCGAGCCCGTTTCGGAAAAGCATTTGGCGAATGTAAAATACACTGCCGACGTCGACAAGTCGCGTTTGTGTGTGGAGGTTTCCGCGCCCGAAGGCTGTTCTTTCGAGGTCGAGCTTCTCGACGGCGGAAGTGCGGTTGCGTCGGCGAAGGGCACTGCGGGCGCGAAGGCATATTTGCAGGTGGAAAATCCCAAATTGTGGTCGCCCGAATCGCCGTATCTCTACGGAACAAAGGTAAGGCTTTTCGACGCTGGCAGGCAGGTTGACGAAGTTTCGGGCTATGCGGCTATGCGCAAAATCGGCAGGGAGGTTCTCGTAAAGGGCGGCAATCCCAAGCGCGAAAAGGCGGTTATGACGCTCAACGGCAAGCCCGTCTACAATTTCGGCCCGCTCGACCAAGGTTGGTGGCCCGACGGTCTCTACACCGCCCCGTCCGACGAGGCGTTGAAGTACGACATCGAGAAAACGAAGCAGTGGGGCTTCAATATGATTCGCAAGCACATCAAGGTAGAGCCTGCGCGTTGGTACTACCACTGCGACAGGCTCGGCATTCTCGTTTGGCAGGATATGCCCTGCGGCAAGGACGGCAACATCCGCACTCCGTGGGCGTTCGGGCGTTATCTGGAAAAGGACACGGGCGAGTTCTCGCAAAAGGCGTTCGATGCGTTTATGCAGGAATATCGGGCGATGATAGATTTTCTGTGGTCGAATCCGTCGGTTGCCGTCTGGGTGCCGTTCAACGAGGGTTGGGGGCAGATGAACACTGCGATGGTTGCCGAATGGACGAAAAAGTACGACGCAACCCGTCTTGTGAACGCCGCAAGCGGCGGCAATTTCATCGTCAACAAGGGCGACTACACCGACGTGCACAGTTATCCGCATCCGCGTCTGATGTTGGTAGAGTGCCAGAAGGTCAACGCAATCGGCGAATACGGCGGTTTGAGCTATGTCGTCGACGGACACACTTGGAAGAGCCGCAAGGTATGGGGCTACAGCAATTTCAATAACACGGATGAAATGCTCGACAAGTATTGCGAGTATGTCGATATGCTCGTCGATATGCGCAAGTACGGCGTAACCGCCGCCGTCTATACGCAGACTACCGACGTCGAAAACGAGGCGAACGGCATTATGACCTACGACCGCGCGGTTGTTAAGTTCGACGAAAAGCGGTTGCGCGAGGCGAATCGGAAGCTTATCGAGACCGTGAAATAGCCGCGGTTTTGAAAAAAACGAAAACGCTTCAAGTGCGAATCTTGAAGCGTTTTTTTGTGCGCGGGTTGGTCGGATTATTTCGAAAGTTTCATCAGCAGCACGTCGCCCGATTTCAGCGCGAAAGTTTTCGTTTTGAAGCGTCCGAGTTTTTTGCCCGCAAGAACGTCTTCTACCTCCGCTTCCTCCTTGAGCGTTATTTTGTGGTCGCCGTCGTTCGTGGCGTACACGAGCAGGTAGCCGCCGTTTGCAAACGCCACTGCGCCGTTGTCCGCATAGCTGTGGACGTTGCAGATTTCGGCTATTGCGCGGCAGACTTCGGGCGAAAGTCGGGTTGCGCCTATGAAAATCTGCGGGCGTTTGCCGCCCGTGCGAAGCAGCATTGCGGGCTTGTCGTTGGGGTAGTTGGCGAGCACTTTGTCGCCCGCTTTCGGTATCGGCGAAAACAGCGGGTTTATTTTCAGGTCGAAACCGAATTCGGGAATGCCGAGTTTTTTACCCTCTTCGGTGGGCAGGGCGAGTGCGTGGGTGTCGCCCGCGTTTTCCACTTCGAAGCCCGTCGCTTCGGCGATTGCGTCGGTCGAAAATTTGCCCGTGTCCAAATCGACGTATCCCGCGTTCCAGACGAACACGCACGAAGTGTTTTCGGTCGAGGCGCGCAGGGCGAGTCTCTGCTTTTTCGTCAGCGCGTATGCCCCGCCGACGTAGTGGAGTTTTGCCTTTGCGCGTCCGAATGCGACGTCGTCGAACAGGTATTGCCCGAACGGCGTGCCCGTCGGCGCGAGGTATTTGTTGAGGTTGTAGACGCTTTGAGCGCATGTGCGCGACGAGCTCGGTTTGCCCGCAATCATACACAACGAGGTTTCGTCGTACGAGATTGCCGTTTCGGGCTCGAACGGAATGGGATTGTCGCGGAAGTGTTTTTCGATTTTTTCGAATTGGTCGAAGACGTTCCAAAGTCGGCTGTCGAGAAACCATCCGCAGCCGAACAAATCCATCCACCACGAGGCGATGTTGCGCAGCGTCTGGTTTGCCATATTGCGCTGCATTACTTTGACGCTTTCGGCGCGGCTCTTCTGGAGCGGGTCGAGCACGTACGGCGGCGAGCCCGACTTAGGTGCGAGCCAAGTGCGGTTGTCGTCTTCGTCGAGCCAGATTTTGCCCGCAAGCAGAACCGATTCCGACGCGCTCACGGTGCGTTTTAGACCGCCGAGTTGCCGCTCGGTGTAGGCGACGGGGGCGGTGAAAATGTCGATGTCGGGCGAGGCGAGCAGTTTTTTGAAGCCGTAGTGCCCCGAGTAGGCGGGTCCGTTGGGGACGGTCGAAAAGCCCACGCCGTACCCGTAGAAAATTACCGACAGCCTTTTTGCGGGGGCGGTTTTGCGGATTGTGCGGGCGGCGAGCAGGATGAAATCGGTCATTTCGTCCTGCAGAAAAATATTGAAGTCGATTGCGGCGCGGCGGGTTTGCGGGTCGAGCAATGCGCAATCCGCGCCGAAGCGTTCCTCTTTCGACGGCACTGAGGCGGACTCGAGCGACGCGTTCGGATTGTTCCACGCCTTTTGCAGTTCGGCGTCGGTGCGGTATTTTTTCGCAAGCCACTTGCGCCACGCTTTGAGCGTTGCCTTGTCGTAGCCGTGGAAGCCTTTTTCGTAGCTGCCGCCGTAAAACCACTCGCTTGAATTGCCGCCCGACGGGTGGTAGCCCGCGATGTTGTCGGGGTACTTGCTTTCGACGTATTCGACGAATTTGCGCGCCGCATCCATTGCGTCGCGGCGGTACGCTTCGGACGACGGCGTCGGGAAGCGCACGTGCATACGCTCGATAAGCGTGCCGTCGGGCGAGCACATCAGGTCGTCGGGGTGTGCGTCGAGCCATTCGTTCGGCGGTTCGAAACCGAGGCGCACGATTATTTTCACGTCGGGGTTTGCCGCGATTGCCGCGCCGAAGCGTTCGTCCGCAACCCTGCGCTCGAGCGGCGAGTCGTTCCAGAATGCGGGCACGCCGAACGACACGAAGTCTATTCCGTGCTCCTTTGCGAACTTCTCCTGCGACATAAAAGTTTCGCCCGTGTTGGAGGCGAGCTTTTCGCCGCCGTCGAAAAGCGATATTTCGCAGCGTCCCATTTTATCGGTCGCAACCCTCACGGACAGTTCGTAGGTGTGCCCCTTTTGCGTCTTCAGTGCGGGCGGCAGAAAATTCAGCCGCTCGATGTCGTGGATGACCGACTGGTTGCGGCGCAGCGACATATCGACCGAATCCTTTTCGATTACGAGTCTGCCGTTTTCGTGTTTTGCGGAAAAGGGCGGGGCGGGATATTTTTTCGGGTCGGGAGGGTCTTGTGAAATGCCCTCGCGAAGGTCGCGCCACGCTTCGAGGGCTTTGACTGTCCAGTTGTGCCCGATTTTCGCTTCGGGGGCGGCGAAGTCGTAGGCGGCGGTTGTCCGCCCCGTCTGCAGGTCGGCAAGCTCCATTTCGGAAATTTCTATTCTGCCGATTGCCGCGCCGAAATTCAGCGAAACTGCCGTCGAATCGCCCGTCGCGGTGAATTTTATCCTTACGGTTTTGGGGGTGCTCCCCGTTTCGTCGAAACGCGCCCCCGGGACGTTGCCGTAGAACATACGCGCGCGTACGGGTTTGCCGTCGACGCAGATTCGCGGGATTCCGCCGATGTTTTCCACGGTGAAGTCCGCGCTTCGGCAAAAGCACGCGGCGGTAATGGCAAGGAGAAGGGCGGGTGCGTGTCTTATGTACATTATATAATAGAGGAATTGAAGTTTTTCTCCGATTAAATTCGCTTAGGCTGACTGACGCAAGTATATACGCCGCCGCATTTCGACAAAATCGACCGATTTTATTGTTCTGTTGACAAAACCGCAAAATGGGGCGATAAATCGCGTAGGATAAAAAATAAATAAAAAATTTTGTTGATTTTGATGTGCGTGTGCGTAAAGTATACGCCTTTTTAATTCAACGGCTTTGTGTCTGATTATAAAATTTGACGCGCAGGCGGCTGTAAGAATTTATATATAACTACACGAAAATGAAACAGATAAATCTCAACACAACCATCAGAACCGACGTTGGCGGCAACACCGCAAAACGTTACCGCAAGAACGGTCAAATACCGGCTGTGATTTACGGCGAAAGCGGCGAAAAGAACCTCCTTATCGACGAAAGAGAACTTACCGTTGCACTGAAGGCAATCAGCGGCAAGGCCGTCCTCATTGATATGTCCTTCTCCGACGGCACGGAGTCGCGCTACGCAATGCTCAAAGACGTTGAACGCAATCCCGTAACGGACAAGCTGTTGCACGTCGATTTCGTGGAAGTCGTACGCGGCAAGCCGATGCACGCGGTTCTCCCGCTCCACTTCGTGGGCGAAGAGGAATCTTTCGGCGTCAAGAACGAAAACGGCATTATCGAAATCCACGAACACGAAGTTCGCGTAAAGTGCCGCCCGCGCGACCTGCCCGAAATGATTACAATCGACGTTTCGGGTATGCACGTCGGCGAGGCAATCCACCTCAAGGATGTCGTACCTCCGGAAGGCGTCGAATTTACTTCGAATCTTGAAAACCTCCTCGTTACCTGCAACGAAATCGTCGTCGAAGAAGAACCCGCTCCCGTGGCGGAAGGCGACGCTGCCGCTCCTGCGGCGGACGCTGCTGCTGCCGCTCCCGCGGCGGATGCGAAGGCTGCCAAGTAGTATATTTTCCGCTTCGCAATCCCGAAACGACGGGGTTGCAAGGCGGAGCGTTCTTTCAAAATGTCAATAAAAATCGCAATCGGGCTCGGCAACACGGGCGCGGAGTATGTCGGAACGCGGCATAACGCGGGGCGGATAGTGCTCGGCGAAGTCGCGGCGGCGTGCGGTGCGGCTTTTGCGTACAACAAATTTTGCGCGGCGCAGACGGCGAAGCTCTCGCTCGGCGCGCACCAGCTTGTTGTGGCATTTGCCGACGGCTATATGAATTTGAGCGGCGACGGAATCGCCAGAATTCTCAAGTTCTTCAAGCTCGACATCTCCGAAGCGGTCGTAGTCTACGACGATATAACCCTCGACGCGGGGCGGATGAAGCTGAGCGTCGGCGGTTCCTCGGGCGGGCACAACGGCGTTGCCGACGTGATGGGCAAATGCGGAAACACGTTCGCCAGAATCAGAATCGGCATAGGCGCAAAACCCTATAAAACGATGGATTTGGCGGACTACGTTCTCGGGAAAATCGGAGACGAAGACCTTGCGGCGATAAAATCGCTCGACGTAAAAGGCTGTCTTTCGCTTATGCTCGCCAAGGGCGTCGAAGCCGCCCAGAATGTGGTCAACAGACATTGAACGCGGAAAATTTAACAAAAACATCTGAAAATATGAATAACAAGAAGTACAAAGCAACGTTTATCCTCGACACAAGAGGCTACAACGACCCCGTTGAAACACTCATTGAAAAAATCAAGGGTGTAGTGGAATCGGCAAACTGCAAGGTTCTGTCGGTAGAAAACCTCGGACAGAAGACATTTGCCCGCACCACAGACCGTGCGTTCCCCGCAGGCATCTATGTTGAAATCGTATTCGAAGGTCCGACGACAGCCAACAATACAATCAAGGAAAAACTCCGCCTCGACAAAACGGTAAACCGCGTTTTGGTAATGGCGGAATAACCGAATTGGGAACGGAGCGATTATGCCGTCGTTTAACAAAGTAATTTTGATGGGCAATCTCACCCGCGACCCCGAGCTGAGACAGACCCAGAGCGGAACGAGCGTCTGCCGTTTTTCGATAGCGGTAAACCGCTCCTACAACTCGCAGGACGGTTCTTCGCGCGACGAAACGTGCTTTGTGGAAATCGACTGCTTCGGCAGATCCGCCGAGAACATCGCCAAGTATTTCACCAAGGGCAAGCCCATTCTCGTCGAGGGGCGTTTGCGTCAGGACTCGTGGGAAGACAAGCAGACGGGGCAGAAACGCACCAAGCTTATGGTCGTTCTCGAACGCTTCGAGTTTGTCGGCGGCGCGCGCGACTCAAACGGCGGCGGCTTCGGCAACGGCGGCTACGACGCGGAATATTCCGCACCCCAACCCCGCGGCGGCTCGCGCCCTGCGGCGGCGCGTCCCAGAAACGACGACATCGAGGACGACGACGTTCCGTTCTGATTTATTTCGGATTTTCCTACGACAAAATTTTTAAACCTTAACAACAACTATTATGGCAATAAGCAAAGTATTACTGGTCAAGCCCGTTGAAAATCTCGGCGGCGAAGGCGAACAGGTTTCCGTAAAGGCGGGTTATGCCCGCAATTTTCTCTACCCGCAGAAAATCGCGATTCCCGTAAGCAAGGCTAACAAGAAGCAAATCGAAGCCCTTATCAAGGCTCGCGAACTGCGCGAAGCCAAGGAATTGGAAAACGCTCAGGCTCTTTCGAAGGCCATCGAAGCTATGTCGATTGCGTTCGCGGTCAAGACGGGCGAAGGCGGCAAAATGTTCGGTTCGGTTACGGCTGCCGACATCGTTGCGAAAATCGCCGAAGGCGGCATCGAACTGCCCAAGAAGGCTGTTCATATGGCTGCTCCCGTCAAGGAACTCGGCAAGCACACTGCCCAGATTAAGCTCCACAAAGACGTTAAGATTGACATCCACTTCGAAGTTGTTTCGGAAAACCCGATCAGCGAAACAGTGGAAGAATCGAAATAACGTTGTATTTTGCCGAAATTTTCGGCGGAATTTATGTAAAGTCGAACTCGGCGCGGCTATAAAAGGCTCGTCGAGTTTTGCAGTAGATATGACGCGCCTCGCAAAGTGCCGCGCCCCCTGTTATGCAATGCGTAATTCGGGCAGCCTGCGGAGTTTTTTCGACCTTTACGAAAGAATTTCCGCAACCCGACGGAACGCGCATTCACGAAAGGCATATATGGCAGACGCAGACGAGAACAGAAAGCCGACAACCCGCAAACGCCGCGATGCGACGAAGACGACCGACGAACTCGGCCGCCAGTTGCCGCACAATCTGGACGCCGAAGAGGGCGTTATCGCCGCGATTCTAATCGACGGGGCAAACGAAGTCATCACGCAGTGCGTGTCGCTAAAGGTTCGCGCGGACTATTTTTTCAAGCCGCAGCACAGAATCATCTACGAGGCGTTGTTGGCACTCTACAGCGAGGGCGCGAATATCGACGAAATCGTTCTCGCGGAATATCTTAAAAAGCGCAATGCGCTCGAGCAGGTCGGCGGGGTCGTCGCAATCAACAACATCGCGGGGCGAATCGAAACATATACGCACTACCGCCAGTGGATTGAAATTCTGCGCGAAAAATACTTTATGCGCGAAATCATCCGCGCCTGCTCCGAGACAATCGAAAACGCCTATGCAAACCGCGGCGGAATCGATACGTTCATCGAGGGCGTGGAGGAGAAGATTTTGGGAATCAGCCAAGACAGAGTTGGCGATTCCGTCAAAAAGGCGAGCGAGCAGGTGGAGGGCGCGGTTGCCCTAATCAACAAGCTCATCGCAAGCAAGGGCGAGCTGATGGGCGTGCCCACGGGCTTTACGGGGCTCGACAATATGATGCGCGGTCTGCACGCCAACGAAATGATTGTCATTGCGGGGCGACCGGGTACGGGCAAAACGTCGATTGCGCTGAACATAGCGGAATCGGCACTATTCGGGCGCGACCCGAAACCGACGCTTATATTTTCGCTCGAAATGTTGGGCGAACAGCTCTACAGCCGTATGATTGCCTCTCGCGCGCGAATCGACCAGCACAAGCTGAGTATGGGGCGCATCAACCAAGAGGAACTGCGCGGAATCAACACGACGGCGAACGAGCTCAAAAACGCGCCCCTTTGGATTGACGACACTGCGGGTATTTCGATTCTCGAAATGAGGGCGAAGGCGCGCCGCCTCCACCAACAGCTCGGCGGAAAGCTCGGCTTGGTGATTGTCGACTATTTGCAGCTGCTTCGCGGTTCGGATCCTTCGGTGCCGCGCGAACAGGAAGTTGCGGAAATCTCGCGCGGAATGAAGGCGATGTCGAAAGAGCTTATGTGCCCCGTGATAGTTCTGGCGCAGCTCAACCGCGACAGCGAAAAGGACCAGCGTAATCCGCGCCCGAGCGACCTGCGCGAATCGGGCTCAATCGAACAGGACGCGGACGCAATTTTACTCTTGAGCAGACAGCGGAAATCTGCCACAGATGAAGAATCGACGGGAAACCAGAACTGGCTCATCAGGGTGGAACTGGCAAAACAAAGAAACGGCCCGACGGGCGTCGTAACGCTGCTGTTCAACAGAAGCTACACCCGCTACGAAAACTACCTCGATACGGAAAATGTACAAGTATAGTAAACCAATTTACACGGCTGCGGTAAGGGCTCTCGGCGGAGTTTCGTTCGCGCTCAAATGCCTCGCGGTCTTCGGCGCATTCGCGCTTTGCACGGCGGTCTCGGCGCAGGTCGCGGGCGGAAAGAAAATCGACGAACAGTCGCTTACAATCAACCGCATAACATACAAAATCGAAGGTCCGAAAACCGTCGCGGAAGAGGCGGTCAGGGCGCACGTCAGACTCCGCAAGGGAATGAAGTTCGACCAGAAATCGCTCGACCAGTCAATCCGCTCGCTCTACCAGACGGGGCTTTACGACGCAATCGACGCAACCCGCACGGCTTCGGCAAACGGCGGAATGGACATCGAATTTGTAATTGTGCCGAAATACAGGGTCAGCCAAGTTGTGTTCAAGGGCAACAAGGAATATTCGGCGCGCAGACTGCAGGAGGAAATTTCGTCGTACGCGGGCTCGACGCTCAGCGAAGTCGAGGTCAAGCGCGACGCCGACAAACTCAAGGCTTTCTACCAGAAAAAGGGCTACTCGCTCGCAAAGGTCAATTTTTCCGTCGAGCGCAACGACGAGCAGGGCAAGGGCGCGGTAATTTTCGACATCGACGAGGGCGCGGACATCGAAATCCAGAACATCCGCTTTACGGGCGACCCGAACGTCGAAAAGGAATACGGGTTCTTCGGCAGAATCGGGCACTATATGTTCGCAAAGGACAACCCCGCCGAGCTCAATTCGCTCAAGCTCCTCAAGGAGATGAAAACCGACACTTGGATTCCGATTATCTCGCACATCACCGACAACGGACGCTTCAAGGACGAGGAATTCCAAGCCGACATCGAAAAGCTCCGCAAGGTATACCGCGACCACGGCTACCTCGACGTGGAAATCGACGAATCGAAAATCAAGTTCGAGTTCCCCGACGCCGACAACCCCGGCGATATGGACATCGTAATCAATATCGTGCCGAACAGGCAGTACAAGGTCGGCAAGGTCTCGTTCAAAAACAACAAGCTTTTCAAATCGGAAAAACTTATGCCGTTCGTGGAGTACTACGACCTCACGACGGGCAACGTGTTCTCGCCCTCGAAAGTGGACGAAATGATTGAAAAAATCAGAATCTATTACGGCGAATACGGCTATATAGACACAATCGTGCGCGCGCTCCGCAAGCCCAACGTCGAAACGGGCGACATCGACTTGGTAATCGACATCATCGAAAGCGGAAAATTCTACCTCGAATCGATAAACATTCAGGGCAACTCGAAGACGAAAAGCGAGGTAATCATCCGCGAACTCGCGCTCGCCCCCGGAGACATCTTCGACCTCGCGCGAATGAAGTCGTCCGAAAACCGACTCAAGGAAACGCGCTTCTTCGACGAAGTAACGCTCTCGCCCGAGGCTACCAACATCCCCAACCGCCGCAATCTGCGCATCGTGGTGAAGGAGGGGCGCACGGGCAACCTCACGTTCGGCGCGGGCTTCAGCACAATCGAAAGCTTGGTCGCAACCGTCGAAATCACGCAGGGCAACTTCGACTACGAAAACTACAAAAACTACTTTCAGGGCGCGGGGCAGAAGTTCAGAATCCGCGGGTCAATCGGTCTGAAGAGCAATCAGATTATCGTCAGCTTCGAAGAACCGTGGGTGTTCAACCGCAATTTGGCGTACGGTATCGACGCGTACCGAACCGACACGGGCTATTATTCCGACTACTATTCCGAAGTGCGTCTGGGCGCGACAAACTATTTGCGCAAACGCGTCTACGAACTCATCGAAGCGCGCCTTGCATACAAGCTCGAGCTTGTCGATATTTACGACGTCGACAAAAAGCTTATCGAAGGCCCCGACCCCGTTATGAAAACGTGGCGCGGCGACGTCGGCGAACGCTCGCTTTCGCAGATGAGCCTTTCGTTCCTGCGCGACTCGCGCGACAGTTTGATGACACCCACGCGCGGCACGCGCTTCGAATTCATCCAAGACGTTGCGGGCGGGCCGTTCCTCGGTCAGACGAATTTGTACCGCATTGAGGGACGCGCGGGCTGGTGGATTCCGACTTTCGAAATGGGCAACCAAGTGCTTTCGTTCGTCGGCAGAACGGGTACGGTTATCGGCTACGGCGGCAAGGACGTGCCGTATTTCGAGCAGTACTTCCTCGGCGGCGGCTACAATATGCGCGGTTTCAAATACCGCAAAGTGGGCAGAATCGACCCGATTACGGGCGAGGCGTACGGCGGCAAGACGTTCGCGTTCGCGTCGGCGGAATATTCGATAGAGCTTTTCAACCCCGTGCGCTTTGCGGTGTTCTACGACATCGGTTTCGTCAACACGGGCGAGTGGGACTGGGACCCCTCGGACTACAATTCCGACTTCGGCGTGGGCTTCAGAATCCTGCTGATGGGCGCGCCGATGCGCATAGACTTGGGCTTCCCGTGGAAAACTGGCCCGTATAACGACGACGGCATGCAGTTCAACTTCTCGTTCGGCACGGTATTCTAAAAAAATCCGAAAAAATCGCGGAACAAAATTTCGATTTTTATTTCTAATAATAACAACACTCAAAAAAACATAATATGAAAAAATTAACAGCACTCTTTGCAGGTCTCGTAGCCTGCGCGGCTCTCAACG
Source organism: uncultured Opitutales bacterium (assembly GCA_900548275.1). Taxonomy (GTDB): domain Bacteria; phylum Verrucomicrobiota; class Verrucomicrobiia; order Opitutales; family Intestinicryptomonadaceae; genus Merdousia. The sequence continues at coordinate 24,334 of URJY01000023.1, read as the reverse complement.
CGGCTCCCACAATCTACTTCGTGGATATGGGCAAAGCCTACCAAAACTTCTACAAGGCAAAAGCTGCCGCCGAACAGATTCAGGCTTCGATAGATTCCACAAAGGCGGAACTTGCCAAGATGGACAAAACGCGTCAGGAAAAGGCAAAGCAGCTGCAGGCGATTCAGGAAAAGGCGAAGAATCCCGCGCTCGGCGAAGACGCCAAGAAGAAGCTTGCCGAAGAAGCACAGCCCATTTTTGCCGAATATCAGCAGATTGAAATGAATATGCGCAACATCGGCAATCAGGCGAACGAAAGACTTCGCCAGAACGCAGACAGCATCCGCAAGGTTCACATGGAGGAAATCGCCGAAGTCGTGAAGAAGCTCGCAGCCGACAAAAAGGCGGACTTCATCCTCGAAAAGGGCGTATGCCACTTTGCCGACCCGAAAGCCGACCTCACGGACGAGCTTATCAAGCGCATCAACGCTACGGCTCCCGCCAAGTAGGGCTTGGGTTCGATTGCGGAACTTCCGCGTGGTCGGGCTTGCCCGTTCCGCGGAGTGGCTTGCCGCCGTTCGGCGCCCGATTTTTCGTAGGGGGCGTTCCGCAAGAATATATTTACGGTATTTTCACGGGGAAGTTCGTTTTTTCGGGCTTCCTTTTTTTTGTTTTCGGGCGCGGATACCACTTCGCCGTGCGCTTCCGAAATCCGTCGGAATGCTTCGCATTTGCGGGGCTTAATTTCTCTTTTAAGTGTTGCAAGGCGGGGCGGTTTTTCTTAACTTTCGGACTATGGAATTTCAAAATGGCAAATCGTCAATCCGCACCGAAAATCTGGTGAAGGAATACGGCAAGCGCAGGGTCGTCAAAGGCGTAAATATTGGGCTCGACGCGGGCGAAGTTGTCGGGCTTTTGGGGCCGAACGGCGCGGGCAAAACGACGAGTTTTTATATGATTGTAGGTCTCGTGCCCGCAACCGAGGGTAGGGTATTTCTCGACGGCTGCGACATCACAAACGTGCCGATGTACAAACGCGCAAGAATGGGCATAGGCTATCTGCCGCAGGAGGCTTCGATTTTCAGAAAACTTACGGTCTACGAAAACATTTTGGCGGTCGCCGAAACGCTTCCCGTGCCGAAGTCGGAGCTGAAGGATTTTGTGTGGTCAATGCTCGAAGAGCTGGGGCTTGAAAAGCTCGCAAAACAGAAGGCGTTCACGCTCTCGGGCGGCGAGCGCAGACGTCTTGAAATCACGCGCGCGCTGACTGCGCGTCCGAAATTTCTTCTGATGGACGAACCGTTCAGCGGCGTCGACCCAATCAGCGTCGCCGAAGTGCAGGACATCATACGCGGGCTGAAGGCAAAGAATATCGGCGTTCTCATCACCGACCACAACGTGCGCGAAACGCTCAGCATTGTCGACAGGGCGTATCTCATCCACGACGGCAAGGTGCTTTGCGAGGGCACGAGCGACTTCCTCGTCAACGACCCCCAGAGCCGCAAATTCTATCTCGGCGAAAACTTCACAATGTAGTCGGCTTCAATGGAAAGCAAAATCAATAAAACGAAAGTCTCGGAGGAAATCTCCGTGCGCGAATTTTTCGAAATGTTCAAGTCGACGCTCAGCCTCGAGCTTCTGGCGGGCGCGAACGGAATGGACAGAATCATCTACGAGCCGAGTCTCAACCGTCCCGCGCTCGCGATAACGGGCTACTACAAAAATTTCGCATCGAAGCGAATCCAGCTTTTCGGCGCGGGCGAAATGGCGTATATGTGCGACCTCCCCGAAAAACGCCAGTACGAAGTTATGTGCGAAATGATTGCCCACGAAATTCCGTGCGTTGTAATCTCGCGCAATCTCGAGCCGACAAAGGCAATGCTCGAGGCGGCGGACTCGCACAACGTTGCGCTCATCCGCACCGAGATGAAGTCGAAGGAGTTTTCGGCGGAAGTGTTCGTGCGCTTGGAAAGGCTCTTCGCGCCGAGGATGTCGATACACGGCACGCTGCTCGACATCAAGGGAATCGGCACGCTCATACGCGGCGACAGCGGCATAGGCAAGAGCGAATGCGCCCTTGCGCTAATCGACCACGGGCATTCGCTCGTCGCCGACGACCACGTGTACTGCGTGAAAATCAGCGACCAAATCGTTCTCGGGCGCGGCAACGAACTCAACCGCGGCTATATGGAATGCAGGGGAATCGGAATCATCAACGTGGCGGAGCTTTTCGGTATCCGCTGCGTCAGAATGGAAAAATCAATCGACATTGTGGTGACTTTCGTGGAATGGAAGCCCGACGTAATCGAAGACAGAACTGGGCTTGAGGTAAATTATTTCGACATACTTGGTGTTAGAATACCCCATTTTGTGATACCCGTAAGACCCGGGCGCGATATGGCGCGACTGGTCGAAGTTGCCGCGATGGTGCAGGCACTCAGGCGGATGGGGCACGACGGCGCAAAGGCGTTCAACGACAGGCTGATTGCGCATATGGCAAAGGGAGGCAAATAAAATGCAGAACCTTCCGCTCTCCGAAAGGGGAAAACTTTTGCAGAAGCTGATTTCCGAGAGAATCGTGTATCTCGACGGCGGTATGGGCACGCTCATTCAGCGTTGCGGTCTGACCGACGCGGACTTCAGAAAGGGCGACGCGCGGCTCGAAAAAATCGAAACGCAGCTGCTCGGCGACAACGATTTGCTCTCGATTACGCGCCCCGACGTAATATCGAAAATCCACAAAGACTATTATCTGGCGGGCGCGGACTTTGCGACGACAAACACGTTCGGCGCAAACTCCATAGTGCAGTCGGAGTACGGCGTGGGTTCGGACATCGTGCGCGATATGAACGCCGCTTCCGTCCGCGCGGCGCGCGCGGCGGCGGACGAAGTTTCGGCGCAGCTCGGCGGCAAGCCGCTTTTCGTTGCGGGTTCGATGGGCCCGATGAACAAGGCGGCGAGCATTGCATCCGACGTTTCCGACCCGTCCGCGCGTTCGATAACTTTCGACGAGCTTGAAGCGGCGTATTTCGAACAGGCTTGCGTTCTCGCCGAAAACGGCGCGGACATACTGCTTCTGGAAACGTCAATCGACACGCTCAACGTAAAGGCGGCAATACACGCGTATTTGCGCATGTGCGAACTTCGCGGCGAACGCATTCCGATAGGCGTAAGCATGACGGTTTCGGACTTGTCGGGGCGCATCTTGAGCGGTCAGACAATCGAGGCTTTCTACGAGTCGGTTCGCCACGCGAAGCCGCTTTTCGTGGGCTTGAATTGTGCGCTCGGCGCGGAGAAAATGCGTCCGTACATAGAGACTTTCGACAGGGTTGCCGAATGCGCAACGCACTGCTATCCGAACGCGGGTCTGCCGAATCCGCTTTCGGAATTCGGCTACGACCAGATGCCCGCCGACACCGCAAAATATCTCGGGCAGTATTGCGCCGACGGGCTTCTGAACGTCGTCGGCGGATGTTGCGGGACTACGCCCAAACACATCGAGGCGGTCGTTGCGGAGTGCTCGAAGTACGCGCCGCGCAAGCCGAAAAAGGCGGACTCCTTCGCGCTCGCGGGGCTCGAGGTTTTGCGTCTGCCCGACGGCAATGCGCCGTTCGTATTCGTCGGCGAGCGCACCAACGTTATGGGCTCGCCCGCGTTCCGCAAAATGATCAAGGAGGGCAGGTTCGCCGACGCGCTCGCCGTCGCCCGCAGCCAAGTCGAAAACGGCGCGAACATAATCGACATAAACTTCGACGAAGGCATGCTCGATTCGCCCGCGTGTATGACGAAATTTTTGAACCTTATCGGTTCGGAGCCCGAAATCGCCCGCGTTCCGCTGATGATAGACTCGTCGAATTGGGAGACGATTCTGGCGGGGCTGAAATGCTCGCAGGGCAAGTGTGTCGTAAATTCGATAAGCCTGAAGGAGGGCGAGGAAAAATTCCTTTCGCACGCCCGCGAGATTATGAAATTCGGTGCGGCGGTCATCGTGATGGCGTTCGACGAACGAGGTCAGGCTTCGACCTACGAGGACAGGGTTTCGGTCTGCCAACGCGCCTACAGGCTGCTTGTCGAAAAGGTCGGTTTCGACCCGCGCGACATAATTTTCGACGCGAACGTTTTGACCGTCGCAACCGGAATGGCGGAGCACAATTCGTATGCGATAGACTTCATAAACGCCGTGCGCGAAATCAAGCGGACGTGTCCGTATGCGCGCACGAGTGCGGGGGTAAGCAACATCAGTTTTGCGCTGCGCGGCAACAACAAGGTGCGCGAGGCGATGCACAGCGTGTTCCTGTACCACGCGCGCAATGCGGGGCTTGATATGGGCATTGTCAACGCGGGTATGCTCGCGCCGTACGACGACATAGACCCGCGACTGCGCGACGCCGTCGAGGCCGTGATTCTCAACACTTCGCCCGACGCGACCGAAAGGCTTCTGTCGATTGCCGCCGACTACAAGACCGACGCTTCTGGCGAAAAAAAGGAGGTTCGCGACGATGCGAATCTCTCGCCGCAGGAACGCCTCGACAGGGCGTTCATCAAGGGGCGCGAGGACGAAGCCGCGGAGCTTGCGCTTTACTTTTTGAAGGAGCTGGGCGAACCGCTCAAGGTTGTCGAAAAGCCGTTGATGGACTCCATGCGCAAGGTCGGCGAACTTTTCGGCGCGGGCAAGATGTTCCTGCCGCAGGTGGTAAAAAGCGCGCGCGTGATGAAGCGCGCCGTTGCCGCGCTCGAGCCTTATATGGAGGCGACGGCGGCGGCGGGCGCGCCGAAAGTGCTCTTGGCTACGGTCAAAGGCGACGTGCACGACATCGGCAAAAACATCGTTTCGGTGGTGCTCGGCTGCAACGGCTTTGCGGTATCGGACTTGGGCGTGATGGTCGCGCCCGAGACAATCGCCGAGGCCGCGAAAAATGCGGATGTGGTGGGGCTTAGCGGTCTGATTACTCCGTCGCTCGACGAGATGGCAAACACGCTTGTCGCGCTCGAACGCGCGGGCGTGCGAGTGCCCGTGATGGTCGGCGGCGCGACTACCAGCGACCTGCACACCGCGGTGAAGCTTGCGCCCCTCTATTCGGGAACGGTCGTGCGCGTCGAGGACGCGGGCGCGTCGGCGGGCGTTTGCGCGGGCTTTACGCTCGGTTCGAAAACGCGGGCGTTTGCGCTCGAAATCGCCGCGGCACAGCAAAAACTGCGCGACAAATACGCCGCCGAACACGCATCGGCGGAAGTCCCGCAAAAGCTTCTTCCGCTGTCGGAGGCTCGTTCGAAAAAAGCCGTCTGCGATTTTTCGCACATCCAAGAACCGCCGTTTTTCGGCGTAAAAACTTTCGACGTGCCGATTTCGGAAATCGAAGATATGTTCGCGTGGAACTTGTTCTTCAAGGCGTGGGGCGTTAAAAAGCGGGCGGAAAGCCAGCTGCCCGAGTTCTGCGCCGACGCGCTCGATATGCTCGGAAAATTGAAGTCGGTGGCGAAGCCGAAAATCAGGGTCGGGTTCTTCGCGGCAAATTCCGACGGCGACGATGTCCGACTTTTCGAAAACGGCGTGCAAATCGAAAAGCTCTCGTTTATGCGCTCGCAGGCGGAAAATTCGCACGGTCAATGTCTGTGTCTTGCCGACTACGTTGCGCCCGAGTCTTCGGGGCTTGTCGACAGCGTTGCGCTCTTTGTCGCGACTGCGGGAACGGAGGCGGACGACTTCGCCCAGTCCTTCAAGCGGGCGGGCGACGACTACTCGTACATTCTCGCGCAGACCCTTTGCGACGCAATCGCCGAGACGCTCTCGGAGTATGCGCAGAAAAGGATATTTTCCGACTCCCCGCAGGAGCGCGCGGGCGTGCGCGCGGCGGTGGGCTATGCGTCGTATCCCGACCATTCGGAAAAAGCCAAGTTCGAGAAGCTTCTGGGCTTGAAGCAGTCGCTCGGCGTGGAGCTTACGGACAACTTTATGATGACGCCCAAATCGACCGTTGCTGCGGTCTGGATTGCCAACCCGTCGGCGAAGTACTTTTCGGCAGAAATCGCCGCCGACCAACTTGCCGACTATGCGGAGCGCAATGGCAAGTCGTTGGCTGACGCGGAAAAATACGTTTCGGTGAAGCCCCTGAAATGAAACTGAATTCGGACATATACGGCTCGGTTCCCGCCCCGCGCGAGGTCAAGACAGACTTCGTCGTGCCGCTTTGTATGTTCGTTTTGTTCCTGATGGGCGTTGCGTTCATCTATTCGGCGCAGAGCTACAACATCGACGAAATTCCGCTTTCGAAGCAGTTCTGGGTGAAGCAGATTTTCTACTTCGTCTTTGCGGGGATGCCCGTCTACGTATTCTTGGGATGGCTCGACTACAAGTGGTTTTTTACCTACGCCAACGTAATTTACGCGTTTTCGCTTGTGCTGCTCGTGCCGCTTGCGCTAAAGGAAAACTTGGGCTTGCCGATTCCGTTTGTGGAGAGCCGCTACAACGCCACGCGTTGGATAGACTTGGGGGTTGTGTCGATTCAGCCGTCGGAGTTTGCGAAAATCGGCACCTGCATAATGTCGGCGGCGATGTTCGCGCGCAACGAGGGCGGGAAAAATCTCAAATTCTGGATTAAAATAGGGCTCGTATTTTTAGTTCCTATTTTGTTGATTTTTTTGCAACCCGACTTAGGCTCTACACTCGTATTTTTTCCAATGCTTTTCGCCATGCTCTACATATCGAACCTGCCCAAAAAATTCTTTGCGGCGGTTACGTTTTTGTTCTGCGCCTTCGTCGGCGTAGTGGCGGCGGATATTGTTGGATACAATGCCTTTCTGAAAAACAACAATATGTCCGCCGAGGCCGCCGCAAGCGCGAACGCCTACGGGTCTTCGGCTGCGTTTTGTCTGCCGCTGAAAGACTATCAGCGCAACAGGATTTTAGCTTTTGTCGCGCCCGATGTTGTCGATCCGCGCGGCAACGGCGTCAGTTGGAATCAGCGTCAGAGTTTGATTTCGGTCGGCTCGGGCGGAGTTTTCGGAAAGGGGCACGCCGAGGGAACTCAGGCGAAGCTCGGCTATTTGCCTTCGAGCGTGGCTTACAACGACTTCATATTTTCGGTGCTCGCCGAAGAATCGGGGTTTGCGGGGGCTGCGCTTGCCGTCGTGTTGATGGCGGTGGTGATTATTTACGGTTGTTTGGGTTCGGCTCAGCTCTCCCGCGACGGTTTCGGAAGATACCTTTGCGTGGGAATTGCCGTAATCTTTATGACCCATTCTTTTATAAACGTGGGAATGACCATCGGCGTTATGCCGATTACGGGAGTTCCCCTGCCAATGTTAAGTTATGGCGGAACTTTTGTTTTAACGTGTTGCATTCTACTCGGACTCGTCCAGAGCGTCTACAGACATAGGAAAGAATATGCGTGAAGACAATCGTTTCGCACAATCCGATTAAAGCGAAACAAATGAAACAGGAAAACCAAGATTATACGCCCGACGATTTGACAAAGCGTCCCGCGGAGGAGGTTGTCGAACCCATCCCCGAGGAACAGCTCAATCAGGAGGCGAAGTTGAGGGCGAAAAAACGCCCGCTCCTTGAAAAAATTATCAGACTGCTCAAACGCGAGAACGAACCGTACCGCGAAATCGTCATAAATGTCGAGCCTTTCGAAAAGCGCGTCGCGCTGCTCGTCGAGGGCGTAATGCAGAAGTTCGAAATCGAACGCAACGGCGACGAAAGCATGGTCGGGGCGATTTTCAAGGGGAAAATCCAGAATCTCGAACCGGGGCTTAAGGCGGCGTTTGTCGACATAGGTCAGCCCAAAAACGCGTTCCTGCACTACTGGGACATCTTCCCGACGACCACCGACAATTCGTACGAAGTCGTCCGCGAAAACAAGAGCAAGGAACAGAAAAAGGCGCAGAAGTTTTCGGCGAAGGACATTCCCGAAAAATTCCCCATCGGCACTGAAATCATCGTCCAGATTACGAAGACGCAGATCGGCACGAAGGGCCCGCGCGTAACGACGAATATTGCAATCCCAGGTCGATACCTTGTGCTTATGCCCTTTGCGGGGCAGTTCGGCATCTCGAGGAAAATCGAGGACAGAGCCGAGCGCGAGCGCATCAAGAAGATTTTGAAGTCGATGAAAGTTCCCGAGGGCATGGGCGTTATCGTCCGCACGGCGGGGCAGGGCAAGCGTTGGACGTATTTTGTGCGCGACCTCCATATGTTGCTCAACATCTGGAAGAAAATTCAGCAGCGCATAGAGACCGTCCCCGCGCCCGCGACAATCTACAAAGAGCCCGACCTCATCGAGCGCACTGTGCGCGACTTCCTCACCGAGCAGACCGACAGAATCCTCATCGACAGCAAAGAGGACTACGACCGCATTATGCGTTCGGTCTCCGAAATTTCGCGCCGCGCCCGCAGTAAAATCCAGCTCTTCAAGGAGAATATCCCGATTTTCGAGCGATACAACATCGAGCGTCAGATTGCGCAGACTTTTCAGCGCAGGGTTCCGCTGCCGTCGGGCGGCGAAATCGTCATCGACGAAACCGAGGCTCTCGTTGCAATCGACGTTAACACAGGTTCGCACAAGGGCAAGAGCGACGACGGCAAGGACTTCATTTTGCAGGCGAACCTCGAAGCCGTAACCGAGGCGGCGCGTCAGGTGCGTTTGCGCAACCTCGGCGGGCTCGTGATTATCGACACAATCGATATGAAGAGCCGCAAGGACAGGCAGGCGGTCTACAAGCGTCTCAAGGAGGAAATGGAAAAGGACAAGGCAAAGAGCCAAGTTCTGCCCATTTCGCAACTGGGCATTATGCAGATGACGCGCCAACGCCACGCGCAGAGCAACTCGAGCGGCATTTATACGACGTGTCCGTATTGCGGCGGCAAGGGCATTGTGAAATCGGCGCGCACGATGAGCGCGGAAATTCAGCGCAAGATTGTGGCGACGTGCAGGACGATACGCGCGAACAACCCGAATATGGGCGAAATTTCGCTGCTGATTCTGTTGCATCCCGACAATTTGCGCCGCTTGCAGACGGAAGACTACGAGCACCTGATAAATCTCGAAAAGGCGTACAATCTGAAGTTGACGTTCCGCGCCGACCCGTCGTACCACCTCGAGAATTTCAGAATTATGGACGCGAAAAAGTAGAAGGCTTTGCGCGGAAATTTTGCGAAACGCCTCCGATTTCGGGGGCGTTTTTTTGCGTCCGTGTATGCGGATTTTTCCGCTTCCGCTACGGGATGAATACCGCCTTGTATTCGCCGTGCGGCGTGCCCTTGAGCAGTTTGGAGCTTGTCAGCATTGCGGCAAGTTCGGCGTCGCGCGAGTCGTCGCCCGACGACTGAAGCTCGAGCGGCTTCATCGCCCAGCCGTCGCGCTCGACGTAGACTTTGAATTCGGCGACGGCGTAGAGCCTGCCGTCGGAGGTCATTTCAACGGGTGCGGTTTTTACGGTTGCGCCGCTGTTCATATCGACGAGTTTGAAGGTAAAGCCCGTCGGTTTTACCGCCGTGGCGGGGCTGTCGGAGCGGCGGAACGACGAAAACGATTTCCCCATTATCGACTGCGCCAATCCCGTTCTTCCGCGCTCGAAGTCGTCGCCGTCGGATGTAAGAAATTTTGCGTCGGAGAGCGCGAGTGCGGGTGGGGCGAAGTTTGTCTTCGTGAAGTTCCAGCCTCTCGGCGCGGGCGCGGGGCGCGGCGCGGGGGCGGCGTTCCACTTCGTTGTCAGAAACAGGGGGGTGTAGTCGGCTATTTCGTCCAAGCCGTCGAAGTGGCGGTTTGTGAGGTTTGCGAGCGTTTCGGGGCTTGCGGGCTGTTTTATCTCGGGCGAAATTTCGGGCAGAAAAAACGCCGCGAGTGCGAATGCGGCGCACGTCGACAAAAACGCGGGCAGGAACGTTCCCCCGACGAACGTATCTGATTCCGTTTTTCTGTCTGCGGGTTTGGGCATATCACTTTTCTTCGGGCGTTGCGGCGAGGTGGATTTTTTCGAATCCGCCCGCGCGCGCCGCCGAGCAGATGTCGAGCAGCGTTTGGGTGTCGACGTTTTTGTCGGCTTTAATCAGCAGCACGCCGCGGTGTGTGCCCGCCTTTTGCGAGTGCATTTTTTTCGAGAACGACTCCGCGTTGAAAATTGCGCCGTCGAAAATAATCATCGTGTTGCCCTTTGCGTTGAGCACGCTCAGGTCGCCGTCGACGACCGCCGCGTCGGGCGACTGCGAAGTCGGCAGTTTGTTGCCCTCGAACTCGAGCGCGAACCCCGGTGCGAGTATGAACTTCGACCCGAGCAGCGTGAACATCAGCGCAATCAGCAGGATGTCGACAAGTGCCGCCGAGCACAGTGTGATGCGCTCGCGGCGGACTTTCGACGATACATCGACGGGCGTCATTTTGCCTCTTTGCCTTTCAGGTAGAGGTTTTCGTGTTCGGGCATTCCGCGCAGGATAAAGAGCATTATTTCGTTCGCGGAAAAGTCGATGTCGTGCGCGAGGGCGCGTACGCGGCTGTTCAGAAAGCTGTAGCCGAGCCATCCGAAAATCGAAATCAGCAGCCCGAACGCGGTCGAGAGCAGGGCGGCGTAGACGTATGCGGTAAACTGCGAAACCGTGGCGTACGAGCCGCTGTGCGACATCGTGTAGAAAATCTGCAACAGCGCGACGACCGTGCCCATAAGCCCCAAGAGCGGCGCGATTTTCGCAATAAGCGCAACGCTTGCAACGCGCCTTTCGATGAGCGCGAATTCGTTTTGCGAGGCGACCGCCACGCTTTGCGACATTACGTCGCGCGGCTGTTCGCTGTTGAGCAGGGCGGTTTTTACGATGCGCGGAATCGGCCCGTAGCTTTCGTCGCAGATTGTGAGGGCTTCGAGCATTCGGCGGTTCTTCAGCGCGGTCTTGATTCCCGAGACGAATTCGCGCGCGCGTATCTGCCCCTTGTGCAGGTAGAGCAGGCGTTCAACGAAAATTATCGCGCCCGCGAACGCTAGTGCCGCAAGCGGAATCATTGCGGGCCCGCCCATTCGGAAGATGTCGAGGATTTTTTCCATTTTATTTTGCGAGTTTCGATTTTGCCGCCGCCGACGACGGCAGGTTGTTTTTTACAATCAGTTCGTACGCCGCGCGGGCGTCGCGCTTTGCGCCCGATTTTTCGAGGCTCGAGGCGAGCGAGTAGAGCGTGCGCCCGAGCCAGTACTTGGCTTCCGCCGTAAGTCCGCGTTCGGATAGGAGCTGCTGCGACATCACCCATCGCATTTCGTCGGCCTCGCGGCTGCGCCCCGCGCGCTCGAGTGCGTAGGCGCATTTGAACGCGGCTTCCGCCTTTGCGGAAACGGGCATTTCGGGGAGCGCGTAGAGGCGTTCGAAAATCGCCACGGCGTTGAGCGCGCGCCCCTGTTGCGCGAGCGCGCAGTCTCCGAGCCCGAGCCACGCAAGGTAGATTTCGGGGTGCGACTGGTATTTGTTGAGTATTTCCTCGTAGAGCTTGCGCGCGTCGGCGAAGGCGTTGAGCAGGCGCAGGATTTCCGCCTGCGAAAGGCTGGCGTAGAAGTTGCGCGGGTTGTCGGGAAAGTCTTTGCAGAGCTTGTCGAGCATTGCCAACGCCGATTTGTAGTCGGACTCAAGCCCGAGTTTGCGCGCGTACTGGGCTGCGTCGGATATTGCGTCGTAGGCGTACGCGCCCTTGGGGTCGGCGTCGGCGAGCGTGCGGCATAGCTGCTGCGCCGCGCCGAAATTGCCGCGCGCGGCTTCGGTTCGGGCTTGGTAGAGGTAGGAGACTTTCGCCGCGTCGGTCGACGGGTATTTTTCGCGCAGAAGTTTGTAGGCTTCGGTTGCCGCGTTGTCGCCCGCCGTGTCGGCTTCCGCCTCGAGGCAGCGCGCCTTCATCAGCAGCGCGTTTGACGCGAGAATTTCGCGAGTGCGCCCGTCCAAGCCCGTCAGCGATTCTATTTCGGACAGAATTTTGTCGCATTGTTGCGCCGCCTTTTTCGAGTCGCCCGACTCCTCCGTTATGCGCGCCAAGAACCATTGCATTTTTATCAACAGAAGTTTCGAGCGCGTGGTTTTTATCGCGTGCTCTATGCGGGCGCGTGCGCGGGCGTCCTGCCCGCCGCTTCTGAAGTGCGATATGAGCTTCCACTCCGAGTTCCAAAGGTCGTCATCGCCCACTCCGTCCGCGCCGTATGCGGAGTCGAGCAGCTTTATCGCGCTGTCGGTTTCGTTGCGGTTTAGGTACGACTCCACCGCGCGGTTGAGAATCAGCCCGCGCTTGTCCCTCATCTGCGCAAAGAGGTCGGCGTAGATTTTTGCGGCGGTTGCGTAGTCTTTGTTTAGGAAGAGGCAGTCGGCGGAAAGCAGGCGCATTTCTCGCGCCTTTTCGGGGTCTTTTTCGAGGTCGGCGAGCGCGGCAAGGTGCGTTGCGGCGAGCCTGTATTCGGGCTCTTTGCCGTCGTCCGACGAGAACGCCGTCCAAGCCAGAATGCGGAGCGCGTCGCTGCGGTATTTCGACGCGGGGTATTCCTCCACGAGTTTGCCCGCGTATTTCGACGCGCCCTGTTTGTCGCGCGATTTTACCGCAACCTTCGCCAGTTCGAGGTAGATTCTGTCGCGGATTTTATCCGAGCCCTTTTCGAGAAGTTCGAGCAGGAATTTGCGTCCGTCGTCGTCGGACAGGTCGGGGTTGCGCGAGAGCAGCGCGAGGGCGAAATCGCCCACGCTTGCGGAGTTCGTTTCGAGGAGGATGTCGCGCAGCATCGCCAGCTGTTTCTCGCGGCTTTTCGTCATCGCCGCGACGACGATTCTCAGTTCGTCCCTGTCGATTGACGGCGCAAGTTCGATTCCCAGTTGGGCGTTCAAAACGTCTATCGCCTTTTCGCGCTCGCCCATTTTGTAGAGCACCGCCGCGTACTGTTTTGCGAACTGGAAGCCCTGCGGCGTGCCGAGGTAGAGCGCGGTTTTTTCTTCGAGCGTCTTTGCGAGCGACGGCAGGTTTTGGTCGGCGTCTCCGCCGATTATCTTGCAGAAGATTTCGGCGATTTCCGCGTCCGCAACGGTCGGCGCGTCTTTTGCCGACTCCTTCGCCCTCTTGAAATCGGCGAGGGCTGCGGGCATATTGCCGCGCTCGTATGCGACGAATCCGCGCGCAATGAAGTACCACGGGCGGTCGCCGCCGTCGAGCTTTGCGGCGTCGATTTCTTCGAGCGTCTTCGCCGCGTCTTCGGTTTTCGAAAGACCAACATCTATCATTGCCGAGCGCAGTTTGTCGGCTGCGGATACGGTCGAGGTGAAAAGTTTTTCGGCGTTTGCGAAATCGCCCTGCGCAATCATTGCGTCGACAGCCACAAGCTTTAGTTGTGCGGCGAGTTCCTGCGGGAGCTTTTCGCGGTCTACGGAGTCTTCGGCTATCGCCTGCGCGAGCGCGGGCATTCCCGCGCGCAACGCCGACTGTGCCGACTTCACGACCGATTCGAGGTATTCGGCTGTACGTCCCCCAGATGTCGAAAGCGGGGCGGTTGCGGATTGCGGAAGCTTGTCGAGCACGGAATCGAGCGCGCCCGCGCAGTGCGCGGCGACCGTTGACGCGCCCAATATTGCGCAGACTATCCCGAATTTTCGCATAGTTTTATATTCCGTTTTTTTGGGGTGTTTTCAAGACAATTCAGTTTTTCGGCGTGCGTTGTTCGGGAATGTCGCGCCGCGAAAATTTCCGCAGGAACGGCAGGTCGATTCCGAGATACGAAAGGCACGCCAGCAGCAGGGTTGTGAAGAACGCCTCGTCGAGGTTGCCCACAATCGGCAGGTTGTCGGGAATTTCGAGGAATACGCCCATTTGGAGATTCAGCAGCCAGACGAACGAAAGCATCGCTCCCGCCATCGCCGCCGCCGTCGGCAGGCATCCTCTTTTGCCGTTTTTCATCGTCCGTTGCCGCTTTCGGTTATTCCCGTTTTGAAGTTGTCGAATCGGCGTGTGTCGAAGACTATTTCGATTTTGCCGATTTCGTCGGCGTCGATGTTCCATATCGGAAAGATGTTTTCGCGCAGGTATTTTTTCATGGTCTCCGCCGCTTCGACTCTCGCGTTTAGCATATTTTGCGCGTCCCCCGCGAGCCTCCCGAGTTCCGCGGGAAATTTCTCCTTCTGGTATTTTTCTATCTCCGCGTTGACGTCGTTCGACAGCGCGCTTTGGGCGATGTTTCGCTCGATTTCGGTGTACTTTACGGGCAGGTCGGGCTTGAGCGAGTCGAACACGAAAAGGAAGTCGATTTTGCCGTTTTTGCCCTTTGATATTTCGTATTTGATTCCGCGAAATTCTACGAAATACTGATAGTGGGCGACGACCTCGAGCCGCACCGAACCCGTCAGGATTTTCATATTTTTGATTTGCCACTTCGAGAAGTTCGCGCCCATCGTTTCGCGCCTGTCGATTGTCGCGGCGACGAATTTGTTTTCGCGTTTTGCGTCGATGTATTCGGAGGCGTAGACCACGTTGACGTCGGGCTTTTTCGCGAGGATTTCCCGAAATATTCCGACCGCTTTCGACGGCGTTTCCGCAACGGTTGCGGCGACGCTCTTCGTTCCCGAATAGAAACGTTCGAAAACGAAAAGCGCGGCGGCGAGCAGTGCGAGGAACGCAATCAGCGTACAGATGCAGCAGGTTGTGCCGAATTTTCCGCCGTCCGTTTGCCGCGTTTCGGGGGCGGTTTCCGCGGCTTCGTTTTCGGATATGTCCGCAGGGTGGCGGTTTTTCGCGGGTTCGACAGCCGCGCTTTCTCCGCAGTCGGCGGAGCTTTTCGCGCGGTCTGTATTCGGGTCGGGCATATGTCGGGTGGCGGCTATGCGCGGGCGGCGTTTGCCGCGGCAATCAACGCTTCGCCGTTTTTGAAAAATTCCGTTCCCGCAACGATTGTGTCGCACCCGCGCGCTACGCATTCGCCCACGTTTTGCGCGGTGATTCCGCCGTCCACTTCGATTCGGTAGTCGAGCTTCAGCTCTTCGCGAAGTCGGGCGAGTGTGGAGATTTTATCGAGGGCTACGGGGTTGAATTTCTGTCCGCCGAACCCCGGTTGGACGCTCATTACGAGCACCAAATCGACGCGCGGCAGGTAGGGTATTACTTCGCCGACTTCGGTTTTCGGGTTGAAGACTATGCCGAGCTTTTTGCCCGTCGCGTGGATGTTGTCGAGTGTGGCGGCTACGGGGTAGTCTGGCTCGACGTGTATCGAAATCAAATCCGCGCCCGCTTCGGCGAACGAATCGACGTACAGGTGCGGGTTGTCGAGCATAAGGTGCACGTCGTAGAACATCTGAGGAAATTTTTTCTTCAACGACTTCACCACGCCCGAGCCGAACGAAAGGTTGGGCACGAAGTGTCCGTCCATAACGTCGACGTGAACCCATTTCAGCCCCGCTTGGGCGATTTTCGCCACCGATTCGCCGAGTGCCGCGTGGTCTCCGCCCAGAATCGACGGCGCAATTTCGATGGAGTTTACCATATTCCGATTACTGCGTCTTTGATTTTTCCGCCGAGTTCGCGCATTAGAACGGGCATATTCTGCGTTTCGCCGCCGATTACGTCGGTGCCGCTCGGGTAGAGGTTGGCGCGGGCGGAGACTTTTCTGTTTTTGAAAACTACGTCGCCGTTCGAGCGCACGAGCGTGCATTCGGCGGTTGCAACCATCACGTAGGAGGCGGCGAGCGCGGTATCGCTTGCGCGCGTTGCGGCGGGTTTGCGTTCGTAGGAAATTATCGTGGTCGAGAGCGTCGCCTGTGCGTCGGCTTCGAGCGCGGTTTTGAGTTCGGGCGACCTGTTGATGGCGTTCGAAATCTCGTTCGTAAGCAGTGCCGAAGCCTGCGGCGCGTACGAGGCGTTGCGCACGGGCTTTACGTAGACCGAGTGGAACGGAAGTTCGGTGGGCGTCCCCGCCAGTCTGTAGTTGGAGCACGCGCCGACAAGCAGCGTTGCCGCCGCGAGAATTGCGGATGTCAGAATTTTCCCCATATTATTGCGCCTTTTCTATTTCGTCGGAAGTCCACTGGCGGAAGCCGTCTTCGAACAGGAAGTCGTCGAGCGGTTCGCCGAAAATCGGGGCGAGCCCCTCGTATGTCTTTACGCTTCCGTCCGCGCCGATTGTCTCGCCCGCGACCGCCGCGGGTGTCGCGATGAAGTCGTCCACCGACATAATTTCGAAAGCCTGATTGTCGAGGTTGCGCGTGATTGTCTCGTCTTCGAACTGGTCGATTTCGGGCTTTTCGTATCTGCCCCAGAACCAGTCGTAGGGTGTCATCGGGGCGAGTATGCCGTCCTTGATTTTCTTGAGCTGTGTGCGGGCTTCGTCCGCCGCGGGGGTGTCGGGCGCAAGTGTGATTGCCTCGTTGTAGAAGATGGATGCGGCGATGTGGTTGTTGCGGTAGTAGTAGAAGAAGTCGCCCATAATCAGACGGCTGCGCGCGTAGGTGTCGCGCATTTTGTCGAGCCCCTCTTCGGCTTTCGATACGCCCGCCTCTTTCGGGAAGAGAATGAGGTAGTCTTGGTAGAAGCTTATTGCCGAGCGCGTCGGGGTCTGGTCGTATTCGGGGCCCTCGACCATGCTGCGGTAGACTTTCGCCATCTGCATATACGCGTCGGGGGCGAACATACTGTTGGGGTAGTTGTTGATGAGCCTGTCGAGCGCGTCGAAAGCGACTTCGGGGGTGTCCTCCTGTTCGGCGATGAGCGAAATGTTCATCAGGGCGATGGGCGCGTAGTCGCTGTACGGCGCGTTTTTGACTACGCCCTCGTAGATTTTTATCGCGTCGTTGTAGTTTGTGAACCACGGAAACCACCCCCAAAGATACGGAGTTGCGCCGCCCTGTATGACCGACGCCACGTTGTATTCCTCGCCGACAATCTGGTTGAACTTGGGGTAGTCGGGGTAGCGTTTGACCACTTCTTCGAGCGATTCGAACGCGTCCATAAACTGCCCCCTGTTCGTGTAGACGAGCGACATTTGGTAGTAGGCTTCGGGCGCGAAAATCGAGTCGGGGTATTGGGTGATGACCGTTTTGTAGTAGGAGAGCGCGAGCCTGTTGGAGCCGTCCTCCTGCGCCTTTTTGCCTTCGTTCATCGCCTGCAGGGCGTTTGTGACGTTTTTCTCCTCGCCCAGAACGTTGGCGATGACGCCGCCCTGCACCTGCCAGCCTTTGTCCGCCGTCCATACGAGGTCGGCGAGTACGGTTTGTGCCGCGAGAGCCGCCGCCGCCGCGGCAAGTGCCGATTTTATGTAGTTGCAAATTCTCATTTTCGCCTTGATGAAACACTAATATTCCGCAAATGACAACTTTTTTCCGATTCCGCTTTTCGGGGTCGGATTTTACGCCCTCGGATGGTTGTTGCGGTATTCCTCAAGCAGTTTGCTCGTATTCAGGTGGGTGTAGATTTGGGTTGTCGAAAGCCTCGCGTGTCCGAGCATTTCCTGCAGTGCGCGCAAGTCTACGCCGCCGTTTACCAAGTGTGTGGCGAACGAGTGCCGCAGTTTGTGCGGCGTGATATTCGACGGCAGCCCCGTCTGGGCGAGGTATTTCTTCAGCATGCGCCTGACGTATTGCGGGTATACGGGTTTGCCGTTTTTGAGGGTCAGAACGGGCGAGTGGAAGTCGGTCGATTTTGCGAAGTCGGCGCGCCAGAGTTTCAGCAGTTCGCCCGCCTTTTCGCCGAACGGGCAGAAGCGGATTTTCGAGCCTTTGCCGAGCACTTTGGCGATATTCGAGGAAAGGTCGATGTCGCCCCATTTGAGCGAGCAGAGTTCGCTTACGCGCAGTCCCGCGCCGTAGAGAAGCTCTATGCAGAGGGCGTCGCGCATTGCGTCCTCCTTCGGCTCCAAGCCGTTGTTGCCGTCGAAGCGCGGGGCGGAGAGCAGGGTAGGCATCGAGCTTTCGGGCAGGAAGACGGGCAGCCCCTTCTCCGTTTTCGGCAGCTTTACGAGCGAAAACGGGTCGGAGTCGGTCGCGCCCGTGCGTATGAGGTATTTGTAAAACGAGCGTATCGCCGAAACCTTGTTGTGTATCGACGAATGCGAATATTTTGCCGAGAGTTCGGCGACGTACGAGCGCGCCGTTTTCTTGTCCGCCTTGAGGAAGTCGCCGCCCGCCATTTCGGCGGAGATTATCCACGCGAGCCAGTCGTGCACCGAGTCGGTGTAGTTGCGCACGGTGTTTTTCGAATAGCGTCGCTGTCCGTCTATCATAAAAACGAATTCGTCGAGCGCGGCGCGCGATTTTTCGGGAAGTTCCGTCATGGTTCCGTATCAGATTCCGAAAAATGCGGACGCTATGTTCGCGAAATAGGCGTCGACGAAATCCTTGACGAACATAAAATAGAACATTCCGCCGAACGCAAGCCACGGGCCGAACGGAATCGCGGTAGGGTCGGCGTCGTCGCCGTTGCCGAATTTGCGCCCCCTCAATTTGCGCGAAAATTTCCGCGTCGCCGCGAGCGGTATCATCGTCAGCGCGCCGATTATCGAGCCGCCGAATATCGCAAAAACCGCGCCCTGCCATCCGCAGAACGCGCCTATGCAGCCGACCAAAATCACGTCGCCCTCGCCCATCGCCTCCTTTTTGAAGACGCATTCGCCCAGTATGCGTATCCAGTACAACACGCCAGAACCTGCGATTATTCCGACCGCCGACTTTATCCCCGACGCCACCACCGAGGCGGCAAACGGCGCGTCGGCAATCACCGCGTCGTGTATTTGCGGCATCATAAGCGAGAGCACAAAGCCCGCGACCGTTCCGCCGATTGTGGCGAAGTCGGGCAACATCATACTGTCGATGTCTACGAACGTGCAGAAAATCATAAGGAATGCGAAGACCATTCCCGCGAACGCCATATATGGTGTGCACATCGTCCACAGGCAGAGGAAGACCGCCGCGGTCAGCGTTTCGACAAACGGGTAGCGGAACGATATGCGCCGCCCGCAGCATCTCGCATGGCCGCGCAGCAGAAACCAGCCGACAATCGGCAGGTTGTCGAACCACTTTATAGGCTTGCCGCACGCGCAGTGCGACGGCGGGCTTACGATTGATTCGCCCTTGGGTATTCTGTAGATGCACACGTTCAGAAAGCTGCCGACGCACGCGCCGAGGCAGAAGAAAAACGCGTCGAAGATTGCGGGAAATTGCGAGTTTATTTCAGCCAAGTCCATACAGATGTTCCTTCAGTTTCGAGAGCATAAGCGCGCCCAGAAGCGGTTTGCCCGTCCATATCGAGAGCGATTTTGCGCCCTGCCACGCCAGCATTGCAAGACCGTTTTCGGCGGGTATCGAATGCGCCCGCGCCGCGAGCACCGACGAAGTTTCGCCGTCGCGCCGATAGGGCATATCCAGAAACACGCAGTCCTGCGGGATTTTCGAAAAGTCGATTACGGGCTTGTCGTCCGCCTTCAAGCCGACCGCCGTTGCGTTGACGATTACCGCGTGCGGCGGAATTTTCGCCTCGACGTTTTCGAGCGGGGTTGTGGACAATTCGAAGTTCTCCCTTTTCATATCATCGGCAAATTTCGCCAGACGTTCGGGATTTCTGTTGGCGACCAGAAGCGATTTGCACTTCGCCCCGAGTATAGCAGCCGCCGCGCCGCGCGCCGCGCCGCCCGCGCCGAGCAAGATGACATCGGCGTTTTCGAAGCCCCTGCCGAACGCGTTTTCGACCGCCGCCGCGACTCCGAACCCGTCGGTATTGTAGCCGCGCCAGCCGTCGGGTGTGCGCAGGAGTGTGTTGCAGGCGCGCGCCTTCTTCGCCGTCTCGTCGAAGTCGGTAAGGATTTCGAATGCTATTTCCTTGTGGGGAATCGTCAGGTTTATGCCCGTGAAATTTTTGCGCCAGAAAAGGCGGAGCGTCTCGGCGAGGTTGTCGGGGTCTACTTCGAATGCGAAGTATTTTGCGCCCGCGAACGCGCCGTCGGTTTTCGCGATTTCTCCGAGCGCGGCGTTCTGCATAAGCGGGCTTAGCGAATGGACAATCGGCTTGCCGAAGACGGCGAAATATTTTTCGGGCGAATTTTCGTTGCGGGCGAAAAATTCGTCCCCCGATATTTCGCGCGGTTTGTTGTCGGATTCCATTTTTACAGAGAGTAGTCGCGCGCGCCGAACAGGAAAGTGCCGACGCGTATGAGTGTGCTGCCCGCTTTGATTGCGCGTTCGAGGTCGCCGCTCATGCCCATCGAAAGTTCGGGCAGGGGGGCGGCGAATTGCTTTTGCAGGTCGTCGCGCAGGTTGCGCAGGTTTTCGAAGCAGCGCGATGCGGTGTCAAGATTGGAGTCGAGCGGGGCTATCGTCATCAGCCCCTCGACTTTTACGTTTTTAAGTTCGAGTGCCGCGCCCAAAAGTTCGGGGGCTTCGTCGAGTGCCGCGCCGAATTTTGCGGGGTCGTTGCCCGCGTTGATTTCGAGCAGAATGCGCATTGTCTTGCCGAGTGCGGCGGCTTCGGCGTCGATTTTTTTCAGCAGTTTTGCCGAGTCGACGCTCTGGATTCTGTCGGCGAGCTCCACGGCGTGCTTTGCCTTGTTGCTTTGCAGGTGTCCGATGAGCTCCCAGTTTATTTTGAGGGCGTTGCCGCGTTCCGATTTTCTCTTTTCCGAAAGTTCCTGAACGCGGTTTTCTCCGACCGACGCAAAGCCGAAACGCGCCGCGTATTCGGGCGCGTCTATCGGGTGCGTTTTTGTGACGGGCAGAATTTTCACGTCGCCGCTGTTTCTGCCGCACGAGGCGCACGCGTTTTCGACGCGTTCGAGAAGTCTGCGGCAGTTGTCGCAAAATTCTTCGTATGAAATCATTGTATTACTTGTTTTTCTTGTTGTCGATGCTTGCGGCGATCAGGCGTTTGCCGAATTTCCACAGCGAACCCGTCGGGTTTGCGGCTTCCGAAAGCGTTTCGTCGAACGCCTTTACGAACCTGTCGACTTCCTTTTCCGTTATAATAAACGGCGGGAGCAGTTTCACTGCGTGCACTTCGTGGCTTGTAACCTGCGTGATGATTTTGTAGTTGTCCATCAGCGACGTTACAATCATCTGCGTAAAGAGCGAGTTGTTGGCGGCTTTCAACGCCTTCCACGCCGCCTTTTGCAGAAGCCCTTTCGGCTCCTGAAATTCTATTGCAATCATAAGACCGAGCCCGCGCACCTCCCTGATGTACGAGTGTTTCTCCTTGAGCGCTTCGAGCTTTTGCTTGAGCAGCGCGCCCATCTTTGCGCAGTTTTCGACCATCCCGTCCTTTTCGAGAACGTCGATTGTCGCCAAGCCCGCGACCATTGCGAGGTTGTTTCTGCCGAAAGTAGTGGAGTGTTTCACGCAGTTTTCGAGCGGCGAGAAAACGCTCTGGTGGATTTCCCTTGTGGTGATGAACGCGGCGCACGGAACGTAGCCGCCGCTGAGTGCCTTTGCCATCGTAACGATGTCGGGTTCAAGCCCCCAGTGTTGGTAGGCGAACATTTTGCCCGTCCTGCCGAAGCCCGTCTGCACTTCGTCCATAATGAAGAGCGCGCCGTATTTGCGGCAGAGCTCCTGCGCTTTCGGGAAGAAGTCGTCGGGCGGAATGTCGACGCCGTGTCCGATGACGGGTTCGGAGATGAACGCGGCGACGTTGCCCTCTTTGAGTTTTGCCTCGAGGTCGGCGAGGTCGGCGAACGCGATTTTGTCGGTGTCGGGCAGGAACGGTCCGAAGCCGTCCCTGAAGTGCGGCGTGTGGGTTATCGACATCGAACCGTAGGTCAGACCGTGGTAGCAGCCGTCCATCGAAATTATGCGCGAACGTTTTGTGTGGGCGCGCGCGAACTTTATCGCCCCCTCGTTCGCCTCCGTCCCCGAGTTGCAGAAGAAGACGGCGGAAAGTTTGTTGTTGTGCAGCTTTACGATTCTTTCGGCGAGCAGACCGCTGAGCAATGCGCAGTCGAGCTGCACCATATTCGACAAATCCATATCGATTGCGTCCTTGATTGCCCTGCCGATTACGGGGTTGTTGCGCCCCATTCCGAACACGCCGTAGCCCGAGATGAAGTCGAGGTATTCGTTGCCGTCGGCGTCGTAGAGGTATGCGCCCTTGGCGCGTTTGTAGCACTTGTCGAACCCGATTGTCTTGAGCACGGTTGCGAGCGTGCGGTTGACGTATTTTTCGTGCAAATCGTAGTTCTGCCCGAAGCGCGAGTCTATCAATTCCTTTAAGTCGAAATCTTTCATTGATAAATTTTTTTTCCGCCTTAACTTTACTCCACACTATAAATACTTCAAACATTATTTCGATGGAAAATTTTCTTGCATACTATGTGGTCGATTTCGACCCCTTTGCGCTGCGCTTCCCCGAGGGCTGGGTTCTCGACGGCATAAGGTGGTACGGGCTGTCGTACTTGGCGGGGTTCGCGATTGCGATGCTGCTTTTCAACCTCTATTCCAAGAAGGGCAGAAGTCCGCTTTCGCCCGACGACAATTCCTCTCTGATAACGTATCTTCTCTTCGGTGTGATTGTCGGCGGCAGGCTCGGCTATATGCTGTTTTACGACTTCGGCAATTTCGTCTCGAATCCGCTTTCGCTGTTCCAGATTTGGAAAGGCGGTATGGCGAGCCACGGCGGCTTTATCGGCGTGGTGTTGGCGATGTTGTTTTTCGCGCGGGCGAAGAAAGTTTCGTTTTGGAAAATCGCCGACATCGTTACGACGGCGTGCACCCCCGGTATATTTTTCGGCAGGCTTGCCAATTTCGTCAACGGCGAATTGTGGGGAAAGGTTTCCGACGTTCCGTGGGCGATGATTTTCCCGAGGTCGGCGGCGGCGGGCACGGCGGTCGAAAACATCGCCGCAAGGCATCCGTCGCAGCTGTACGAGGCGTTCGCCGAGGGGCTTCTGATTTTCGCGTTTTTGCAGTGGCGTTTCTGGCGCGGCAATCTGCCGAAGGGTCGGATTGCGGGCGAGTTCCTTTCGCTCTATGCGGTCGTCAGGATAGTCTGCGAGATTTTCCGCGAGCCCGACGCGGGTGTCGAGCCGATTCTCGGCTTGAGCAGGGGCACGTTCTACTCGGTCTTGACGCTTGTCGCGGGGCTTGCGATTATTGCCTATTCCAAGTTTTCCGAATCGGCGCAAAAATAGGGCGGGGGATTTTTTAGGGTTGCCATTGTTTCAACCTTTGCGCCATACTCGGGACAAGTTTTTTTTGCCGAATGGGTACTTTAAACAAATACATTTTCAAGCAGGTTGCGGCGGCGGCTTTTATGACCGTTGCGCTGTTCGTGTTCGTGCTCGTGCTCGGCAACGTGATAAAAGAGGTTATGGGCGAGCTTGCCGCGGGCAGGCTCAGCATATCGTTCTTTCTGTATATCGTCGCGCTCATCATCCCCGGTGTGATTCCGTATGCGCTGCCGCTCGGTATGCTCACGGGGATTTTGCTCGTTTTCGGCAGGATGTCGTCGCAGAGCGAAATCGTTGCGATGAAGGCTTGCGGCAGGTCGATTTACAGTATGTCGGCTCCCGTGTTCTTCCTTGCGATTTGCGCGTCGCTCTTTTCGGTTGCGATAAATTTCTACTACGCGCCCGCCGCCGACTATGCCTACAAGAGCGCGCTCAAGAACCTTGTCCGCGCCAATCCGCTCCAGTTCATTCAGGCGGGAACGTTCATCCGCGACTTCCCGGGGTATGTCATTTACGCAAATTCGTCCGACGGCAAAGAGCTTATCAGCTTCAGAATTTGGGAGCTCGACAAGCAGGGCAGGGCGCAGATTTCGATTCAGTCGGAGCGCGGTCTTCTTTCGTACGACGACGACAGGGACGAAATCGTTTTGACGCTCAAGAACGGCAGTGCCGACCGCGCCCGCGCGGGCGACCCCGAGGACTTGCGCAAACCTCTTCCGTCGGCGCGTTTCGACGAGCTTGTGATAAAGCTTCCGCTTAACGATATTATCGGCAAATCGGACGGCGTGCGGAAGCGTCTCAAGCTGATGACGTTCGGCGAGCTTTTGGATGCCCGCACCACTTGGCACAGAAAGCCCAATCCCACGCCCGAGGATGCGTTTCACGACAAAATAGAGGTGCAGTTGCAGATACAGAAAAATTTTGCGATGGCGTTTTCCATTTTCTCGATGGTTGTGCTTGCCGTGCCGCTCGGAATCAAGGCGAGCAGGAGCGAGACTTTTGCAAATGTCGCCATTGCGCTTGCGCTTGCGATGTCGTACTATTTGATGACTGTAGTTATTTCGTGGCTTGAAAAGTATCCGACGCTTCGTCCGGATGTGTTGATTTGGATTCCGAACATAATATTCCAAGCCGCAGGAACAGTCTTGATTGTTAAGTCTTCCCGCAATTAGACGGAACGTTATAGCACCGTTGATGCGGTGTTTCACGAATGTCTCAGACTTCG
>URJY01000022.1 GCA_900548275.1 uncultured Opitutales bacterium | reverse complement strand
ACGAGATTGCCTCTTGTCTCGTGGGCTCGGAGATGTGTATAAGAGACAGGTTAGAACGCCCTCAGAACGCGTCAAAGGCGCGTTCGGTCGTGCTATGTCGTCAAACGCGGCGGAATGCGGAAAAACTGCCGCTCGGAGCGGAGAGAAAGTCGGTTGGAAGGTTCCAAAGATGAGCAAAGAAAACGGCCATCAAACATACAATGTTCTGCTTGTCGACGACGAATTGCTGATTCGCTTGGCGGTAAAGTCGTTTTTGCGCAATACCGAATTTTCGCTCACGGAAGTCGGGAACGCTCAAGAGGCTCTCGAGGCCCTGCACAAAAGCAAATACGACCTCATAATTTCCGACATTCAAATGTCGCCCGTCGACGGCTTCGAATTCAGGAATCAGGTTCGGGCGTTCAACAGGGAGATTCCGTTTATATTTCTGACGTCGGTTGTCGGCTCGTCCGAAGAAGACACTTTCATTCGGATTATGGACGACCTTTTTTCCTACTATATTCCGAAAGGCTCGGGCACAAAATTTTTGCTCAGAAAAATCAGGCAGGTTGTTTATGCGTTCAGCGTGGCGAACCTCTCGAAATACCAGCAGCACCACATAGATATGAACCGCTCAGTTGCGGCGATGGTTCAGCAGGCGATGTTGCCGCCGTGGGCATACAGGGGCGGAAATTTCGACTACTCGTTTTTGTATCGTCCGCTCGGAAATTTGAGCGGCGACTTGGTCGATTTTATCAATGTCTCGGAAGACGAAGTGCTGGTTGTTTTCGGCGACGTTTCGGGGCACGGCACGCACGCCGCCCTCGTGATGACCGCCTTGCAGGCGTTCCTGAAACAGACTGTAAACGCCGACAACGCAAAGAAGCCGCACGAGATTGCTCGCCTCACAAACCGCTTTCTCTTCGAGCACTTCGGCGGGGTAGCCTACATTTGCGCCCAGATAATCTATTTGAACGCGAAAAGCGGGACGCTGAAAGTCCTCAATTCGGGGCTGCCCGACATCAGGCTTTACTCTCCCGCAACGCGGACGCTCTCGAAAATCGACACTTCGAAAATCGGGACGGTGCCGCTCGGGCTGATGTCCGACACTGCATTCCACGAAAGCAACGTTGCCGAAACAACGTTCGGCGACGAATATTTGTTCCTTTTCACCGACGGGCTTCTCGACCTCCACGCAAGCAACGATATGGACAACGTAGGTTCAATCGGGCTTGTCGAAAAGTCGATACTCTCGGTCATGCAGACGCCGAACGCGACGGACGACTTCTGGGGCATTCCCTACCTCGTATACGATTCCATTACCGAGCACGGATTCAAAGTTCCGCAGGACGACACTCTCATAATGGTGTTCTGCAAAAAACGTCCGCTTACGGGAATGAACTCGTTTTTGAAAGTGGCTTCGGCGAACTATCTGTCCACCGACAAATGCATTCAGCAGGCGCGCGAGCACATGAAGAAATGCTGTCCCGACAAAAACATTTGCGTGTATGCCGAATTGCTGCTGTCGGAATTTCTAAACAACATAGTAGAGCACGGCACGAAGAACCGCGCATTCAAAAACGACGCAATAGTATTCAAGCTAAATTGCACTTCCGACGACGGCTTTGAAATCAAGGTTTGGGACAGGGGCGGAAAATGGGACTACTGCGAAACCTCCGAAATCCCCGACGAAAAGCTTGAAATGCTCTGCGCCAAGAACGCCACGGGCGGGCGCGGAATACACATTATGCGCAAACTTGCGCCCAAGATTTTAACACTCCACAAAAACGGGCTCAACGAAACCAAATTCAACCTGCCGTGTTTTCACGACAAAAAGGAGTGTCTGCACAATGAAGGATAAAACAAGAAACTATCTCATCGAGCAACTCGGAAGCGACGACTCGAATTTGATAACCGAAATCTATGCGGAGTTTCTCTCGGCTTTCGAAAGAAACCTGCGGATTGCCGAAAAGTCTTTCGACGGCGGAGACGCGGAGGGGCTTGTCCACGCCGCCCACACAATCAAGGGCGACGCCGCGATAGTCGGCGAAAACGAAGTCAGGGACTTGGCGCTGGCTTTGCAAAACGCGGGAAAGACAAATTCGGCAATCGAAATTAAATTGAATTTGGAAAAACTCGGGAACGCCCTCGCCGCTCTTTTAAACGAAAAATGACGACCGACGCAGACAAAGATACGAAAAAAAGCGGACTCCGCGCCGAAGCCCTCGACTCAATCCACAAAGAATTGATGAGCCGTTCGGGGCGGCGCGAGGACATCGTTTTGCGAATGAAGCTCTGGCGGATTACCGTCAGAATGTCGTATTTTTTGAAGCGTTTCATAGACATAACGGTATCGTTCTGCGCGTTGGTGTGCCTTGCGCCGTTCTTTCTGATTCTGGGGTTGCTGATAAAGGCGACGTCGAGCGGCCCGATAATTTTCACGCAAACTCGCGTTGGGCGTTTCGGCAGGCATTTCAAATTCTACAAATTCCGCACAATGTATACGGGCGCGGAACGCGCAAAACAAGAGCTGCTTTCGCAAAACCAGTCAGCCGACGGCGTGATTTTCAAAATGAAAAACGACCCGCGCATAACGCGGCTTGGGCGCATTTTGCGCAAGACGAGCATCGACGAGCTTCCGCAGCTCTTCAACGTGCTCCTCGGAGATATGAGCCTTGTGGGGCCGCGCCCGCCGCTACCGAGCGAAGTCCGCGAGTATTCGCTCGAAGACAGGAAACGCCTGAACGTAAAGCCGGGGCTAACCTGCATTTGGCAGATTTCGGGGCGCAGCAACCTGCCGTTTTCAAAGCAGGTTCAGCTCGACAAGGAATACATTAGCTCGCGCGGTTTTTGGACGGATATAAAAATCCTCCTCAAAACAATACCCGCAATCATAATGGGAAAGGGGGCATACTGATGAAAATACTGTTTTGCCCCTACACCGAAAATTTCGAATGGCTCGAAGAATTTTTCCCTGAAAGAAGCCTTTGCTCCCTGCCGATTACGGGCAAGCCGTATGCGGAGCACGCCGCCGATTTTGCCGCAATGCTTGGCGCGGACGGTCTGCTTATCCTCGACTACACCCCCGATTCCGCATACCGCAAGCGTCTGGAAAGGACGGGTTCCAACTATCCGCTCGATATTTCCTACTCGGCGTCTTCGCTTAGCGCGGATGTTCTGCGTTTGAAATCGCGAAACTCGGCGTTTTTCGGAACGGACGATGTGCTTGTCGTCTTCGGCGCGGTTTTGCCGCTCGTGAAATCCGCCGACGACGTTCTGAAGCACATGGAGGAGATTTCCGCGCCCGTTCCCGAAGACTTCACTCAGGACGGAATATATCTTTTCAAAGACGGGCGGGCTTTCCGCTTCGGCGGAAAAATGCTCAAAATGGATTCGATACGCGCCTATTTCGACGCAAATTTCGAAATTCTCGAAAACCGCTTCTGCTACGTTCCCGCGGGATACTCCGCCCAAAACGGCGTCTACGCGGGAATGAATGTGGAAATAAAACAGAATGCGCAAATCGACGCGCCCGTAATGCTCGGCGACAACATCTGCATTGAGCACGGCTGCACGCTTGCGGGCGGCGTAATCGTCTGCGACGGCTCGCTGATAGACGCCGAAACGCTCCTCGAGCATTCGATAGTGATGTGCGATACGTTCGTGGGCAGCAAAATGGAATTCAAAAACAAAATCATTTCGAGGGGGCGCATTATCGACGCAATCAGGGGCGTTTACATAGACCAAAAAGACGCTGGAATTTCGTCGGATATGAAGTCGCGCCGCCTCGACAAATACGTTTTCGTCGAATGGATTTTGATGGCGTTTTTCGGCGTTGCGGGTTTCGTTCCGTGGCTTTTTGCCTCGCTTCTGCTTCGCAAGAACCGCGTCTGGCAGCTGAAGCTTTCGCTCGACCGATACCCGAAACTTTGGCGTTCCCTGTTGCGCGGCGGGCGAATGATTCGCCGCAACACCGCCGACAAAAACTACGTTCTGTGCGCCTCCGACGGGTATTGTATGAATGCCTCGCCCGAACGCCAAAACATAGACGATTTGTATTATCTACACCACATTTCGCTGCGAATGATTCTGCGGATTGTGGCAAAAAGCATTATTCTAAGGGGGTTGCCGAATGAATGCGACAGATAGAAACTTTGTGCGCCGTTTTACGGGCACGGGAAACGCCGAAGTTGAAGGCATTTTGACACGCGCCCTTCCCGAAATTGCGGGCGACATTTGCCGCGCCGTTCCGCGCGGACTTGCGGGCGTATACCTCGGCGGCGGCTACGGACGCGGCGAGGGAGGCGTGTTTGTAAAAGCTGATTCGCACGCCGCGCTCTACAACGATTTGGACTTCTTTGTGTTCACAAACGCGCTAAACTTGCCGCAAAGAAAATCGGTAAACGCGGCTCTTGCAAAGGTCTCGCAAAAATGGACGGCAAAGCTCGGCGTAGACGTTGATTTCAGCCCCGCAAAAAACGTCGGCTCTCTTGCGCAAACGGGAAATACGCTTATGTTTCAGGAACTGCGCAACGGGTACGTCTGCATTTCGGGCGACCCCGAGCTTCCGCTGCGCGTAATTCCCGAATTAAGCCCCGACAGGCTTCCCGTGTCGGAGGCTTTGCGGCTTATGCTAAACCGCGGAATGGGCTTGATGTTCGCGGGCGAAAAGCTCGCGAAAAATTCGACGGACGCAAACTTCATTTTAAGAAACTTCAACAAATGCGTCCTCGGCTGCGGCGACGCCCTGCTGATTTCGCGCGGGCTATACCGATGGAAAATTTCCGAACGCGCGGAACGCTTGGCTGAAATGCAAAGTTCGGAATTTTCGGCGCAGCTGGGCGCAAAGTATGCCGATGCAGTCCGCTTCAAATTCACCCCCACGGACAGGCTTCCCGAATTTCCGTCCGCAACGTGGGAGGAACTGTCAACTCTCTGGCGCAAAACCCTCGCGAAAATTCTGGGCGCAGACGACATCGGTAGCGCGGCTAAGGCAATCCGCAAGCAATCGCGCAACAGAGCGTCGGGGATAAAAAATTTCCTGCGCTGGATATTGCGAATGGGGCGCGTCGATTTTTCGCGCTCGGCGTTCGACGACCCTACTCTCAAAACGCTCTCAATGCTGGTAAACG
Source organism: uncultured Opitutales bacterium (assembly GCA_900548275.1). Classification (GTDB taxonomy): domain Bacteria; phylum Verrucomicrobiota; class Verrucomicrobiia; order Opitutales; family Intestinicryptomonadaceae; genus Merdousia. The sequence goes on along the minus strand of URJY01000022.1, from coordinate 34,081 downwards.
AACTCGCCGCGGCAAAGGCGTATCCGCAAATTCCGCCGACGCTCCTTCGGGCGTGGAAACATTTCAACTGATTTTTTTATGCAAGACGAAAATGACATTTTTACCGATTCGCCTTCCGATTTCGAACGGCAACAGCTTCTGAAAATGGAAAAGCTGCGCAGGCTTGTCCAAATGCTAATGCTGCGCTATGTGTGGATTTTTGCGGCTATGTTTTTTGCGCTGCTTGTGCTGCTTGCGGTTGCGGTTTACTCGCGCGGGGAAAAGTCGCCCGAACGCTACTGCGCCGAATTGGAGCTTTTCTACCAGCCGAAAAGTTCCGACTATTTCAAGCCGATTGACGACCACGCAATGCTCCAGCTTTTTTCGCGGAACGTCGTGCGGGCAAGAACCGCCGAAACGCTCGCAAAATCGGGCTTCCCGCACTCGGACGTTTCGAACGCCGAAATCTATCAGGAGCGCAACAAAAACAGGCTGTTCAAAATTTCGGCTTACGGAAACACGGAAACCGAAGCCGTCAAAAAGGCGAACGCCTTTGCCGAAGTCTGCGTTGCCGAATACAAAAAATTCCGCCTCGGCGATTTGGAAAACTGGCTGAAAACGATAAGAAACCAGCACGACACCCTCGAGCAAAAAATACGCGAAACGGCGGAGCGCGAAGTTGAAATATCGCGCAAAATCGGGCTGACCGCCCCCGTCGCCGAGCAGGAAAAACTGCGCGAACTGCTGTCGGAGCAAAAGCTTTCGCTCTCGAATCTGGCAGCCCGCAAGGCGGGGATACAGTCTCGCGTCGAAAGGCTACAAAAGCTGCTATCCGCGCTCAGCCCCGCCGCGCTCGCGCACGCCGGACAAATCAGGGAATACCTCGACACAATCAAGCAGATAGACAAAAGCCTGCTCGCCGAAACCCAGCTGTATACCGAAGACAACCCCAAAATTCAGGTTTTGCGGGCGAGGAAAACCGCAACCGAAAAGGCATACAGACAATTCCTTTCCGACAATTCGATAGAAAATTTCAAGCCCGACAATCTCGCGCTTGCCGAAAAAGTGAAGGCCGAACTTGAAGAGGTTATCGAAGAGTTAGAAACGGTTTCTACAAACGAATCGCTTTTGCGCGCCGAAGTTTCAAGAAACGAAAAATCCGTCGCAAAACTCGCCGAAGTTTTGCCCGAACTCACCCAGTTGGCGCACGTTCAGGAAGCCCACAAAAAGAATCTCGAAAACAGCGAACAGCGGTTTACCGATTTGAACTATCTGAAAAACTCCGCCGACAACGAGCTTCAGCCGCTCGAACTCGCCGCCGCCGCGGAAAGGAAAAAGACTTTCGACAAAAAGAAAATCGCGATAATCCTGTTCCTTGCGTTGGCGTTCACGGGCACTGCCGCGGCGGCTCTGCTTGTGTTCAAGTTTATGCGCGGACGCATCGGAAACTTTGCGGAGCTTGACTGCTATTACGGTTTGCTTCCCCTCGGTGTCGTTCCGAAAAACGCGCGAACCGACACCGACATTTTCGACCTGCGCCATGCTATTTGCGAAATCTTCTACAAACTCCACGAAGCCTATCCGAACGCAAAGCGCATTTTTGTGGGGCATTTGCAGGGCGCGGACTCCGACAACACCATTCGCGAGACGGTGCATTTGCAATACGCTTCGAACGGCAAACGCCTGATGTTTGTGCAAATCGTTTCGGCGCACGGCTTTGTAGAACCTCAAAACGCGACCCAGCTAAACTCGGTTTGCTACTGCGGCAACGACGGCTTTCTGCCCGTCGCAAACGAATACTCGCTTTCGGGCGCGGAGCTGAACCTTTTCAAAGCCGATTTGCAGACGCTGGAAAGGGATTTCGACGTAATAATCATAACGAGAAAAACGCCTCTGGGCAAGCGCGGCATTCTTTTCAGGCAGATGTTCGACCTGTGCGATACTTCGATGCTCTTGGTCGGCGCGGGAAAGACTCCGCGCAGAATGCTGCGCTACGCGCTTTCGCTCGGAAAATCCGACTCTCCGCTGACTGCGGTGATGATAAAAAACTGTTCCTCCGAAAAAAATCAACGGCAATGAAATCTTTGAAAACAGAACTCGCAATAACCGCGCTATCGCTTTTGTGCCTGTGCGGCTGCTACAACAGGGATACCGACAACTACGAAAATGTCCCTGTGATGGAAACGGCAAACAACGCCGCCGTCGCCGAAGCCGACGACAACAAAGCGCAGGAGACTGCCCAAGCTCAAGAGCTGAAAAAAATAGCCGCCGAACCCGAACCGCCCTACACAATCAATTCGGGCGACACAATCGCCGTGACCGTCTACAACCATCCCGATATGGGCGTCAACACGGTTGTTACTCCCGACGGATATATCGGAATGGTCTTCATCGGGCAGACGAAAATCGCGGGCTTGTCGCTCGGCGAGGCGTCGGAGAAGTTGGAGTCAATGCTCGCCAAATACATAAAGAATCCGAAGGTCGGGCTGTCGCCGATAAAAATTGCGTCGCAAACGGCGTCGATTTCGGGCGGCGTGTCGCGTCCGGGGATTTACGACATCGCAAACGGAATGAGGCTTACCGACCTCTTTGCAAAGGCGGGCGGCTCTTCCGCAAGATACTACGACGGACAGACGCTCGACGCCGCCGACTTCAAAAATTCGATATTCGTGCGCAACGGAAAAGTTCTGCCAGTCGATTTTTTCAAGGCCATTGAACGCGGCGACCCAATCCACAACGTCCTTCTGCGAAAGGGCGACTACATCTACGTTGCGGTGCGCTCCGAAAGCATGGTCTGCCTGATAGGTGAAGTGAACAACCCGCACAAGCGGCTTTGGGACAAAAACCTCGGGCTTCTCGAACTTCTCGCCACCGGCGGATACGTCAAGGAAACATACTGGCCGTATGCAATCATAATACGCGGCGGCGTTTCGAACCCGAAGATGTATAAAATCGACATCGACGCAATTTTGCAGGGACGCGTCTCTAACGTAAAACTCGAACCCGGGGACGTCGTCTACGTTCCCAAAGACAATATGTCGGAATACAACGTGTTTGTCCGCAAGCTCATTCCCACTGCGCAGCTGATAAACCTGCTTGTTTCGCCCACCCTGTACTGGACGAATTTCTAAGACACTCAAAAGCCACCGATGAAATATCTGCTATTTACAACTGCGATTCTTTGCATGCCAGCGGCGGTAATGCTGCTTGTGGTGCGCAGGCGTTTGTTGCGGGTGGCGATGTTTGCAATGCTGTTGCCGCTGCTTGTTTTCCAATCGACGTCGATAAACTTTTTCTCGCACGAATGGTATAGGGGAACGTCGCGCGGAATGGAGGTTTCGCTAATCTATCTTGCGGCGGTTGTGATTGTGTGCGCAATCACGCTTCTGCGCGGGTTCAGACCTTTTCTGCCGAACGCGGGCGCAAAGCTCTACGCGCTGTATTTCGCCCTCTCACTGCCGTCTTTGCTTACCGCCGAAAACACGCTGTTTTCGTTTTTCGAAATCTGGAAAATGGCAATGATATACTTTGTATACCTTGCGGTCTACTACTACCTCGAATACACAAAGGGCGATTTCAAGCCGATTATGCTTGCGTTCGCGGCGATAGTTGTCTGCGTGTTTGCGTCGGTAGTAAAACAGCATTTTTCGGGAGTATATCAGGTGTACGCGCAATTCCCGCACCAAAATTCTCTTGCGATGTTTATGATGCCCGTGGGCGTCTTGTTTTTCTCGGCATTTCTCAACGGGAAGGCAAAGGGCTACGGCAGGCTCGTGTATTTCGGGCTGTTTTTGATGGCGTCTGGCGCGTTGCTGCGCACATATTCGCGCGGTGCGATAGCGTGCTACCCGATAGCCTGCGTAATCACGGCGGGGCTTTCGGTGGCGTTCGAGTTCAAGCCGCAAAAGGTGCGCGCGCTCGGAGCGATATGCGCGGTCGGCGGACTTGTTGTTTTGATGTTCATTCCTCGCGTGATAGAGCGTTTCGAATCCGCGCCCGAATCGTCGGGACAGACGCGCCTGAACTTCGCAATAGCCGCAAAGAACATGATTGTGGACGAGCCGTTTTTCGGAGTCGGAATCAACAACTGGGGCATAAAAATCAACCCGCCCTACAAATACAGCGAACACCGCGACCCCTCCAAGGGCTTTACCGACGACTACAAAGACGGCATTGTCGAAACCATTTACCTGCTCGTCTGCGCCGAGTGCGGCATACCGTGTTTTATCGCGCTGCTTGCGTTCTTTTTTTACCACCTGAAAACGGCGTTTTCGGCAATGCGCAAGCTGCGCTACACGCCCTACTTTTTCATTCCAGCAGCTCTTGTCGGAGGGTTTGCGGGCATATATTTGCAGTCGGTCTTGGAGTGGGTCTTGAAGCAGCAAGTCAACTTCACGGAACTTATGGTGCTTTTTGCGATAGTCTCTTTCGCCGACAAATACGCGCAGGCGTTGAGGGTGCGCGCAAAGGCGGCGTCAAAATCGGGAGGAATCTTGGCATGAAAAATAATACAGTAATTACCGCGGGCGACATGAACTACGTTTGGGGCATTGCAATGCTCGTGGCTTCCATGCGCAAAAGCGGAATGGACGAACCCGTTATCGTGGGCGGCAAAAATCTTTCGAAAGACGCAGTCGAAATGCTTGAACGCCTCGGCGGAGTGCGGGTTATTCCCGTCGATACCGCGCGTTCGCTTACCTGCATGAAGCCCGAAATTATGCTTGCCGCCGACACCGACTACATCACTTGGGTTGACGGCGACGGATTCTTCACGGGGAATTGCTCGTCGCGGCTGATTCCCGAACGCCCCGACGAAATCCACATACGCAAGCGGACATCGCGCGAAAATCCGCTGGCGTTCCGCAACTTCAACTTCGGGGAAGACGGATACACCATTCCCCGCCCGATACTCGAAGCGTGGCGGCGCGACTGCGGCAGCCCCTCCGCGCGTCCGCGCATTTTGCAGAGTTGCTCGGCGTGTTTTCTTTCGGTGCACAAATCGGCGCGTCCGTTTCTCCGCGACTGGCGCGACAGAATGAACGCGCTTCTTCCCAACGACAACATCGGCGTTGTCGACACGCGCCTTAAATTCTACCACCAGCTCGACGAATCCGTTTTGAACAGCCTGCTTTGCTTCGGCAAAAACGCGCCGAAAGTCGCTCTTCAATACAGGCTCGACAAAGACGAGGACGAGCTGTTTGTGCACTTTGTGGGCGTACCCAAGCCGTGGCAAGCATGGACGCCGCAGTCGGTCGGGCACATCGACAAATACACGCAGGTTGCCGATTTCGCAAAAAGCGCGGGCTGGTTCGATTCCGAACGGCTGCCGTTTGCGCTCGATAGCAGGCACAAACTGCTCTGCCGACTTGCGGCAGTGCCGACCGCGCTGAAAACGAAGATTTCCAACAGACTCGTAAAACTGGCAAGAAAGTTTTAACGCATGCAAAACGAACCCGCAATCAGCGTAATCGTTCCCGTTTTCAACACCGAGAAACGGCTGAGAGTCTGCGTGGATTCGCTTCTTGCGCAGTCGTGGAAGAGTCTCGAAATAATTTTGTCGGACGACGGTTCGACCGACGGTTCGCTTTCGATTTGCAAAGAATACGCCGAAAAATTCGGCAACGTGAAGCTCGTCTGCGGCGAAAACGGCGGGGTGTGCGCCGCCCGCAACAGGGGCTTGAACGCGGCGTCGGGCGAATGGGTCGCATTTTGCGACTCCGACGACGAAACTCTGCCCGACCTCTACAAAACACTGATTTTGCGGGCGGAAAAATTCTCCGCCGACCTGTCGCTCTGCGCGTGGGTGGACATCGGCCCGAACGAAACCAAGACCGCGACAAATTTCCCGTTCTGCTCGGAATTGCTTCTCGACGGGCGGCGCGAAATACTCGAAAGATTTTTCATTCCGCTTTTGAACGATTCCCCCAATGTCCACGGATACCTGTTCGCCGCGCTTTTCAGGCGCGAAATTCTGCTTCGCGAAAACATACGCTTCCCCGAGGGCGTCAATATGAAAGAGGACGAAATTTTCATGGCGGAATATTTGGCGGCGGCGCAAAGGGTCGCGGCGACGGACTGCGTTCTCTACAAATACATACGCTTTTCGGCTTCCGCGTGTTCGGCGTATTACCGAAGCCGTTCGGACTATTTCAGGGAGCGGAATTGGGCGGAGCGTTCGCGCCATCAACTGCGCGTGTTTCTGAAGGCGGGGCTTGAAAAACAGTATCCGCAAATGCTTGCCGACTTGCAGACAAAGCTTGCCGTCCACTCGGTTCAAACAGTTGTGTGCGCCCCTAACACTGGGCTTTCAACAAAGTTTGCCGAGCTGAAAAAAATATCGAAACAGACATTCGCCACTCCGCTGTCGGCGTCGGGGATGTCGGCTCGCACATTCCTGTTCTGTCTGAAATACTGCCGAATTGCGCTGCCGCTTTTGTGCCGTCTGAAACGCGATTACGACCTCTACCGAAGAACGCGCAAAAACGCGAGGAGGGGCGAAAAATGAAAACTCCGTTTTTCACTGTCGCAATTCTCGGCTGCGATACCGCGCCGTATCTCGAAAAGGCGGTTGATTCCGTGGCGTCGCAGGATTTCGAAGACTTCAGCGCGCTTTTGATTGTGGAGCAGTCAAGGGACAACTCGCTTGAAATTGCCCGCCGCCGCGCGGAATCGGACGCGCGTTTCAAGTGCGTGGAACTGCCCCGAAGCGGTTCAGGGGCGTCTTCGCGCAACTATGCAATCTCGCACGCAGAGGGGCAATACATTGTGTTTCTCGACGGCGACGACTGGCTAAAACCCGACGCCTTGCGCCGCTTCGCGCGCGCTATTTCCGCCGCGAAATACCCAGACATTCTGATGACAAGCGCGGAGGAAGTGGAGGAAAAGAACGGACAGTTAGAGCTTCGGCGCATTGTAAAAAATCTCCCCGAAAGTTTCGACGGTGCGGTGATGGACGGTCAATCTCTGGTCTTGAACATCGGCAAATTCGGGGCGGCGGTGAACGCGTTTTCGTGGCTTAGCGTTTGCAGGGCAGATTTTCTGCGGACAAATAAATTATATCAAAACGCGGGGCTGTTTATGGAAGACTTCGAGTGGTCGCCGCGGTGCTGGCTTGCGGCAAAGCGCGTCGCAATTTCGGCAAACCCGCTCTACGTCTACCGCCGCCGCGCAAACTCGGCAACAACGCAGGCTTCGACAAAAATACTCTTCGACATTTCCGCGGAATTTTCGTCGTTCATCGAATATTTGAAAGGGCGCGAATTCGGCAAAGACGTCCGCGCGGTGCTCGCAAATCAGTGGATCTCGCTTCTGTTTTGGTATTCGTTCGAACCCGTCTACGATTCAAAATTTTCCGATTCCGACAGGCTCGCGGCGCGGAAGATGCTGCTTTCGCCCGAGAACGCAAAATTTCTTTCCGACTTCGCCCGATTGCTTCCGCCGTTTAAGCGCATTTTGTTCGCGCTCTACCGAGTCGGCGGGCGGGTCGGCATACTGCTCGCAAAAACGCTCTACCGCGCGGCATTCGGCGCTTCGCGGCGTTTGTCGAAAACAGGAAACGGAGGCGCAAAATGAAAGACAAACCGTTTTTCTCCGTAATAATTCCGTGCTGCAACGTTGCCGAATACGTCGAAGAAGCGACGCAAACGCTGCATTCGCAAACTTGCGGAGACTTCGAGGCGCTGCTTGTTGTCGAAACTTCGCGCGACAACACGGAAGAGCTTTGCCGCAAAATCGCCGCAGCAGATTCCCGCTTTTCGGTGATTGCGCAGCCGCGCAGCGGCTCGCCCGCAGCACCGCGCAATTCGGGCTTTGCGCGCGCGAAAGGCAAATACATCGTGTTTCTTGACGGCGACGATTTGCTTTCGCCGACCGCCCTTTCCGAACTGCGCGAAACCGTTTTATCGCACGGCACTCCCGATGTTGTGCAAATTGCGGCGGAGGAATTTTTGCAAAAAGACGGCAAAACGGTCTTCGTCAAACGCCATTTCAATTTTGCGAAATGCGACGGAAACCGCAAGTTCTCGGGAACGGAAGCGGCGGCAAAGATGTATTCGAACGCGCTGTATCCCGCGCCGATGGCGTGGCTTTCGGTTTGCAACGCCGATTTCCTGCGCGAGTTCGGATTGCGGCAGGTTGACGGGCTTGTCCACGAAGACGAGGAATGGACGCCGCGCGTTTTGCTCTGCGCGCGGACGGTCGCCGTGCTCGATTCCGCAATTTATCTCTACCGCCGCCGCCCAAATTCGATAACCACAACTTCCGCAGGCGCGGAAACTTTGCCGTGGGCGAAAATCTGCGCTTCGCTCTTTGCTTTTGCGGCATCGCGCGACATTCCCGAAAATCTCCGCAAACTTTTGCAGTGCTCGTGGCTCTCGGCGCTGTTCTACCATTTCTTCTACGCAACCCGCAAAGCGTCGCCGTTTGACGGACAACGCGCGGAGGCGGTAAAGCACCTACTTTCGGGCGGCGGCGCGGACAATTTGCGCAAGTTTGCAAAGGGCGCGGGCGTGCCAAAACGCGTCGGCGCATTTTTGATTTCGGCGGCGTCTGCAACTTTCCCGCGATTGGGATTGTTGCCCGCGGTAATCTATTTCAACTGCTTCTACTATCCGTTTTTGAAATACACGGGGAGGTTCAAATGAGACTGCATACCCTCATAACCGCGTGCGCGTTTCTCGCCGCAACGCTTTCGGCTTTCGCCGCGCAATACCGCGGGAATTGGAAGTGCGTTCCGCTTGATTCCCGCACAATCGCGCTTTCGGGCGACTACTCAAAATGCCTTGAAGACGAAATCGAAGCGGAGGCGAAATCGTTCCCGAATTTCGCGCTCGAAAAAGTCCTTTCGTGGAAAGAAAAGGCTTTTGCAAACGCAAACGCCGCGCGGGTTATTTGCGAACGCCGCCCCGCGTTGGTTGGAATGCTCAGGGACAATCCGAAAATTGCGGTATCGTCAAACCTCGCCGAAGAAATCGCGCTTGCTTCGGCAGGATTCTGGCTAAGTTCGACGGGTTTGTTTAGGGGGAAAACTTCGGTCGGCGAAATCCCGCTGAAAAATGTGGAAGTGGTATATCATTTGTTTTTGACGTTCAGCCGCCCGATTGAAAACGGCGAAGTTCTAAAAATTTCGCTCCCGACGGGCGAGTCTCTCGAATACCGCCACCGCCCCGATACCGAAGCTTCCGCGCTCTTTAAATACAATCAGGTTGCATACTCGCCGTCGGCGGGCAAAAAATACGCGTATGTCGGCGCGTGGCTCGGCACTGCGGGAGCTATGCCTTTGCATAAATACGCGGGGAAACCTTTCGAAGTTGTCGATGCGTCGGACGGAAAAACCGTCTTTACGGGCAAGCTTTCCGCCCGCGCCGATCTCTACACGTCCGACGGCGTTCCGTTCACGGGAGAGGAGACTTTGGAAGCCGACTTTTCCGAGCTAAAAACGGAGGGAAAATATTTCCTCAAAGTCGGCGGAATCGGACGGAGCGGCGAATTTAAAATATCGGCAAAAGACGCCGCGCAATCATTTTATGTCCGCGCGCGCGGGCTGTTCCACAAGCGTTGCGGAATCGACAGACGCCCGCCGCAAACCTTTTGGGAATCGAAAAAATGCCACGGCAAAATTTTCAGGGGCACATTCCCGCCGCACGCGGAACATTACGCCGCAGATAAAAAACGCGGTAGCGGATTTTTCGACGCAAACGGCAATTCGGTTTCCGTAAACCATTTTGCGCTCATAGAGCAAAACGCGCCGAGCAAGCCCGAAAGCGTTGAATGCGTCGGCGGTTGGCACGACGCCGCCGACTACGACCGCCGCCCGATGCACCTCGAAATAGTCGGCGATTTGGCGGCAATATATATGCTGCGCCCCGAAAATTTCACCGACGCGCAGCTAAACATTCCCGAAAGCGGCAATTCAATTCCCGACATTTTGGACGAAGCCGTCTGGGGCTTGAAACATCTGCTTGCGCTTCAAAATCGCGACGGAAGCGTCGGAACGTGGATTGAAACGACGCGCCACCCGCGCGCCGACGAATGCCTTTCGCCCGACAAAGACCCGTGCGTTTTCTACCTTTCCTGCGCGACATGCGCAAGTACAATGGAATACGCGGCGCATGCGGCGTCGCTTGCGCTTGCGTTAAAAAAATGCGGTGCAAACTTCCTTGCTGAAAAATATGCAGCGTCCGCACTGCGCGCTTGGAATTTTGCCGCGAACCCGAAAAACAGAGCCTTTAAAATTTACAAATACAACGGGAAGCCCCTTTTCTATAAAGAGGCGAAAAATCCTCCGCCCGAATTTGTCGTGAAAGCCGCCTTAGCCCTTTCTGCCTATACTGGCAGCCGCGAATACGCCGAGTCTGCCGCCGCCTTTGTTGCGGAGGCGGAGGAACGGATGAAAAAGCTTTCGTGGAAATGGTCGCCGTTCATCTGGATTGAGGGCGAACTTTATCCCGACGCGTGCAAACCGCTCGAAGGGCTTATTGCAAAACGCAGGCAAATGCTGCTTGACGAAGCCGACAAAATGCTTGCCGCGCAAGCAAACAACTACCCTTACAGGACAATCTGGTTCTCGGCAAAAAGCCCGTGGGTGCACACAATGGCTTGGGGAAGATTCCACCAGCTGCGCCTCGCGCGGACGCTTGTTTTTGCCCACGCAATCACGGGCGGGCGTGAGTATCTCGACGCCGCGCATATTGCCGAAGATTTCCAAAACGGCGCGAACCCTCTCGGCATTTCAATGACAAGCGGGCTTGGTGAAAAATACCCCGTGCGCTTTTTGGATTTGGCTTCGTATTCCGATTCCGTCGCGGAATTTGCCCCTGGTATAACGCCGTATTTCAATACGTTCGGCATCGACAAAAACGCGGCGCGTCTTGTCTACGGACTTTTTATGCCGCCCGAAAAACTTGCGCGATTCCGCGGCGCGTCCGTTTCGCTCCTTCCGTCGGAGGGACTTTCCGAAGGGGAATGCACGGCGGCGCTTTCAAAAATTTTTCCCGTCTGGCGGCGGTGGATAAACTTGGAGGAACACTCCGTGGCTGCAAGCGAATACAGCGTTTGGGAGACCGTCGCGCCCGCCGCCGCAGTCTCGGGGTATCTGCTTGAAGGCGCGGTCGCGCCGCAAGTCGAATGGACGCAGAGACGCCCCGCAGCAAACATCAAAAATTTGAAAGGCTACACTTTGCTCCCGTAGGAGAATTTATATGAAAAACAAATTGGAAATATTTTTATTTATCGACGCGCTCGGGTGGAAGATTGTAAACACACACCGATTTATGGAGTCCGAACTTCCGCACCGCAAGCCGCTCGGAATGCAGTTCGGCTATTCGTGCTCGGCAATCCCGACGCTCCTTTCGGGCAAAACGCCGTCCGAGCACGGACACCTTTCGCTGTTCCGTTTCGACCCCGAAAATTCGCCGTTTAAAATATTCTCGCGGCTGGCGTTCCTGTTCAAGCCCGACTCGTTTTGGAGTCGTGGGCGCGTCCGCAACTGGCTCTCGAAAATCGTAAAGAAAGTCTACGGCTTTACGGGATACTTCCAACTCTACGCAATGCCGATAAAAAAGCTTTCGCTGATGGACTATTCCGAAAAGCGCGACCTATTCGCAAAGAGCGGAATGTCGCCGCTTGAAAACCTCTACGACATGCTCGAAAAGACGGGCGTTGCGTTCCACATTTCCGACTGGCACAAGTCGGACGCGGAAAATTTCGCCGCGGCGGAATCGGCAATAAAAGGCGGCGCGCGCTTCCTGTTCGTCTATACTGCCGAGCTTGACGCGCTTCTGCACGAGCACGTCGGCGACTTCAAAACGGTCGAAAAAAAGCTCGCCGCCAACTCCGAAAAAATCCGCTCCCTCTTGGGCGTTTGCAAGGCACAGTGCCCGAATTTCCGCCTTACCGTGGTTTCCGACCACGGAATGACGCCGCTAAAAAAGACGGTTGACGCAATGTCGGCAATCGAGAAGACGGGGCTTGTTTTCGGGCGCGACTACGGCGCGTGCTACGATTCCACAATGGCGCGTTTTACCTACATTTCGGATTGCGCCAAAGGCACAATCGAACGCGCAATGTCGGCGTTCGACGACTGCGGACACTTTCTTTCCGAAGACGAGCAACGCCGCTACGGAGTCTACCGCGCCGACGGATTTTTCGGCGACGCAATTTTTCTCTTCGACGCGGGCATTCAGATTTCGCCGTCCGACATGGGCGTAAAGCCCCTCAACGGAATGCACGGATACGCGCCCGAAGATTCTGATTCCGTGGCGTCCATTCTTTCGACTGAGCCGCTGCCCGAAAATATCGAAACTCTCGCCGACGTTTTTGCGATGATGAAACGCGCAGCAAGCGAACTTGCGGAAAAGTAAGATGAAAATACCGTTAATCAAAAACACGCTCACAAACTATCTGAGCATGTTCGTCCGACTTCTTCAGGGGATTCTCATTACCCGATGGATGCTCGCGGAACTCGGCGAGGAAAACTACGGGTTGTGGATTATGCTGTGGTCGTTTTTCTGCTATTCGCTGCTTCTCGATTTCGGGCTGGGGGCGGCGGCGCAAAAGGCGACGGCGGCGGAACTTTGGCGGCGCGACATTCGCAAATACAACATCACGATTTCCACCGTGTTTTTCTTCCACTTGGCGATGTCGCTAATCATAGTCGCGGGAACGCTTGTCGCCGCGTGTTGGACGCGCGAGCTGCTCAACCTTTCGCCGACGCAAGACGTGCGGTATTACAGATTCTGCTTTCTGCTTTTCGGACTTGGCTCGGCTGCGGTTTTCCCGTTCGGCGTCTTCCCCGAAATACTCGTCGGGCTTCAAAAAATTTATCTGCGAAACAACATAACCGTGGTTTCGAAGCTCGCGGAGCTTGCGGGTGTGGGAATAGTATTTTTGGCGGGCGGCGGACTTGTTGCGCTGATTTCGTTCACGCTTGTTTTGATGGCGTTGACGCAGGCAGCGATGGCGTTTTTCGTAAAGCGAAGCATTCCCGATTTTCGAATAGCCTTTGTTTGCGACAAAAAACTTTTCGGCGAAATTTTCCATTTCAGCTCAACGGTCTACCTGACCTCGATTGCGAAGATAATTTGGGAACGCTGTTCGGTATTGTTCATAAGCGTATTCTGCGGGCTTGTGCAGGTTTCGATATACCAAGTGGGCGTGCGCCTGACGGTTTTGATGACGCACCTGACGGGCCCGTATCAGGAGAACATATCGCCGCTGACCGCCCTTTTGTGCGCGAAGAACAAGCGCGGGAAACTCGCCCAAATACTCGTGAACTCGATGCGCTGGAACAGCTTTTTGTCTACGGGAATGACAATCGGCATTCTTGTGTTCGCGCCCGTGCTGATAAGGTTTTTGTTCGGCTACGAAGAGCATTTGGCGACGGCTTCGCTCGTCTGTCGCATAACGGTTGTTTCGGTCTGGTTCTGGCTCGTGTTCAGAACCATTCCCGAAAAATTTCTGCTGATGGGCGGCGAACACAAGTTTCTGGCGAAAGCCTCTGTTGCCGAAAGCGTTTTGTTCGTGCTCTCGTCCGTCGCGGCTCTTGCGTTTTACAAGTCGCTCTATGTGGTGATGTGGACGTCAATCGCCTCGCGACTCGTTTCGACGTGCTGTTTCATTCTGCCGCGAATGCTTTCCGAAAGCGGCGTACGCGCGCTCGACCTTGCGCGTCAGGCGGTGGCTCGCCCGATTGCCGCGTCGATTCCGACGGCGTGCCTTGCGGTTCTCGAATATGCGGCGCTCGACGGCCGCATTCCCGATTTCTGGCTGCTTGCGCTTGCGGGGACTTCTTGCGCTGGAACGTATCTTGCGTGCTCGCTCGTCTGGACGCTCGACGCTTCCGAACGCGCGAAAATACCGTATCTAAATTTAATCTTAAAACACAAAAACAAATAAAATAAGGACAACAAATATGAACTACGAATTCGAACAAATCGGAGACCTCCTCAAAGTCTCGCTCGACGGCCGCCTTGTCGCGGCGTATGCCGACGAATTCCAAAACCAAACTCTCGAACGCTTGGGAAATTCGCGAAACGTGCTTTTGGACTTGTCGAAGATGACGCACGTCGATTCTTCTGGGTTGGGCGCAATGGTCTTCATTCTGCGCAAAATGATTGACGCGGGCGGAACAGTGAAAATCGCCTGCCTGCAAGACAGACCGCGCATAATTTTCGAAATCACAAAAGTATTCCGCGTCTTCGAAATATTCGACTCCGTAGACGAAGCGTTGAAGTCTTTCGACGCCCAAAAGAAGTAGGCAAAATGTCGGCGTATAAGGTAAGCGTTCTCGTGCGCGCGCACAACGACGAAAAATTCGCCGAACGGACTCTTGCGGCTATTGAGAAGCAGTCGTTCCCCGAAGCGTTCGAAATCGTTTGCTGCGACGATTTTTCAACGGACACCACTCCCGAAATCATTCGGCGTTTTCCGAACGTCCGCGTTCTGGACGCTCCCGCGGGCGGCTATGTCCCAGGGAAGACCCTCAACAAAATGGCGCGGGCGGCATTGGGCGAAATTCTTGTTTTCAACAATGCCGACGCCGTTCCGCAGAACGACCGTTGGCTCGAAACGCTCGTAAAGCCGCTTTTAGACGCAACTGCCGACGCCGTCTACGCCAACCAGTTGCCGCGCCCCGACGCCGACTGGCTTGTCCGCAAAGACAACCTCCGCGCGTTCGGCGACGGGCGCATTGCGTCGCGTTGGTCTTTTTTCTTTTCGCTTGCGTCGTCGGCTGTATTCAGAAAAGACGTGCTGGAAAATCCGTTCGACGAAACTTTCAAGTTTTCGGAAGACGTGGAATGGGCGCACCGCCGCAACATAAAAATAGGCTATGCCGCCGATGCGCTGGTTGAGCATTCGCACAACTACACAAACGCGGAACTTTCGCGCAGATTTTACGGCGAGGGATACGCCGCCGCGCGAATATTCGGCGTATGCCCGTCGTTCCCGAGAGCGCTCGCCGAAGTCTGCGCCGAAACTTTGCGCGACGCCGCCTTTGCCTTTGCAAACAAAATCTCGCCGCTCGAACTGCCGAAGTCGTTAAAAAGACGCCTGATTCAAAAATTTTCGTTCAGGCGCGGCGCAGTCGATTTCAAAAAGGAGATGAGAAAATGATTAAAATCGCCCACGTTGTCCGCCGATTTACATTCGATGAATGGGGAGGAACGGAAACCGTTGTTTGGAACACGATAAAGAACCAAAAAAGGCTCGGATTCCAACCCGAAATTTTGGCGACTTCCGCGCTGTCGACCGCGGGCAAGGAAATTCGGCAGGGCATTCCCATTCGTCGTTTCCCGTATTTCTACCCGTACTTTCCGATGGGGAATGCCGACATGGAGGCGCTCGACAAAAAGGGCGGCAATCCGTGGTCTTTCCAGCTTTTCAACGCGCTCGAATACGGCGACTACGACATTGTCCACATTCACTGCGGCGGCAGGCTTGCCGTTATTTGCGAGAACATTGCGCGGCGCATAAAAATTCCGTCGGTCTTGACTTTGCACGGCGGAGCGGTCGATGTTCCGAAATCCGAATTGCGCGAAATGCTGCGCCCAGTCAGGTGGAAGCTCCACTACGGAAAGATTATCGACCTCTTGCAGGGCGAACGCAAGGATATGATTGGCGGTGCCGACGCCGTTTTGTGCGTAAACAAAACGGAGGAGCTTCGGCTGAAATCGAAATATCCGAATGCGCGCGTATTCTACCAACCGAACGGCATAGATTTGTCGAGATTCAAAGGCAAGGCATACGTCGATATTCGTAAGGCGTATTCGATTCCGCCGTCGCGCAAAATCGCATTGTGCGTGTCGAGAATAGACTATCAAAAGAACCAGAAGTTGCTGCTTTCGATTCTGCAAAACGACGCCAACGCGCACCTTATGCTAATCGGTCCGATTACATCGCAGTGGTATTTCGACGAGCTTGTAGCCGAAATCGACGCGAAAGGGTTGCGCGAGCGCACGACGATTATAAAAGGGCTTCCGCCCGACTCCCCCATTCTGTTTTCCGCGTTGAAATCGGCGGACGTTTTCGTGCTGCCGTCGGTACACGAGCCGTTCGGGATTGCCGCGCTCGAAGCGTGGGCG
The DNA here is from genome assembly GCA_900548275.1 of uncultured Opitutales bacterium. Lineage (GTDB taxonomy): Bacteria > Verrucomicrobiota > Verrucomicrobiia > Opitutales > Intestinicryptomonadaceae > Merdousia. The sequence goes on along the minus strand of URJY01000022.1, from coordinate 18,023 downwards.
GCGGGGATTCCGCTTCTGGCGGCAAACGTCGGCGGATTGAAGGATTTTGTCGAAGATGCGAAGACGGGGCTTCTTTTCAATCCAGATTCGCCCGAATCGCTGGTTGAGGCGTGGCGGAAAATTCAAGACGTCGAGCTTTGCGGCAGGCTTGTTGCCAACGCGTCGGAGCGCGTAAAAGATTTCGCGTGGGAGGAAATCACAAAAAAACTGGTTTCCGTCTACAAGGAGGTTCAGAATGCGCCCCGCTAAAATTCTATTCATCGGCGAATACATCGGATTTTTCGGCGGCATAGAGCGTTATGCCTATCAAACCGCACTCGAATTGCGCCGCAACGGCTTTGATGTTTTCTACTCGGGAACGACCGAGGCAAAAGACGCGCCCGTGTTTTCGGCGGCGTTTTCGGGCGTGCTTTCGCGGGAGGAATCGGTCGTAGACAAAAACTATTCGCTTGTTGTTTTGCACAAGCTTTGTCCGTTTGAATACTTGGAGACTCTGCGCCGAAACTACGGCGAGAGGCTCGTGTTTTTTGCGCACGACCACGATGTCTACTGTCCGCGCCGCCACTATTACACGCCTTTCGGCAGAACAAACTGCCGCAGGAGTTTTTCCCATCCTCGTTGCGCGGTTTGCTCCGCGCTCTCAAACCCGAAGGGCAGAACGCGCTCGGTCGGCGAATCGGCAAAACTGCTCGCGGAACTTCGCGGACACCGCGCCGTGGTGATTTCGAATTTTATGCGCGAAAACTTGGCAAACAACGGGTTCGCAATGCCCGACATTTTCCTTGTGCCGCCGTTTGCGGAATCCGTCGAAAGGCGCAAAAGTTTTTTCAAAGACGGCATGTTGCGCATTCTTTTTTTGGGGCAGCTGATAAAGGGCAAGGGAGTTGACTTGCTTTTAGAAGCAGCCGCCCGACTGAAAATTCCGTTCGAGCTGACTATTGCGGGCGACGGTTCGGACGCGGGCAACCTCAAAAAGCTCGCCGCAAAATTGGGGCTTTCGGAGAAGGCGAAGTTTGCAGGCTGGGTGTCCGACACGTCCGCGCTCTTCGAAAATGCCGACTTGCTCGCGTTCCCCTCGCGCTGGCAGGAGCCGTTCGGGCTTGTCGGCTTGGAGTCCATCTCGCGCAGAGTTCCCGCGGTCGGGTTTGCCGTCGGCGGCGTAGGCGAATGGCTGAAAGATTCCGTTTCGGGATTTTCGGTGCCCGAGCGAGACACCGCGCAGTTTGCCGCGGCAATCGAAAAGTTTTTCAACGGCGGCGATTCCTCACTCGCGCTGCGGTTGGGCGAATCTTCCGCGGACTTTGCCGAGCGTAATTTTTCGCGCTCCGAATTTTTGAAATCGTTTAAAAACCTATTGGAATCCTAAAAATGAAAATTCTTGTCTCATGTGTTCCCTACGACGGCGGAAAGTCGGGCATTTCGGTGTGCATTCGCGAACAGACCGCCGCATTGCGGGCGGCGGGGCACGACATCACGCTGATTCTCGAGCATTCGGCGGCAAAAGATTTCGACGGATACAAAAAAATAGTCCTTCCGAAATTTGCCGACAAACCGCTTTTTTCAATGCTGTTCCACCTCTTCGTGCTGCCGTTTTTAATACGCGGCAGGGGCTTCGATTTCTGCCTGCTGTGCGCGGCAAACCGCAGAACTTTCGCGTATTATCCCTGCCCTACACTCGCCGTAGTCCACGACCTCTCACAATACCACGTCAAGGCGAAATACGACGCGTTCAGAATGTCTTATATCCGCCGCGTATTGCCGTTTTTCGTCCGCAGAGCAGACATCGTTGTGGCAATCAGCCGCTCCACGAAAAACGACCTCGTAAAATATTGGGGAATCCCAGATTCTAAAATCAGGCTCGTTTACAACGGGCTTTCGCTCCCCGCCGTTCCCGACGAGCCGCTCGGCACGCGCTGGCGCAACCGCATAGGCTTGAAGCGCCCGTATTTGCTCTACATCTCGCGCCTCGAAACCCCCGGGAAAAACCACATCGGGCTAATCAGGGCGTTCAATATGCTGCCGCGCGACTTGGCTGAAAAATACGACATCGTAATGGCGGGCGCGAAATGGGAAGGCTCGCAGCCGATATTCGACGAAGCCGCAAAAAGCCCCTATGCCGGCCACTTCATTTTCCCGGGGTTCATCGACGCGTCGGAAATGCACGAAGCATACGGGGCGGCGGCGGGCTATGTGTTTCCGTCGCTCTTCGAGGGCTTCGGTCTTTCATTGATTGAGGCAATGCACTACGGAGTTCCGTGCGCGTGTTCGTCAACGTCGTCGCTCGGCGAACTCGGCGAGGGGTGCGCTGTTCTTTTCAACCCCGAAAACGTCGGCGAAATTTCCGCCGCGCTGCGCAAACTTCTTACCGATTCCGACGGCAACAAACTCCGCATACAGGCGGGCAAGGCGCGGGCGGCGAGTTTTTCGTGGACAAAAAACGCCGCACAAATTGCCGCGTTGGGCGAAGAACTCTGCGCCGACAAGCGCAAAATTTTCGGCGTAAAAATCGACGCAGTTTCAATGGACGAAGCCCTGCGGAAAATCGACTCCGCGATAGCCCGTGCGCGCGAAACGGACAAGTGCGCCGAATTTTCGTTTGTAAACGCGCACTGCCTAAACGTGGCGCGTTCCGACGCCGAATACGCCCGCATACTCAATTCTTGCGACGCCGTTTTTCCCGACGGCAGCGGCGTTAAAATTGCGGGCAAAATACTCGGCTTCGGCGTTCCCGAAAACGTAAACGGAACGGATATGTTCGAGCATCTCTGCCGCAGCGGACATTCGCTGTTTTTGCTCGGCGCGGCGGAGGGAATTGCCGAAAAGGCAATGCGCAACGTAAAGCTAAAATATCCGCAGGCTGTAATTTTGGGCGCGGAATGCGGCTATTTTGCGAACGCCGAAGCCGAAAGGGAAATCGTTTCGAAAATCAATTCCGCCAATCCCGATTTGTTGCTTGTTGCCATGGGCGTCCCCAAACAGGAAAAGTGGATTGCCGCGCATTCCCGCGAGCTGCGTTGCGGCGCGGCGATGGGCGTCGGCGGGCTTTTCGATTTTGCGTCGGGGCGCATTCCGCGCGCGCCCGCGTTCCTGCGGAAAATCGGGCTTGAATGGACATACCGTCTTTATCAGGAACCGAGGCGGCTTTTCAAACGCTACATATTCGGCAACCCGAAATTTCTGCTGTCCGTAATTCTCTCGAAATTCCAAAAAACGAATTCTTAAAGGCAATTTTTATGAATACACTTTTACGCAATATTTTTTACATTGCCCTTTTGTTTGCGGCGCAACTTTTGCACGCCGAAGTTCCGCAAAACAAAAACGACGAAGAGTTGAAGAACAAAAGCTCCCCCGCGCCCGTGAAGATACTTATGCTTTCGACATTCAACGTTTCGTATGTCCAATACCAGCTGGAAAGCAGTTCATTTATCGACGCGCTCAATCAGTCGGGCGGTTCGTATATCGTCGATAGATTTACGTTCGAGAAGCCATGCAAACCCTATTCCGAGAAGAAACTCGCCGAACTCGAAAACTATTTCGACAGAATCCGCGCGGGCGAATACAAAGTAGTTCTCATTTTTTACGGGCCGATGTTGGAGATGGTGAGAACACGGCTCCACACATTTCCGAGCGACGTAAAATTCATTGTCTGCGGAATGACGCCGTCGCTCGCGCACAAAGTTCCGAAAGCGCCGAACATATACACGGTGTACAAAGAAGTGACCATAACGAAAAATCTGCAACTCATACGCAAGCTTTTCCCAGACCGTAAAAAAGTCGTTTTTCTGACGCACTGGAATTTAATCGGCGCGGAGCTGAAACGCTTGGCCGAAGCGGAAAGCAAAAATTTTCCCGATTTGAAAATTTATGTTCCCGACAACGCAAAGATGTCCACATCCGAAATGCTCACCTATATCGACGAGTTGGGAGACGGCGTTGTTGTCCTGTATTATGGCTGGTACAACAAATATGCGGTAAACGCGGCATCGCTGCAATTTCTGATGAACGCCCTCGGCAACAATCCCCAAAGACCGCTGTTTGTAATGCATACTTCGCTTTTGTGCTACGGCACGGTCGGCGGGCATATGGTTTCGGGAAGTGAATTCGGAGCGCGTCTGGCGGAAACCGTCCGCCGCCTTGTAGACGACGGCGACCAGCCCGACAAATCCGTTTCGGCAAACACCGTAGCGTCCGCTCTCTATTTGAACCATCCGATGTTCGGCGTTTACAATATCAACGAATCGGCAATACCAAAAGACTCCGTAATTGTCGGGAAAGATTCGGGTGAAAACGCATTCGAAAAATACAGGAACTACTTTTTCTGGATACTCCCCGCCTTTTGCGTCATTTTGACATCTGCGCTGTTTCTCGTATTTTCCACGATAAGATTCCGCAAAGTCGCGCGGCAAATCCACAACGTTTTCAAAAGCCTTCCCATGCGCGTAATGGTTACCGACGCAAACGAAAACATCCTTTTATACAGAATAGAAAATGAAGACAGCTGCGAAATAAAGAAGCTTCGGGACTTTTCTGCGGAATTGTATCCCGCACTGAAAAACATTCTCAACGAGGTGCTGAAAACGCGCTCCCACACAACCGCCGAATACGTTTTGCACGGCAGACACCAGCGCGGAAACTTCGTCTTTCTGCCCAAGGAAATCTACGGACGCCCCTGCGTGTTGGGCGTCGGCTTCGACGTCAACGACCTCTACTATATGGGCGAAAACGAGAAAATCCAAAACAAATGCCTGCGCACCGTGCTTAGCGAATTCAAAGGCAATGCGTCGTTTTCGATGATATTGAAGTCGTTCTGCGAACACTTCCACGGCGACCGCTGCTACCTCATCAGATACGACGACAAAACGCGCACGGCAAGCTTCGACTCCGAATACTGCGCCGAGGGTATCGAGCCGATAAAAGACGCCATGAAAAACTGTTCGATGCCCGAACTCGACGCGTGGTTTGAAAAGCACAAATCGCATAACGTCGAGGAAGTCCACCTTGAACACAATTCCACCGCCGAAAAGTCGGCATTGCTTCTTTCGCGCGGCGTAAAGGATTTATACACAATGCCCATATATTTCAAAAACCGTCTCTGGGGCTGTTGGGGCTTGGTGTTCAAACGCAGGCGCGGAGTTCTGACGGAAGTCGAAAAACAGGCCATTCCAATGATTGCGCATATGATAGAGCTAATTCTTCTGCGACAGTCGTATATTTCCGAACTCTACGAAGCCCGCGACAAAGCCCTTGTTGCGGCGCAAACAAAAAGCATGTTTCTGGCGACGATGAGCCACGAGCTGCGCACTCCGCTGAATGCGGTAATCGGATTTTCGGATTTGCTTACGCGCAGTTCATCGATTTCGGCGGCTGACGCGGAATATGTTTCGGGAATAGGCTATGCCGCAAAAAATCTGCTCGGACTTATAAACAACATTCTCGACTTCTCGAAGATAGAGTCGGAACAGATGAAAATTACGGAAATCCCCACCGACATCGGTGAACTTTTCAGAGAGCTGTATGCAATCTACGCCACAATGGCGCAGTCGAAGGGATTGGAGCTTAGGGTTCATTCGCAACCCGTTCCGTCGCTCTTGTTGGATTCGGGTAAAGTAAAACAGATTCTGACAAATCTTATCGTAAACGCAGTAAAATTCACAAAAAACGGCTTCATAGAAGTGGAGGCAAAATACGGCAACTCCGACCTTACGATAACGGTTTCCGACACTGGCAGCGGTATTTCCGAAGAAGCGCAGAAGTTCATTTTCGAGCCGTTCTTTCAGGTCGGCGACAACTCCTCGGCATACACAAAAGGCACGGGGTTGGGGCTTGTGATTGCAAAAAGATTGGCGGAAAGAATGAACGGTTCGCTCTCGATTTCAAGCAAGGTCGGAGAAGGCTCGAAGTTTACTCTTGTTTTGCGCGAAGTAAAGGCGGCAAAAATTTCGGAGAAGAAATCCGCCGCCGATTCCGACGGCACAAACCCACTCGGCGGCGGCAGGGCTTCCCGAGTGCTGATTGTGGACGACTCCCCCGTAAATCTGAAAGTCTTGGGCGCAATTCTCAAAAATTTGGGAGTCGAATTCAGAACGGCACTTTCGGGCGCGGAGGCGTTGAAAACTCTCGAAACCGACTCTTTCGACGCAATGTTTACCGACCTGCGCATGCCCGAAATGGACGGCGCGGAGCTGGCAAAACGAATACGCGCCGACCGCAGATTCGACGAAATGAAAATCGCCGTCGTCACCGCGGACATTCTTCTGGACAAGGCAAACGGAAATTTCGACTGCGTGCTGCTCAAGCCCATTTCGGTAGCCTCCGTTTCGGGCATCCTTAAAACATTAAAACACATATCTTAAAATGAATACCGATAAATTCAACTTGGTTTTACTTTCGGGCGGCTCGGGCGTGCGCCTCTGGCCGCTCTCAAACGGCGTGCGCTCAAAACAGTTCCTCGAACTGCTTCCGTCGCCGAACGGCGGCAGGGAATCAATGGCGCAGCGCATTTCGCGCCAAATCGCCGAATCGGGACTGAACGCCTCGATTACGGTTTCTACAAACCGCATACAGCGCGACAACATCGAAGACCAAATCGGCTCGACCGTAGACAACATCGTTGTAGAGCCCGAGCGGCGCGACACATTCCCCGCAATCGCGCTGGCGGCGGCATTTCTGCTTTTCGAAAAGAATGCGTCGCCCGACGACGTGGTCGCCGTAATGCCCATCGACCCGTTTACGGAATCCGACTACTTCGCGAAAATCGCCGAGGCCGTCGAAGTCGTCCGCTCGGGCGCGGCGGACTTGGCGTTGCTCGGCGTCGAACCCCATTACGCGTCGTCAAAATTCGGATATATCGTGCCTCAAACAGCCGACCGCGGCGGAACTTTTCGAATGGTTTCGCATTTCGAGGAAAAGCCGCAAAAAGGAAAAGCGGAACAACTCATCGAAAACGGCGCATTCTGGAACGCGGGCGTTTTCGTTTTCAGGCTCGGCTATGTAAAGAAAATTGCGGAAAAATATGTGCAGACAAAAAGCTTCGAAGACTTCCGCAATAAATACGCCCAACTGCCGAAAATCAGCTTCGACTACGAAGTTGTCGAAAAAGCGGAATCCGTGGCGGTAGTCCCCTATTCCGGCGTGTGGAAAGACCTCGGAACTTGGAACTCCCTGACAGAAGAAATGCCCGCAAAAATAACTGGCAACGCCATCGCCGAGGATTCGCCGAATACGCACATCGTCAACGAACTGGGGATTCCGATTGTCTGCCTTGGCGTAGAAAATTCGGTTGTCGCCGCAAGCCCCGACGGAATTTTGGTCGGCGCAAAAGAACGTGTCGAGGAATTGAAAAAATACGCGGAAAACGTGAAATTAAGACCGATGTTTGAACGCCGCAGATGGGGTGAATATAAGGTTGTCGCTTTCGATAATTACGACGACGGCAGGAAATCGCTGACAAAAGTGCTAAAGCTCGACGACGGCGCAAATATCAGCTACCAAAAACATGAATTTCGCGACGAAATCTGGACGTGCGTGAACGGCGAAGGATTCATAGTGCTCGACGGCGAAAAACGGCGTTTCCAAGCTGGCGATGTAGTGAAAATACGGGCGGGACAAAAACACGCAATAAAAGCCGTCCGCAATCTGCAAATAATAGAAGTCCAAATCGGCTCAATCCTCACCGAAGACGACATACAACGATTCGATTTCAAATTTTAAAGTTTCGGACTGGTATACTTGACAGAAAACATATCTCATTTTGCACAAAGGCTTCCGCTCAAAAAAGCGGAAGTTTTTTTGTATCTTTCGCTAAACTTATGCATTTCGGGTAAATTTTTACTCCATAAGACATAGCTCTATAAGCTATTTTTTATGAGTAAAGAATATTACACATTAAGAGAACTAATCGACAATAACGGCGGGCTTTTGAATGACGAAAGTCTGCATTTTATAACCAAGCACGGCTTGTTGTGCGAGCTATTGCTTTGCGACAATCGGCTTGGAGAGGAGGCGTTCTTGGCGTTGCCTGCGATGGGATATGCGCCAAACAGCAACGAGCTTGCGTGTTATCTGTATATGCGCGACGACCTTGATTGCAAAATGATGTCGGCACTCGACCTATCGGATGCGGTGATGTTGGAGCTGCTGTGTCTCGACCTCTCGCTTTTGCCTGCTGTAAGGGCGAATGGAGTGTTCGGGCGACTCGATGAAGGCCAATTTGCGAAGATTTTCATCAACGCGTACCGCGCGACGGAAAACGTGGGACTTGTTGCCGAGCTGCAAAAGTGCGGATGGGCTTTTATGGACGCCGTAATTTTGGACTGCCCGGAGATAATCCCCACGCTCGAGCGAATGGGTGCAGACCTTGGAGAATCTCGCTATGCCACGTATCTTTCAAAGTAAATTTTGTGAGTAGGAGACATTTTCTGTCATGAAAAACAAAATAGTTTCTAGAATCAAAACGAGCGCGGGAAAACTGCAACTTTCCGAAGACGCGCTCTGCAAGCATACGATTTTTATCGGCAGCACGGGCAGCGGGAAGACAACTTCGCTAAACGTGCTTTTGCGCGATATCATCGGATATAACGCGGAAGACGAAACACAGAAAGTCGGATTGCTCGTCTTCGATTTAAAGAGCGATAACACGCTTTTCAAAATCCGAAAGTGGGCGACTGAATATGGACGCGAAGATGACGTAATAGACTATTGCGCCGACTCGTAGTTTTACTTCGACCCGCTCGGCGGCTTGGACAGCTTCTGCAAAATTCCTGAATACGTCGAACGACTTTACAACATCTTTCCATTCCAGAGTAGCGAAGTTTATTGGGAACAGTCCCTAAGAAAGCGGTTCAAGACAGTGCTGAATTATTGTTTGTTTCGACACGGGAAGACAACGTTTAAACTCTTCTTGGACGAGCTGCGAGAGTTCACAATGGCGGATTCGGCAACTCGCAATTGGCGCGACGTGATGGACTCGGTTGAGATGGTTTTGCGCGCACTTGAAAAGAAGTCGAAAGGCACAACCGCCGAATCCTATAAAGTTCTACGAGAACTTTTAGAGAACACGCGGGCGGGCGTTAACGAATGGCAACGCCTCGATCCGCGAACCAAGAGCAATGAGCTAAGCACGATGTCGAACTTGATTTCAAGTTTCGGAAACCCGATTACAAACGGGCACATTTTCGAGGGGAAGAATAAAATGCGCTTGGACGTTGGCGAACTTGTGTGCGCAGGAAAGATTATCGTGGCGAGCTTTGACGGTATTGCAAATAGACAGTCAGCGACGGCAATTTGCAAGCTCTTGAAGAGCGATGTCTATGGGTGTATTCAGGCGCGGCAAAATCCAAGCCGGCTTGTTGGTATTGTAATGGACGAATTTCCGCTTGTGGCAAGTGATGGCGAAAACATCTCGGGCGACGGTTTTAATATGCAGACAATCCGTTCTAAACGCGGCTTTGTGATTGCCGCAACGCAAGGGCTTGTCGGGCTTGATTTATCAATAGGCGAACAAGCTCGCCGCATGCTCATGACGAACTTCAACAACGTTTTCGTCTTTAAAAGCAACGAACGTGAGGTGCTCGAACTGGTTGATGATTTGAACTTCTGTGAGCCGCCACGGGGAAAAATTGGATTCGGAAACGATTCTCAATCTTGCGAAAAACGCGAGGCAATAACGCTTGCGAACGCTCCCGCTGGTTATGCTGCGATAAAACTTGCTAGTGGCTTTCAGTCGAACGGTCTTGTTGAAATTGAACGGCTCTTTGTTGATGCGCCTCCAATACACGAAAGCAAACGCGAATCGGAAATCGACAAATGCGCCAAGGTTCTGCGCGTCCATCTGAAAGCAATAGATTTTAACGCCTGCCTTAACGGTAAATTTTTAGACAAAGATACTTTATAATCTATGAAATCTCATCATTCAAAATCATTTTCGCGATACTTGCGCGAAATCAAAATTAGATACAAACGCGAATCGGCAAAGCAAAGTTTTGTTGTAGCTTACGAACATTGCAATCTGCCAATTCTCCACACGGCAAGGCTACTTGCCAATAAACAACTCGCATACGAAAGGAACTAAAATGGACGAAAAACTTTTTCACACACATAAAGACACACACAACCCGAACAACCCGTATCCAGAGTTTGTTCGCCAATCAGCCAAACGCACGAAAGTGCCGATCGAACTTTTGACGCGCAAAAGGTATTGCGGAAAGTCCGCCGACGGCAAAGGAGATGACCACCATATCTTGGACAAGTCGCTTTTCATATGCCTGATGTGGCTTCGTATTTCGGTTTGTTGACTTCTATTACCGCAATGTGCTGCCTGCGGGTCACAATTGCTAAAGCGTGATTTCCAAATCCCGCTGCAAATAGCCTATTTTCCCGAAGACTCACAGTCAACCCCAGCGTGCGCGTCAAGCTCTTCCAAAAGAGCCTTCCCGAAATTCCGCAACTGGTCGGGTGTTGACGGCAATTCGCCGGATGGAACCGCAAACGGTATTTCCATAGCCGCGCTCCACATGACATTCTCCAACCTTTCCGCCCATTTGGCGAATGTTATCGGCCGTCTGTCATGCAAAAACGGGTCGAAGTCGACATCCAATTCGGGATTGTTCGCAAGCCCGCCCGATTCATTGCAGCGCTCGGCAAGCTTCAGCGAGAAGCCTTTTGCCAAATTCCGCTTTTTGCCGTTTTTTCCGAAGACAAAATAGATGCCGTTGGCGCGCGTGGCGAGGTTGCTCATTTCCGAAAAAAGTGGGGAATGCAAATCCAAAACTACCGTTTTTTTCCCGTCGGCGTTCAGTTTCTCCAATATCCGTTTTAGCGTTGCCGTGGCGGCGTACCTTGACGTTCCGTAATAGTCCTGGTTGTGGTCGCGCGGTTTGCGGAATTTTCCCTGCCCGCCCTCCTCTACGCCGTCCAAATCCACAAGGGGAAAGGCGGCAACCCGAATGTTTTTCGCGTATTTTGCGGAGGAAAGAAATCCCTCCAAGACAAAGCTAGCCGCCGATTCGCAGGCGTGGTGGCGGCAGGTTAGAACCGCCGTGACGGTGGAGTTTTCGTTTCCGAGCTCAACGAACACGTTTTCGCGCCCGCACTCGGTTTTGCAGAAATGTCGGATCGCGATTCCGCGCGATTGCGCGAATCTTTTAAAATCCGAATACAGGTAGGGTATGACGGAAGCGAAGCGGACTTCGGCGGCGTCCTCAGAGACGCGGTATGCGAATTTTGCAGAATCGCCGCATCGGCGGACAGAACGCGCGCCCAGCGGCGTCCAGTTTTTGCCGGAGTCCTCCGAGACGAACGCCCCGCATGCGTCAACGGCGTTTTTACCCGATACGCTTATTTCCAAAAGTTTGCCGGACGCTTTTCTTACGCGAAAATTCCAATAGCTTCCGTCGCGGGAGCAGCCGGAGGAATCGGGGGCAATCGAGATTTTTCCGTCCGCCGAAGCGGCGATAACGGCGTTGCCTCCCGCGAAATCGGCGGAAACGTCCGCAGCGGGCAAATGCGCGGCGCAGAGAGACAGAAATGCGGAAAATGCGAATATCTTTTTCATGTTTTGTGTCATACGCAAATGGGGGCGGATTTTTCTCAAATCCGCCCCCATGCATTGTTTTTACAGACCCATTAGAATTCGAATCTGATATAGCCGCCGATATGGTGGTTCAGCTCGGATAAGCTTACTTCGGCGTTGTAATTTGCCCCCACCGATACGGAGTCGGTGACGTTGCCGTTTATGCCGAACCCGAGAATCGCGTAGTCTCTTTCGATTACCGATCCCCTGAGAATGCCACTGCTGACGGCAAACATGGAGGGATCGAGCGAATAGCCTACGTTGTACCTGTTATCGAGGAATTCGTGGGCGTACATTGCGCTGACGGCAATTCTCAGAATATCCTCGCAGTGGTAGGCCGCCTCGAATCCCGCAAGAGTCCTGATGCTGTGGTAGTCGCCACCGGCATAGGACATTGCGTCCGGACCCGTGTATTCCTTTTCCGTCGCGCTTTTTGTAAGCACCGCGGAGTAGTTTACACCGAGAAGGGGTGTAATCGTGAAGGGAAGCCCACAGGGTTTTATCGTATAGCGCAAGCCGCCGAATGCCCCGAAGGTGTCGCTTTCGTAATCGACTTTCGCCTTGCCGGCCGCCGCCTCGCGTTCGGATTTATTGTCTCCGTAGGAGTAGGTCAGACCGATGTACGCGTCGAGCCCGTCCGTTATCTGATAGTCCCCGTAGAGGTTGATTATCAGGTTAGTGGATTCGGCTTTTGCCGACACATTGTCGCCCGTCGCGCGGGAATACGCTCCGCCCGCCGAGATCCCGAAGAAGAGGTCGCGGTTGACGATGTATTCCAGGTTGGCAAGACCGCCGGCCGAATAGGAGTTGGCTCCCGAATTTCCGTCCGTTCCCGCAAAATCCCCGAGTCTGTTTACACTCCTGAAGGATACCGAGGTAACGTCGGAGATGTCCTTTTCCGAACCGTCCGAAACAGCCGCGACTTCCTTCGAACCCGCAAACGCCGGACGTCCGAGCATTGCGCGGGTGGCGGAGATGTAGTCGACCGTGGAGAGCGCTATCGAATTCGCGAGAGCCGCCTGTTGGCGCGCGGCGTACGTCATTGCGTTCGGAAGCGAAGCCGAAAGCGACTTTTCGCCCGTAATGTACGGCATTTTAATGTCGCGGATGTTTTCGCTGTCCTTATCGAGATCGCCCGAGTGTTTAAGGCTGTCGATGATTTTGGCAAATTCGGCTTCGTTTGCGGTTTTTGCAACCGTCTTTTCGACGAATCTGTTTGCCTTTATTTCATGGACCACCTTGCCGTCCGATACCGAGTATTCGACATCAAGGATACCGTTGTCGGTTGTTCCCGAAACCGTATTCGCGTCTATGTCTGTCGCGTAGAGGTCGGTTGCCGTCAGGTTTTGACTGTACTGCGCGGTTTCGTTTTGGATTTCGCCCGCCGAGTCCCTGTACGTGTGGTTGAACGAGCCGCTTTGCGGAACGTCGTCGTATTTGCCCACAAGCGTGAACTCGTTTACAACCGATTCGTCCGCGGCTTCGAATGCGAACGCCGCGTGGGATTTCGCCTTCAGGAAGTTCCAAACCGACTTTTCCGTGCCGCCGAGAACGCCGTTTACGGCGACATCGGAGGTTCTGCCCACGGCGGAGTGCTGTCCGGCGGACTTTACCGAATCGAAGGTCCAGTTGTTTTCCGTCACGAGTTCGACATCGCTGGCAAAATTCAGCTTGCCGACGATTTCCACATCGTTTTGCGTAAACGACAACCGCAGTCTATCGCCCGTCGATGCCGCCCCGATATTGAGAACCGTTCCCGTGAGCGCGGCGGATTTGATTGCCGAAGCGTGGAGAATCAGTTTGTCTACGGTTGCAGAGCCGCCGCTTTGGGACATTATCAGGGGATTTCCGCCCGTGTCGTACACCGCACCGACTTCGTCGGCGCCGATTTCAATCGTTCCGACATTGTCGGCGTACATAAACGGTCCGTCGTTCGCTCGCGCGTAGTCGACCCCGTCAGCTATCGAGCGAATCTCGGCGTTTCCGACCGATTCCAAGTCGAGATAGTTGGCGGCTTTATTTACGGCAACTTCCGCCGCGTTGGATATTTTCGTATAGACGTTTGCCGTATCGACCGTTATGACGGACGAAGACTGCGTTCCACTCAGCGTGGCTTCCGTATTGTCCGCATCCCCGTCGAGGGAGCCCACGGCGATATTGCCCGACGCCTCGATGTTTATTTCGTCCGCAGCTTCGACTGCGTCGGCCGTGAAGCCGGCAACATTGAGGACGTTTACGTCTTTGACAGCCTTGATCCTGTCGACTACGACATTGTCCGCGCCGTCGATTGTGAGATTTTTGGCCTCAATCCCGTTCAGGGCGGATACGTCGGAAACATTCTCGATTACGGTGTCGCCTGTCGTTTTGAGAGAACCCGCAAAGCTTACGTTTCCTCCCTTGTCGGCGTTACCCATCGAGAACGAATCTGCCGAAACGTCTCCCGCAAAGGTCGTGTCTCCTTTTACGTTGTCGATTTTCACGGAATTTGCGGCGGTCAGCTTCTTTGCAAACTTCACGTCTCCGCCGACGGTGTCAATGCCGAGCGCGTCGAGCAGGACTTCGTCGCGGAAATCGACATCGTTGGATATCGACACGATATCCATTCTGTCCGCTCCCGCGGAAATCTTTCCGTTGACGATTACGCCCGATACGTTTTCGATTTTGGAGTCGCCTCCGCCGAGAACGTTCTTCAATTCGACTTTTTGGGTTTGGTCTGCTCCCTTTACGGAAACATAACCCACGTTCGCGGTCGAAGTAACGTCTCCGCCGGCGCTGCCGACAATAAGTCCGCCGCCGATATTGCCGTTTGCGGAAACCTTGTCGTTGGCCGTGCCGATATTGACGGAACCCGATACGCCCATGGAATTAACCGTTACCGCGCCGTTGGCAGTGCCTATTGTGGCATCGCCGTCGACTGCGTCCATCAGCGTCGTTCCGCCGACCTCGCCTACAACCGAGAAGTTGCCGATGCCGGAAACTTCGGCGTTACCGCCTACGTTGTTCCGTATCACCACGTCCTTCGCGTTTTTGATTTCGAGAGAGCCAGCGTTTTCGGCGGAAATGCCCTGCGTATCCGCGGCTTTGAGCTTGCCCTGCACGTCCTGCAAGGCTATTTGCCCGCCGACGTTTTTGGCGTCGAGCGCGCCGAGCGATACGGAGCTGTCTATTCCGCCCGAGATATCAACGGCGGAGAGCGTTCCGGCGACATTGTTTGCCTCCACGCTTCCTGCCGTGTTCACGGCGACGTTTGCGGAGGCGTTTTCCACGTACACTTTTCCGGTTACGTTTTTGGCGTTTACGTCTCCGACGGCAGTTCCCGATATTTCGAGGGCGTCCACGTTTTCCGCGAGGGACGTTCCGTTTACGTCGGTTAAGGAGACTGTTCCGGCGTTTTTGACGTTGAGCGAGCCAGCCGACACTGCGGTTATGTCGCCCGAAACGTCGGAGGCCTTCAATTCGGCGTCAACGTTGTTGAGGGTGATGCCGCCGCCGATATTTCTCGCGTCGAGAGAGCCGAGCTTTGTCGCGCTGCTTATGCTTCCGCCGACATTTTCGGCGGAGAGCTTTCCGCTGATATCGTCGGCTGCGACATTGCCGCCGACGGCGGAAACGCTTACGTTCGTGCCTTTGGAAACGGCGACATTGTTTGTTATGTCCTTTGCCGTTACATCGTTTTCCGCAACGGATATTGTCAGGCTGTCCGCGCCGACGACTTTTGTTATTCCCTTTACGGTGTTCGCGCTGACCGCGCCGCCGATGTCGGTGGCGTCAAGCTGGCCGTCCACATCCGCGAGGGAGAGGTCGCCGCCAATATCCGCGGCCTTCACGTTGCCGCCGACTTTCCCGCCTACGGAAACGCCGCCCGTTATGGATTCGGCCTTTACGTTTCCGCCGACATTGCCCGATACCGCAAGGCTGTCTGCGTATCTTACGTTTGCGTCTCCGATGCCGATTTCGGCGACGGAAACGTCCTTGGCTCCGTTAACGTCGAGCGATTTCGCTTTTTGCGCGGTTATATTCGAGACGTCGCGCGCCTTGATTTCGCCGGCAACGTCGCCCTGGAAGTCGATATCTCCGGCGTCTTTTATGTCTGCCGAACCGAGCGTTCCGCTTGCGGAAACGTTCTTCGCCCCGTTGACTTTGAGCTCTCCGACAACCGTGTTGACGGATATGTCTCCGTTTACCGCCGATGCCAAGACGGAATCTATCGAGCCCGCGCTTGTTATGCCGTTTTCGCCTATGTTGGCGGCGTCGAGCTTGCCCGACAGATTGTCGGCTACAACGCCCTTGGCGTCGCGCACAATCAAATCGGATCCGTTCGCGATTTCCACGTTGCCCGCTATATTCTTTGCGGTGACCTCGCTTCCAGCGGTCGTTATCGACAGGCTCTTGGCGTCTATCACCGAGGAGACTCCGCCGACTTCTTCAATCGAGATGTCGCCTGCGGATTTTGCATCGAGGGAGCCGATTTTGCCCGTTGCGGCGATGTCGCCCGTGTTGGAGGCCTCCAGCTGGTTCGTTACGTCGGCGAACGAGAGGTTGCCCGCGTTTTTGGCGTTTACGCTGCCTACCGTGCCCGAAGCCGATACGTTTTTGACGTCGTCGACTTTCAGCTCGTTCTGCACAGCGGCGACAGATATATCGCCGCCGACCGTCGTCGCGTCGAGAGAGCCGAGATTTGTCGAGCTTGTTATGCCGCCGTCTATATCGCTTGCCTTGAGCTTGCCGGATATGTCGTCCGCGCTTACGTTTCCGCCCGCGCCGTTTACCGTGAGGTTGGTTCCCTTCGCCAGTTTAACGTCGCCGGCGATTGTCTTTGCGGTTATGTCGCCGTTAGCGGTCGTTATGTCGAGGCTTGCCGCGCCGCTTACGTCGCCGATGCCGTTCACCGTCGTCACTTGGACGTTGCCCGCGCCGTTTATGCTAAGCGAACCCGCGGAATTTGCCGACAAGTCCGAAACATCCGTCGCCCTTATGCGTCCGCTTACGTCGTTGAGGGTTGTCGCCCCGCCGACGTCGGTTGCGTCGAAACTGCCGAGTGTTCCGGAGCTTTCAACCGTTCCGTTTATGCTCTTTACGACCAGCCCGTTTGTAACGTTGTCGGCGACAACGCTGTCGGCCGTGTTTATATCAACCGCGGAGGCGGAGCCGATTTCGGCTTTCCCCGAGATTTTCGAGGCGTCCACCGTGCCCGTCGCGCTGCCGATTTTCAGGCTGCCTGCCTTTTTGATTTCTGCCGAGCCGTCGAGATCGGTTATGTCGACCGCGCCTGCAACGGAATTTGCGGTTACGTCGCCGTTGGCTGTCGTTATTTTCAGGCTTGCCGCGTCGGTTACGTTCGAGGTTCCCTCTACGGTTTCCGCGGATATGTCGCCCGCTCCGTTGGCGGTAAGTTTGCCGTCGATTTTTCCGGTTACGGCGACGTCGGATACATCCGTAAGTTTCATGTTGCCCGACACCGTATCCACGGTTATCGAACTTTCAGATTCTTCGGCTGTAAAGTTGCCGTTTACGCTTCCGACCGATACCGCGCCGCCAGTGGCGCGCGACAAATCGACCTTTCCGTCCACCGTGCCGAGATTGATGTCGCCGTTGATTGCGTCGGCGCGCACGTTCCCGTTGGCGGAAACGATGTCAAGACCTGTCGCATTGGCGACGTTCGTCGTTCCGTTTACAGTGGAAACATTCACATTGCCGGCTCCGTCGATGTCGAGGCTTGCCGCGGTTTCGGCGGATATGTCTGCGATGCCGCGCGCTTTTATTTTGCCTGCCACATCTTTCGCCGTAATCGAGCCGGTTACGTTCGAGGCGTCGAGCGAGCCGAGGCTGGTCGCGCTTGTAACGTTTCCGCCGATTTTTTCGAGCGTCGCGGCGCCCGCCACATTGTCGATTTTCACGTCGCCCGTAATGTTTTTCGCGGTTACGTCGGAATTTGCGTTCGCAATGTCCACGCTTCCCGCAGTGTCAACGAGCGCATTTCCCGTTACGGTGTCGGTCACTTTCACTTCGCCGCCGATTCTTTGGGCGTCGAGAGTTCCGTTTATGTTGTCGAAGGATACGTCTCCCGTCATGTCGCTTACGACCACGTTGCCCGTCGTCGCAACCGAAAGGGAGGCGGCATTTTGCACGCCGAGAGAGCCCGTAGATCCGATATTGACATTCTTTGCCCCGTCTATATCTGTGACCGTCGCGGAGTTTATATCGACATCCTGCACGTTTTTAAGTTCGGCTGTGCCGACACTTCCCGTCGCGGTTACATTTCCCGCGGAGTTCGAAACGGAAAGCTTGCCGCTAACCGTGCCGACATTGGTGTCGCCGGTAGCCGAGCCTATGGTCAGGTCTCCAGTAAGTGCCGTGGAAGATACGGTGTTCGCGCTCGCGATTGTAGCGTTGCCCGTTCCGTTTACGGTCGTCGCTCCGCTTACAGTCGCCGCGCTGAGGTTGCCTCCGTTGA